>CAVQUQ010000019.1:0-246958 GCA_963716835.1 uncultured Alphaproteobacteria bacterium | reverse complement strand
CAATAATGTTGGCCGGGACGTAGCACATTGGCGGGCCATCCGCCAGCAGGTGGCATTAAGCCTATTTAGCCCCGCGGCTGGCCGTCGCGGCCGCCGCTGCTTCGCGCCAGCGTCTCCTGCTCGCGGTCGTAGAGACGGCCGAGCAGCGTCTCGATGTCGGGCCGCAGCGGCGGGCTGCTGTCTTGGCGCGCCCGTTGCCGCTCCTGCCGCGCCCTCGCCCCGCGCGTCGCGCCCGGCAGCTTGAGGCGCCGCCCGCCCGAGATGAGGAGCGGGTGCGCCGGCTCGTCGAGATCGAGCTCTTCGAGGAAGTTTTCGCGCAGCGCATAGAACGACTGCAAGATGGCGTCGCGCACGAGCTTCTTCTCCTCGGCCGGGATTTCGCTACGCTTCCTCGGGTCGATCGACTGTAGGGCGCGGCGCATGTCGTGCAGCGGCGCATAAGGATAGAGACCGACGAGCTCAGCCGTCTCGCCGGCGTTGCAATAGACGATGCGCATGTTGTCGATCGTCTCGCTGATGCGGCAGAAGGCGGCGAGATAGTCGTCGGTCGAGGCGTACTGCTTCTCGCAGAAGGTGTAGAGCGCCGACTTGGTGCGCACGATCCCGCGCCACTCCTCCTCGAGGCTCTCGACGAACTTCGACCGCTTCTGGAACACGTTCGCGAGGTAGGCGGCGACGACCGTGACAACACCAGCGACATGTCCTTGAGATAGTCGTAGACGCCCGCCGCGATCGGCGCGAGCGGCGTTCCGGCAAGGCCCGGTATCCGGTCGGCGAACTTCGAGGCCAGAGATAGCGCCAGCACGAGCCCAAGCACGACATAGGCGCGGCGGAGCGTGCTGTTGAGGGAGGTGCGGGTCATTGGGACGAGGTCCGCTGGAGGTGGGAAGGAACGGCATCCGATCCTTCCCTAGGATTTGAGCCAAAGAAAGGAAATACGGTCAGACCGTCCTTGCAGCCTTCGGTATCGAGCTTCGCATGGCGGCCGTCATGCGTTGCGGCACGGTCCAAAATCTCAGACGCATTCTTCAAGGGCCGGGCCGCCTGCGCCGATGGGCGCATTGCCAGGACCTTGTGCAATGTTGCGGTGACGTCGATGCCCATGCCCTTCGGAAAGTCCGGGTTGGTGCTGTGCCAGGCCCTTGGCACGACGTAGTCGGCTGGAAGATCCGGGCGTGAATTGAGTGCCCCGAACCAGTCCCATTCGCCGATGACATCGATCACATCGTGGAAGAGGCGCGGCATGCCGATCTTGGCGCTGATGGTGATGATCCGGCAACGATTTGCCAGCGATCTTGCCTGGTCTTCGTCTTCCGCTGCAATTGCATAAAGCGCCTCGGAGATCACGAGGTTGCCCTTGGAATGGCCCACGAGAAGCCGCGCTGTGAAGCGCTCGTCTTTGAGCAGCGCGACAACCGTCTCCGTGTCCTTGCTTGTGCGCGTCCAAAAAGCCCCCTCGGCGAGCTCGAGCGACCGTTCGCTTTCGGAGAACATCTTCGAAACGGCATCGAGCGGTTCGAACAGATGCCTGAGGCTGTTCAGTCCACCGAACCAAAAGAAGCTGCCCACGGCTTCGGTCAGAGACATCGGCCTGCCGTACGCCGGAAACCACCGCTGCGACCGGCTTGTCGAGACCGCTGCCACATTGCGCGCGAACGCGGCTGCGCCGGTGCGGAACTGCCGACGCCGGCTACGGCGAGCGCCGCCACAGACCCGCCATCCCGGAAGAAATCCCGAAGTGTTAGGAAACGCGGAGCGGCCCGTCGAACGGCGGCACACGATGATCGCCCCCTCGCGCGCGAGCCAGAACGCGAGATTGGGCGTTTCGTCGGTCGCCGACCATTCCGACGTCATAGAAGAGGGCATCGAGAGCAGCGTTGCGGTGCTGAATCTCGCCGAGAGCCAGTGTGCGAAATGGGTTGTCGGCGAACTTCTTCGGGAAGGCGGCGGCCCGATCGATTTGAATGTTGCTGAGGGTGGACAATGTTCCCATCTGAAAACTCCATAAGAAATAAGGACTGGCTCGTAGCAATGCGCGGAGATTATCTTAGAGACGCCGGTTCAGTCGGAATATCATAATATCCTGATTGATCGGGCTTCCGAGCGCGCACCTTGAAACTCGCCCCGCGCGGACGACGTATATCAGCACATGCGTTGCCGGTATTTCCGGCCCTCCTCGATTGGCCGCTTGCCCGAACGGAGCCACCGATGCTGACATCACGATCGCCGCTGCGCCTTGTTGGGATTGCGTCGGCCGCCGCGGCCGCGCTCGTTGTCATCGGCAATCTTCTGCCTTTGAGCAGCGTGTCATCCGCGGCCGACGAAGCGCGCAAAATACCGCCGCCGGCCGTTGCAGAGGCTCCGCCCGCCGCCGACACCGAAGTCGCGCTCCTCGCCGGCGGCTGCTTCTGGGGCGTCCAGGGCGTCTTCCAGCACGTCAAGGGCGTGACCAGCGCCGTCTCCGGCTATGCGGGCGGCGACAAGGCGACCGCGCGCTACGAGGTGGTCGGCACCGGCACGACGGGCCACGCGGAAGCCGTCCGCGTGACGTTCGATCCGCGCCAGATCAGCTATGGGCGCATCCTGCAGATCTACTTCTCCGTCGCGCACGATCCGACCCAGCTCAACCGCCAGGGCCCCGATTTAGGAACGCAGTACCGCTCGGCGATCTTCCCGACGACGGACGAGCAGGCGAAGATCGCCCAGGCCTATATCGGCGAGCTCGACAAGGCGCAGGCCTTCCCGAAGCCGATCGTGACGAAGATCGAGCCGGGCAAGAGCTTCTACGCCGCCGAGGACTACCACCAGGATTTCCTCACCTTGAACCCGACCTACGCCTACATCGTCATCAACGATCTGCCGAAGGTCGCGGCTCTCGAGCGCCTCTTCCCTGACCTCTACCGCAAGGTGCCTGTCCTGGTCATGGCCTCGCGCACCTCGAACTGACGCTAGCGCGATCCCAGCGTGCAGATCGAATAGTAGGGCCCGAACGCCGGCGCTGCCGTAGCGTCCGGCCGGTAGCGCCGATGGAGCTCGCCGGTCGTGACATTATCGATCACCTTGAGCTCCACCTCGTCGGCCAGGGCCTCGATGTTGTCGAAGCCTGTGATCCAAGGCGCGTCCATGCTGGCGAAGTTCTCGACCATCTGCGTCAAGCCGGGCTCGCCCGTGGCTTTGGCGATCATGGCCTGGGCGAAGTAGTCGAACGACACGCGGAAGCGGCTCACGGTGTCGCGCAGCTCCTCCATGACGGTCACGTTGCCGCTGAAGGGCAGATACATCGTGTTGCCTTCCCAGATGACGTAGGTCGGAAGGTCGGGATCGAATCGGCTCTTGCTCAACAGGTTGACCAGCCCCTCAGTTACATAGTTTCCGCCGATGAACTCGACGTCGGCCGAGAGCCCGTGATGCTCGAAGCAGGCCTGCTTCAGCGCCAGAGTCTCCGCGTCGTCGATCTCGAAATAGGCGACATGCGGCGCGGATTTTCTGATGGCGCGCGTGTCGAGACCTGCGCCCAGCAGGACGACCTGCCGGCAGCCAGCTGCAATCTGCTGCTCGAGCATGTCGTCGTAGTACCGGGTTCTGATCTTGACCATCTCCTTGACGAGCGGAAAGCCGACCGCGGCCCGCGCAGCGGCCTGCCGGCTCTCGTCGTTGAGAAGCAGATTGACGATGGTGTCGCGATAGAGCGGCCGCGCCGCATCGTTCTCTTCCGAGCGGTACTCGGCCACGACAAAGGCCGTTCCGCTGACATTCCTCATCTGCGCCATGGATCATCCCTCGATGTGCTGACCCATGGGCGGGTGCGCCCGGGTCGGGGCGCCCATGTGCGCGATCAAAGGGCTTGCGATCTGTTCCGTGGGAGACAGGGCACCACGGCCGGCCTCACGCCGGCTGCGTCATTGTGCCAGCAGGCGGTCCGGCCATCGTCGGCGACGCTAGTAGCGGTCGATCAGCTGACAGGCGATCACGAGGCGGCCGCCGTAACCGACGCGCTCGCAGACCCGTTCCCGCACCTGCGGATTGCGTCGGATCTGAGCATCCGAGACCTTGAGCCCGTGGCTCCGCGCCACCCGGCCCATCAGGGCAGCCTGGCACGCGGGCGTCGGCACCCGGTCGCCACTGTACAGTTTGAGGTAACCGTCTGACGTGCACACGCCCCGGGCATGCGCCGCCGCGGTGAGCGCGATCGTCGAGGCCAACACGGCGAGCAGCAATCTCATGATGTTCATGGCATTCCTTTAACGTCGAAACCGGCGCCTGGGTCCCATGGGCCGCAAAAGAGGCGTTTTGCCGGTACTATTTGGACACGCCTGGATATTGCCCGGCACGACGATCGTGCAATTGCTTCGGCATATGGCGCGTCATCATGGCGCGTCAAGGTCAAGGAGGCCCGATGCTCGAAGGCTCTTGTCATTGCGGCGCAGTCCGCTGGAGTTTTGCAGGCACGCCAGAGTCGGCCACGGCCTGCAACTGCACCGTCTGCCGGCGCTACGGCGTGCTCTGGGCCTACGACTACGAAGACGAACTGATCCGCGTGTCGGGCCCTACGCGGGTTTACGGCCGGGGACGCCGGACGCTCGGCTTTCATTTCTGTGCCGACTGCGGCTGCGTCGCCTATTGGCGCGCGACCGCCCCCGGCGACGACGGCCGCCGCCGCATCGCCGTCAATCTGCGCCTCGCCGAGCCCGACGCGGTGGGCGCCATCGTCGTCGATCATTTCGACGGACTTCAAAGCTTCGATGACCTTGGCCGCGACGGACGCTGCGTCGCGGACATGTGGTTCTAGCTCGCACGCTGGGCTGGCTGCGCAAGCCGCGAAACCCATTGCCGCCGATTGCGCGCCGCCCCCTCAGCGCTCGTACGGCAATCTCATGATCGCGACCCCCATGGCGACGCTCGCGAAGGTGAGCGCGTTGAAGAAGTAGAGCAGGAACAGCGGCAGGAGCGGCTGGCCGGAGCCCGCGATGAGATCCTTCAAGCCCGCAACATTGGCGAGCAGGATCAGGGACACGAATGCGGCGCCGATCGCCGTCCCGAGCGCCATATTGAGCCCGAGAAACCGCAGCAGATAGGGAACCCTCGGCGTCGAAACGGGCGGCGGGTCCTCGTTTCCGGTCATCTGCGCACTCCGTCGTCGAGCTCGCTGTCGCCCCCGATCGCAGCCCAGCATAGTTAGGCGCGCGTCACGCGGCAAATTCCTCCACTGCTCCCATGAGCATCAGGGAGCGGGAAGTGTGATATCCGGCCGCCGCCTCGCGATCGCCTCGCGCAATGCCTCGTGCTCGAGCGTGTAGGGCGACCAGTATATTTTCCTGCCGCGTGCGTCCGCCACGAACCACTGCCCATCCCACCTCTTGCCGGCGCGGGCGATGTCCTGCCACGGCATCGAGACCGAGCGCCACGCGCCGCGCCAGGTGAGGCTCTCCCGGTCCCAGTCCCAGCTGTGGCGCGAGAACGGCAGGATGAGCAGGAAGGCCAGCGAAAAGCCACCGACGAGCCCGGCCCAGGCAATGAGCTGGCCGCGCTCGCGAAGTGAGCCCGGATCGATAAGGCCCAGCACCAGGCACGCCGCCGCCATGGCCGCGCACAAGAGGCCGACGAGCAGGATCAATGGCGACATGCAGGTATGGCCTTCCTCGTCCTTGACCCACACTTTGCCGCGCCGGACCCAACTTCGCGCAAAGAGCGCGGCCGCGCCCGCGAGTAGACCCATGAGGGCTGCTTCGAGGATCGCACTTAGGCCCTGCTTGGCGGCACCGTCGAAGAAGTCGAAGAAAGTGTCCATCGATCCCTCCCCCGTTTCCGCCGCTAAGCCCCTGGCGTTCCCAGACGACGATACAGCCCGCCTTCGGCTGCGTCCTTATAGCCGGTGGCGCCCTTGTCGTCCTCGCAGCCGCCGGCTTCAGATTCTTCTATCGCGCGGACACCCTCCGGCTCTAGCTTCTGGACTGGCGCGCCCAGCATCACCGAAGGACGAGGAGCATCGATGGCCAATCCTCAAGGCAAAGTCGCAATCGTTACCGGCGGATCGCGCGGAATCGGCGCAGCAATCGCGGCGCGTCTCGCCGATGACGGCTTTGCCGTCGTTATCAACTACGCGCAAAGCGGCGCGTCGGCCGAGGAGCTCGCGGGCAAGATTGCCGCAGCGGGCGGACGCGCCGTCGCGTTCAAGGGTGACGTCGGCGATCCCGAAGCGGTGCGCAAAATGTTCGATGCCGCCGAGACGTCGTTTGGCGGCGTCGACGTCCTCGTCAACAACGCTGGCATCATGACGCTGGCGAGCATCATGGACACGGGCGACGACGCCTTCGACCGCATGATCGCCATCAATCTCAAAGGCACGTTCAACGGGCTTCGCGAGGGCGTGAGGAGGCTTCGCGCTGGCGGGCGCATCATCAATCTCTCGTCGAGCGTTGTCGGCTCGCTCCCGCCGACCTATGCCGTGTATGCGGCGACCAAGGCAGGCGTCGAAGCGATGACGAGCATCTTGGCCAAGGAGCTTCGCGGCCGCAACATCACCGTCAACGCCGTTGCGCCGGGGCCGACTTCGACCGATCTCTTCCTTACGGGCAAGACGCCTCAGCTGATCGAGCAGATCGCCAGGCAGTCGCCTCTCGAGCGGCTCGGCACGCCCGAGGAGATCGCGGGCGTCGTGAGCTTCCTCGCCGGACCGGATGCCGGCTGGGTTAACGGTCAGACATTACGGGCGAACGGCGGTTACGTTTAGCGCGAGAGACGCGATGGTAACGAGCCTGACGAACGACTTGCCCGAAAGCCTCAAATCCGTGCGCACTCGGCCGCTGTTCGTGATGCGCCTTGACGTTCGAAAGCTGCAGGTTGTCGGCGCCGTGCCGGGCGGAGTGCGCCGCATCGGCGTGGTTCCCGGGGGTTCGTTCGAGGGCGAGCGGCTATCTGGCGAAGTGCTCGAGGGCGGCAGCGACTGGCAGATGGTCCGCAGCGATGGCCCGACGACGTTGGACGTTCGCCTCGTCCTCAAGACAACGGACGGCGCGCTGATCGGCATGACATACAAGGGCATGCGCTGCGGTCCGCCCGAGGTCATGGAGCGGATCGACAAGGGAGAGGTGGTCGATCCGGCGAGCTATTACTTCCGCATCAATCCCGTATTCGAGACGGCGTCCGCGCACTACGATTGGATCAACCGCATTCTCGCGATCGGCATCGGCCATCGCCTGGCCGATGGCCCGGTCTACAGCGTCTTCGAAGTGTTGTGAGGGCGGCCAGATCCCCTGTTCCGCATCTCGAGCGTCCTCAGCCGCGTCCACGTCACTGCGATTGCGAGTCGCTGTCGCCGCCCGTGCTGCTGATGATGGCGACCGTGGCGCCAAACGCGGCGAGCCCGGCCAGAATGCAGACCCATTCGTTCTGCGCGCAGAACTCTAGAATGCCGTTGGTCCTGTAAGGCTCGGCTGCGGCTTGGGGCGGGGCGCCGTCGACAACGACCGGGTCTGGATATTGGTGAGCACATCCAGCCAAAATTGAGAATATCGCGACAGCACCGGCCAGGTTTCGAAAAACCTTTGCGAACATCGCGCGGCTCCAAAAAAGGAATCAAAATGACGTTCTGACGTCAAGTAGAACGAGTGAGTCGCGCGGCGTATCGGGCCTCGTCACGATAGTTGGGGGTTGCATTGTCATCGTGGCCGGAGTGCAACAGAAGCACGCAACGCACTATCGACGTGAGCCTTTTTGCTCGAGGTCGGCAGAAGCCTTCCTACGCCGTTCCGCATCTTTAGCGTCGTCACCGGTGGCGCATCGAGCTTGATCAAGCGGGTCGCGCCGAGCTGGTCGTAGGCGCAACGCTTATGTGGAGAATGCCGGCTCCGCGGCCATGCGCGCGATGGCCTCCTCGGCGAACACCTCGAGCTCCGGCAGCAGGACGACGCTTTCCTGCTCGTTGGGATCCGTCCGCGCGATGACCGCGGATACGGGCTTGTCGCTCATGTTGATCGGCAGATGCGGCACGCCGGCCGGGATGTAGAACAGATCGCCCGCTTTGGTGACGGCATGATGCTGGAGGCGATCGCCATAGAGCGCGACCGCCTCGCCCGCGAGCACGTAGATCGCCGTCTCGTGACTCTCGTGCAGATGCGCTTTCGCCCTGCCGCCTGGCGGGATGGTGAGCAAGTGCATGCAGATGCCCTTGGACCCGACGGTCTCGGCGGCAATGCCGCAGAAGTAGGTGAGGCCCTGCTTGCCGTCGTAGGTATCGGCGGCGCGTATGACGCGGCAGGCTTGTTCCGAGGGATCGCTCATGTTCGAGAGGCTCCAGTCCGGATGCTAGGCTGGGGAGGATACCGCATCCCCGGCGCCGGTATCCATCGCCCGAGCATCCTCGGCCTCAATCCATTGCGCCGCACGCGCTTCCCGAAAAGTGGCCTGAGCCAGCAGCTGTTCTGGCGACCCCTAAGCCGATTTTGGCATGTTGTGGGCGGAATTTGCGATTTTAGGGGATGATCGTATTGCAGCAACACAACAGCCCTCCGACTCGGTTGAGCCTCTTGCCGAACTGCCTGAATTGGGCGTCCCGAACAGGGTTGCCAATAAATCCCGGGATAGCCGCAAAGAGGAGAGGGGAGACACCACAATGAGCCATCGCACCATCATGATCATCCTTGCCGCCGTATTCGCGGCTGGCGCCGTGCCGGCTTCGGCTTTCGATATGACCGAAGATCCCCCGAAAGTGAAGCGCCACAAGGCAACCCGCGTTAAGGCCTTCGTCCGCCGCGTCGAGGACACCAGTCGGTGCCTCGAGGTGCAACGTGGCGTCGGAACGCAGTGGATCACCATGGATGGGGCGGAAGATGCGGCGCGCAAGGACTGGATGGAGACTGTCCGCTACGACTTCGGCGAGAAATTCATGTCGATCGATAACGCGCGCGACTACGAGCATCGCTGCTCGCGCTCGAGCGTCGGCACGGCCGCGGCGCAGATGCTCTTTCGCTGCGAGGTCAAAGCTCGCCCTTGCCTGGCTCCGGCCGAGGAAGGCAAGGAAGTCAAGAAGTGACAGTCCCGTCATCGACGCAGGCGTGAGGGTTGGCCTCGCGCCGCGCGCGAATTGAGGACGTGACTTTACGCCTGCGAGCCGCCGCCAACGATGCCGTCAGAGCGTCGGCGGCGCGCATGACCGGGCAGGCATGTTCCGATCGATCGCTCATGTCGAAGGCTCCAGTCCGGATGCTCGGCTGGGGCGGATACCGCATCCCTGGCGCCGGTATCCGTGTACTCTTGCTGTCCGCGGAAGGCCGCTCTGCGCGCCCATTGACGGTGGCGCGCAGATACGGCGATCCCGCGGATGTCATCGCAGGAGAAACTGCGTTACGAAGCCGGAGAGCCAGCCAAATGGCGGGCGAAGGGCGCCCGTCAGGTTCCATCGGCTCTGCTCGAAGATGCCCTTCGCGTGGCTGAGCGATTTGAAGCCCTCGATGCCGTGATAGGCACCCATGCCGCTCGAGCCGACGCCGCCGAACGGCAGATCGTCCTGAGCGTAATGCAGCAACGTATCGTTGATCGTCACGTTGCCGGACGTCGTGCGTTCGAGCACCTTGCGGCGATCCTCGCCGTTGCCACCGAAATAGTAGAGCGCCAGCGGCCGCGGTCCGGCATTGATGCGCGCGACCGCCTCGTCGAAGTCGCGATAGGGCACGATCGGCAGAACCGGTCCGAAGATCTCCTCGCTCATGATGCCCATATCGTCGGTCGCGCCGAGAACCACGGTCGGCGCCAGCGTGTGCGGACGCGTGCGCGCGGCCGCAGGGTTTGCGCCGACCTCGATGACCCGAGCGCCTTTGGCGCGGGCTTCGTCGAGGAGCGCACGCAACCGGCCATAGTGGCGCTCGTTGATGATGGAGGTGAAATCGCCGCTCGCCGGGCCGTCGGGATAAAGCGACCGCACCGCCTTATCGTAGGCCGCGAGAAAGGCGTCGACCTCGTTCTCCGGAATGAGCGCATAGTCAGGCGCGACGCAGATCTGCCCGCCGTTGGAAAGCTTGCCGAAGGCAATGCTGGCCGCGGCGCGCTCGAGAGAGGAGCCCTTACCGACGATGACGGGCGATTTGCCGCCGAGCTCGAGCGTTACCGGAACTAGGTTCGCGCTGGCAGCCTTCATCACGGCCTTTCCGACCGGCGTGCTTCCGGTGAAGACAAGGTGGTCGAAAGGCAGCGCCGAGAATGCGGCGCCGACGTCGGGCCCGCCCGTCACCACGGCCACCTGCTCCTCCGGGAAGATGTCGGACAGCATCTTGGCCAGGAGATCGCTTGTTGCCGGCGTGAACTCGGACGGCTTGATCATCGCCCGATTGCCGGCCGCAATTGCCGTCGCGAGCGGCATAAGTGAAAGCCCGACCGGGAAATTCCAGGGCGACATGATGCCCACGACACCGAGCGGCTGGTAGACGACGCGCGCGTGTCCGGGGCGGAATTGCATGGCCACGTGCCGCTTCTGCGGACGCATCCAGCCTTTGAGATTGCGTCGCAGATAGTTGATGCCCTGGACGATGGCCACGCCCTCGAGGATCGCGGTCTCCTTGGCGGAGCGTCCCTGGAAGTCGGAATTGAGCGAGCGCTCGAGCTCGGGGAGGCGCGCCCGCACGGCATTCTTCAGCTTGAGCAGGTCGGCCTTCCGCGCCGCCAGCGTCGGCGGCCCGTCGCGCAGGAACGCGGCGCACTGGCGGGCAAGGATGTCGGTCAGGCTGGTGTCGGCGGGGATGATGACATGGGCATTCATGGCTTGATCTCCTATGTTGACAGTGGCAACTTGTGAGGCGTATATAGCTGCGAGTGTTGACGCTGTCAACATATGTTTCGTGTGTAAACATTCTTGTGAACGTCTTGTGAAATAAAGGCCGGAAAATGCAGGAAAAGAGCGCGCGCCCTTACCACCATGGTGACTTGAAGCGCGTCGTCATCGAAACGGCGCAGGACATGTTGCGCGAGGACAAGGGCTGGCAATTCACGCTGCGGGAGGTGGCGCGCCGGGCCGGCGTCAGCCATGCCGCGCCCTACAAGCACTTTCCCGACAAGAGCGCGCTGCTTGGCCGAGCTCGCAACGCTCGGCTTCAATGAGCTGCGCGAACAGGTCTGACTCGTGCACTCGAGCGGCCGCTTCGATCGGCACGAGCGGAATTCATGGCGGCGGCCAAGGCCTACATTCACTTCGGTACAGCCAATCCCTCCCTCTACAGGCTGATGTTCAGTGCCGACGCGGACAAGGGAACCTTTCCGAAGCTGGATGAGGCCGGCGCGAGCGCGTTCGCGGAGCTCATCGGCATCCTCGAGCGCGGCCAGAATAGCGGCGCATTCAAGAAGCAACCCGTGCGCAGCCAGGCTGCGGCCGCGTGGGCGCTCGTGCACGGTTTCACGTTGCTTGCGATCGACGGTCAGCTGCTGACCGAAAAGGTCGGCGCGAAGCCGATCGACGCCGTGCTCGCATCCCTGCTCGAAGGCTTGGAACGTTGACGGGCAGGAGACCCGACGTCTGCTCGAGAGTCGAGCAAAGTTCACACCGCCGCGTCGGCTTAGGGCCAGTGTGGATATTTTGTTGTCCCCCGAAAGGGGGACTTTTCACGGCCGCATGGCACCATAGCGTGGCGGAGCCGAAAACGTTCTCGGTCTCAGATTTGGAGGCTAGATATGCTGCGTCTTCCGACAGTCCGCTGGCTCAAGCGCAAAAACGCCCAGTCGATTGCGACCATTGCATTGATCCTCGCTGCTGCGGGCAGCTTCGCCCTTGCGGCCGAGGACAAGTACACCGTGCAGGTGCCGGGCGGGCTCGCATTCTCCGAGTTCAAGGGCTACGAGGACTGGCAGACTGTTTCCGTCAGCAAGACCGAGCACGCATTTGCTGCGATCCTCGCCAATCCAGTGATAATCGAGGCCTACCGGGCCGGCATTCCCGGCAACGGCAAGCCGTTCCCCGAAGGCTCCAAGATCGCGAAGATCCATTGGAAGCCGGAAAAGAGCGCGGATGCTCCCGATCCGACGACGGAAGTGCCGGGGGCCCAGGCGAACGTTGACTTTATCGTAAAGGACAGCAAGCGGTTTGCGGACCCGGACAGCGGCGGATGGGGATACGCCGCGTTCAACTACGACGCCGCGTCCGACGCGTTTAGCCCCGCGACCGAGAAAGACGCGCCGCCGCAGGCGAACGACGCCAAGTGCGGGGTCGCGTGCCATGTGCTCGCGCAGGGCAAGGATTACATCTTCACGGAGTATTCCCACAGGTAGCCGGGATCGGGGCGCTGGATGTCCGCTCAGTGTCGACAAGAGACCTGGCGTGCGCCAGCGCCCGACCTCCCCCGTCCCTCTTTCCGAGCGTCCTCAGCCGAAGCGCATTGAGCCTGACGGACCCGCCGCGTCGCGCTTGTCGGTGGCAGCGTGGTCGTCCTCGAAGGTCACGAGCGTCGGCGAAGAGGCGGTTTGCAGTTCTGTGGTCTGTTCAGGCCAGGGAGCCAATAGGTGGAGTGCGGAGCAACTTGAGCTTCGTGATCGCGAAGTCACATTCCACCGCCAGGACGGACAATAGCGATATTTCCCTTTTTGCGGTTCCACATGCTCGGACTACCAATGGGAACCATACTTACGGGCGATGTGCTCAGAGGTCACGACAATGGGTGAGTTAAGTCTCCGCGTCCGCGAAGTGACGGCGCGCGCCGGACTAGTGACGATTTCTGCGATTTTGGTCGGGTGCGCATCGGCGGGTACTCTGACGGGCGGCGGAGGCTCTGTTTCGGCTCCGCCGAACTACCGGCAGTTGATCGCGGCCAAGCTGCGGCAGTGGGAGGACGTTTCCACTATTCGGTTCGCCGAAATATCGCAGCCCCACCAGAAGTTCGTGGGTCTAATTTACGGCGGCACGAGACCGACCGTCTGCGTCAAGCTGGGACTGCCCAACCTGATCGGCGCGCCGGGCACTTTCTACTATTTATTCTATTTCAGTGACGGTCAGGTCGATGGCTACAAGCAGGGCGCGGTCATGCCGGAGCAGGTACCCCTGATCGGTTGCGGTGATCAGCCGCTGACAAAATTCACTGAACTCGTGCGCTCGAGCTGAAGACACCCGCGCGTTGGTAGCTGGCAGGCGCCACTACCCTCTTGGTGTCAAAAATAGTCACGTGCGACCCAGAGCCGTCACTTCCCCCGTCCCGCTTCGCGAGCATCCTTCCCCTCAAACATTGAGCTTGATGAAACCCGCCGCGTCGCGCTTGTCGGTGGCAGCGCGACCGTTCCAAGCGACCCCGGATCGCGATAGGGTCGCCGGCAAACGACGCTGGAGGAATATCGGAATGCGACAGCGCGCCGTGATTGCGGGTCTGGCCGCGGCCTTGCTGCTTGCGGCGGCCCTCGGCATCGGCGCCCTTGCCGGCGAGATCCAGACCGGAGCCACGCTCGAGGTGAAGCCCAATTCGATCTGGTTCGAGGACGCGGACAAGCTCGCAAAATGGCAGCAGACGAGGAAGAGCGGAGATTTTAAAGCTTTCGCGTCCTATCAGGATCAGATCCTCTCCGAGCGGGAGGCCTGGCAATTCATCAATCCGCTCACCGTGAAGGTCCTGGGCTTCGAGCCCGGGAAAAATCAGGTCAAAGTCGAAATGACGACCCCGGGGCGGCTCCTCGGCAGCACATGGTTTCTCGATGACGAGGCCCTGCGATAGCGGCCCTGTTGGTCATCGTTCTCTTCCGCCCGCACCGGAGTGCTCGAATGATTGCGCGACATGCCATCCTTTTGGCCCTGATTGCATCCGCGGCGGCAGGCCTCTCTCTTGCTGCGGCAGAGCCGCTTGCGGCGGGAGACGTCGAGGGGAGCTACTGCCTTCGCGGCGTGATGGAGGTCGGCTCGTGTCTCAGGCTCTCCGCCGGCGGGACCTTCGAATATTTCCTCGCCTATGGTGCCTACGACGAGACCTCGCAGGGAAGATGGAGGCTCGACGGCGGCGACGTCGTGCTCGAAAGTCCTGCCTATGACAAGGCTGCGCGCTTCGCCTTCATGCGCCTCGAGGCCGGGAAAGGCGCAGGCTTCGACATCGTCGTTCACACCACGACCGGCCAACCCGTGAGCGGCATCAACGTGCGGGCCGCCTGTGACGGGCGCACCATCGAGGTCGGCGTGACGGGCGCGGAAGGCTACGAGGTCAAGTGCGCGACCGCGCCGACGCAAGTGTCGCTCGGGCTAGATATGTATGGCGTGCCCTACCAGAGCATAGGGCTCTACGGCAAAACCGGCGCCGGCAAGGTCTATGTCTTCGAGTTCGATCCGGGCGACCTCGGCAAGAAGAGGTTCGCGGGAACGCATTTGAAGCGCGAAGGCAAGAGCACTCTTCTCATGACCTACGGCGGCTCCCCGATCCGCGAGCTCGAGGGCAAACCCTTCACCTATGAGAGGCAATAGCGGGCGGGCAGGACGTCACTTCCCCCCGTCCCGGTTTCCGAGCGTCCTCAGTTCGCTGCGATCCTCGCCAATCCAGTGATGATCGAGGCCTACCGGGCTGGCGTTCCCGGCAACGGCAAGCCGTTCCCCGAAGGCTCCAAGATCGCGAAGATCCATTGGAAGCCGGAAAAGAGCGCGGATGCTCCCGATCCGACGACGGAAGTGCCGGGAGCCCAGGCGAACGTTGACTTTATAGTAAAGGACAGCAAGCGGTTCACGGACCCGGACAGCGGCGGATGGGGATACGCCGCGTTCAACTACGACGCCGCGTCCGACACGTTTAGCCCCGCGACCGAGAAAGACGCGCCGCCGCAGGCGAACGACGCCAAGTGCGGGGTCGCGTGCCATGTGCTCGCGCAGGGCAAGGATTACATCTTCACGGAGTATTCCCACAGGTAGCCGGGATCGGGGCGCTGGATGTCCGCTCAGTGTCGACACGAGACCTGGCCAGCGCCCGACCTCCCCCGTCCCTCTAGCCTCTGCAGCCGCAGCGCATTTAATTTGATGAACCCGGCCGCATCCTTCTGCCCGGGAGCCAAAAGGTGGAGTGCGGAGCAACTTGAGCTTCGTGATCGCGCAGTCACATTCCACCGCCAGGATGGACAATAGCGATATTTCCCTTTTTGCGGTTCCACATGCTCGGACTACCAATGGGAACCATACTTACGGGCGATGTGCTCAGAGGTCACGACAATGGATGAGTTACGTCTCCGCGTCCGCGAAGTGACCGCGGGCGCCGGACTAGTGACGATTTCTGCGATTTTGGTCGGGTGCGCATCGGCGGGTACTCTGACGGGCGGTGGAGGCTCTGTCTCGGCTCCGCCGAACTACCGGCAGTTGATCGCGGCCAAGCTGCGGCAGTGGGAGGACGTTTCAACTATTCGGTTCGCCGAAATATCGCAGCCCCACCAGAAGTTCGTGGGTCTAATATACGGCGGCACGAGACCGACCGTCTGCGTCAAGCTGGGACTGCCCAACCTGATCGGCGCGCCGGGCACTTTCTACTATTTATTCTATTTCAGTGACGGTCAGGTCGATGGCTACAAGCAGGGCGCGGTCATGCCGGAGCAGGTTCCCCTGATCGGTTGCGGTGATCAGCCGCTGACAAAGTTCACTGAACTCGCGCGCTCGAGCTGAAGACACCCGCGCGTTGGTAGCTGTTAGGCGCCACTACCCTCTCTGTGTCAAATATAGTCACGCGCGACCCAGAGCCTTCACTCCTTCCCCTCAAAGCATTGAGCATGACGAACCCGGCCGTGTCGCGCTGGTCGGTAGCAGCGCGGCCGTTCCAAGCGACCCCGGATCGCGATAGGGTCGCCGGCAACCGACGCTGGAGGAATATCGGAATGCGACAGCGCGCCTTGATTGCGTGCCCGGCCGCGGCCTTGCTGCTTGCGGCGGCCCTCAGCATCGGCTCCCTTGCCGGCGAGATCCAGAACGGCGCCACGCTCGAGGTGAAACCCAATTCGATCTGGTTCGAGGATGCGGACAAGCTCGCAAAATGGCAGCAGACGAGGAACAGTGGAGATTCTAGAGCTTTCGCGTCCTATCAGGACCAGATCCTCTCCGAGCGGGAGGCCTGGCAGTTCGTCAATCCGCTCACCGTGAAGGTCCTGGGCTTCGAGCCCGGGAAAAGCCAAGTCAAAGTAGAAATGACGACCCCGGGGCGGCTCCTCGGCAGCACATGGTTTCTCGATGACGAGGCCCTGCGATAGCAGCCCCATTGGCCTCGCTCTGTTCCGCCCGCACCGGAGTGCTTGAATGATTGCACGACATGCCACCCTTTTGGCCCTGATCGCATCCGCGTCGGCAGGCCTCTCTCTTGCCGCGGCGCAGCCGCTTGCGGCTGGAGACGTCGAGGGGAGCTACTGCCTTCGCGGCGTGATGGAGGTCGGCTCGTGCCTCAGGCTTTCCGCCGGCGGGACCTTCGAATATTTCCTCGCCTATGGTGCCTACGACGAGACCTCGCAGGGAAGATGGAGGCTCGACGGCGGCGACGTCGTGCTCGAAAGTCCTGCCTACGACAAGGCTGCGCGCTTCGCCTTCATGCGCCTCGAGGTCGGGAAAGGCGCAGGCTTCGACATCGTCGTTCACACCACGACTGGCCAACCCGTGAGCGGCATCAACGTGCGTGCCGCCTGTGACGGACGCACCGTCGAGGTCGGCGTGACGGGCGCGGTAGGCTACGAGGTCAAGTGCGCGAGCGCGCCGACGCAAGTGTCGCTCGGGCTGGATATGTATGGCGTGCCCTACCAGAACATAGGGCTCTACGGCAAAACCGGCGCCGGCAAGGTCTATGTCTTCGAGTTCGATCCGGGCGACCTCGGCAAGAAGAGGTTCGCCGCAACGCATTTGAAGCGCGAAGGCAAGAGCACTCTCCTGATGACCTACGGCGGCTCCCCGATCCGCGAGCTCGAGGGGAAACCCTTCACCTATGAGAGGCAATAGCGGACGGGCAGGGCGTTACCTTCCGCCGTCCCGCCTCCCGCGCGTCCTCAACCTCAGCGCATTCAAATCAATGAACCTGGCCGCGTCGCGCTGGTCGGCGCCGCCGTGGCCGTCCTCGAACGTCACCAAGGTTGGCGAGGTGAGCGACTTCGCGCTCTCGCGCATGGCAGCTGCTGAAGCAGAGCGGCGCCTGCCGGGCCGATGACGATTGATACAGTTACATACTAGGACCGGCGCACCGCGCCTGCCACGGTTTTGGGCGCGGGGAGGCGGTGGGCGCCACCCCGCAGTCGGGGCCCCGAATTCTCGACCTGGAGCGGCGTGATCCGAGGCTCCCGAACGAGAATGGAGACCCCACGGCGACCAATAGCGAGGAAGCTACATGACCACCAATCTGATGCGGCTGCTTATCGTCGTCCCCCCGGCCGTTCTCGCACTCGGCTGCGGCATGGCCAGCGCCGGCAAGACGATCGAGGAAGCCGGCGTGATCGTCTGTGTCAACGACAAATGGGATGAGAAGGAGCCTGAGAAGGGGCACAAGCTGGTCGACTATGCCGGCCGCTGCGTCAAGGTTCCCGACGATTCCGCCGCGGCGAAGACGACGGAGGCCTGTGAGGGAAAGTATGAATACATGCCCGACGGGAGCTGGAAGGCCAAGGGAACCTGCACCTCCTCACAGAGCAAGGACGACACCATCAGTGTCACCTGGGAAGAGGGCTCGAACCTCACGGCGAACCCCTACAAGGCGACGGGCGGCACGGGCAAGTTCAAGGGCATCGGCGGCGGCGGCACGTACAAATACGATCAACTGACGGACACGCTCTTCGGCGGCCGCTACTCGAGCAAGTGGGAGCTGCCCTGAGCCGCGGCGGCACCGCTGACGGCCGGCGCCGGCAACAACGCAATTCAATTCACGCCACGTTTCTTCGGCGCGCGGGGGACCACGCTCCCCGCGCGCTTCGTCGTGGCGTCGGTTTCGCAAATTCCTGCGTCCGCTGCGGGGAGTGAGCTGACTTCGACATCCTCTGCGATTGGCGTCCGCTGGAGCTTCAAGAGCAGACAAGCCGCCAAGTCGTGAGTGTGGTCCGCAAAGGGCCAACAGCAGATACGATCCATTTCGGTGCGAGAACGCACGCAGGCAGTTGCGTTGGGGCAACGGAAAAATCAAAACCAATTTCGAACGATGTATTGCGCACACCCGTCATATGAGCGACCTAAGGTGACAACGTGGAGGGGCAGTAAGGCGTATTTTGCACGGCAATCCGTTCTGCTCATCGAGCGAGACTGATCGCCCTGCCACGTCCCAGTATTGCGTAGCTTTCTCCACGAGGCCCGGGTCAATTCCGGGCCTCAACCATTTTGTGGTCGGTCGAACGAGCAGAAGCGCTGCAGGGCGCGATATTGGTCGCCATCTCTTCGCGATACGCGACGGCGACCCGGTGCAGGCGCCCATCATTTCGACCGGACGGGGGGCTCTTCCATGCTTTCAGGTCGTCTAGGAAGACCTGAAGCTTGTTTGGCAAATGCTGCCCGGAAGAAACCTCGCATCACGCGAGCGCGCCAGCTGCATCGCACGTTCGTGTGCGCGCCTGAAGTCGCGGGACAGCACGGCTGACGGTATGCGCTCGCGAAAGAAATTCGCCCATGCGAACTCGCTGAATGGAACATGCGTCTTTCTGAAGCCACCGGCTTTCCGCACAGACCAGGCAAGATCGCGATAGCGATCGGAGCGGAGCTGATCGAGCGTCGACGGCAAGTTCGTTGGGCCGACCTTCCGCCCCTTTGCATCGTACGCATGCAGCCAACCGAGTGCTGCCATCGAAAGCAGGAAGGCTCGCTTCGGCATATCTGAGAAATCACAGACGACGCGCACAAACACGTCATCGATCTCGCTCTGCCACAGAGCCAGGGTCAAATGATGGTGGTCAATGATGTAATACTCTTCGTCGGGGCCGAGCACCGCCGGCACTGGCCGTTTCTTCAGGAATCGACGCAGCTCGCGGGTGTCTCTTGCACGGCGCTCGATCTTCCGGCGTTTGGCTTCAACGGCATACATGCCCACGGCCATCTGTGTCGGACGGAGTTCAGCCAGCGGCACAAGCTCCAGCGATCCAACGTCGTCGGCTATCGGGGTGGGACGTCGGTGCGAGCTTCTCTTGACATTGATGATAAGCGAGGGCTGCGGCGTGCGGAGTTTAGCGTTGTTTCCGCTACACAAAATTGAAGGCATTGATCCTCAAGTCGTGCAAGCTGTCACGAAGGCTTCATCCTCATGTCACGGTGGTTAATTTTGCGTTGCGGTCACGATTGCCCGGTGCATGTCGACCATCGCCATCATCGGCCAAGTGTCAAAAGCCGACCTCGCGCTTCCCCCTGTCACCCCCCATCCCTCTCGCCGAGCGTCCTCAGCCGCAACGCATTCAAGCGAATGCACCCCGCCGCGTCGCGCTCGTCGATGGCTCCGCGGTCGTCCTCGAACGTCGCCTCCGCCTGAAACTCAGTCCGCTGCCATTCGTACCCTTCATCGATGCGTTTCGGCCTGCACCCGAGGGGCGGAGGCATCGGAAGGCTATGCGTGCTCGGGCAACGTCGAAGCGACACAAGGAGAAAGCCCATGAAGATCACTCTGCATTCTGGTTCCGCGATCGCGGCTGCGGCCGCGTCGCTCATGTTGGCGGGCGCTGTCCTCGCTCCCGCCTCGCAGGCCGCCACCGGCGACGGTCACTGTATGGGCGCCAATGCCTGCAAGGGGCAAAGCGCGTGCAAGGGAGCCTCCAACGCATGCAAGGGCCAGAACGCCTGCAAGGGAAAAGGCTTCAGTGAGATGAGCAAGGCCGAGTGCGAGAAGATTCCGGGCGCCGTCTTCCAGGCTCTCGATGAAAAGGTGAAGCCGCAGGGCTGATCGCGCTGACGCTTGATGTGCGCAGCCCGGACCCCTTCCTTGCCGGATTGCGTGCCTCGGGAGGCGGGCTCGGCCCGCCTCCTTGTCGCCGGCGCTACTGATTATTGCGATCCCGCTTCCCCAGCGTCCGCAACCTCAGCGCATTGAGCTTGATGAACCCGGCCGCGTCCTTCTGGTCGTAGGCGCCGCGGTCGTCCTCGAAGGTCACCAGCGTCGGCGAATAGAGCGACTTCGCGCTCTCGCGCCCGACGACGATCACGTTGCCCTTGTAGAGCTCGAGCGTGACCTCGCCCTCGACGTGCTCCTGGCTCTTGTCGATCGCCGCCTGCAGCATGAGCCGCTCGGGCGCGAACCAGAACCCGTAGTAGATGAGCTCCGCGTAGCGCGGCATCAGCTCGTCCTTCAAGTGCATGGCGCCGCGGTCGAGCGTCAGGCTCTCGATGGCGCGGTGCGCCTGCGAGCAGAATCGTCCCGCCGGGCGTCTCGTAGACGCCGCGCGACTTCATGCCGACGAAGCGGTTCTCGACGAGATCGATGCGCCCGATGCCGTTGTCGCGGCCGAGGTCGTTCAGCGCCTTCGAGCAGCGTCGCCGGCGACAGCTTCTTGCCGTCGAGCGAGACCGCGTCGCCCTTTTCGAAGCCGATCTTGATCGTCGTCACTTTGTCCGGCGCCGCCATCGGCGAGATGGTGCGCTGGTAGACGATCTCGGGCGCCTTCTTCGCCGGGTCCTCGAGCACCTTGCCCTCGGACGACGAGTGCAGCAGGTTGGCGTCGACCGAGAACGGCGCCTCGCCCTCCTTGTCCTTGGCCACCGGGATCTGATGCGTGCGCGCGAACTCGAGCAGGTCCTCGCGGCCCTTGAAGTGCCCACTCGCGCCACGGCGCGATGATCTTGATCGACGGCTCGAGCGCGTAATAGGTGAGCTCGAAGCGCACCTGGTCGTTGCCCTTGCCGGTGGCGCCGTGGCAGACGGCGTCGGCGCCGGTCTTGCGCGCGATCTCGATCTGCTTCTTGGCGATCAGCGGCCGCGCGATCGAGGTGCCGAGCAGATAGATGCCCTCGTAGAGCGCGTTCGCCCGGAACATCGGGAACACGTAGTCGCGCACGAACTCCTCGCGCAGGTCCTCGATGAAGATGTTCTCCGGCTTGATGCCGAGCATCACGGCTTTCTTGCGCGCCGGCTCGAGCTCCTCGCCCTGGCCGAGGTCGGCGGTGAAGGTGACGACCTCGCAGCCGTAGGTCTCCTGCAGCCATTTGAGGATGATCGAGGTGTCGAGGCCCCCCGAGTAGGCGAGCACGACCTTCTTGATGCCGCCTTTGCCGTTCTTGCCGCCCGATGCCGTGGCCATCGCCCGCACTTCTCCTCGACGTGGATTTCCGAAAGCGCGCGCACTATAGGCACGGGGCGTCTCGCCGCAAGCGTGCACCGTCGGGCTTGGGCCGCCGGCGCAGCCCGCCTCGGGCCGCTATCGGCACAGAAATCAGAGTACAAATGTCCCGATATGCTGGTTCTGAACAATTCTCCATCATGCCGCCGCCTTTTTTTGCAGAATAGAAGCAGCGGCATAGGCAGAATCGCGCGGCCGACACTTCACTTGAGGCGGCCGCGACCAGAAATGAGGACCGGGCAATGCGCGCCATCGTAGCTTTGGTTGCCCTTTTGCTTCTCTCGGGCCAGGGGTTCGATCCTCTTGCTCCGAGCAGCGCCGAGAAGTCGAGCGCCGAGGCCGCCCCCTCCCCCGCGGTCGAATCGTCGGCTGGCGCTCCTGATCCGGCCGGAAAGCTGCCGGCCAATCCCCCGCCCGGCAAATCGGCGCCCGTCGGCACCGTATCGCCTGCCGAGCCGGGCGCGACACCGGCCGCCAAGGACGCCAAGAGCAAGCCCGCCAAGTCGAAGACCGACACGGCAGCCGCCGGCAAGCCCGAGGTGCTCCCCTGGGAGGGCAAGCCCTTGGCGCCGCCGGCCGCTCCCGACCCGAAGACGGCCGCCGCCTCACCCTGCAACGGGCTCATCGAGGCGGGCTGCCGCGAGCAGAAGAAGGTCTGCGCCTGGATCGGCGACATGAAGCAGGAGGACGGCTCGGTTATCCCCGGCCGCTGCGCACCTCGGCCCGCCAAGAAGGCTCAGGCACCTGCGGCAGCGAAACCCAAGCCCAAGCCGAAACCGGCGGTTGATCCGGCAGCGGCCGCCGCTGCCTCGCCCTCCGCCGAATCGGCGGCGTCGGCGGCACCCGCGGCAAAGCCCGCGCCGCGGCGCCCGTGACCATCACCGTCAATCCGCCGGCCAATCCGCCTCAGGCGCCGGAAGATCCTGCCGCCGCGGAGGGAATCCCGCAGCCCGCGCCGCCAGAGTAATGGGATTCTAGAACCCGGTCGCGCGATAGGCCATCGTCCAAGGGAAGGCGAGGCTTGCGCCGAGCGGCGCCAACAGCATCGCCGCGATCATCTGCTTGGGCGGCATGATGTGCGCCGCGGCGTAGCCGCTGTCCGTGTGGTAGCTCGCGAACACCGAATTGACGGCCTCTGTCGCCGCCTCCGCCGCGTCGATTGCCGCCGCGTTGGCTTCCGCCGTCGGCCACGCCACCTCGCGCGGCACGCCGGCAGTCATCAGGCCGTAGGCGATCGGCCAGCTCGACAGGATTGCCGTTCAAGGGAAACATTCCCCACCACGCCGCGACCGGCGAGAACGCCATCTGGGCCGCGATGCCGTTCGCGCCCTGTGCGCCCCACGGCGATGCCGCCCAGGCAGACCCGCCCCAGGGGGAGTTGGCCGCCCACGCATTGGACATCTTGATGAAATCGAGCGCCGGGTTTGGCCAGGCGCCGAACGAGAGCGCCGCCGGCCCGTAGGTTGCGCCGCTGCCCGTCCGCCGCTCGGACGATGGCTTGGCCGCATTGGCCCAGAACTCGAACGTCTGGCTGGCGACGGCCGCGTATGCCGCCGTGGCCGCACGCGCGTAGCCGAACGCTGCGTCCGTGCAGCTTCTTGCGAAGCGGGCTTGCAGCTCGGAGTCGCGCACCTGTTGAGGATCCTGGATCGGGCCAAACCGGGGAGCGGTTTGTGCACTGCAGCAATATACACTGAAGCCGATAAACAAACAATCAATTTAAATGCTGATTGTTCCGTGTTTCCCGGTCATTTCCGAGCTTTAGCGGGGCCGCCGCGGCAGGCGAGCCGCCCGGCGGCGACCCAATAGACGAGGCCCGCAGCAAGGCCGGTGACGACAAACATGGCCAGCGCATAGCCGTTGACGACCGTCTGGCCTCCGGTCTCTCCCGCGAGCTGGGTGAGAAATCCCGCGATCGCGATGCCGAGGCCCCCGAACGCATAGTAGACCCGCCCCCGGATCCCCTGCCATTCGGCGAGCCCGGCCGCCACCAGCGCGAACGGCGCCGCGAACACCGCCGACTGGGTAGCCGCAATCAGCCACAGCACGCCGGCGCCTCGAACGCGCTCCATCAGGGCCGAGGGCCCTGAGCTGGCGATTTCCGCCGGCGTGATGACGAAAAGCACCTGCACGACGCCGGCAGCCAGGCACGCCACGGCGAACCCGAGTAACACGCGAACAATCGCGAGCAGCATGAGGCGTCCTGAGCTTTCGCGGAACGGGCAGCCGACCCTACAGGCAAGGTGCCGCGCGGCTCAAGTGAGCGCGGGCACCACGGGAAATTTTCCTCAGTGCCCGTCTCAATCCTGCCAAAAGACTGTCATCGACTGATCAATCTGGCTGGGCCCCCTGAGATAGCGGGCGACCGGCAAAATCGGCGGGCAATTTAGAGGGCAACTTAGAGAGAGGGCAAAGTTGTTCACTCCCAGCGGGAGGAAACGAACATGCTTGAAGCCGTCGCTGCCCTGGCTTTCGTTTTCATTCTCGGTCTCTTGTACGTGGCGTTCGCCGCCGACGATTAGCTCAAGTGGCCAATCGTCCCTTCCCGCTCCGCCGAAACACGGATCACTCAAAATAAGACTGGGCGCCAGCTTCAGCTGACGCCCAGCCTCTCCCGTTTGGGAGAGCCGGCTTCAAGGGGGACGGGGGGAGTACCCCATTGCAAGCCAGCGGCCCTCTGGGCGTGTGTGGGACAACCAGAGGGCGGCCCCGCGCTGTTTTGGGAGTGGGGGGACAAGCGCGGGGACTCCGCAAAACTCACGAGTTCCGAGTTGGTTCCCGGTCGCATTAAAAAAGCCCCCTAGCGCGCTAGGGGGCTCAATCGTGCCTCACGACTGGGGTCGTCGTAGTGTCGTGAGGCGCAGAGACAACGCGTGGGTCCGCGAATTATTCCGCCGCCCGGCCGCTCACGCACTACGCCCGGCAATGAGCCAGTAGGTGAGCCCGCCGACGAAGCCGGCCGTGGCGAGCACCTGCCACACGGCCGCGTCCGGCATCGCGGCCATGCTCGCATCGTTGAGCCGCCCGAGCAGCGGCAGCGCCGCGAGCGCCACCCCGCCGCCGATCATGTAGTAGAGCCACGACCGGATGCGCCCGACCTCGCCGATGATCACGACCGCGAGCGCCGGCACGATCGTGAGCCCCGACAGGATGAGCGTGCCCATGTCGAAGGCGTAGGCGACGGTCTCGGCGCCGACGTCGGTGCCGTGCAGCGCGTGCGTGATCTTCTCGAGCCCGAGCGTGAACAGCACGAAGCCCGCAGCTCCTGCCGCGATCAGAAAGGCCAGCGGCACGAGAATGAGACGCCCGATCGCTCGCATGACCACGGGATCAGGCTCCGCTTTCGCTTGACGATGACGCACCCGGCGCAGCCCGCTCGCGCGCCCTGAGCTTGACGCTCGCGCTCTTGAGCTGCCCGCAGGCGGCGAGGATGTCGCGTCCGCGCGGCGTGCGCACCGGGCTCGCGTAGCCGGCCTTGTTCACGACCTCGGCGAAGCGCTCGATCGTCTCCCAGTCCGAGCATTCGTAGGCCGAGCCCGGCCATGGATTGAACGGAATGAGATTGATCTTCGCCGGAATGCCGGCGAGCAGGCGCACGAGCGCCTTGGCGTCGGCGAGGCTGTCGTTCACGCCCTTGAGCATCACGTACTCGAAGGTGATGCGCTTGGCGTTCGAGAGCCCCGGATAGTTGCGGCAGGCGTCGAGCAGCTCTTTGATCGGATACTTCTTGTTGATCGGCACCAGCTCGTTGCGCAGCTCGTCGCGCACGGCATGCAGCGAGATCGCGAGCATGGTGCCGGCTTCCTTGCCCCAGCGGCCGATCTCCGGCACGACGCCCGAGGTCGAGAGCGTGATGCGCCGCTTCGACACCGAGAGCCCTTCGCCGTCGGCCGCGACCTCCATCGCCTCGCGCACATGTTCGAAATTGTAGAGCGGCTCGCCCATGCCCATGAGCACGACGTTGGTGATCTTGCGCTCCGTCGAGGGCAGCAGCCCGTCGTCCGCCGGCCGCGCCGCGCCGGGCCAATCTCCGATGCGGTCGCGCGCCAGCAGGATCTGGCCCACGATCTCCGCCGCATCGAGATTGCGCACGAGTCTCTGCGTGCCCGTGTGGCAGAAGGTGCAGGTCAGCGTGCAGCCGACCTGCGACGAGATGCAGAGCGTGCCGCGGCCGCTCTCCGGGATGTAGACCGTCTCGATCTCAGGTGCGCGCGCCTCGTGCCCGTGCTTCGGCAGCCTGAGCAGCCACTTGCGCGTGCCGTCGACGGACACTTGCTCGGCCACGATCTCGGGCCGCGCGAGCGAGTACGTGCCGGCGAGCTTCGTCCTCAGCTCCTTGCCGACGTCGGTCATGTCGTCGAACGAGGTCACGCCCGAGACGTAGATCCAGCGCCAGAGCTGGCTGACGCGCATGCGGATCTGCTTTTCCGGCACGCCGATCTCGGCCAGCGCCGCGGCGAGGCGCGCGCGCGAAAGCCCTGCGAGCGAGGGCTTCGCGGCCTCCGCATCGGCCGTCTTCACCGGCGGCGTCTGTTCGAGAACCAGTGTCATGGCGCATATCTAGCGGCTTCGGGCCGGTTCCGAAAGGCCGGGTGACGTTGCGGACCACGTACCCTCGCCCCGTTCTTACGGGGAGAGGGACAGGGTGAGGGGCAACAACGAGCCGCAATGCCCCACGCGGCTTTCCGGCCGGGGACCGATCCGCTATAAGGCGGCACCTTCGTCGAGCCCGCGCCCGGCGCATCGGCAACTCATCAAGAATGCCCAGGATCGATGGCCAAAACCGACAAAACCGAACCCGCTGATGCCCCGCGCGCCAACGCCAGGCCCGAGGCGCGCCTGCCGAAGGGCATGCGCGACATCGGCGCGGCCGAGCTGCGCCAGCAGCGCGAGATGCTGGAGAAGATCCGCGCCGTCTACGAGCGCTACGGCTTCGAGCCGCTTGGAGACGCCGGCCTTCGAGTACACGGACGCGCTCGGCAAGTTCCTGCCCGATCAGGACCGGCCCAACGAGGGCGTGTTCTCGTTTCAGGATGAGGACGAGCAGTGGCTGTCGCTGCGCTACGACCTGACGGCGCCGCTCGCGCGCTACGTGGCCGAGAACTTCCAGACGCTGCCGAAGCCGTTCCGCCGCTACGCGGTCGGCCCCGTGTGGCGCAACGAGAAGCCGGGGCCGGGCCGCTTCCGCCAGTTCATGCAGTTCGACGCCGATACGGTGGGCGCCGAGAGCGTCGCCGCGGACGCCGAGATGTGCATGCTCGCCGCCGACACGATGGAGGCGCTGGGCATCAAGCGCGGCGACTACGTGATCAAGGTCAACAACCGCAAAATGCTCGACGGCGTGCTGGAAGCCGTCGGCCTCGGCGGCGAGGAGAACGACGCAAGACGGCTGACCGTGCTGCGCGCACTCGACAAGTTTGACCGGCTCGGCATGCGACGGCGTCGCGACTGCTGCTTGGCAAGGGCGCAAGGACGAGAGCGGTGACTTCACGCCAGGGCGCGGATCTCGATCCGATGCAGATCGAATGCTGTCACTAGGAGTTCATCTGAGACTGCCGAACGTATCGGCTGACACGCAGCGATGCGAGCTCAGCTCGCAAGGTCACGATGTTCGAGACAACTGACCGGACAGAAGTCTACTTACTGCACAATCTGGCGACTGCAGACATCTGTCGAGTTCGGAGCGACTTCGGAGCTGAGGATTCGAAGAACTTCGAGAGATCGCGAGCTTGGTCGAAGCTGCAGGATATGGCGCGGATCGCATTCGCATCGATCCTTCCGTCGTCCGCGGCCTCGAGTACTACACCGGCCCCGTGTTCGAGGCCGAGCTGACGTTCGAGGTGAAGGACGACGAAGGCCGCCCCGTCCGCTTCGGCTCGGTCGGCGGCGGCGGGCGCTACGACGATCTCGTCGCGCGCTTCACCGGCGAGAAGGTTCCCGCCACCGGCTTCTCCATCGGCGTCTCGCGCCTGCAGGCCGCGCTTGCCGCTCTCAACAAGAGCACAAGCCGCGCAGGCGCACTGGCCCCGTCGTCGTCCTCGTCATGGAGAAGGACCGCATCGCCGACTACCAGAAGCTCGTGCAGACGCTGCGCAACGCCGGACATCCGCGCCGAGCTCTACCTCGGCTCGTCCGGCATGAAGGCGCAGATGAAATACGCCGACAAGCGCGGCTCGCCCTGCGTCGTCATCCAGGGCGGCGACGAGCGCGCCAAGGGCGAGGTGACGCTCGAAGGACCTGGTCGAGGGCGCCAAGGCCGCGGCCGCCATCAAGGACAACAAGGAATGGAAGGAAGCCCGCCCCGCGCAGATCTCGGTTAAGGAAGCCGACCTCGTCGCCGAGGTGCGCAAAATCCTCGCCCGCCACAGGAGGCTGAGCTGGGCAGCAGCTTGCCGAGCGGATCGCCCTCACCCTCTCCCCGCAGCGGGGAGAGCCTCCGCACCGACGTTTCCCTATCCGCTGAGAACTTTACCTCTTCGTAAAGAGAAACCGTCAAAAGCCGGGGCTATGGTGGCGCCGCCGACGGGCCTCCCCGGCCCGTCGCCCTTGCGATCGCGCGCGAGCCATGCTGGATGCGTCCCGGCATGGGACTTAAGGCGGAAGTGTAATGAGTACTGCCATAAACCCCTCTGCAAGTTTTCCTGCGCCAGTCCTGCGCCCGCTCCATAAGAAGAGGGCGAGAGGCACTGGTGCCCCGGACATCCGGGCACATGGGCACGTTCGAGGGACGCTGATGGCCGCCGAGACGGCACGACAATTCGAGTCGCTGGAAGCGCAGGCGCGGAAGATCATGTTCGTCTTCCTCAACGCCGGCTACGAGGCCGTGGCGCCGGCGATCATCCAGCCGGCCGGCGTCTTTCTCGACGTCATCGGCGAGGAGCTGCGCGCGCGCACCTACGTCTTCACCGACCCCGACGGCCACGAGCTGTGCCTGCGCCCCGACCTCACCGTGCCGACCTGCCGCCTGCACCTCGAGCGCAACTCGGGCGGCCGGCTGCCGGCGAAATATTGCTACAACGGCGCCGCCTTCCGCTTTCAGGCGCAGGACGCCGACAAGGCGCACCCGCGCGAGTTCCGCCAGGCCGGGATCGAAGCCTTCGGCGGCGCCGACCGCGAGCGCGCCGAAGCCGAGACCATGGCCCTCGTCGTCGACGCGCTGAAGGCCGCGGGTCTGCGCGGCATGAAGCTGCGCATCGGCGACCTCGGGCTCTTTCGCGCACTCCTCAAAGCCGCCGACATGCCCCCGCGCTGGCGCCAGCGCCTCGCCGACCAGTTCTGGCACCATCAGGATTTCCACGCCGAGTTGAAACGCCTCGCGACCGACCCCGCGTCCGCGTCGCGCCGTATCCCGAAGGCTCTCGCCGGCGCGCTCGATTCCGAGAAGCCCGGCGAGGCTGAGCGGCGCCTCGTCGACTATTTCGACCGCGAAGGGATTGAGCTGGTCGGCGCGCGCTCCGCCTCCGAGATCGCGGCGAGCCTTCTCGCGCGCCTCGCCGATGCGCGATCGGAGCCGCTTGCGCCCGCGACCGTGGCTGCCATCGAGCGCTACGTCGCCGTGCGTGCGCCTGCGCGCGATGCCGCCGCGCGCGTGAGGGAGATCGTGCGCGAGGCCGGCATCGACATCAGCGACGCGCTGGAGGCCTTCGAGCGCCGCTTGGAGCTTCTCGACAAGGCCGGCGTCGAAATCGAAGCCGCGGAATTCTCCGCCGAGTTCGGCCGCGCGCTCGAGTACTATACCGGCTTCGTCTTCGAGATCGTCGCGCCGGGCTTGGGCCGCCTGAGCCCCGTCGCCGGCGGCGGCCGCTACGATCGCCTGATGA
The DNA here is from genome assembly GCA_963716835.1 of uncultured Alphaproteobacteria bacterium. GTDB lineage: Bacteria > Pseudomonadota > Alphaproteobacteria > Rhizobiales > Hyphomicrobiaceae > Hyphomicrobium_C. The sequence continues at coordinate 217,949 of CAVQUQ010000019.1, read as the reverse complement.
AGTCCGTCGGCGCCCCCGACGACGTGCCGGCCGTCGGCGCCGCGATCCACACCGAGCGCCTGCTCGCGGCCGTGACGGGAGAGATCCTATGAGCGACGCGCTCGTCCTCGCCGTCCCCTCCAAGGGCCGCCTCATGGAGCAGACGGCGGAGTTCTTCGCCAAGGCCGGTCTCACGCTGAAGAAGACCGGCAACGAGCGCGGCTATCGCGGCGAGATCGCGGGCCTCGACAACGTCGAGGTGGCCTTCATCTCCTCGTCCGAGATCGCCTCGAGCCTGAAGACCGGCCGCGCCCATTTGGGCGTCACCGGCGAGGATCTGATCCGCGAGCAGATATCGGACGCAGGCGAGCGCGTCGAGTTTCTGGCCAAGCTCGGTTTCGGGCACGCGGACGTCGTGGTCGCCGTGCCCAACTGCTGGATCGACGTGCGCACGATGGCGGACTTGGACGAGATCGCGGTCTCGTTCCGCCGCGAGCACGGCCGCTGGTACCGTGTCGCCACCAAGTACCTCAACCTGACGCGCCGCTTCTTCGCCGGCAAGGGCGTCACCGACTATCGCATCGTCGAGAGCTTGGGCGCCACCGAGGGCACGCCCGCCGCGGGCACCGCCGAGCTCATCGTCGACATCACGACGACCGGCGCGACGCTCGCCGCCAACGGCTTGCGGGTTCTCGACGACGGCCTGATCCTGAAATCCGAGGCCAATCTGATCGCCTCCAACGCGGCGTCCTGGGGCCCCGCGGCGCACGCCGCCAAGCGTGCCGTCATGGCCCGTCTTGCCCCCTGAGCGGCGCCCGGCGGCTTCTCCTTGGAAAATCCGGCGAAGAGAAACGGGGTTGATGTGAACCCGTGCCTTGGGCCACATTCAGGCTCAGTTCATGGGGCACTGATAGCTTGGGGCCGTGAAGAATGCGGGAGAAACCGCGCCCCGCCGCACGCCTGTCGGGCACGCGCCGGGATCACGAGTGTGAGGTTAGGGACGATGCAGAATATTCGGACGTGCGCCGCGCTTGCGCTCGCCGCGCTCTTTGCCGCCGCGAGCTATTCACCTGCGGCGAACGCCCAGGCCAACTGCGATACCTACGGCAAGCTCGCGCTTCAGCAGCAGAAAGAGAACGAGGCTGAGAAGTGCGGCTTCTCGGGTCCCGAGTGGAGCTCCGATCTCAAGGCTCACATGGCCTGGTGCGCGGGCGTCGGCCCCGACCAGTGGAAAGTCCAATTGCAGAAGCGCGCGCAGAAGCTCGCAACCTGCAAGGCGGGCAAGTAGGCAGCCTGAGCATCATCGGCGATACCAAAAAGTAAGGGCGACCATCTCTGGCCGCCCTTTTCTGATTTCCGGATTGTAGGAGAGCCGGGCGGCAGCTTGCGTCGCCGCCGGCATCTTTCCAATTTCGCGTTAGTGGATGCTCGCCACTTCGAGCTCGCCGTCCATGGCGTGGCGAGAGCGCGGCCTGGCGCGTGTCGGTGAGCGCGATCGGCGTGCCGTCGGCTGCGTGCAGCGCGTAGAGATTGATGCCGGGCGGCAGACCTTCGATGGCCGGAAACATCCGCTTGGCGTCGTCAGACGACAACGTCTTGATGTAAGCGACCTGACCGCCGCCGAGCTTGGCTAGGTCGATCTGGCTCATCGCTGGCACAACATGGTCCGTCATACCGGTCACCTTGCTGCGTTTCGTCGTATTCTCGTTCATGACGCAACTCCTCCTCTCTCGAGGCATTCGGTCGTCATGGAGCAGGGCGTGTACCTTGTCTGGCACATTACGCCTTTATTCCATGATCTTACGATTCGAGGCACTTGGCTGTAGCCTTGAGGCACCTAGGGCCGCCTTATCTCCGTACCGATCTCAATCTTTCGTACAAGCCGCTCCGGCTCGTGGCGCATGAGATCGATGGCGAGCAGGCCATTGCTCAGATCCGCGGATTTGACCTCGATCCCGTCGGCCAGCACGAACGTCCGGCTGAACTGACGGGCGGCAATCCCGCGGTAAAGGTACTCGCGGCTCTTGTCGTCCTGCTGCCTGCCGCGGATCGAAAGCTGGTTGTCCTCGAGCGTGATCTCGAGGTCGTCGCGAGCAAATCCCGCGACCGCAAGCGTGATCCGGAGCAGCTCGGAGTGCCCGTTCTTGGCGGGCAGGCGCTCGATATTGTACGGAGGGTAGCCGTCGCTCCCGCCCTTCCCGGCGCGATCGATCAGCCGTTCAATTTCCTCGAACCCGAGAAGCAGAGGGTTCGACAGTACGGAAAGCCTAGTCATTTCTCGAAAGCCCTTTCGATAAGCGACCTTCTTCTTCAATCGATAACGGCGCCCGTGGCGAGCCTCCGTCGTTTGCCAGCCCCGGCGTAAGGGCACCAGCGTTCACTTGCGCATACGATATGGGGATGTTCGCGGATCGTTCAAGCCGCATCCGCGGGGGCCCCCGGTCGCGGGTTTCACGACGGTCGACGGGCGGAATTCAGCCCCGTTCAGCAGCGTCGGCCGGGCGCTTCGCCATCGATCCGGCGGGCTCGAGCAGGTCCCGAAGACCCTTGGCCTTCGACTGCAGATGCCGGGTCACCGTATCGAGCAGCGCCGGATCGCGGACCGGGCGCGCCACGGCGGCGATGAGCACGCGTTTTAGCTCGTCGAGCGTCGCATGCAACTCCGACCGGGTCCGCTCGACGACCTCGGGCGCAAGCGATTGGGGCTCACGTCCCGGCATGGCCACGTGAGCGCGCGGGCGGTCCCACCGCACAGCCTTCCCCGCCACGATGAACCGTCCGTATGCGGCGAGCACATAGACGCCGAGCGGCGACAGCGTGACGGCGGCTCGGACTTGCCCGCTCGGGCCCTCCCCGTTCTTGCCTCGCGCCGCATCGGTGACCAGCCCGGCGCGCACGAGCGTCTGCGCCGCCCGCCGGCGCGCCGCACTCGTCGAACGCGCCATCCCGGGTGCCGTTACAACGAATACCTCTTGCGCCGCTGCGCCGACGAGAATCTCGCGCTCCCACTTGCCGAGCCGCAGCCCCCTGAGCGCGCCGGCGCGCGCCGCATAGTCGACGCGGCACGAGGCACAGGGCGCGAGGCGCTGGCTCCAGGCGCGGGCCTCCTCGCTCACCAGCCGGCTATGACCGAGGAGGTTCTTGAGCGCTGGGCACGGGGCCGCCGTGTGCGGGCAGGCCATCGGCGCGCTGTAAGGCGGGGGGGCAACCGGAGTGCTGGGCTGCTCGAGGGCGGGCGCAGCCGGAAGCGCTGCGGGCTGCGCCTCGATCGGCGCCTCCCGCGCAACCTGAGTTGCCGCTGGATGGGGACCGTGCATATGCGTCCTTGAGCCACTTCCCGCCGGCACCGGCCATTGTCTGAGCACGGCCGGCGCGTGGCACGAAATGCTACACGTCACAATGCCTTACAGGCACGAGCTGACGCGGAGCTTGCGCTTTCCCGGCGCTGCGGGTCGCCAAAGCCGCTCACGGAATGCAGACGCCCTACCGGAACCGGCCGCCCCGCTCGAGCACCTCGATCTTGTAGCCGTCCGGGTCCTCGATGAAGAAGAAGCGCCCGAACGGCTGGCCGTCGAAGGTCATCTGCTTGATGTCCTTGGGCGCAAAGCCGAGCCCGGCGATTCGGGCATGCTCGGCCGCGAGATTGTCGACCACGAACGCCGCGTGACCGTAGCCGTTGCCGAGCTCGTAGGGCTCCGCACGGCCCTTGTTGACGGTGAGCTCGATCTCGAAATCGGCCTCATGGTTCTTCATGTAGATGAGCGTGAAGTCGGGCCACTCGAAGCGGCCCGAGACGGCGAGCCCCAGGACTTTCGAATAGAAATCGACCGAGCGCGCCTCATCCATCACGCGCACCATCATATGGATTGCCTTCGCCATTCCGCGCCTCCCGGTTCGTCGTTTCGCCTGCGGGCGTTCTCCTGGGCATCCGCGTGCCCGGCCCGGGGGCGCGGGTCAAGAGGATTAACGAATTCGGCGCCCCCCGGTCATGCGCCGGGCGGCCGCGCTTCCATTGCCCGAATTCGCCGTGCTATCTGACCGATGAGCAATGGAATTGTCATGAAACGGGGCCCGGTCCAATGAAGGAAGTCATCGAGGAGCTCGAGCGGCGTCGCGACAACGCGGCCCTTGGCGGCGGTCAGGCGCGCATCGACGCCCAGCACAAGCGCGGCAAGCTGACGGCCCGCGAGAGGATCGAGCTGCTCCTCGACGAGAACTCGTTCGAGGAGTTCGACACCTTCGTCGAGCACCGCTGCACCGAGTTCGGCATGGAGAAGCAGCAGACGCCGGGCGACGGCGTCGTCACCGGCTGGGGCACGATCAACGGCCGCGTCGTCTGCGTCTTCGCCAAGGACTTCACCGTCTTCGGCGGCTCGCTCTCCCAGGCCCACGCCCAGAAGATGACCAAGATCCAGGACATGGCGCTGAAGAACCGCGCCCCGATCATCGGCCTCTTCGATGCCGGCGGCGCGCGCATCCAGGAAGGCGTCGACGCGCTGGGCGGCTATGGCGAGGTGTTCCTCCGCAACGTGCTGGCCTCGGGCGTGATCCCGCAGATCTCCGTCATCATGGGGCCCTGTGCCGGCGGCGACGTCTATTCGCCGGCCATGACCGACTTCATCTTCATGGTGAAGGACACGAGCTACATGTTCGTCACCGGCCCCGACGTCGTGAAGACCGTGACCAACGAGACGGTGACGGCGGAGGAGCTCGGCGGGGCGCGCGTGCACACGACCAAATCGTCGATCGCCGACCGCGCTTACGAGAACGACGTCGAGACGCTTCTCCAGATGCGCCGGCTCATGGACTTCCTGCCGTCGAACAATAAGTCGGGCGTGCCCTACCTGCCGACCAAGGACAGCGCCGACCGCGAGGACTTCTCGCTCGACACGCTGATCCCCGACAATCCGAACAAGCCCTACGACATCAAGGAGCTGATCCTCAAGGTCGTCGACGAAGCGGATTTCTTCGAGATCCAGGAGGCCTACGCCAGGAACATGGTGGTCGGCTTCGCGCGCATGGAGGGCCGCACGGTCGGCATCGTCGCCAACCAGCCCCTCATCCTTGCGGGCGTGCTCGATAGCGATGCCTCGCGCAAGGCGGCGCGCTTTGTCCGTTTCTGCGATTGCTTCGAGATCCCGATCGTCACCTTCGTCGACGTGCCGGGCTTCCTGCCGGGCACGGCGCAGGAGTACGGCGGGCTCATCAAGCACGGCGCCAAGCTGCTGTTCGCCTTCGCCGAGGCCACCGTGCCCAAGATCACGCTCATCACGAGGAAGGCCTACGGCGGCGCCTACGACGTCATGAGCTCGAAGCACATCCGCGGCGACGTGAACTACGCCTGGCCGTCGGCCGAGATCGCGGTCATGGGCGCCAAGGGTGCGGCCGAGATTCTCTACCGCGCCGAGCTGTCGGACCCCGAGAAGATCAAGGCCCGCATCGACGAGTACCAGAGGCGCTTCGCCAATCCCTTCGTCGCCGCCGAGCGCGGCTACATCGACGAGGTGATCCTGCCGCACGGCACGCGCCGGCGCATCTGCCGCGCCCTCAACATGCTGCGCAACAAGACGCTCGAGAACCCCTGGAAGAAGCACGACAACATTCCGCTTTAACGCCGGACTGAAGCCGTGCCCCTACCCAAGGGAGACGACGATCCCGGACGAGCAGCAAAGAAAGCTCGCGGCGGCGAAGCGCGGACATGCCTGCGACGCGGCGGGTGATCTCGATGGTGCTATCGCAGGTTTCAGTGAGGCGCTCGCGCTCGATCCCGCGGACGCCAATCTCGTGTTCTGCCGCGGCATGGCACACTTCAAGCGGGGCGACTACGACGCGGCGATCGCCGACTTCACGGCCGTGAGTCGGTGTGTTGCCGTCCTGGCCGAGCGGCTTCGTCCATCGCGGTCAAGCGTATCTTGGCCTCCGGGATTTCGACCGCGCCATCGCCGACTTCACCGAATCGATCCGCGCTCTCGCCGACGCTCGGCCCGCTCTACCGCAACCGGGCGCTCGCCTACGAGGCCAAGGGCGACCACATCCGGGCGAAGCTGGACTTTGCCGACGCCGAGCGATTGGACCGCTAAACGCGAGCACGCCTTACGCCTCGTCCGCCGACTCACCCCACCTGTACCAGAACGTCAGATACCCGAGCGCGACATAGATCAGCACGAACGCCAACAGCCCGAGCAGCGCGCCGCCCTGGTAGAGCGTGAGCCCGTGCAGGTAGTCGGGCCGCTCGCCGCCGAAGGTCGCGAACTCGCTGGCGGTCTTCGCGAGCTTGAGCCAGGCCCGGTCGGTGCCGAGCAAGAGCTCGTGAATGCCCCACATCACGATGCCCATGAACAGAAGCCCCAACGACAGGAGCGTGAACGCGAGCGCCCTGAGCGACAACGGCGCACGGCGGAGGAACAGCCACAGCCCGGCGATGTAGGCCGAGATCATGCCGAAGGCGACCGACACCACCGAGATGATGAGGCCCGTGAGCCCGATCCGCATCGCCAGGATTTCTGCTTCCGTCATGACGCCACCTCCCCCAATGCGCAAAGCGTATTAAGCGCATGCGACAAATCCCGTATTGAACCTGCACGCCATTGATCCGATGTCAGGGGCACGGGCTCAACGACAATCGGCGAGGACTTGCATGAAAATCGATCTTTCGGGAAAGACGGCACTTGTGACCGGCTCGACGGCCGGCATCGGCCTCGCCATCGCCAAGGGCCTTGCGGCGACAGGCGCCAAGGTCGTCGTCAACGGCCGCAAGCAGGAGACCGTCGACAAGGGCGTAGCCGCCGTCAAAGCGGCTGGCGGCGGCGCGGTCACCGGCATCGCCGCCGACGTCTCGACCGCCGAGGGCTGCGCCAAGCTCGCCAAAGCCGCGGGCGCCATCGACATCCTCGTCAACAACGCCGGCATCTTCGAGCCGAAGCCCTTCTTCGACATCCCCGACGCGGACTGGACGCGCTTTTTCGAAACCAATGTCATGTCGGGCGTGCGCCTTTCGCGCGCCCTCATGCCGGGCATGCTCGAGCGCAACTGGGGCCGCATCGTCTTCATCTCCTCCGAGTCGGCGGCTGAATATCCCGAAGGAGATGATCCATTACGGCTTCACCAAGACCGCGCAGCTCGCCATCGCCCGCGGCCTGGCCGAGTTGACCTCCGGCACCGGCGTCACCGTGAATTCCGTGCTGCCCGGGCCGACGCGCTCCGACGGCGTCGAGACGTTCCTCGGGGCCCTGGCCCGCGACAACAAGACGACGCCCGATGCGATGGCCGCCACCTTCGTCAAGACCTTCCGCCCCACCTCCCTCATCGAGCGCTTTGCCACCGTCGAGGAGGTGGCGAACATGGTCGTCTACGTCTGCTCGAAGGAGGCGTCTGCCACCAACGGCGCGGCGCTCCGGGTCGAGGGCGGACTGCTGCGGGGCATCGCCTGATCGCCATCCCGCACGAGCGATTCGTCCGTCACATTTCCCTGTGCATTGGTGATTGTGCCTCGCGGTCGGCTGCCCGACTCGGACTAGGGCTGTAGCCCCGTGTTCGATCGAGTCTTGAACAGCTATTCCACAACGCGAGAAGAGAACAATGACGTCGATCGCGAGGCACATGGCCGCGGCAGTGGTGGCATCGATCGCGCTCGCAGGCTGCGCGAACTGCTCCCTCGATGCGCTGAGAGGCTTGACCGAGGAGAAGCGGAGCGAGACCAGGGTCTCGGCCGTCGAGCGCAAGGAAAAGACGGAGCACGCCGAGCCGAAGGCCGCCGAGCCGGCGCCGGTTCAAACCGCGGTCGACGGCACCGACGAGAAGCGAAAGTGGTGCGGCCAGCGCTTCATCGACTATCAGGACGGCAAGCGCCCGGGCGGCGCCCGGACGATCGAGCAGAAGCAGGCCGACGACCGCGCCTGCGAGATGCTGAAGCAGAACGAGAAGCTCGAGACGGGGTCGATCCCCAAGCAGTGATCGGGAGCGCGCCGCCGATTTAGTTTCGGCGGTACGGAAGAACATCACGCCTGCCGGTCCCACGGGTGCTACCTGGCGCGCGTCCTCTCATTCCAGGTTTTTATCATTTCCAGCGTGGTCATTAGCTCTTCATGACTCTCATGAAAGCTCTTGTCCGACGTAGATGCTTGAGCAGTGAGTGTATCTGCTGCCAGCGCTGTCAAAAGACTGAGGGCCGTAGGCTCAGTCTTCGGAACTCCTCTCTCGATCTCCGCCATCTGTGTTCGCATTTGACCCAGCATCACCTCGGTGGAGTTGTTGCTTTCACGAAGTCTGATGTCCCGCGCTGCGGTGACTGGGTTGCCAACCTTGTAGCCTCGCGCAAGAGCCTGTGCAGCGGCCTTCGCGATCTCGCCCCGAAGCCGCATGTGGCTATGAATGTCGGCGATGTTGAAGTGGAAGGTGCGAACGCCGGCCGTCTCGAAGGGGAGTTTGGTACCATCCGCCGCGACGTGGATCACAGGCTTCTCCACCATGTGCCGCAATCCCAGCTCGTAGAACACGCTTGGATTGTGTCCCGTGAGATCTGCGACCGCCAGCTCATAGTTGCAAATCGCCTCGATCATCTTGTCGGAGATCGTCTCTGCGGCGCCAAGGTCATCGCCCCGCTTTACCTCAAAGTCGGGCAAAGCCGGTTTGATGATGGAGTAGAGAACCATATCCGCATGCAAACGAACCGCACTGTTTGGTTGTCCGATCGGCGAAATGACAAAGCAGCGAGGCTTGTCCTCAGAATTCTTCAAAGGGGCTTGCATGAAAAATCTCCATCGACGCAGTAATGGAGTTCAGCAATCGATTGTGTGTTTATGAAGAAAAACCCCGCCGAAGCGGGGCTATCTTGGCAGAGATTCCTGAGACCGTCACCGAGCAGTGCCCCCGGTTAGGCAGTCGTGCCGCTACCACTGACACGGCTCTCCTGCAAAGTGACGTTGCGGGCTGCACTGATGTCGGCCATCGGGTAGCCACACTAATGGCCTTCCGGGCAATTTCTGCGCGATCTTCCGAAGGCCCCGAAGTGAATGGTACCGCCTCCCCGGATCGAACGGGGGACCTCTAGATCCACAATCTAGCGCTCTAACCATCTGAGCTAAGGCGGCACAATCGGGTGCGGATGAAGCCTGGCACCCCCGAGGGCGGCTTGGCCGGCCCCGATGCATCGCGAGGAAAAACACGGTCTCCCGCGCCTGCGTCAAGCGAAAATAGCGCGTGAGCGCTGCGGCGCCAAGATCGCGCAGCCGCGCCGCCAGGCCGCGGCCCGCGCGCGCCTTGACCGGCCGTTTACCGGGCCGCCCGTCGCCTGCCTTACGGCTTCGCCTTCTGCGCCGCCTCCGTCAGCATGCGCCCGAGGTCCTGCGCCTGCTTGGCGTAGTCCTGCATCTGCTTTTGAGCGTACCGCGTCTGGATCTCGAGGTATTCCTTGAGATCGCGGGCGCGCGCCAGATCGGCGGCGAAATTGAAGCTCGCGTTGATGTTCTGCTCGGCGTAGGTCAGCGCCTTCGCCTGGATGTCGAGCGCGCCCGCGGCCATGGCGCCCTGCGACTTGGTCACGGCATCCTGCGCCTTGCGCGCCATATCCATGAACTGGCTGTAGGCCGAGCGCGCCTGCTCGACGTTGCGTTCTGCGAGCTCTCTCACGGCCTCCGGGATCTCGAACTGCGCCTTTTCGTACATTGGCCGGTCTCCATCTTGAGCTCAGGGGGGCTCGACCCGGCGCGGGGTCGCACGCGGGCCCACGCCTGAGACTACAGCTTATGGCGGCCGAGGAACAGCATTCGAGGCTTGGAATCCTGTGATGCGGTGGAGAAACACCGCCTCACGTTGACGCCGGGCCCGATCGCACGGTGCTAATGCGCTCTGAGACTTCGCGTTTCACCGTGTCGGCGGCATTGCACCATGGCGCGGGCGCGGCTCGCGTATCGTCTCGGCTCGGAGCGAAATGCTTTCGATCCGCGCCGCACGCGCGCGTTCGCGTGCGATGCCGAGGCGCCGCAAACGCCGCGCAGCCGGCACCTCCGTCGCCTCGTTAGAGGCCTTCTAAGTTGCTCTATTCGTCGCACATTTCTTGACGCGATAAGTTCGCTTTGCTCTAGTGTCGAGAGCCGCCGAACGCCGATCCCCGACGGCATGATCAGCAGAAACCCTCAACCGATGTCGGGACCTTGAATCCCGATTATTGGAGACCCCGATATGAGAATTTTCCGCCGTCTCTGGCGCGCTTTCGCTGTCGCCTGCCTCCTGACCTCGGGCCTTGCCGTCCTGCCGCGTCACGCTGCGGCGGAAGAGGTCGTCAACATCTATTCCTACCGTGAGCCGGGCCTCATCGAGCCGATGCTCAAGGCCTTCACCGAGAAGACCGGCATCAAGACGAATATGATCTTTTCCAAGGACGGCCTCGTCGAGCGCATGAGCGCGGAAGGCAAGAACAGTCCGGCCGACGTGCTTCTCGCCAACGAGTTCGGCTTCCTCGTTCAGGCGAAGGAGGCGGGCGTTACCCAGCCTCTGAAATCGGCGGTGCTCGAGGCAGCAATACCCGCCGAGCTGCGCGATCCGGATGGACACTGGTTCGCGCTGACGCGCCGCGCCCGCGTCGTCTACGCCTCGAAGGAGCGTGTCGCCCAGGACAGTCATCACCTACGAGGAGCTCGCCGATCCCAAATGGAAGGGCAAGATCTGCATTCGCTCCGGCCAGCACACCTATAACGTCGCCCTCGTCGCCTCGATGATCGCCAACCTCGGCGAGGAGAAGGCCGAGGCCTGGCTCGTGGGTTTGAGGAACAATCTGGCGCGCAAGCCCGCCGGCGGCGACCGCGAAGGCGTGCGCGACGTCCAGGCCGGCCTCTGCGATCTCGCCATCGGCAACACCTACTACATGCAGGCCATGCTCAATAACCCGGAGCAGAAGGCCTGGGCCGATGCGGTGAGGATCATCTTCCCCAACGCCGCCGACCGCGGCACGCATGTCAATGTCTCGGGCGCGTCGCTTGCCGCCTATGCGCCGAACAGGGCGAACGCCGAGAAGCTGATGGAATTCCTCGTCACGCCCGAGGCGCAGGAGCTCTACGCCCACAAGAACGGCGAGTATCCGGTCGTCCCGGCGTCGAGGCATCCGACCTCGTGAAGAGCTGGGGGCCGCTGAAGCCGGACCCCTTGCCGCTCGACAAGGTCGCAAGCTTCCGCAAGAAGGCGTCCGAGCTCATCGACAAGGTGCGCTTCGACGCCGGCCCGAGCTCCTGAGGCTTGGACCTCGAAGGATCGGCATCTCGGACGGCCGGTGGCGATCGCAGGCAGCGCGGCCGCGCTGAGCCGCCCCATTTACCGTCTCTCTGCCGGTTGTTGACTGCATCGTCGGGGCTCGCAATGCTCCGCCGGCAATGAACGAAATCGGCTCGTCCCCCTCTTCCCGCATTGGTTTCCGCGACATCCTGCGCCATCTCGGCGCCGCGCCTCATCGCCTCGCGCAGTGGCGGGCGACGCGGCGCTCCTCGCCGGCGTGGACGGCAGTCGTCGCCATACTCCTCTTCCTGATGACCCTTCCCGTCGCCGCCATCCTCGTCATTGCGGCCTCACCCGCCGAGAACGTGTGGCCGCATCTCGTCTCGACGGTGCTCCCCCAATCCCTGGCCGCGACGCTCCTGCTTTCGGCAGGCACCGGCACGCTCACCCTGATCGTCGGCACCGGCACGGCCTGGCTCGTGACGATGTACCGATTTCCCGGCCGCGCGCTGATCGACCGCCTCCTCGTCATTCCGCTCGCGATGCCGACCTACATCGTCGCCTACTGCTATGCCGATCTCTTCGACTACGCGGGCCCCGTGCAGAGCGCGCTGCGCGCGATGTTCGGCTGGACCAGCGTCCGCGACTATTGGTTTCCCGACATTCGCTCGCTCGGCGGCGCCACGCTCGTGATCGCCTCCGTCCTCTACCCCTACGTCTACCTTGCCGCGCGCGCGACGTTCGTGCAGCAGTCGGTTTGCGCTCTCGAGGTCGCGCGCACGCTCGGGCGCACGCCGATGGGCACGTTCTGGTCCGTCGCCCTCCCGCTGGCTCGCCCGGCGCTCGCCGCGGGCGTGGCGCTCGTCCTGATGGAAACGCTGAATGATCTCGGCGCCGTGCAGCACCTCGGCGTGCAGACGCTGTCTGCCAGCATCTATTCCACATGGCTGCAGCGTTCGAGCCTCGCCGGCGCGGCTCAGCTATCGAGCGTTCTGCTCGTCATCATCTTGGCGTTGTTTGCGACCGAGCGCCTGGCGCGCGGCGGAGCGAAGGTCCACCACACGACAGGGCGCTACCGCGCCATTCCGTTCCAGGACATCGAGGGTTGGAGAGGCTACGCGGCAGCGGGCATCTGCGCCTTGCCGTTCTTCGCCGGCTTCGTGCTGCCGTTCTCACTGCTCCTCGGCAACAGCGCTCATCACGCCGCGGCAGCGCTGGAGAGCGGTTTCTTCCGCGCGGCCGGAAATAGTCTGCTCCTCGCCACGCTCAGCGCCGTGACCGCTGTCGCCCTCGGCCTCTTGCTCAGCTACGCGCGCCGCGTTGCCGGAAACGGGTTCACGCGCCCGGCCGTCCGCCTCGCCGGCCTCGGCTACGCGCTTCCCGGCACTGTGCTCGCGATCGGCATCCTCATTCCGCTGGCGTGGCTCGACAACCGCATCGACGCTCTGGCGCGGGAGCTGCTCGGCATCTCGACCGGTCTTCTGGTGTCGGGCTCCATTCTGGCGCTGACGTTTGCCTATGTCGTGCGCTTTCTGGCCGTTGCGCTCGGCGGCATCGATGCGGGCCTCGAGCGCGTCTCGCCGAACCTCGATGCCGCCGCGCGCACCCTCGGCGAGACGGCGATCTCGACCTTGTGGCGTGTCCACTTGCCGTTGTTGCTGCCGGCGCTGGGCTCGGCGGGGCTGCTCGTCTTTGTCGACGCCATGAAAGAGCTGCCGGCGACGCTGCTTCTGCGCCCGTTCAACTTCGAGACGTTGGCGACGCAGGTCTACGGCTTCGCGGCTCTCGAGCAGCTCGAGAGCGCAGCCCTTGGTGCCCTGACGATCGTCCTTGTCGGGCTTGTCCCGGTCATTTTCTTGCATCACACGATCGCCAGCGGGCGCGCCGGAGGCGGCTCGCCCTAGCATGAGACCGAACGCCGACCGTGCGCATTCGCCCAGCGAACACCGGCTTTTGTGGGCGAGCAGGTATTGCCTTGATTTGGATTATGAAATTTGTGCGTCATGGCGGTTTTTTGGCAGAAGACCTGTTGCGCTGCTAATTGCTGTTTATTACAAGCAACATGCCGGGCAGGCGATTGAGGAAGGGAACCGCCGCCCCGTCATCCGGACAATGCACTGAACTGCACGCAGGGCTTCACCCAATCGCTCGAGATGTCAGCCTCATGACAGCCGAAGGTGACAGGCGTCGGCCACTTGTTGCGGCCTTCGCCGCGCTAGCAGCGATCAGCTCGGGATTGGTCGTGCCGTTGCTCGTCGGCGGGCCGGGGAGCGATCCCGCGTTTACGGTCGCCTACGTTCGCGCTGCCTCCCGCGAAAGCTTCACGCTGAGCTCTCCGGTCACTCTGATCGACGCCCCGCGCGTCGTGCTCGAGAAGGGCACGATCTCGCTTGCGGCCGGCAAGGACGGCACTGCGGGCAGCGGCGCGGCGCTTTATTCTCTTCTCGCCGGTGGCGGCGCTGACCTCATTCTCGACGGCGCGACGATCGTCTTCGACCGCACGGTTCCGATGGCCGGCAGCTCCGATGGCAGCAGCGCGACCGCACTTGCCGAAGCTATGGCGCCCATGGTGGCGGCGCTGGCGGAGCGCAAATTCGGCATGCTGGTTTTGCGCAATGCAACCATCGTCATCAAGACGCCGGGTGGTTCCGAGGAGACGCTGCACAGCGTGACCGGTGAGCTGCGGTCCAAGAGCGACTCCTCGCTCGAGGCCAAGGGCACGCTACGCCTGCGCGGCGAGGAGCTTGCCTTCGACATCGCCGGCGGCGTCCCGCAGGGCAAGAAGGATGCGCCGATCGCGCTCCGCGCCGCCCTCAAGGGGAGACTTCTCAACGCCAGCCTCGAAGGCCGTCTCGTCAAGGGCGAGCGTCTGCAGATTGCCGCGCCGAACGCAGAGCTGATCGTCCCGCAATTGCGCGAGGCCGCCCGCTGGCTCGGCGCCGATTGGCCCGTGGGGCAGCGGGGGCTCGGCGCATTCGAGGCCAAGGGACCTCTCGACTGGAGCGAAGGATCGCTGTCGTTCGAGAACGCCCGCTTTACGCTCGACGGCAATATGGCAACCGGCGCTCTCTCGCTGACACTCGGCCCTGATCGCCCCAAGATCGAGGGCACGCTCGCCTTCAACAGCTTGAACCTTGCGCCCTACTTCGAGGCCTCCGCCGCGCCCCCAACCCTCGCGCTTGCCGCCGATTGGCTGTCGTATATCCGCCTTCCGGGCTCCGTGTCGTCATCTCTCATCCGCGAGATCGACGCCGACGTTCGCATTTCGGCGCGCGCGCGTCGTCTTCGCCGATCAGAACCTGGGACGTTGCGCGGCGAGCTTGTCGATCAAGGACGGCAAGCTTTTCGCTGATCTCGCCGAGATCGAGCTCGATCATGGCGGCACCGGCGACGGGCAGGTCGGCGTCGACATGACCGGAGGCGAGCCGCGCTACAGCATTCGCGGCAGGCTCGAGTCCTTCGACGTCGGGCAAGATCGTCGGCCAGCGCCTCGGCCGCTCCGCGCTCGAAGGCTTCGGCACCGTCGATATCGATTTGGCTGGAGAAGGAGATACGGAGGCTGCCGTCCTGGCGTCCCTTTCCGGCAAGGTCGAGGTCGATATGCCCGAGGGCGCGCGCCTTGGCGTCAACGTCGAGGGCCTCGCAGCGGCGGCCGGAACGGCGTCGCAGCCCGGCATCTGGGGCGCCGCAGCCGAGGGAGCGACCGCCGTCGACAGCTTGGTGGCCAAGTTCGCCGCCACAGGCGGCGTGTTCACGGCCGAGGCGGTCAAGGCCGATACCGGAGCGAAGGTGGTGACCGCACAAGGCACCGTGAGCCTCGCCGACCGCGCCATCGACGTCACCGTTTCGATCGCCGACGAGCTTGCCAAGGGCGGCACCACTGGCACGGGTGAGCTGGTGGCCGCCGAAGGCTTCCGCGTCCAGGGTCCCTGGGCGGCACCGACCGTGAGCCCGGTCGACGTTCCTCCTCAGCCGAGCGCCCGCCCCGCGTCCGAGCCCCTCCCCGCCGAATTTCGCCCCTCCGGCGATCGCGGTTAGGCACGGCCCGGCGCCCAGGGGTCGCATGCATGGGTCGCATGCCGGGCGAATAGGCATTACATAGAGAACGATGACCCTCACGGGAGAAGAAATCCAGCGCTACAAGCGCCATTTGGTCCTGCACGAGATCGGCGGCCAAGGGCAGCAGAAGCTCAAGGCCGCGCGTGCGCTCGTCGTCGGCGCCGGCGGCCTCGGCAGCCCCGTCCTCCTCTATCTCGCCGCGGCGGGTGTCGGCACGCTAGGCGTCGTCGACGACGACCGCGTCTCGCTCGACAACCTGCAGCGACAGATCGTGCACGGGACACGCGACGTCGGCCGGCCGAAGGTCGAAAGCGCGCACGACGCAGTGCTCGACCTCAATCCGCATGTGATCGTCGAAGCTCATTGCACGCGCCTCGACGCTGCAAACGCCATGGCGCTCATCTCGCGCTACGACATCGTCATCGACGGCTCGGACAATTTCGCCACGCGCTATCTCGTCTCCGACGCCTGCTACTTTGCCGGCAAAACGCTCGTCTTCGCTGCCGCGGGCCCCATGGACGGATATGTGACGACCTTCAAGCCGCACGAGCGCACGCCGGCCGGCGCACCCTATCCGTCCTACCGCTGCCTCTTTCCCGAGGCCCCGCCGCCTGGCACGGTCGCCAACTGCGCCGAGGTCGGCGTTCTGGGATCGGTCGTCGGCGTCTTGGGCACGCTTGCGGCCACCGAGGCCTTGAAAGAGATCGCGGGCGCCGGCGACGGCCTCGCCGGCCGCCTCATCATCTACGACGCCAAGGCCGCGCGCTTCGAGACCGTGAACGTCGCCTGGGATCCTGACAATCCGCTGTCCGGCCGCGCTCCGACAATCCGTGATCTCTCGATTCACATACTGAAGCCGGATGTTCCCTTGGGAACAGCTGCCGAGCCGAGCCCGGCCTAATGCTGCGGGGGCATATCTCCCAGCCCCCTGCTAGGTCCGGTCGTGATTATCATTCAGGATCTGATACTTGCGCTCTTCTATATGTTCGCGGGCCTGATCGATTCGGCCCTCGGCATAAGCCGCAAGCGCTACGAGACCAGCGTCTTCATCAGGGCCCCGCGCGACACCGTGTGGAACACGATGACCGCAAAGTCGATCAAGTTCGAGGGCCTCATCCCCGTCGAGGTCTCGGTCGCGCCCCGCGCCGGGGAACCGCCATTCCTCAGCGGGACCATAAAGGTCGGCGACACGGAGCGCCCCATCGCCTTTGTCGAGGAGCTGGATGAATCCGCGAACGCGGGCGTCATGAGGATCCTCCCTGAGCATACCGATCCCGCCATCATCGCTGGCGACAACCACTTGATCGCCTATTCGCTCGCTCCCGCCGCGGACGGCACCACGGTCCTTCTCGCCCATGAGCTGACGCTGACGAAGTTCCGCAACCGCGTCCTCGTGCCGCTCGGCGCACGCCAGAACGCCCGGCGCATCAAAAGCCATTGCGAGAAGCTTGCCGGGACAGCCGAAGCGTCCGAGAGGAACCGCATACGCGACGCGATTGCGACCGGCGTCCTCACCTACGCAAGCTTCCACTACCTCTTCGGCTGGCAGTCGGCGGTCGTTCTCCTGGCCCTCATCTTCGTTCACGAGGCGGGCCACGCCCTCGCCATGCGATCGGTCGGACAGCCGGTGCGCGGTATTTATTTCATCCCGTTCTTTG
Organism: uncultured Alphaproteobacteria bacterium; assembly: GCA_963716835.1. Lineage (GTDB taxonomy): Bacteria > Pseudomonadota > Alphaproteobacteria > Rhizobiales > Hyphomicrobiaceae > Hyphomicrobium_C. The sequence continues at coordinate 201,048 of CAVQUQ010000019.1, read as the reverse complement.
GCGGCGTCGCCGTCGCCGCAGCCCCGCACGCGAGCCAAACGGAGCGTGGGTTCGTAGCCCTGATGGGCCCCGGCGTGAGCCTTCTGACGACAGGCGCATTCGTTCTGCTTTGGCAGAGTACCGGCACGCAGCTTTTCGCCGAGCTGGCGCTCGTCAGCGCGATCCTCAACGGCATCAATCTGGCGCCGGTGCTGCCGCTCGACGGCGGGCAGATCGTGGATGCAATCCTTTCGCGTGCCGACCCCGAGGTCACGCGGGTCATCAACTTCACCTGCCTTCTCGGCGGGCTCGGTACGTCCCTCTATCTGGAGTGGTACATTCTGACCGGGCTTTTGCTGCTGACGGCCCCATTCCTGATCTTCGCCCCAAGCAAGCCGCGCCTTCTACAGCCTATCTCTTCGGCTGGCCAGGCTTGGTTGACCGCCGGCTATCTCACCTCGATCGCCTTCTATGTGACCGTCGCGGCCGCGATGGCTCAATAGGTCGAAGAGCCTGCCCCGGAACCTGATCCGGAGATGATGGAGCGCCTCGGCTCTCAGAACATCGCCGGATGGACCTTGTCGGGCGGCGCATGGCCGTCGAGAAAGGCCTTGATGTTGATGATCACCTTCTCGCCCATGTCGATGCGCCCCTCGATCGTCGCCGAGCTCATGTGCGGGAGCGCCACCACCCGGTCCGAAGCGAGCAGCTTCGGGATTGATCGCCGGCTCGTGCTCGAACACGTCGAGGCCGGCGCCGCCGATCGAGCCGGCCTCGATGAGGCGGGCGAGCTCGTTCTCGTCGATGACCTCGCCGCGCGCCGTGTTGACGATATAGGCCGTAGGCTTGAGGAGCTTGAGGCGCCGCGCCGAGATGAGGTGATAGGTCGCCGGCGTGTGCGGGCAGTTGATGGACACGATATCCATCCGCGTCAGCATCTGGTCGAGGCTTTCCCAGTAGGTCGCTTCCAGCGCCTGCTCGAGATCGTGCGCGACGCGCTTGCGGTTGTGATAGTGGATCTGCAGGCCGAAAGCCTTGGCGCGATGCGCGACCGCCTGTCCGATGCGGCCCATGCCGACGATGCCGAGTCGCTTGCCGAAAATGCGATGCCCGAGCATCCATGTCGGCGACCAGCCGGCCCAATGGTGCTTCGGATCCTTGAGATAGGCCGTGCCTTCGGCGAGACGGCGCGGCACGGCGAGGATGAGCGCCATGGTCATGTCCGCCGTATCCTCGGTGAGCACACCCGGCGTGTTGGTGACGGCAATGGCGCGGTTGCGCGCCGTGTCGAGGTCGATGTTGTCGACGCCCGTGCCGAAATTGGCGATCAGTCGAAGCTGCGGCCCCGCCTGCGAGATGACCGCCCGATCGATGCGGTCGGTGACCGTGGGGACGAGAACGTCGGCAACCTTGGCCGCCTCGACGAGCTGCGCTTGCGTCATCGGCTTGTCGTCGACATTGAGCTTGGCGTCGAAGAGCTCGCGCATGCGGGTCTCGACGACGTCCGGCAGCTTGCGCGTGACGATGACGACCGGCTTCTTGGCAGCTTGAGGCATGGAACTCCCGCGGACGGCGTTTTTCTCGATTGCGTGCGGCCGGCCGTGCGGCGCTTAGGTTGAGGCTTGTTGCCCGGCGACGGGCGCAGATGTGGCAGTGTCTAACAGAAGCTCCCGGACATGACAAAGCACCCGATTGCCCGTACTTGCCAGGGGGGCCGCGGGTATCGTGATATGCTCGCCAAATGAGCACCATACGAAGGTGATTTCTTGGTTTGCGGCCGGGGCCAGGGCCGCCGGCAGAGACGATATTCCACGGCTTTTGTGCTGCGCTGGAGCGCTCTTGATGCACGTTGACGGCAGATACAGGCTGAGGCTGGCTGTGGCTATGCTCGCTTGCCTCTTGGGCGCGGGCACCGCGGCCGCTGAGGAGGCCGACAGCTCCTCTCAGCCTGCCGGCATGACCGCGAGCGGCTTGCCGGTACCGCGCTTCGTCAGCCTCAAGGCGGACCGGGTCAATCTTCGGACCGGGCCAGGCACCGAGTATCCGACCACCTGGGTCTTCCGCCGCGCCGGGCTCCCGCTCGAGGTGGTGAGCGAGTTCGAGGCCTGGCGCCAGGTGCGCGATTCCGAGGGCACGACCGGCTGGGTCCTCCAATCGTTCTTGTCCGGGCGCCGGACCGCACTCGTCGTCCCGTGGGAGGTGAAGCCCGAGAAGCCTCCCCCTCAGGTTCCGGTTCGCGCCAGCGACAGCGACAGCGCGCGACCTGTCGCGCTCATCGAGGCCGGCGTCATCGCCAATGTGCACGGCTGCGATGGACGCTGGTGCAGCGTCTCGATCGACGACTACCGCGGCTATCTTCCGCAGAAGGACCTGTGGGGAATATACGAAGGAGAGGTCGTGAAGTAGGTATCACCGGCCGCGTGTCGGCGCTGGAGCCGATGCTCAAAATTGCGCGGCGCGACGCCTCACTTCGAGACGAGGCGGACGACGACGTCGATGTGGCTGATCTTCATGCCTTCCGGCGGCTCCGGCAGACCGTCGACACGGATGCTGTCGCCGGCGATGTCCATGAGCTGACCACGCTCCTCGATAAAGAAGTGGTTGTGGTTGGACGTATTGGTGTCGAAGTAGGCCTTGCCGCCTTCGATGGCGAGCTCGCGCAGCAGTCCCGCCTGAGTGAACTGATGCAGCGTGTTGTAGACCGTCGCGAGCGACACCTGCTCGCCCGCCGACAGCGCTTCGTCGTGCAGCATCTCAGCCGACACGTGCCGGTCCCCGTTGGCGAACAGCAGCGTTCCGAGAGCGAGCCGCTGGCGCGTCGGCCTGAGGCCGGACTGGCGCAGACGCTCTGCGATCTCCTGACTGGTCAGGGGAACGAGTTCCGCTTCCGGGTACTTGTCGGGGCTTTCGGCAGCCATGGGTTTCATACCGTAGTTCGCTCAAGCACAGACCTCGCCGCATCAAAGGTTACCGCGTCCGCGGCGCCTTCAACGGCGAAGACCATATCAAACTCAAGTATATGGACCGATTTCCCCCTCTGCAACTCCCCCCGGCAAGCCCATGGGCAGCACAACCGCGGTCACTTGACGCTGGCGCCGTTTATCTTTTGAACGTCCGATGAGTGTGTTAGGACACGCGCGGCCCGATAGAAACCCGCCCGGCGGGTGCCGAAATAGCGCCGAAAGAGGGGAATTAGCCAACGCCATGGCCGAGCGCCGTTCAAGCTACGACTTCAACGACCTCCTCACATGCGGACGCGGCGAATTGTTCGGGCCCGGCAACGCCCAGTTGCCGCTTCCGCCGATGCTAATGTTCGATTCCATATCACATATTTCCGACGTAGGCGGAGCGCACGGTAAGGGCCAGGTGGTCGCCGATCTGGCTGTCGAAGGCAATGAGCGGCTCGACTGGTTCTTCAAGTGCCACTTCGTCGGCGACCCCGTGATGCCCGGGTGCCTCGGATTGGACGCCCTGTGGCAATTGACCGGCTTCTTCCTGGGCTGGCTCGGTGCGCCGGGGCGCGGCCGGGCCTTGGGTGTGGGCGAGGTCAAATTCACCGGGATGGTTCTGCCCACAGTCAAGAAAGTGGAGTACGTCGTCGACCTCAAACGCGTTATCTTGCGTCGCCTGAAGCTTGCCATTGCCGACGGACTGCTCAAGGCTGACGGGCAGGTGATCTACACGGCGACCGATTTGCGCGTTGGCCTCTTTGAAGCCGGCGAGGCACCGGCGGCCGAAGGGTGAGATCTGGAGTGTTACCTGCGGAGCCGCCCACGGCCGTGGCAGTGCATATGACCTCGGGGCTTTGAGGAAAGGGTTCGTCGATGAGACGGGTGGTCGTCACCGGCATGGGTATTGTTTCCTCGATTGGAAACAACACTCAAGAGGTGCTCGCCTCGCTCCGCGAAGGCAAGTCGGGCGTCGTGCGCGCCGACAAGTATGCCGAGCTCGGCTTCCGCTGCCAGGTTCATGGCGAACCCAAGATCGATTGGGAATCACAGGTGCCGCGCAAGGCGAAGCGTTTCATGGAGGCGGGCGTCGGCTGGAACTACATCGCCATGGATCAAGCGATACGCGATGCCGGCCTCGAGCCGGGAGATGTCGTCAACGAGCGCACCGGCATCATCATGGGCTCGGGCGGGCCGTCGACGCGCGCCATCGTCTGGTCCGCGGACACGGCTCGCCAGAAGGATCCGAAGAAAGTCGGGCCTTTCGAGGTTCCGAAGGGGATGTGCTCCGGTCCGTCGGCCGCTCTCGCAACCAGCTATCAGATCAAGGGCGTCAACTATTCGATCTCATCCGCCTGCTCGACGTCCGCTCACTGCATCGGCAATGCGGCCGAGCTCATCGGCTGGGGCAAGCAGGACGTGATTTTCGCCGGCGGCTGCGAGGAGCTGGATTGGACGCTGTCCGTTCTCTTCGACGCCATGGGGGCCATGTCGTCCCACTATAACGATACCCCCGCGAAGGCGAGCCGCGCCTACGACAAGAACCGCGACGGCTTTGTCATTGCGGGCGGCGCCGGCGTCGTCGTCCTCGAGGAGCTCGAGCGCGCCAAGGCGCGTGGAGCCAAGATTTACGGCGAGCTCGTCGGCTATGGTGCGACGTCCGATGGCTTCGACATGGTGGCGCCATCCGGCGAAGGCGCCGTGCGCTGCATGCGTAGCGCGATGACCGGCCTGGACGGCCGCGGTGTCGGCGAGAAGATCGACTACATCAATCCCCACGCGACGGCGACGCCCGTCGGCGACCTGAGGGAGATCGAGGCCATTCGCGAGGTCTTCCCCAAGGACGTGCCGCAGATCTCGGCCACGAAATCGTTGACCGGCCATTCGCTCGGCGCGATAGGAGTTCAAGAGGCGATCTTCTCGCTGCTGATGATGAACAACGGCTTCATCTGCGAGAGCGCCAACATCGAGGAGCTCGATCCCGCATTCGCGGACATGCCAATCGTGCAGAAGCGGCAGGACAACGTCGAGCTTAACTGTGTCATGTCGAACAGCTTCGGATTCGGTGGAACAAATGCAAGTCTCGTGTTTCGCCGCATGAATGGTTAACAACCTGTCATATCGCGGCTCTAAGGAGTGAAGATTGAGCTCCTCTGGGACGTCAAAATATGCGGGTCTACAGGAACGGTAGCGGCTGGTTCGAGATCAGCGGCCGTAGATTTGCTTCGAGTGCGAGGGCTCCCATGGCCGACGAATATACCAACGCAACTTCAGGACAGCTGATGGCCGGCAAGCGCGGCCTCATAATGGGCGTCGCCAACGACCGCTCGATCGCCTGGGGCATTTCCCGGGTGCTGGCTGGTCAGGGCGCCAAGCTTGCGTTCAGTTATCAGGACGGCGCCTTTGGCCGCCGCGCTCTTCCCCTTGCGCAGTCGCTCGGGTCCGAGATCATCGAGCCATGCAACGTGCTCGACCTGGCGAGCGTCGACAAGGTTTTCGCGCGCGTCAAGGAGGTCTGGGGCAGCCTGGATTTCGTCGTTCACGCGCTCGCCTACTCCGACCCGCGCGAGCTGTCTGGCCGCTACGTCAACACGACGCGCGACAACTTCACCAACACGATGGTCATCTCCTGCTTCTCGTTCACCGAGGTCGCCAAGCGCGCGGCCGAGCTCATGCCGAACGGCGGATCGATGATTACGCTGAGCTACGGCGGCGCGACCCGCTCGGTGCCCGTCCTACAACGTCATGGGCGTCGCCAAGGCCGCGCTCGAGGCCTCCGTTCGCTATCTGGCCGCCGATCTCGGACCGCAGCAGATCCGCGTCAACGCGCTCTCCGCGGGCCCGATGCGCACGCTGTCCGGCGCCGGCGTCTCCGATGCCCGCGTCATCTTCAATTTCCAGAAAGAGAACGCGCCCTTGAAGCGCACGCCGACCTTGAACGAGGTCGGCGGCTCGGCGCTCTATCTCTTGTCCGACCTGTCGGGTGCCGTGACGGGCGAGGTTCACTTCGTCGACTGCGGCTACAGCACCGTCGCCATGCCGACGCTCGACGCGCTCAAGGCGGCTGAGCACGATGCTGGCGGTGCGCGCTCCCCTTCCGAAGCCGCGGAATAGGCACGGGTTCAACACCTAGCAGGGTTTGGAAGCTCCGCTCGGCGGCGTAACGCCTGACGCGTTCAGGCGACGCGCTTGCTCTGCGGCGGCGACAGGCTCTTGACGATCTCGGGCAGATCGGCTGCCGGAACCGGCTTGGAATAGAGGAAGCCCTGGGCGATCGTGCATCCGAGCGCGCGCACGACTTCCGCGTCGCGCTCGGACTCGACGCCTTCCGCGATCGTCGGCACGCCGAGGCTCTTGCCGAGCCCGATGATGGCGCTCACGATCTTGGCGCTCTCGGGACGCTCGTGCAGCGTCTTGATGAACGAGCGGTCGATCTTGATCTTGTCGAAGGGCAGCTCGGAGAGATACCAGAGGCTCGAGTAGCCGGTCCCGAAGTCGTCGAGCGCGACTTTGATTCCTTGCGCTTTGAGCGAGCTGATCACGTGCTTTGCCGACGCGATGTCGTCGACAAGGGCGTTCTCCGTCAGCTCGACCTCGAGCCTCTGCGGCGGGAATTTGGTCTTGGCGAGAACGGTCATGATCTTCTGCGCCAGCCATTCGTCCTGGATCTGGCGCGGCGCGATGTTGATCGCGATCGTGAGATGCTGCGGCAGCGACCGCACGTCGAGGCACGCCTTCTGCAGGACCGCCATCGTCATGTCGTTGATGACGCCGGCCGACTCCGCCATCTCGACGAAGTCGACGGGCATGATGATGCCCTTCGTCGGATGGTGCCAACGGCTCAGCACTTCCAGTCCGCAGATGTGACCGGTCGCAAGCTCCACCAGCGGCTGGTAGAAGGGGCCGATCAAGCCGGAGCGAATTCCCTGACGCAGATCCTGCTCGAGTTCTGCGCGTGCTTCGACGGTAGCTTCCATATCGGCGGTGTAGCCGAGCACGTTCCCGCGGCCCGCCTCCTTCACGGCATAGAGTGCCGTGTCGGCCCTGCGCATGAGCTGCTCTTCGTCCGTCGCGTCGGTCGGATAGACGGCAAAGCCGACGCTCGCCCCGATGTCGACCGTGAGACCATCGAACGACATGGGCGCCGACAAGCCGTCGACCAGGCGCCTGCCGACCCGCCGCGGAACCTCGTCATCGTCTCCGAATTCGACCAGCGCGACGAACTCGTCGCCGCCGTAGCGGCCGCGCAGCTCGCTGTTGCGCACGACTTTCGCCATGCGCGCGGCCACCTCCTTCAGCACCAGGTCGCCGATCAGATGCCCGTGGCGGTCGTTGATGGGCTTGAAGCGGTCGAGGTCGATCATCAGCAATGCGAGCTTCGTCTTTTCGCGCTCGGCGCGGAAGATCGCATGCCGCAGCGACTCGCGAATCGCCAGGCGGTTGGAGAGTCCGGTGAGGACATCCATCATCGCCAGGTTCTTGATCCGCAGTTCGGCTTCTGTGTAGGCCCCTTCCGTTCTTGCGAGGCTTGCCACCAGTCGCCGCCAGAGAATGACCGCGCCGGCAATGAAAATGGGAATGGCCGCGGACGTTGCGATGAGGGCTTTGAATTGCACGCGTGTGAAGTCCGCCCGGACTGCTGCGGTCACGCTGTCGAGGAGTTCGCGCGTTGCCTCGCTTCCGATGTGCTTGTGGTACTGATAGAGCGACTCGTCGAGCGGGCTGCGGGCAGCGGGTTTGCTGCCGGCGCGAATGGCATCGAACGACGCGCGATCCATCTCGGCGAGACGATCGATCGATGCACGGGCCTGCCGTTCGAAGCGCTCGAGCGCATCCGCGGGCGCAAAGCTCGACACGCTACGCATGGCTTCGTTTCGGGCCGAGGCATCGGCCTCGTAGCGGTCGATCCATTGCTGGTCGCCCGTCTGCAGAGCCATGTTGACGTCTGCGCTGAGACGCTCGTCGGCCAGCAGGACCTCGTCGGACCACTGCTGCGCGCCGAGGAGCCGCTCGGTGACGGCCCGATGCTGCGCCTGATAGATCGTCCCGCCGAGGATGACGGCGACGAGGCAGAGCGCCGCAACCCCGAGCGCCGTGAGCACGGTTTGACGGGCCTTGTCCGTCGGCCGCACAGCGAATGACCTGGGAAGCATCTACGCCCCTGAATACGCAACCTCTCAATAGAGGCAGAAGCGCGTTAGAATTCTATGAAAGGAGCACTCTTGGCTGCGCGGGATGCCTAGGCAACTTGGCGCCAGGCGAGGCTGGCGACGGTGTCAGGCAGCTCCCACCATCGGCCGCGCGAGCAGCGGGCCGAGGTCCTTGAGGGGCACGGGCGGGCTCAGATAGTAGCCCTGGACTTCGGTGTAGCCTTCCTTGCGCACGAGATCGAGCTGCTCCGCCGTCTCGACGCCCTCGGCTGTGGTTGCAATGCCAAGGTTGCTGCCGAGCGCGGCGACCGTGCGGACAATGGCGCTCGAGTTGCCGACTTTTTCGGATAGCTCGCTCACGAAGCTGCGGTCGAGCTTGATCTTGTCGAATGGGAAGCGCCTGAGATAGCCAAGCGACGAATACCCGCTGCCGAAGTCGTCGAGCGCGATGCGTACGCCGAGCCCGTGCAGCTGCTGCAGCGTGTCGAGCACGTCGCGATGCTCTTCGAGGAGCACGGATTCCGTGACTTCGAGCTCGAGCCTCTTCGGCGATAGGCCGGAGGCCTTAAGTGCCGCGAGCGCGCTTCCCAGCACATCGCCGCGCCTGAGTTGAATGGCCGAGACGTTGACCGCAACGCGAATATCTGCCGGCCATGCGCTTGCGTCCGCGCACGCCTGGCGCAGGACCCAATCGCCGATTTCGACGATGAGACCCGTTTCCTCGGCCACGGGTATGAACGTGGCGGGCGATATGAGGCCGCGCAGCGGATGCCGCCACCTGAGTAGCGCTTCGCAGCCGGAGATTTCGTTGCGGGAGAGATTGAGCTGCGGCTGGTAGAAGACCTCGAATTCCCCGTTTGCAATGGCGAGGCGCAGCTCCTGCTCGAGACTGCGGCGCGCCTGAAGCCGCTCGTCCATTTCCCGCTCGTAGAAGCTGTACGTGCCGCGCCTCTCGCTCTTTGCGCGGTCGAGAGCGAGATCGGCATTCTTCAACAGCTGATCGGATTCGTTGCCGTCGGTTGGCGCAATGGCAATGCCGACGCTCACCCCGATCACCAGCTGATGACCGTCGATGTCGAGGGGCTCGCCGATGGCGGCCTGTACTCTCCTTGCAAGCGCGGCGGCCCTGTTGGCGGCGTCCTCGCACATTTCGAGCACGGCAAACTCGTCGCCGCCCAGGCGGGCAACCATGCTCACGTCCGCGAGCTGTTCCCGCAATCGTTCGGCGATGCATTGCAGCAGCGTGTCGCCGACCGAGTGCCCGAGCGTGTCGTTGATCTCCTTGAAGCGGTCGATGTTGAGCACGAGGAGGGCGAGCGATTGAGAGTCGTCGTGCGCGCCGTAGAGCGCATCGTCCATGCGCTCGCGCAGCTGGACGCGATTGGGCAGGTTTGTCAGCGCATCGTGCCGCGCCATGTGCGAGATGCGTGCTTCGGCACGGCGCTGCTGCGTGATGTCCTCGTGCGTCGCGACCCACCCGCCGTGCTCCATCGGCTGATGCTTGATCGCGATGACGCGCCCGTCTCTGAGCTCCTTGATCGTCGTGTAGGGCTCGGTTGCGTGCACTTCCGTGAGGCGCTCGTCGACGTAGGCCTCCGGATCGTCCCCGCAATAGATGCCTTTGCCGACGTAGCACTCGACGATGCGGCGGAATTCGGTTCCCGGCGCCGCCATCTCCTCGGGCAGGCGGTACATGCTGAGATAGCGCTCGTTGCAGACGAGAAGTCGCTGATCGCCGTCGTACATGCTGAGGCCCTGCGACATGTTCGCCAGCGCCACATTGAACCGCCGGTTCTGCTCCGAGAGCTCGGCCTCTCGCCGATCAAGCGCGACGACCGCGGTCTCGGCCTTCTCCTTCGCGGCCCTCGCCTCTTCGAGATGGCTCTGAGCCGCTGCCAGCGCCTCGGCGTAGTCCGACGTGTGCGCAGCCTTACCGATAATCTGTCGCGCCTTGTAGGTCGCAACGGCAAGGCAGGCAACCAGAGCGGCGAGGGCTACGAGCCTCTCGAATTCGGCGCCGAGCAGGATGCGGTTTGAAGCAAGGTAATCATTGTAATCACGCGTGAGCGCCGATGTGCCGTCTTGCGCGACGGCGAGGATCACCATGAGTATCCGCCCGATGATCGCCGTTGCGCCGGCGACCAGGATCGGCCGTGGATGGAACCTCAGGGCGCGCAGCGCGACGAGCGTGCCTAACAGTGCAAACGACGGCGCCTTCAATACGCTGCCGGCCGGATGATGATAGGCGAACTGATAGCTCCAGATGAGGAAGAGAAAGATGCCGATGTCGACGACGTTGAGCACGTCGAGCGTGCGGTGGGGCAGCATCCTCTCGCGCGCCAGATGGTATCTGAAGGCGGAGCTCGCGATGAGTGCCGTGAGCGTCAGCACGAGCCAGGGATTGAGCATGTCGAGTCCGCTGTCGAAGCGGGCCAGGACGTGCAGGCACAGAACCAGGCAGCAGATGAACCCCTGTCCGACGGCGATCGCCTTCTCGCCCTGGACGTCGTGTTCGTAAAGTCTCATTGCGAGCCGCTCTGAGGTGCGGCTCTTGCCGATGCCGGTCCCGTCGAGCGCCATCCAGCGCGAGAGGCGTCGTAATGCTCTTTGCAGGAATACGTCGGCGGTTCTCGCGCGCGACTCGAGATCGGATCGCAACGCTTTGAAAAGCTCCTGCGCGTAGGTTACGCGCGGCTCGCAAAATTGGCGGACCTGGGATGCGACACCGGAAACGCCGCCGAGCGCATGCGCTATCGTCTGCCAAGACGCGCGCGCGTCGGCAGCAAATCGGCCCAAGCGGCTCCATTGCGGCGCCGTTTGCCACGCTTTCGGCCAATACAACACGTGCCTACCTCCGACCGGCGTTCAATTGAATCGCACACACCGGTTACGTTTCTCTTGTCTTAATGAGGCGTTAAATAGGACGACTACGGATATTATTGCTCGGGTGTGCATAACGCCCAGCTCGATCTCTCGATCGGCGACGCGGTGCGTCCGCGGCCGCCGCCGGGCGCATCGAAACTCGTTGACCGCCACCAGGGTTCCGAGCAAAGACACGGCCCATGATCGGCGTTTTCGATTCAGGCCTCGGCGGGCTCACCGTTCTGCACGCGCTGGCTCAGCGCTTCCCCGGCCTCTCCTTCACCTACCTCGGCGACCACGCCCACGTGCCCTACGGCAACCGGGCTTCGGATGAGATCGTCGATCTGACCCGAGCCTGCGTCGAGGAGCTTTTTGCCCGCGGCTCGAAGCTTGTGCTGCTCGGATGCAATACGGCGACGGCGGTCGCGGCGCGCCGGCTGCAACAGAACTGGCTTCCCGGGAGCGCATGGCAGGCAGCGGGCCACAATGTGCTCGGCATTGTAGCGCCAACGGTCGAGGCGGCGACGCAGACGCCCTGGGCGGTGACCACGCCGCAATACCCCCAGAAGTATCTGACAGATCGCATCGCCGTGTTTGGCACCACGCGCACCATCTCCTCGAACGTCTACTATGAGGAGATCAAGAAGCGCTGCCCGAAGGTCGAGGTGATCCAGCAAATCTGCTCGGAGCTTGCCGGCGCCATCGAGGCGGAGGCTTCCGCCGACGAGCTCGAGCGTCTGGTGAAGGAAGGCATCGACGGCGCCATGGCTCAGGCGGGCGGCGAGCCGCCGCATCGCGCCATTCTGGGCTGCACGCATTTCCCGCTTGTCGAGCATCTGTTCCGCAGGCACCTGCCGCCCGCGACGCGCATCCTGTCCCAGCCCGCCGTTGTCGCCGACAGCCTCGAGGATTATCTCGCGCGTCGTCCGCACTTCACGCCGCCGGAAGAGACGCCGGGGCTCACGCTGCTGACGACCGGCGATCCCGAAGCCGTGAGCGCGCGCGCGCGCGTCTTCTGGCCGGACGGGCTCGTCTTCGTGAAGGCGTGACGCCTGCTAGCGCCCCGCGCGCATCAGGACGCCCATAAGCTCGGAAACCTTGCGCCGCTGCTCCTTCGCGTCGCCGGAGGCGATCGCGTGCTCGACGCAATGCGCGACATGATCGCGCAGCATCTCCTCCTCGACGCGGCGCAAGGCAGCCGAGACTGCCGAGATCTGCGTCACGACGTCGATGCAATAGCGGTCTTCCTCCACCATGCGGGCGAGACCGCGCACCTGCCCTTCGATACGGCTGAGCCGCTTGAGGCAGGAGATCTTGATTTCTTTGCGCATGTTTGACAAATACCCCCATAGGGTATACGTGGTCAAGCATTGATGTGAGGGGGCGCGACGCGCCTCTTTGAGGTGGCTTCAGCCTCTTTGAGGTGGGTTCATGAGTGCAGACTCCGAAAAGCATGCGTCTCATCCGGCTAACGCCCACGACGCATCCTGCACGCACGACCACGGCAAGAGGCATGAGCCGCCGCCCGTCGCGCGTGCGATCGATCCTGTCTGCGGCATGTCGGTCGATACGACGGCGGGAAAGCCGACCTACGATCACGACGGCACGACCTATCACTTCTGCTGCAACGGCTGCAGATCGAAGTTTGCCGCCGATCCGGAGCGCTACCTCGGCAAAGACCGGCCGGTGCCGGCGGCCGCGCCGAAGCCGGTCGCCGCGGGCACGAAATACACCTGCCCCATGCATCCCGAGATCGTGCGCGACGGTCCCGGAATTTGCCCCATTTGCGGCATGGCGCTCGAGCCGATGGGCGTGCCTGCGCCTGATGCCGGACCCAATCCCGAGCTGGTCGACTTCGTCCACCGGCTGAAGGTCGGCGCTGCGCTCACTATTCCGCTGCTGATCCTGGCCATGGGCCCACACGTGGGCCTGCCCATCCACGATTGGCTCGGCGGCCGCCTCTCGCAGATGATCGAGCTCGCGCTCACGGCGCCCGTCGTCCTCTGGTGTGCGCTCCCGTTCTTCGAGCGCGGCATCGCCTCTGTCCAGAATCGCGCCCCAAACATGTGGACCCTGATCTCGCTCGGCGTCGGCGCGGCATTTCTCTATAGCGTGGTCGCCACCTTGGCTCCCGGCGTGTTCCCGGATTCACTCCGCACTCATGACGGTACCGTCGGCGTCTATTACGAGGCCGCGGCCGTCATCGTCGTGCTCGTGCTCGTCGGCCAAGTCCTCGAGCTCAAGGCGCGCGAGCGGACCGGCAACGCCATCCGCGCGCTGCTCGACCTGGCGCCCAAGACGGCCCATCGCATTGCCCCCGACGGGAGCGAGGGCGCTGTGCCGCTCGAGACCGTCGTCGCCGGCGACCGCCTGCGTGTCCGTCCCGGCGAGGCCATTCCCGTCGATGGCGTCATCATCGAAGGCCGCTCGGGCGTCGACGAGACGCTGCTCACAGGCGAGCCGCTGCCGGTCGAGAAGGCGCCCGGCGACGCCGTGACCGGCGGCACGCTCAACACGACCGGAAGCTTCGTCATGGAGGCAAAGAAGGTCGGGGCTGACACAGCGCTCGCCAAGATCGTCGCCATGGTAGCCGAGGCGCAGCGCAGCCGCGCGCCGATCCAGGGTCTCGCCGACAAAGTCGCGGCGTGGTTTGTGCCTCTGGTTGTGCTGATCGCCGTGGCGGCATTCGCTTGTCTGGCTCGCCGTCGGTCCGGAGCCATCGCTGGCCTACGCGGTGGTCGCCGCCGTCTCCGTGCTCATCATTGCCTGCCCGTGCGCGCTCGGCCTCGCGACGCCGATGTCGATCATGGTGGCGACGGGCCGCGGCGCCCATCATGGCGTCCTCATTCGGCAGGCGGCGGCCCTCGAGGAGCTCGCCCGCGTTGATACGCTCGTCGTCGACAAGACCGGGACCCTGACCGAGGGCAAGCCTAAGCTGACCGACATCGTGGCGCTGCCCGGCTTCGACGAGAAGCTGGTACTGGAGCTTGCCGCCGGGCTCGAGAAAGGCAGCGAGCACCCGCTCGCCGCCGCAATCGTCGCCGGCGCGCGCGAGCGCCACGTCACGATCTCCGAGCCGGAATCCTTTGCCGCGGTCTCAGGCCAGGGCGTGAAGGGCAAAGTCGCGGGCCGCGACGTCGCGCTTGGCAACCGGCGCTTTCTCGCCAGCCTCGGAATTGCAGCGGACGAGTCGGCGGACAGGCTCGAGAGCCTCGCACGCCAGGGAAAGTCGGCGCTTCTCGTCGCGATCGACGGCAGGCTTGCAGGCCTCGTCGCCGTTGCCGATCCGATAAAGGCCAACGCGGCCGACGCACTCCGGGAGCTGAGGAGCCGCGGCATCGAGGTCGTCATGGCCACCGGCGACGCTCGCCAGACGGCAGAAGCCGTCGCGCGCGAGCTCGGCATCGAGCGCGTCTACGCGGGCGTGCTGCCGGAGGAGAAGTCGAGGCTTGTTTCCGAGCTCAAGGTCCAGGGCCGCAAGGTCGCTTTCGCCGGCGACGGCATCAATGACGCGCCGGCCCTCGCCGCGGCCGACGTCGGCATCGCCATGGGTACGGGCGCCGATGTCGCCATCGAGAGCGCAGGCCTGACGTTGCCCAAGGGCGACCTGATGGCCATCGTCCGCGCCCGCGCACTTGCCGAGGCGACGCTCGCCAACATCAAGCAGAACCTCGTCTTCGCGTTCGGCTATAACGCGCTGGGCGTTCCGATCGCCGCCGGCATTCTCTATCCGGCGTTCGGCGTGCTGCTCTCGCCGATGCTCGCCGCGCTCGCGATGAGCCTGTCTTCGGTATCCGTCGTCGCCAATGCGCTCCGCCTGGATCGCCCGCTGCTCTCGCGCCGTGCGGCGCGGGCGCCCTAGGCTGCGCTATCGGAGTTGGCGCCTTGATCGCCGCCGTTGCGTGCCGCGCGCCGGGCTGCGGCTTCCCTGCGCAACCTGCTCGCAACTGCCCGGTTCGCCGTTTCGAGGCGATGGAAGTCCTCCCGGTGCAGCTTGAGCAGCCGGCACTTCGACGCCGTGACGAACGTCCCGCGATGCAGGTCGTTCTCGAGCATGGCGACGACACCGAAGTACTCTCCCGCGCCGAAGGTCTTCTCTTGCTCGGGCGATCGCAGCTTCACCTTGCCCGACGCGATGAAGTACATGGCGCTGCCCTCGCTTCCCGCGCCCATGACTTCGACGTTCGGCGGCAGGTTGTGGGCATGAAGCAAGGGCATGATCTCTCCGACCTCGCTCGCCTCCAGTTCCGCCAAGAGTGGGATGCGCGACATGAGCGACCAGGTGACGACAAAGTCGCGCCGGTTGACCTCCTGGGTGAAGCCCGAGGCGATGATGGCCACCGGGAGGGCCAGAATGCAAAGCCCGGTGATCATGACGATGCTGCCGAACAGGCGCCCGAGCGGCGTGACCGGCGTCACGTCGCCGTAGCCGACCGTCGTCAGCGTCGCGATCGCCCACCACGCCGAATCCGGCACGCTGCCGAATTTGTCGGGTTGCGCGTGGCCTTCAATGAAGTAGATGCCGGTCGAGGCGAAGAGCACCGCCGCGAGGAGCAGAAGCCCGGCTCCGATCAGCGCGCGGCGCTCGTTCGAGAGCACGCGCAAGAGCGAGTGCATGGCCGGCGAATAGCGCGAGAGCTTGAGGAACCTGAGGAGGCGCAGCACGCGCAGGACCCTGAGGTCGAGCGTGAACAGCTGGCTCAGAAAGAAGGGCAGCACGGCGAGCAGGTCGATGATCAGCATCGGGCGCCGTGCAAACGCGAGCCGCGCCTTCCACGGCGGCAGCTTGGCTAGAAACGGCACCTCGACCGCGGTCCACAGGCGCAGAAGGTACTCCACCGTGAAGACGGCGACGGACGCGACCTCGAAAGCGTGAAACCACGGGCCATAGGCGGCCGCGAGGCGCGGCACCGTCTCCGCCGTGAAGGCGGCAATGTTGAGCAGGATCAGCGTGACGATGAAAGTATCGAAGAGCTTGCTCGCCCGGTCCTCGCCATGCCCGATCTCCAGGATCTCGTAGATGCGCCGCCGCAACCGGCGCCAATCGGGTCCGGACGGCGTCGAGGCCTTTGGAGTCGTCGTGGGTGTCGGTTCGCTTCTGCAATGTGTGGTGTCCGCGATCTTCGGGGCGACGGAGTGAAATAGGGTCGCCGAGAATAAGGCGGCGCAATGGCCCTGTCTGAGGCCCGCCGGTCTCGGACGCCAACATCGTAAATGCTTGCGGGCGCGATCCGCACATGAACGACAAATCGCGCCATGCGGACGCACAAAAAAAGACTGCCGGCCCGTGAAGGCCGGCAGTCTTACCCCGCTGCCGAGTTGAACGCCTCCGCCAGCTGGCGAGGCGCGGGCCGACATTCGCCGGCATGAGTCTCTTTGGTCTTCTCCCTCGGTGACGTTGCTCGACGGACGCTTCCCTCAAAGCGCTTCCCGCCGCAGCCGTCGAAAGCAACTCTGCTCGCGTCGCAGATCGAGTTCAAGAACGACATCGCTCGCTCGCGCGCTTTTCTGTGGCAAAGCTCCGTTCTCTGCCTAATGCATAAGGCGTGCGTCAAACTGCACAGTGATCAGCCGCGCTCTCGCCTCAATGTCTGAAGCATCCGCGGCACTCGAAAACGGCCCGTCCTTCCAAGCTTCTGCGCGAGCGGCGCACATCGCCCGCGCGCCGTTTGACAGCTTTGTGTCAAAGCTCTTCTGCCAATGACGCATGTTTTCCACAGACCCTTCGGCATGTGATCGCAGGGTTGATTGTAACCGCCCGGCAACAAGCAAGTGACAGCTCAAAGACGCGCACGCTCGCCATCCTCCAACGTGTGGCCGTGCGCGAGTGAGAGGCGCAGCAGAGAGAGAGAGATTGACCGCCCGCGTCTCGATGTCGTTCGATGCTGATCGACGAGAAGCGATCTCATATCAACCGTGGCATCCAATGGCTGAAACGAGTTCCATCTGTAATTTCGGCTGGAAGGCGCCCGACTTCCGCTTGCCCGCAACCGACGGCAAGACGTACGCGCTCGCCGACGTGCGCGGCCCGAAGGGCACCCTCGTCATGTTCATCTGCAATCACTGCCCCTATGTGCAGGCCGTGCTCGATCGCATCGTGCGCGATACGCGCGAGCTCGAGGCCGCGGGCATCCGCTCGGTTGCGATCTCATCGAACGATGCCGTGACCTACCCGGAGGATAGCTTCGAGCGCATGCAGGCGGCCGCGCGCGCCCATGCGTTTCCGTTTCCTTATCTCTATGACGAGACGCAGGACGTGGCGCGCGCTTATGGCGCCGTCTGCACGCCCGAGTTCTTCGGCTTCAACTCGGACCTCGAACTCCAGTATCGCGGCCGCATCGACGCGAGCGGCCGCGACGCCGCACCCCCCGGTGCACGCCGCGAGCTATTCGAGGCCATGACGCTCGTGGCGGCGACGGGCAAGGGGCCCAAGGATCAGCGACCCTCGATGGGCTGCTCGATCAAGTGGAAGGACGATTAACGGCACCGGCGAGGACCATTTCCGCACATGTGAATGAGGGACTTTCGCGCCCAATTCCGTTGACCGGCTGCGGGGGCATCGCTATAGACCAGCCAAATTCGCCGCTCGGAACCACGTTCCGGGCGGTTGGCGTGCTGGAATATCAGCAGCCGGTGTAGCAAGTCGAGAGAGAAGGAATTTGAGGAATGGCTAATACGAAGTCGGCGAAGAAGGCCGCCCGCCAGATGGTCCGCCGCACAGAGATCAACAAGGGTCGCCAGTCGCAGGTCAAGACCGAGGTGCGCAAGGTCGAGGAGGCCATCGCATCCGGCAACAAGGCAGCTGCCGTAACCGCTCTCAAGTCTGCGGAACCCATTCTCGTTCGCACGGCCCAGAAGGGCGTGATGCATCCCAAGACGGCGAGCCGAAAAGTCTCGCGCCTCGCGGCCCGCGTCAAATCGATGGGCAATTGAGTTATTCTCGCGCCGACTCTAATTGCGGGCTCGAGTGTGCTCTGTTCGCAACAGGGAAAGCGTGAAGGCGGCTTGCCTGCCTCTTTTTCGAACGCGCCTAAGTTGCGGATTCTGCGGGTAAGCTTGGCGCAAGCCTCGCGCAAGCTTCACGCAAGCCAAGCACCCCTCCCCCTCCCTCTCTCGAAAAAAAGCGACAGACGGCGCTCGCCACATGAGTGCCGTCATTGTTTTTTGCTAGGCGTCGACGGGTCTCGGAATCCGTTTTTGACTCAACGCGTTTGTGCACAGCTGCTGTGGAAAGGACTCAAGTTTTCCACGCACCAGCATGCGCTGTTTTCAGAGTCATTCCCGAGTCTCCGCCACCTGCTCACAGCTTGCTAAGAGTTTAGCAACCCGGTATGAAGAGTCCGCCCGGCGCGACGGGCACCGAGTCTCGGTGTGTAGTTGAGTACCGGCGCGCGGCGAGTCCAGGCTTAGTTTTGTATCTCGTTCCTGGCCCCATCTGAATATCGGTAGAATACAAGTAACTCGCCCGAAATACTTGGGCGAAGTAGAAGTTATTCTTAGATCGCACTTAGATAGTCTTTGGAGCGCAGCGGTTTGAGGTGTGGCGTTGCGCGCCGGATTTCGGTGCATAAGAATTGAAGGGGGTCAGTGACGAGGAGGCGAGTTTGGTTGGCGGCGTCGACATCGAGGACGT
The DNA here is from genome assembly GCA_963716835.1 of uncultured Alphaproteobacteria bacterium. Taxonomy (GTDB): domain Bacteria; phylum Pseudomonadota; class Alphaproteobacteria; order Rhizobiales; family Hyphomicrobiaceae; genus Hyphomicrobium_C. The sequence goes on along the minus strand of CAVQUQ010000019.1, from coordinate 182,476 downwards.
GCCCGTAGAAGACGTTTGGGCCCGCCTCAAGGATGACGCGGCATCTGTTCTGATCGACGTGCGGACGCGAGCAGAATGGGCGTTTGTCGGAGTGCCCGATCTTTCCGGGATCGGCAAGCGAGTGGTGACGATTGAGTGGCAGACCTTTCCGGACAACCGGATCGATCCGGGATTTCCAGACCGGCTGAGGCTGCTGCTTGAGGGGGCCGGCGTGAAGAAGGACACGGAGCTCTTCTTCATCTGCAGGTCGGGTGGCCGCAGCCGTATGGCGGCCGAGGCGATGGCGACAGCGGGATATGCGCGCTGCCGCAACGTGGCGGACGGCTTCGAGGGTCCCCTCGACGACAACCGTCACAGAGGTGGAGTGGCGGGTTGGAAAACCGTCGGTCTGCCGTGGGTGCAAGGCTGAAGTAAGAAGAAGCGTGGCGCCGGCCGTTTGGGCGAATGGCAAGCGTCACTAGGTCGACCGGCCCGGTTGGTAAGGGCCGCTGTCATAAGGTGCGGGGTACATCATATGCATGCGATTTCGAAGGCGGAGCTGTCTCTATCGACAAACACGGATAGGTTGGTTCGCGGACGTCCGGCGCTGGCCGAGGGGCAAGAGCCCAAGCGCCAGGATGCGACATTCGAAGGGGGGGCCTCCGAGGGCCGGGGCGCCAAAGTCCGAGCTACCCTTCGCGCTCGTCTCGGCGACGACATCTTCACGAGCTGGTTCAACGCTCTCGAATTCGATGCCTTCGACGGCAAGACCGTGAAGGTCTCGGTGCCGGTGAAGTTCCTTCGCAACTGGATTCAATCCCACTATCTCGATGACCTTCTGACCTGCTGCCGCGCCGAGTTCAAGACGGCCGAGCGCGTCGAGGTTCTCCTGCGTCAGCCCGGCGGCGGAGCGGGGCGTCCCGCAGGCGCGCAGAACGAGCCGGTCAAAGCGCGCGAGTCCATGTCGAACGACATGCGCATGGTTCCGAGCGAGCCGGTGCGCCTCGCTTCTGTGCGGCCCAATACCAACATTCCCGGGCGCACCAGCGTCGGCGGCTTCGAGGGCTCGCCGCTCGATCCGCATCACACCTTCGACAACTTCGTCGTCGGTGCTTCGAACCGCATGGCGCATGCGGGTGCGATCCAGGTCGCCGAGACGGTGCTCACCGATAGCCCGGCCTTCAATCCGCTCTACATCTATTCGTCGGTCGGCCTCGGCAAGACGCATCTCATGCACGCCATCGCCTGGGAGGTGAAGCGCCGCGCCCCCAACGCGCAGGTGCTCTATCTCACGGCTGAGCGCTTCCGCTATCAGTTCGTCGAGGCGCTGCGCAATCAGGACCCCCTCTCCTTCAAGGAGAAGTTCCGCTCCATCAACATGCTCCTGATCGACGATCTCGAGTTCATGCAGGGCGAGAAGACCGAGCAGGAGTTCGACCACATCATCAACGCGCTGCTCGACGGCGGGCGCCAGATCGTCGTCGCCTCCGCGCGCCACCCAGCCCAGATCGAGCGCCTGAACGAGCGCATGCGCTCGCGCCTGCAGCGCGGTCTGGTCGCCGAGATCGGCACCTTCGACTACGAGCTCCGCACCCGCGTCCTTGACTCAGCGTCTCGCCGAGAAGCGGGCGATCGATGCCTCCTTCGACCTCTCGCGCGAGGTGATCGATCTCCTGGCGAGCGGCTGACGGAGAGCGGACGCGAGCTCGAAGGCGCCGTGAACCGTCTCTATCTCACCTGGCAGCACATGCGCGCGCCTGTGACGCTCGACATCGCCGAGACGGTGGTTCGCGATCTCTTCCAGGGCGTCGAGCCGCGCCGCATCAAGATCGAGGACATCCTGCGCATCATCTCGCGTCACTTCGGCGTGTCGAAGGGCGATCTGCTTTCGCAGCGCCGTCACCGCTCGGTCGTCTGGCCGCGCCAGATCGGCATGTATCTGGCAAAGCAGCTCACCCACCGCTCGCTGCCTGAGATCGGCCGCCGTTTCGGCAACCGCGACCACACCACGGTGCTGCACGCCATTCGCAAGATCGAAGGCGTGATTGCCGGCGACGCGGGCCTCAGAGACGAGCTCGAGGAGCTGAAAAAGCTATTGAGTCACTAGGGTCTAGGCGACCGTACGGGTTGAGCACCGCGCTCTGAGGGCGATTAGGGCGCGGTCTCAAGTGGGGCGGGGGCGGCGTCTTCGACGTCGCTCCCGAACGCGTTCCAGGAAGTGTCACAAACGGTTCAGAGCCGACGCGAAGACTTCATTTGAACAGTTACGCCCTTGAAAAACTATCCGGTATCGGGTCAATTTGCGATTCACGCCTTTCCTTCCTCCCAGACGAAAGCGAAGCTCGTGATTCCCTGGCGTCGAGGGAAGGTAAAGCGCGCCTTTCGTAAAATCCTTGGGTCTCCGGCGGCGCCATGCGCCAGCGAGATCTTGAATGCCGAGGCAATCCATGCGGCTTGTGATCGAACGCGGTGAACTTCTGAGGGCCCTCGGCCACGTGACGAGCGTCGTCGAGCGGCGTACGACGATCCCGATTCTCTCCAACGTGCTGCTCAAGGCTCAGGGCCAGTCGCTCGAACTCAAGGCCACCGACCTCGAGCGCGAGGTGATCGAGGAGGTCAAGGCCGAGGTCGGCGCGGCCGGCGCCGTGACCGTGCCGGCGCACATGCTGCACGACATCGTGCGCAAGCTCCCCGAGGGCAGTCAGGTCGACATTCGCCGCGACACCGAGAAGGAGCGCCTGACGCTCGCCGCCGGACAGGCGCGCTTCGCGCTGCAGACCTTGGGACCGAGGATTTCCCGGATCTCAATGCCGGCGATCTCGGCGTGAGCTTCGAGGTCGCCGCCGGAGACCTGAAGCGGCTCATCGACAAGACGCGCTTTGCCATCTCGACCGAGGAGACGCGCTACTACCTCAACGGAATCTTTCTCCACATGGCCGAGAGCGGCAAGACGCCGATGCTGCGCGCGGTCGCGACCGACGGGCACCGGCTGGCGCAGGCCGAGCTGCCGCGGCCCAAGGGCTCGGACGGCATGCCGGGCGTCATCATCCCGAGAAAGACGGTGCACGAGCTGCACCGCCTGATCGAGGAGAGCACCGAGAACGTCACCGTCAGCGTGAGCCCCGCCAAGGTCCGCTTCGAGATCGGCACCGTGACGCTCACCTCGAAGCTCATCGACGGCACGTTCCCCGACTACGGCCGCGTCATTCCCGCAGGGCAACGACAAGGAGCTCAAGGTCGAGAACGCCACCTTCATGAGCGCCGTCGACCGCGTCTCGACCATCGCCAGCGAGCGCGGCCGCGCCGTCAAGCTCAACATCGGCAAGGACAAGCTCGTGCTCTCCGTCAACAACCCGGAGGGCGGCAGCGCCACCGAGGAGATCGCAGTCGACTACAGCGCGGCGCCCGCTCGAGATCGGCTTCAATGCGCGCTATCTCCTCGACATCGCCGGCCAGCTCGAGGGCCAGGAGGCGCGCTTCCTGCTCGCCGATCCGGGCTCGCCCACGATGATCAGGAGCGGCGGCGACGACACGGCGCTCTACGTCCTGATGCCGATGCGGGTGTAGGCTAGGCCGCCTCACCCGCGCAGCTGAGGCTGCGCGACCTCTCCGCGTCCGTGCGAAGCACGGCTTCGCCATGACGGGAGAAGTGAAGTAAGAGCGCAGTGCCTACGCTCCCGCGTGAAGGGGCGAGATAAAACCGAACGCATGAGCGAGATGCACGATTTAGCCTCCGCCACGGACCGAGAAGCCGCGACCGAGCAGGACTCCTCCCCGCGCCTCTGGGTCGAGCGTCTCGCGCTCACCGATTTCCGCAACTATCCCGCGATTTCGCTCGACCTGCGCCCCGGTGCCATCGTGCTCGTCGGCGCCAACGGCTCCGGCAAGACCAACATTCTCGAGGCCGTCTCGCTCTTGGCCCCCGGTCAGGGCCTGCGCCAGGCGCCGTTTGCCGATCTCGCACGCGCCGAAGGCGCAGGGAGCTGGTCGATTTTCGCCCGCGTCAATACCGCGCTTGGTCCTGTCGACATCGGCACGGGCCTTGCGCCCGATTCTGCGCGCAACGCCGAGCGCACGGGCCGCATCGTGCGCATCGACGGCGAGCAGCGGTCAGGCTCCGGCGCGCTCGCCGACTACGTCGAGATGGTCTGGGTGACGCCGGCGACCGACGGCCTCTTCACCGGCCCCGCCTCCGAGCGCCGCCGCTTTCTCGACCGCCTGATCGTCTGCTTCGATCCCGGCCATCGCACGCGCACCGGGCACTTCGAGCGCGCCATGGCAGAGCGCAACCGGCTGCTCGCCGACGGCGTGCGCGAGAACGCGCGCCTCGAAGGGCTCGAGCTCGTCATGGCCGAGACGGGCATCGCGATCGCGGCGGCGCGCGCGGAGGCCGTGGCGGCGCTGGCCGCCGTGATCGCAGAGCGCCGCGCGCGCGATCCTGCCTCGCCGTTTCCGTGGAGCGAGCTCGCGCTCGAAGGCACGATCGACGCCGATCTCGCGCGCCTGCCGGCCGTCGACGTCGAGGACGCCTACGTGAAGCGTGCTGCGCGAGACGCGCGAGCGCGACCGCGCCGCCGGCCGCACGCTCGATGGCCCGCACCGCTCCGACCTCATCGTCACGCACGGGCCGAAGGCGATGCCGGCCCGGCTCTGCTCCACGGGCGAGCAGAAGGCGCTCCTCCTCGGCCTCGTGCTGGCCCACGCCGAGCTGGTCAAGGCGCGCCGGGAGGGCATGGCGCCGATCCTGCTCCTCGACGAGGTGACGGCTCATCTCGACGAGGCGCGACGCCAGGCGCTCTTCGCCGAGCTCCTCCGCCTCGAGTGCCAGGCCTGGATGACGGGGACCGACGAGCAGGCCTTTTCCGCGCTCGCAGGCAAGGCCCAGTTCTGGCGCCTGGAGGGCGGTTTCGCGACGGCGCTTTGAGGCGGCGCGGCGGGCGTTATCTCGCCCCCGCCACTAATTCAGTAAATATCTGAAATAAACGATATTTTTCCGCGCGCTGCGACGTTGTTGCCGGCGCGTTTTCATGGCCCTCGGGCGCCGTTCTGTGGTATAAGGAATCGACCTCTCCAGACACCCTTTGGACACCCGCAAGATGAGCGCTTTGCCCGCGAAAAAAACTCCCGCGCCCGAGGACTACGGCGCCGACAGCATCAAGATGCTGAAGGGTCTCGACGCCGTCCGCAAGCGGCCCGGCATGTACATCGGCGACACCGACGACGGCTCGGGCCTGCACCACATGATCTACGAGGTCGTCGACAACGCCATCGACGAGGTGCTCGCCGGTCACGCCAAGGAATGCCTCGTCACGCTTGAACCCGGACGGCTCGTGCACCGTGCGCGACGACGGCCGCGGCATCCCGACCGGCATCAAGAAGGACGACGACCACGATCCGAAGCGCTCGGCGGCCGAGATCGTGTTCACCGAGCTGCACGCCGGCGGCAAGTTCGACCAGAACTCCTACAAGGTCTCGGGCGGCCTGCACGGCGTCGGCGTCTCGGTCGTCAACGCGCTGTCGAGCTGGCTGCGCTGCCGCATCTGGCGCGAGGGCAAGGAGCACTTCATCGAGTTCCGCGACGGCGTCGCGGTTGCGCCGCTGAAGGTCGTCGGCGACGCCAAGGGCGAGCGCGGCACCGAGGTCTCGTTCCTGCCGAGCACCAAGACCTTCACGAAGATCGAGTTCGACTTCGCCACGCTCGAGCACCGCCTGCGCGAGCTCGCGTTCCTGAACTCCGGCGCCAAGATCGTGCTGACCGACGCGCGCCACGCCGACGTCAAGCGCGAGGAGTTTATCTACGACGGCGGCACGGCGCCTTCGTGCGCTATCTCGACCGCTCGAAGCAGGCGCTCATCTCCGAGCCGATCATGATCCGCGCCGAGAAGGATCGCGTCGTCGTCGAGGTGGCGCTGTGGTGGAACGACAGCTACCACGAGAACGTGCTGCTGCTTCACCAACAACATCCCGCAGCGCGACGGCGGCACGCATCTGGCCGGCTTCCGCGGCGCGCTGACGCGCGTCATCAACAAGTACGCGGGCGACAGCGGGCTCGCCAAGAAGGAGAAGGTCGACCTTTCCGGCGAGGACGCGCGCGAGGGCCTGACCTGCGTGCTCTCCGTCAAGGTGCCGGACCCGAAGTTCTCGAGCCAGACCAAGGACAAGCTCGTCTCGTCCGAAGTGAAGCCGGTCGTCGAGAGCATCGTCGGCGAGCAGCTCACCGCCTGGTTCGAGGAGCACCCGAAGGAAGCCAAGACCATCGTCGGCAAGATCGTCGAGGCGGCGCTCGCGCGCGAGGCGGCGCGCAAGGCGCGCGAGCTGACGCGCCGCAAGGGCGCGCTCGACAGCCTGCGGCTGCCGGGCGGCCTCGCCGAGTGCCAGGACCGCGATCCGGCCAACACCGAGCTGTTCATCGTCGAGGGCGACTCGGCCGGCGGCTCCGCCAAGCAGGGCCGCAAGCGCGAGTATCAGGCCGTGCTGCCGATCCGCGGCAAGATCCTCAACGTCGAGCGTGCGCGCATCGACAAGATGCTGTCCTCCGAGCAGGTGACCAACATCATCGGCGCGCTCGGCACCGGCATCCGCGACGACTTCGATCTCTCGAAGCTGCGCTACCACAAGATCATCATCATGACGGACGCCGACGTCGACGGCGCCCACATCCGCACGCTGCTGCTGACGTTCTTCTACCGGCAGATGTCGGAGCTCGTGGAGAAGGGCCACGTCTACATCGCCCAGCCGCCGCTCTACAAGGTGGCGCGCGGCAAGTCCGAGACCTACCTCAAGGACCAGCGCGCGCTCGAGGACTACCTGATCGATCAGGGTCTCGAGGAGGCGGTGCTCGTCACCGGCGCGGGCGAGGAGCGCGCCGGCAAGGACCTGCGCGATATCGTCGAGCCAGGCGCGCGGCGATCGTCGGGCTCATCGACAGCTCCATTCGCGCTATCCGCGCTCCGTCGTCGAGCAGGCGGCGATTGCCGGCGCCTTCGATCCCGCGCTGCTGCGGTCGGCCGAGCAGGCGAACGCGGTCGCGGCCGAGGTTGCCGAGCGCCTCGACGCCATCGCCGAGGAGACCGAGAAGGGCTGGCAGGGCCGCTTCGGCAACGACGGCTTCCTCTTCAAGCGCGAGGTGCGCGGCGTCACCGAGGCGCACGCGCTCGACCGTGGCCTCCTCGCCTCGCTCGATGCGCGGCGCCTGAACGAGAAGCACGCGCATCTGGCCGAGGTCTACGGCAAACCCGGCCAAGTTGCGCCGCAAGGGCGAGACGATCGACATCTTCGGCCCGCGCACGCTGCTCGACGCGGTCTACGAGACCGGCCGCAAGGGCATCTCGCTGCAGCGCTACAAAGGCCTGGGCGAGATGAACCCCGAGCAGCTCTGGGAGACGACGCTCGACCGCGACGCGCGCACGCTGCTGCAGGTGAAGATCGGCGACCTGTCCGAGGTCGACGAGATCTTCTCCAAGCTCATGGGCGACGTCGTCGAGCCGCGGCGCGAGTTCATCCAGGACAACGCGCTCTCCGTCGCCAACCTCGACGTGTGATCAGAGCTTCTGGCCTTGTGGCGTGATTTGCCTACCGCGTGCCCGCGCTTGGCAAGGCAGGCGCATCCCACACCTTCGCCGTGCCGTCGAACGAGCTGGTCAGAACCTGGCGACCGTCCGGGCTGAACTCCGCCGTGTCGACCTCCCTCGTGTGCCCAGCGAGCACCGCAAGCTGAGCGCCCGTCTCGGCATCCCAGATCCGCGCCGTCTTGTCGTGCGAGGCGGTGACGACGAGCCGCCCGTCCGGGCTGAACGCGGCGACGCTCAACAGCCTCTTATGACCGCCCGCCATGGTGACGAGCACGGCTCCTGTTGTCGCGTCCCAGATCTTCGCCACCTTGTCGGCGGCACCGGTGACGATCCGCTTCCCGTCGGGGCTGAAATTGGCGCGCTGGATCGCGCGCGTGTGGCCGCCCGCGAGTGTCAGCAGAACGGCGCCCGTCTTTGCATCCCACACACGCGCCGTCTTGTCGGTTGACCCGGTGAGCACGCGTGCTCCGTCCGGGCTGAAGGCGGCACTCGTGATCATGCCGTCGTGGCCCGTGAGCGCCGCGATGAGCGCCCCGGTCTTGGCATCCCAGACACGGGCCGTCTTGTCGCTTGACGCCGTGACGAGCTTCGTCGAGTCCGCGCTGAAGGCGCCCCACGTCAGGTATTCCTCGTGTCCCGGAAGCTCCGCGACGAGCGCCCCGGTGTGCCCGTCCCAGAGCCGCCCCGTCTTGTCGTGAGGAATGGTGACGATGCGGCTCCCGTCCGGGCTGAACTCAGCGCTCTCCACCATCTGCTCGTGACCCTTGAGAACCGCGATCTCGGCGCCCGTCTTGGCGTCCCAGAGCCGCGCCGTCGCATCGCGCGAGGCGGTGACGATGCGGCTCGCGTCATGAGAGAAGGCGGCGTGGCGCACGGCTTCGCCATGCCCCGAGAGCGTGAGGAGGACGGCGCCGGTCTTGGCGTCCCAGACGCGCGCCGTCCGGTCGGCCGACGCCGTGAGAATTCGGCTGCCGTCGGCGCTGAAGGTCGCGGACCACACGTCGGCCTGATGGCCTTCGAGCGTCATGCGCGGGGTGGAGGCCGGCGGTTCCTCCTGAGCGGAGGACGGCAGCGGCAGGAGGACGGCCGCTAGAGCGGCCGCCGCGGCGACGCTTCTACCCAATGCACCCGCTCCAATTCCCCCCTTCATGGCCGCCTCCGGCTTCCTATTTGTGCTATTATATCATTCATAACAGCAGCATCGGACCGGGCAAGGCCTTTCCCTCGGACGAACGGTGACCAGCGCCCGGCGTCGGACGCAAGCCTGTGAAAACACGGCGAAACCTGTCGCGGACGAAGTCGCGCGATTGACGCAGCGCAACGCCCGCCGCGCCCATTGCCGGCATCGTGCGCGCGACCCTTTTGGAGGACAGCTGCGGTGCGCTTGAACCCCCTATTCGTCATCCCCGTGGCGCTCGCCCTGGGCCTTGCCCCGGCCGCGTCATGGGCCGGGGCCGACGACGTAGCGAAGGGCCATGCCCTCGCGGAACGCCTATGCGCGGGCTGTCATCTGAACCCGGGACAGGGCGAGAAGATTGGCCACACGGGTATTCCGAGCTTCAGCGCCGTCGCCAACCGGCCCGGCCAGTCGCTCGAGGGTGTCGTCGACTGGCTCAAGTCCATCCCGCCCATGATGCCGAACCATCATCTCTCGCAGGAGGAGATGTTCGAGCTCGCCCATTTCATCATGTCGTTGCGGCAGGCGGAGTGAGCGGCGGCCGGCGACGCGACGCATTGCATCTGCGTCGTCGCTATTCACTGCACGGCCGCGGCTTGTGACCTTTTGCAGCCTACTGCTTGAGGCCCTCGATATTGAGCTCGAGGTCGACCTTCCCCGACGTAGGGCCGAGCTTGGCCGTATCGATGTCGAAGTCTGCGAGCGTGAGCGTCGTCTTGCCGGCGAAGCCGTCGCGCACTCCGCCCCACGGATCGTTGCCCCCGCCGACGTGCTGCGCGTCGATCACGACTTCCTTGGTCACGCCATGGAGCGTCAGCTTGCCCGTAATCGCAGCCTTTCCCTCGCCGTTCGCCTTGACGGACGTGCTCTCGAAGACGGCCTTGGGGAACTTTGCGGCGTCGAGGAAATCGGCGCTCTTGATATGTTTGTCGCGCTCGGCATGGTTCGAGTTGAAGCTTGCCGTGTCGATCTCGACCTTCACCTTGGAGGCCTCGGGCGCCGTCTTGTCATAGGAGAAATTGCCGGAGAACTTGTCGAAACGGCCAGTCAGCCAGCTGAACCCCAGATGACTGATGCGGAAATTGATCGAGGCGTGGTTGCCCTTGGTGTCGATCACGTAGTCGGCGGCATGCGCCGGGCCGCAAAGCGCGAGCGCGCCGGCAACGAGAACGAGAGGGGCATAAGCGAGCTTCATTGAGCGTGCTCCGTATCGGTTGCAGGGTCAGTCGCTGGGTGGCCCAACCCACATCCGGGAAAGGATGTGGCTGCGGTCGACAAAATGATGTTTCAACGCGGCAATCGTGTGAACGGCGGCGAGAGCGATCGTCGCGTAGGCGAGGATCTTATGGACCAGGCCCGCGGCGTCCTCTTGCCCCTCGCCCTGGATGAGCGACGGCACGTCGAACCAGCCGAAGACGCTGATCGGCTGGCCGTCTGCGGTCGAGATCATGTAGCCGCTGACCATGAGGGCGAGGAGAAGCGGATAGAAGCCCCAATGGACGGCATGCGATGCCACGGCCTCGAGGCCGCGTCAGCTCGTGGTCGTCGGGCTTCACGTTCACGACGCGCCAGGCGAAACGGAATATGAGCAGGAAAAGCAGCAACATGCCGACGCTGCGGTGAATGTCGGGCGCGAGATTGTAGTAGGGGCTGGTGTAGTCGAGCGTGCGCATCCACAGCCCGAGCACGAACATGGCGACGATGGCGATCGCCATCAGCCAATGCATGAGGCGTGTCGCAAGACCGTACCCGGCCCTCGTATCCCGGATCAGCATGCGCTGCACGGTCCCCTTCCCCCGATTGCTGAACGACATGTAGGAATTGCCCGCGCCACGTCAACCCGCGTGTTGGCGCGGGCGCGATCCTGCAAACTTAGCCCATGAAATCGTTCGGCACGACGCCACTGCGTTCGAGGAACTGCTTGACGAGCACGACCTCCTCCGGAGGTAGACCGCGATCCTCGTAGCGGAAGGACGCGCCTCGGCCATGGAGCCTCACGATCAGCCGGTCGCCCCGCCGATCGTCGACCTCGCCTCCGAGCACCTGCAGCACGTGCTTGAGATCGTCCGACGTAATGACGGCGCTGAAGGGCTGCGTGAAGATGGCGTGTAGTATTTTTCTTGTTCGATCGTTCATATCTTTGCTTCGTCTGTAAAATCGATCTCTTGCCGCGCACAACGCCAAGGCGTGCCTATGCCGATGAGGCACGAGTGCAGCCGAAAACCTCTCGAGAAAGAATCCTGGCGGCAGAGCTTCCGCTTCTAGTGGTGCGACGGCACGCAGCGCGCTCGTCGCACGCACGTTTGGCCGACCCGAGAAATGGGATGCAGAAGCAGATTTACACCCCTCCGAGCCGCCAGGCTCGGTAGGCGTAATGACGCGGGACGAAACGCCCCTGCGTGGAAGGACCGTCGCGCTCAGGCCGCAGCAGACAGCATGCGCCCTAGTGAAAAAACTGCAGCAAAAGCCTAAGCGCCTCGACGAGCAGGCCCGGCTTACACTTCCTGAGCCTGACCCGAGCGGTCGCCGCTGAACGCCCGGATAATCGCGTTCAAATTCGAGACGAACTCCTCCTGCATGGGCGCCGGAAGAGCGACCAGCAGTCTGTCGTCGGCCCTGATCGCCACCGGCTCGGCGGCCTTCAATGCGCGCACACCCTGCTCCGTCAGGCTGACGGAATAGGCGCGCCGGTCCTCATTGCTTCGCTGGCGCTGCAGCAGCCCCTTCTTCAGCATCCGCCGGACGAGGTCGGCCATCGTCGAGCGGTCGATACCGGTTTTCTCGACAAGGTCGGTTTGGCTGAGCCCTTCGGCCTTGGAGACGGTCAAAAGCACGATGTACTGGCGCGGCGTGAGGTCGAGGCCCGACATCTCGAGCTGGAAAAGATCTTCGGCACATTGACCGACGCGGTGGAGCAGGTGGAGCGGCGATCGCTCCAAAGCTTCGTTGTCCAGGCTCTGCATTTCCGAAAGTTCGTTGTCCAGGTCCAGGTGTTGCATCTTGTGTCCCGACAAACTGGTTGCGTTTCTTGACGAATTGCGCGCAAAAACCCATAAGGGGCTGATCGCGCGGACTAAGGTCACGGGATCGGCCCCGCATGAATCGGTCAATTCGCGTCGAGCCTGTATTGAACGCTGTAGCCCGGCGTTATGCTCGACCGACGTGGCACAAAAGGTCGACCGAGAGGGCAGCTGGACGCGGAGTGGGGGAGTCATGAGTTTCTACTCGACCGACGACGTCCACCCGAGAGACCGAATTTCCTTTTGGAGCGATGTCGCAACCAAGGAGTTCGCCCGCCACGAGCTCAGTTCGGCCCTCGGCCCAACTTTCAGCGCCACCGTGCGCGTTGGGACGCTCGCCGATATCGGCGTGGCAATCGTAGAGTGCGGACCGCACGTGGTGACGCGCACGGCGCGTGACGCGGCCCACGATAGCGTCGACGACATCTATGCGTGCGTCCACCAGTCCGGAAGGGCGACCTTTCTCCAGGACGGCCGGGAGGCCGCCAGCGAGGACGCCGGCTTGATGCTTCTGGACATGCGGCGCCCGTTTTCGGCGGTCATTCAAACGCCCACCCGCGCCGTGATTTTCAAGATTCCGCGCGAGCAGTTGGAGGCTCGATTGGGGAGCGTTGCGGCGCTGACCGCACGATCGCTTTCAGCGCAACGGCCCGTCGCTGCTATAGCGTCGGAATTTCTCACGATGATCTCTAAGCGCCTCGGCACATTCGAGGGTTCTGCAGCAAGCAGGATCGGTGAGCAGGCGCTGGACTTGATCGCTTTGGCCTTTTCGACCGAAAGCGACCGCGACGGTGCGGCTCTCTCCACGGCCCGCGGCACCGCCCTCCTTCGATTGAAGGCGGCTGTCGAGACCAGTCTCTGTGATCCCGAGCTCAGGCCACCGGCCGTGGCCGCTGCCGCAGGCGTGAGCGTGAGATATGCCAACGCGCTGCTGTCGCATGAAGGCACATCGCTCGAACGCTACATCCAGGACCGCCGGCTCGAGAGGTGCCGGTGCATGCTCTCCGACCCAGCCCAGTCACACAGGACGATCGGGGAGATTGCGTTCTCCTGGGGCTTTTCGGACGTCTCCCACTTCGGTCGCCGGTTCAAAGCCGAATATGGCTACTCGCCCAGCGACTATCGGCGGCAAATGCGGGAGCGGTCGCAACCCCTGGCCGCGGTCGGCGCTTGACCTCAGGAACGCTATGTTCTTGACGGAACACGCCCCATTTTGCGCTTGTGCTGACAAGTTTTAATTTTTCCCTGATGCTACAAATGGGTTGCTATCGGTTGAGTGACATCGGTTCACCCGCGATGGCGATGCATTGAACGCTGTTGCCTCTCCATGTTCGGCGGCGCTTTTCTCTCGGGTTTGGCGCTAGCGGCGAGGGCAACGGTGGGGGCGCTGGGGGGACAGTTCGGCTATGGCCACGGTCTACTCGACAGACGAGGTCCACCCGCGGGATCGCCTTTCCTATTGGGTGGAAGTTGCTACGAAAGGCTTCGTGCGGCACGATTTCCGCACGAAAGCGGGTTCCGCCTTCCAGGGCAGCGTCCGCGTCGGCACACTCGGGTCTCTCGGCGTCGCCACCTTCATGTGCGATGGGGCCGAGGTCAGGCGGAGCGATCGTCACGCCGCCCGGGGAGAAAACGATGACCTCCTTCTCTGTCTCCAGCTCTCCGGACGCAGCGCCTTCAAGCAGGACGGCCGGCATGCGATGAATGACGCCGGCAACTTTCTCCTCCTCGACACGCGCCGGCCATTTACCATCTCGCTGGAAGCCAAGACGAGCTCCATTTGCTTCAAGATTCCTCGCGAGCTGTTGGAAGCCCGGCTGGGGAGCGTTTCCGCCATGACCGCGCGGTCCATATCGTCCCAAGGTCCCATCGCGGCACTGACGTCCGGCTTCCTGGCGATGCTGCCGGCGCATGTCGACACGCTCGACAGCCAGTCGGCGCAAAAGATCTCCGAGCAGGCGCTGGATTTGATCGCGTTGGCTTTTTCCAAGGAGAATGATCAGAACGGCGCGGCGCTCTCGTCGGCCCGGGCGACGGCGCTCCTGCGTTTGAAGTCGGCTGTGGATGCGGGCCTTTGCGACCCTGAGCTGAGACCGGCGGCGGTGGCTGCCACTGCCGGCGTCAGCGTCCGCTACGCCAACGCGCTGCTGTCACAGGAAGGGACCTCTCTAGAGCGCTACATCCAGGATCGCCGGCTCGAGCGGTGTCGCGCCGCCTTGAGCGATCCCGCGCATTCGCACAGGACGATCGGCGAAATCGCCTATTCCTGGGGCTTCTCGGATCTTTCCCACTTCGGCCGCCGCTTCAAGGCCGAATACGGGTTTTCGCCGAGCGAATACCGTCGCCATATGAGATCGCTACTGGTCAAGATGGTGGAAGGTGCCTGAGAAGCCGCCGCACGCGTCTCACAGAATGAACTTGGAGAGGTCGGCGTTCTTCGCGAGCTCGCCGACGCGCGCGTTCACGTAGGCCGCGTCGACCGTGATCGCCTCTCCCGCGCGATCGGAGGCCTCGAAGGAGATCTCGTCGAGCACCCGCTCCATCACCGTCTGCAGCCGCCGCGCGCCGATGTTCTCGACCGTCGAGTTGACCAGCACGGCCGTGTCCGCAAGCGCGTCGATCGCATCGTCCGTGAAGGTGAGGCTCACGCCCTCGGTCGCCATCAGCGCCACATACTGCTTGATGAGGCTTGCTTCCGGCTCGGTCAGGATGCGCCGGAAGTCCTCCCGCGTCAGCGCCTGCAGCTCGACGCGGATGGGCAGCCGCCCCTGCAGCTCGGGCAGCAGGTCCGACGGCTTCGCGACATGAAACGCGCCCGACGCGATGAACAGCACGTGGTCGGTCTTCACCGGCCCGTGCTTGGTCGAGATGGTCGTGCCCTCGATCAGCGGCAGGAGATCGCGCTGCACGCCCTCGCGCGAAACCTCCGCGCCCGAGCGACCCGTCTCGCCGCGCGAGCAGATCTTGTCGATCTCGTCGAGGAACACGATGCCGTTGTCCTCGACCGCGCGGATGGCTTCGCTCGTGATCTGATCGGCGTCGATGAGCTTGTCGCTCTCCTCCGCGATCAGGAGATCGTGGCTGTCCTTGACGGTCACGCGGCGCGGCTTCGCCCGCCCGCCCATGGCCTTGGACAGCATCTCGCCGATGTTGATGGCGCCGACCGAGCCGCCGGGCATGCCCGGTATCTCGAACATCGGCATGCCGCCGCCCGTCTCCGCGACCTGGATCTCGATCTCCTTGTCGTTGAGCTCGTTGTCTCTGAGCCTCCTGCGGAAGCTTTCGCGCGTCGTGGGCGAGGCGGTTGGCCCGACGAGCGCATCGAGCACGCGCTCCTCGGCGTTCTTCTCGGCCTTGGCGCGCACTTCCTTGCGCTTGCCCTCGCGGACGAGCGCGATGCCGACCTCGAGCAGATCGCGGATGATGCTGTCGACGTCGCGGCCGACATAGCCGACCTCGGTGAACTTGGTCGCCTCGACCTTGAGAAACGGCGCGCCGGCGAGCTTGGCGAGGCGGCGCGAGATCTCCGTCTTGCCGACGCCCGGTCGGCCCGATCATCAGGATGTTCTTCGGCAGCACCTCCTCCTTGAGGTCGCCCGTAAGCTGCTGGCGCCGCCAGCGGTTGCGGAGCGCGATCGCGACCGCACGCTTGGCGTCGCCCTGTCCGATGATGTAGCGGTCGAGCTCGGAGACGATCTCGCGCGGGGAAAACGTGGTCATGGAGGCGTTACAACCGTTCACTGTTCGCAGACGAGTTGAGGCCCGCGACCGAGCCCGATCAGCGTTACAAGGAATAGCATCCGCCGGATAGGTGACCCGGCTCGTTGAAGTAGAGGATGCCGATGATGACGGTCCCCGCCGACCCGATTGCACCTCAGGCAGCATATGCGGTCCCGAGCGGCACCGTCGCGATCGCCTGGCGATGCCATGAAGCTCGCGTAGGCGAGTGCCGAGCGGCACGCCGACCAGCGAGCGGTTGAGGAAATAGAAGCTGGCGATGCCGATGGCGAAGAAGCCGACCGCTGGGGCGAGCGGAATGCCGTCGTGAGCGAAGACTTCGAGCGACGCCCGCCGTCAAGAGAATCAGAACCACGCCATTGCACTTGCTCCATCAGAGGATAGGCGGTCGTGCGATTCATCTCGGGTCGAGTGGCAGGCTTTCGACCACGAGATTGGCGTTCGTATAGACGCAGATGTCGGCCGCGATCCCCATGGCCTTGCGCGCGATTGCTTCGGCGTCGAGGTCGGAATCGAGAAGCGCGCGCGCCGCAGCCAGCGCATAGGGACCGCCCGAGCCGATCCCCGTGACGTGATACTCGGGCTCGAGCACGTCGCCGGTGCCGGTGAGCACGAGCGTCGTATCGCGATCGGCGACGATCATCATCGCCTCGAGCCGGCGCAGGAAGCGGTCGGTCCGCCAGTCCTTGGCGAGCTCGACGCAGGCGCGCATGAGCTGGCCGGGATACTGCTCGAGCTTGGCCTCGAGTCGCTCGAACAGGGTAAATGCGTCCGCCGTGGCACCCGCGAAGCCGCCGATCACGCCGCCCTTGCCGAGCTGGCGCACCTTGCGCGCGTTAGCCTTGATGATCGTCGCGCCGAAGCTCACCTGCCCGTCGCCCGCGATCACCACGCGCCCGCCCTTGCGCACCGAGAGGATGGTCGTCGCGTGCCAGGATGAGGCTTGGGATGGCATGTCGGATTGGCTGGACATCGGGCCTCGTTCATGTCGGCGCACACGTCCCGTTATTCAAGGATCGAAACCGGCCCGGAGCGCACTGGAATGGCGGCTTTGAAGCTGATAAACGCTTGATTCTTCCAAAGCAAGCAGGGCCCGCCGGCTGCGGCGTCAGGGCCCCGATGAGGGCGAAGTGAAGCGGCAAGCAACCATCTCCCGCAAGACCAAGGAGACCGAGATCACGGCGTCCGTCGATCTCGACGGCTCGGGCACCTTCGACATTTCGACCGGCGTCGGCTTCCTCGACCACATGCTCGAGCAGCTCGCCCGCCACGCGCTGATCGACATCAAGCTCGCGGCCAAGGGCGACCTCCACATCGACTTCCACCACACCACCGAGGACAGCGGCATCGTGCTCGGCCAGGCCGTGGCGAAGGCGCTCGGCGACAAGCAGGGCATCTCGCGCTACGCCGACGTCCACATCCCCATGGACGAGACGCTGACGCGCGTCGCGGTCGACGTCTCCGGCCGCCCCTACCTCATCTGGAAGGTGCGCTTCTCGCAGCCCAAGATCGGCGAGATGGACACCGAGCTTTTTCGCGAGTGGTTCCAGGCCTTCGCGCAGAACGCCGGCATCACGCTGCACATCGAGAACCTCTACGGCGACAACAACCACCACATCGCCGAGACCTGCTATAAGGGCCTCGCGCGCGCGCTGCGTCAGGCGTTGGCGGTCGACCCGAGACAGGGAAGCCGCGTCCCATCGACCAAGGGCACGCTTGCCGGATGATCTGCGTAGCGTCGAGGTTCTCGCGTGGCAGTCTTTACAGTGCATGAGCCGCCGGACCCGCCGGCCGATCGCTTCGACAGGGCAGACGCGCTCGTCTTCGTCCGCGACGGCTTCTCCTGGGGCGTCGCGCTCATCGCGCCCGTTTGGCTCGCTATTCGCGGCCAATGGTTGGTGCTCGCGATCTATATTGCGGCCGCAGTCCTCCTCGCCGCAGTGCTCACGCTCGCCGGCGCCACGCCGGAATGGGCGTCGCTCGCGAGCTTTGCTCTCAATCTCTTCTTCGCCTTCGAGGCCGGTGAGATTCAGCGCTGGCTTCTGGGCCGCCAGGGCTGGCGCGAGGTCGCGACCGTGAGCGGGAGCAACCGCGACGATTGCGAGCGCCGCTTCTTCGATGCCTGGCTCAAGGGCGAGCAGCCTGCAGCGCTGCGCCGCTATGGTCACCCCGAGGTGCGCGCTCTGACCGGCGGCTGGGTCGAGACGCAGGCGCGGAGCTTGATGCACCGCCTGCGCAGCCAGTTCGGCGCCAACGCCTGATGGCTTCCTGATGCAGCGCGTCGTCATCATCGATTACGGGTCGGGAAATCTCCACTCGGCGGCCAAGGCCTTCGAGCGCGCCGGCCGTGAAAGCAATGCGGACGCCGAAATAATCGTCAGCGCCAAGCCGGAGGACGTAAGCGCGGCCGACCGTGTCGTGCTCCCGGGCGTCGGCGCCTTTGCCGACTGCAAGCGCGGCCTCGATGCCATCCCCGGCATGCACGACGCGCTCGAGGAGGCCGTCCGCGCCAAGGGCCGCCCGTTCCTCGGCATCTGCGTCGGCATGCAGCTCATGGCGACGCGCGGCCTCGAATTCGAGATCACCGAGGGCCTGGGCTGGATCGCGGGCGACGTGCGCGCCATCGAGCCCAAGGACCCCACGCTCAAGATCCCGCACATGGGCTGGAACACGCTCGACGTGCGCGACGCCGCACGCGCTGCTCGACGGCATCAAGACCGGACCCCATGGGCTGCACGCCTATTTCGTGCACTCCTTCCATCTCGTGCCATCGGACCGGAGCGTCATTGTCGCCGAGACGGACTACGGCGGACCCGTGACGGCGATGGTCGCCAAGGACAATGTGGCCGGCACCCAGTTCCACCCCGAGAAGAGCCAGACGCTGGGCTTGATGCTTCTCGCGAACTTCCTCAAATGGCGGCCGTGAGCGGAGGGAAGGTTATGGCGGTCAACGCGGGCGACGCACGGCAGAGGCTCTTCGAGATCATCAGGACGAAGTCGTTCGTGCGCGGCCACGTGGTGCTCGCCTCCGGCAAGGAGAGCGACCACTACTTCGATATGAAGCCCTCGATGTTCGATCCCGAGGGCGCCGACCTGCTGTCCGAGCTGATCTACGCACGCATCGCTGCCACCGGCGCCGAGATCGTGGGCGGCCTCGAGATGGGCGCCGTGCCGCTGATTACGCCGATCTCGATCGCGAGCCTCAAGGCGGGGCGGCCGATGCCGGGCTTCTTCGTCAGGAAGACGGTGAAGGACCACGGCACGCGGAAGCTGGTCGAGGGCTTGAGCGATGTTAAGGGCAAGCGCGTCGCCATCGTCGAGGACGTGACGACGACCGGCAGCTCGGCGATGAAGGCGGTCGAAGCGCTCAAGGCTGCCGGCGCGACGATCGCGCTGGTGATCTCGATTTTGGATCGCGAGGAGGGCGCGGACAAACTCTATGCCGAGGCCGGCATTCCGTTCCAGTCGCTCTTCAAGGCCAGCGAATTTCTGCGCGCCTAATGCGTCAGCTCTATTGCCGGCAGCAGGCCTCATGGTGAGCCTGTCGAACCATGAGGCCGGGTCACGGCCTGTTCCTTCGCGCTCCATCCTTCGACAAGCTCAGGATGAAGCTCTGACGATGCGAAAAGTCAGCGGGAAATCACACGGCAATCTAATGTGGGTGAGGGGCAATAGATACGCGCGACAGGTCTTCGCCCCTCACCCTGACCCTCTCCGGATACGCATACGCGGGAGAGGGAATTTCGATCAGCTCGCCTTGGCGAACGGCAGCTCCGGCTCGTCCGTCGGCGCCGCCACGGGAGCCGGAACCGGGAAGGCGATGATGTTCGTGTCGCCGCCCGTCTCGACGCCGGCCATGCGCTGGCGGAACCAGCGCACCGACGTGTTGGCGAGCAAGGCTTCGCCCTTCACCTGCTGGATGAGAAGACCGTCGTCGGACTCGAGGTGGCGGGCGATGAGAGATTCGATCGCCTCCTGGCTCGCCTCCGAGCGCACGTACCAGGTCTGCTCCAAGGGGCGCGCCCAGCTTTCGCCGACGGCCATGATGGCGTGCGCAATGACGTGCTTGGTGAGGTGGGGCTTCGCGAGATCGTACGAGATGAGATAGGTGCGCATGGGGGCCACTCCGTGGGCGAGAAGGGCGGGGACGCGGGTGAGAACGTAAGAGGAACATGTCATGAGTCGCTCACCCCTGTCTAGAGGACGTTCCAATTTTGTTCTTCTGAAGGACGGACCGCGTTCACAGTGTGGCGACCGTTGATGCGCCTACTCAAAAAGTTCGAATAAGGGCAGCTGATCGGGATGCGGTGCGCGCGAAACGCGCCGGTGTGGCCCCGGGTCGACACGATCTATAAGTCGCGGGAATCGCGCGCGGAAAGCGTCGAGTGCCTTGGCGCGGCTGCCTGGGAAGCGCTCCTCGCCCCAGATTTCGTAGAGGCGCCGCGGATCGCAGCCGTAGCGCCGGATCAGGTCCTTCGGGCGCACGCGCAGCCAGCGCGCGATCCAGATGTCGATCGCATCCGCCTCGGTGAGCGGCCGGCGGGCGACGGCAGGCGGGGGAGAGGCGACGAACGCGAGGGCCATGGGGAGCTGACTTGCACTTGACGCGAGGGTTCAAAGCCGATTGATCGCAGGCGAAGAAAGCAATCTGATGGCCGCACGCGGCCGCATGGCGAGGCGTTTTTTGATCCTCTTCCCCGCGATCGATCTCAAGGACGGCAAATGCGTGCGGCTCAAGCTCGGCGAGATGAGCGAGGCGACCGTCTTCAATGATGATCCGGCGGCGCAGGCGGCGGCCTTCGAGGGCCAGGGCTTCAAGTACCTTCACATCGTCGACCTGAACGGCGCCTTCGCGGGCAAGCCCGTCAACGGCGCAGCGGTCGAGGCGATCCTGGCCGCGATCAAGATCCCGGCGCAGCTTGGCGGCGGCATCCGCGATTTGGCGACGATCGAGACATGGCTTGCGAAAGGCATACGCCGCGTCATCCTCGGCACCGTCGCCGTGCGCGATCCCGCGCTCGTGCGCGAAGCCTGCCGCGCCTTTCCCGGCCGCATCGCCGTCGGCATCGACGCGAAGCAGCGGGAAGGTCGCGGTCGAAGGCTGGGCCGAGACGTCCGAGCTGACCGCGATCGATCTCGCACGCCGCTTCGAGGACGCGGGCGTCGCGGCCATCATCTACACCGACATCGAGCGCGACGGCATCCTGAAGGGTCTCAATCTGCCGGCCACCGCCGAGCTCGCGCGCGCGACCAAGATCCCCGTCATCGCCTCGGGCGGCCTCGCCTCGATCGACGACGTGCAAGGCGCTGCTGCAGGCCCGAGTATGCTATGCTCGAAGGTGCCATCACCGGCCGCGCGCTCTACGATGGCCGCATCGACCCGCAAGGAAGCGCTGGCGTTCCTGGCTGCAGCCTGAGCGACATCGATCCCATGCTCAAAACCCGCATCATTCCCTGCCTCGACGTCAAGGACGGCCGCGTCGTCAAAGGCGTGAACTTCGTCGACCTCGTCGATGCCGGCGATCCCGTCGAGGCCGCGGCCGCCTACGACGCGGCGGGCGCCGACGAGCTCTGCTTCCTCGACATCACGGCCTCGCCACGAGGATCGCGACGTGATCTTCGACGTCGTCGTGCGCACGGCCGAGCGCTGTTTCATGCCGCTGACCGTCGGCGGCGGCGTGCGCACCGTGGACGACATCGCAAGCTCCTCGAGGCCGGCGCCGACAAGGTCTCGATCAACACCGCCGCGGTGAACAACCGCGCCTTCGTCAAGGAAGCCTCCGAGAAGTTCGGGGCGCAATGCATCGTCGTCGCCATCGATGCCAAGAAGGTCTCGAGCCGGGCGAGCCGCATCGCTGGGAGATCTTCACCCACGGCGGACGCAAGCCGACCGGCATCGATGCTATCGAATACGCCAAGGAGGTCGTCGCCCTCGGCGCCGGCGAGATCCTGCTCACCTCGATGGATCGCGACGGCACGAAAGCCGGATTCGATATCGCGTTGACGCGCGCGATCTCCGATGCCGTGAGCGTCCCCGTCATCGCCTCGGGCGGCGTCGGCACGCTCGATCATCTCGTCGATGGCGTGAAGGAGGGGCACGCGAGCGCCGTGCTCGCGGCCTCGATATTCCACTTCGGAACGCACACGATCGGCGAGGCGAAGCGGCACATGGCAGCCGCCGGCATAGCGGTGCGCAACTAGCGACCAGGCTCGCGGCTCACGCGCTGTCGCTCAGGCCGAAGTTTTGGAAAGCATTCCCTCGCATTTGGTGAGCGCGTCGAGGACGTCGGTCGCGGGCACGGGCGGGCTGAAATAGAAGCCCTGCACCTCTTTGCACCCGGCGACCTTGACCTTCTCGAGCTGCTGGAAGGTTTCGATGCCTTCGGCCACCGAGCCTATGTCGAGCGCCTTGGCGAGGCCCGTCACTGCGTTGACGATGGCGACGCAGTCTTGCCGCTCGCATAGCTCGCGAACGAACGACCGGTCGATCTTGATCTTGTCGAAGGCGAATTTGCGCAAATACGAGAGCGAGGCGAACGCCGTGCCGAAATCGTCGAGCGAGATCCTGACGCCGAGCTGACGCAGCTTGCCCAACGCCTCGAGCGTCCGCTCTTCGTTTTGCATGAGGACGGTCTCGGTGATCTCGATCTCGAGCCGGTCCGCGGCGAGCCCCGTCTTGGTCAATGCCGACGCGGCTGACGCGGCGGGATCGCCGTCCGCAAACTGGAGGGGCGAAAGATTGACCGTCACCATCATCCGGCTCGGCCAGCTCGTTGCGTCATGGCAGGCGCGGTGCAAAGCCCACTCGCCGATCTCGACGATGAGGCCCGTCTTCTCGGCAATCGGGATGAAGTTCGCGGGCGCGACGAGCCCGAGCCTGGGGTGACGCCACCGCATCAGCGCCTCGAATCCCGTCACCTCGCTCAAGTCGAGATTGATGATCGGTTGATAGTGGAGCTCGAGCTGTCCCGCCGCCAGCGCGCCCCTTAGATCGTTCTCGAGCCCGACGCGATCGTTCGCGACCTGCTCGTACTCCGGGCGGTAGATGGCATAGTCGCCGCGCCCGCCCGACTTGACGCGGTAGAGCGCGATGTCGGCCTTCTTGAGCAGGCTGTCAGGGTCAGTTCCGTACTCTGGCGCCATGACGACGCCGATGCTGGCGCCGACCTGCACGGTGTGTCCGAGGACCCGGAACGGAGCATTGAGCACTTTGAGCAGGCGCACGGCGAGCGACGACACCTGCTCGTCCGCGAGCACGCCCGCCTGAACCACAGCGAACTCGTCGCCGCCGAGCCGGCCGACGAAATCGTTCTCGCGCACGGTCGAGCGCATTCTCTTGGCGACGGCCTTGAGCAGCGCGTCTCCCGCTGCATGGCCAAGTGTGTCGTTGACCTCTTTGAAGCGGTCGAGATCGATGAGGTGAATGGCGAGCCGCGATCCGTTCGAAAGATCCTGGATTTCCTGCTCGAGCAATTCGCGCAGATGGAAGCGATTGGCCGTTTCCGTCAGCGGGTCATGGCGTGCGAGCCACGCGATGCGCTCCTGCGCCTTGGTCTTCTCGGTGACGTCCTCCTGGATGTCGACCCAACCGCCATCCGCGAGCGGCTGGTTGGTGACGAGGATGATGCGCCCGTTGTTGAGATACTGCGTGTGGGTGAACGACTTGCCGCGTGCCAGCTCGGCGACGTGGCGCTCGATCCATTTGTGCTGCCGTTCGCGATTTTCAGGGGAGTCGTCGCCGCTCTCCTTTTTTGCGTGAAAGGCGACAAGCTCGGAAATATGCGTGCCGGGCTTTGCCAGCTCTTCGGGCAGCTCGTAGATCTCGCGGTAAATGGCGTTGCAGACGATGAGGCGCTTGTCGGCGTCGAACATCGACAAGCCGCGCGCCATGTTGTTGAGCGCAACCTCGAACCACGAGTTAAGCTGGGCAAGCTTCCTCGTTTGCTCGATGAGCTTTGCAGTCTCGAGTTCCGACGGCTTTCGAGAGACTTCCTCGCCGTCCGCCGGCAGTAAGCCGGGACCACTCATTACAAAGGCTCCCGCCCTGCTTGGTTGTTTTATCGCGTTTTCTGCCAACCGAATTTGTATCGGGTCGCGGTGATCATTTAATTAATCGGCATTCAGATGGACAGCATAAGAATTGTAGTGGTTTCTATTTGGAGAATAGACGTGCCGGAATGTGATAATCTGTAAAGCTACGCTATCTGAAGGTCTGTTGTCTGCTATTGGCCCTCAAGGCCCGAGGGTCTTGTCCGGGTAGAGGCACAGCGTGTTGATGATGCATCGCGGGCACTCGGGCTTTCTCGCCTTGCAGATGTAGCGCCCGTGCAGGATCAGCCAGTGATGGGCGTGCACGCCATATTCGGGCGGCACCACGCTGAGGAGGTCGGCCTCGACCTCGAGCGGCGTCTTGCCCTTGGAGAGCCCGATGCGGTTGGCGACCCGGAAGACGTGCGTATCGACGGCCATGGTGGGCGCGCCGAATGCCACGTTCATAACCACATTCGCCGTCTTCCTCCCGACGCCCGGGAGCGTCTCCAAGGCGTCGCGGTCGGCCGGGACCTCACCGCCATAGAGCGCCCAGCAGCTTCTCCGAGAGGAGGATGATGTTGCGGGCCTTGTTGCGATAGAGGCCGATCGATTTCACATATTCGCGCAGCTTTTCCTCGCCGAGCGCCACCATCTTTTCCGGTGTGTCGGCAACTTTGAAAAGTGCCCGCGTGGCCTTGTTCACCCCTGCGTCCGTCGCCTGGGCGGAAAGCACGACCGCGACCAGGAGCGTGAACGTGTTGACGCTCTCGAGCTCGCCCTTGGGCTCCGGATTGGCGGCCGCAAAACGGCGGAAGATCTCCCGGATGTTGGCCGGGCTCAGCGTCGTCCGGCTGCGGCCGGCCCCCGCTTTTTTGCGGGCCTTGGGCTTTGCGGCTTGGCGCGGAGATGCCATCGGGGCTTCATCTTCGAACGGCGAGCGGCTAGGTTGACCACATGGACGGAAACACGAATGGAAAGCAAGGAGACGGCGCCTTTCGCGCCATCCTTCATCCACACAGGTCTCTGAGCCCCCGTGGCTTCCTCATCCTGATGCTGGCCATCGGCAGCATCAGTTTTGTGATGGGCCTCGTGTTTCTCAGCATGGGCGCCTGGCCGGTCTTCGGCTTTTTCGGGCTCGACGTTTTGCTCGTCTACGTCGCGTTTCGCCTGAACTACCGCTCGGGGCGGGCCTACGAGCTCGTCGAGCTGACGCCGGAACTCCTGACCCTCACGCTTGTCGAGCCCTCCGGGCGACAGAAGAGCTTCGAGTTCAATCCTTATTGGGTCCGCGTCCGCCTGTCCGAGCGCCCCGACGGCCAAACATTCCTGCGTCTTGCCTCGCATGGCCGCGAGTTCGAATTCGCCCGCTGCTTGAACGACGACGAGCGGCGTGAGTTCGCCCGCGTGCTCGAAGGCGCCCTCGCGACGGCGCGGACCACGTCTGCGATCGGCTGATCTCCGCAAAAAAAGGCCGGAAGCCCCCCGTCGGCTTCCGGCCTTCGCCCCCCGCTTTCCCCGCAAGAATGGGCGCGAACTTCGTCGTGTGAGCCTACGCGTCGGCCGGTTCCTTGCCCGGCTGTGCAGGCGTCGCGAGCGCTGGAATTCTCGGCTCCGAGATCTCGCGCTCGCGGCGGCGCGGCTGCGGCGGCTGGAAGGCGCGGCGCGCGTGGAATTCGCAATAGGGCAGGCCCGGCACCTTGTTCTTGCCGCAGAAATGGAAGTCGGCCATCTGCGGATCGCCGATCGGCCAGCGGCAGCTGCACTCGCTGAGCGTCTGGATCGACTTGCGCTCCTTCATTGGAATGACGAGCTCTTCGACCGAAGGCGTGAACGGCTCGGCTTCGGGATGATAGAGAGCCCTGAGCGCCGGATTGCCGGTGTTCGCGAAGCGCGACTTGGCCATGCGCCGGGCGGTCGCCGCGCGTGCGCGCGGCCGGTGGGATTTCATGCGCGATGTCGTGGCGCGCCCAGAAAGACCAAGCCGGTGAACCTTGCCGATCACCGCGTTGCGCGTCACGCCGCCAAGGCGTCCGGCGATCTGGCTTGCGCTCAGTCCTTCGGCCCAGAGCTTCTTCAAAAGCTCTACGCGTTCATCGTTCCAGGCCATCGTCATGTCGCTCCTTTATGCAAATCACAGCGAGGCCGCGCCGGAAGCGGGCGGCTCAAGGTTTCGACGGGCAACGGCGCGACCGGCAACCCTCAGCGCAAAAGCAGCGCTGGCGGGAGCACGGAGCTCGGCCCTCTACAGGCACTCACAAGGGATGACGCAGGACTTGGGACGCACGCGTAAGGTAGGGAGGCCGGACAGAACTCGGGCCTCAACGCGTGCCGGGCACGGGTACAACAAGGTCGCGATACAACGCGATATCTCGTGGCCGGACGGGCTAAACCTACAACAACCTGATTTTCCTCTACAAGCCGCAGCGACTTTGCGGCGGGCTGTTGACAGGGAGACGTGGCGGCGACGCCACAGAATGATTCGAGGGAGCCTGCCTTGCGGGCGCTTCGCTGCGATGTCCCCGGAATTCGTTGGCCGCCGTCCCGGCACGTG
The DNA here is from genome assembly GCA_963716835.1 of uncultured Alphaproteobacteria bacterium. Classification (GTDB taxonomy): domain Bacteria; phylum Pseudomonadota; class Alphaproteobacteria; order Rhizobiales; family Hyphomicrobiaceae; genus Hyphomicrobium_C. The sequence continues at coordinate 156,409 of CAVQUQ010000019.1, read as the reverse complement.
AAGTTTGCGCTCGGCGGGACGCGGCACGAGCACACCTCCGCGTTGACAGCAGAACGCCCGGCGCGTATCACCCAGAGGCTCTGATGGCCGCCGGGGAGGCGGCCTTTTTGATTTCATGGGAGTGGGATGGGCGCCATGTCCAAACCCCTGCCAGCCTCTCTGCCCAAACGCTCGGCCGCCGCAAACGGCCCGTCGCCGGCAGTCATGGGTACCTACGCCCGCCGGGACCTGGTTTTCGACCGCGGCGAAGGTTCTTGGCTGGTCACGAGAGAAGGTGAGCGCTACCTCGACTTCGGTGCCGGCGTTGCGGTGAACGCGCTTGGCCACGCGCACCCGCGCCTCGTCGAGGCCCTTGTCGATCAGGCCAAAAGCCTCTGGCACACGTCCAATCTCTATCGCGTTGCCGGTCAGGAGAGACTGGCCGAGCGCCTCGTTGCGGCGACCTTCGCCGACAAGGTCTTCTTCTGCAATTCGGGAGCTGAGGCCTGCGAGGGCTCGATCAAGACCGCGCGCCGTTACCACTTCGTCTCAGGCCATCCCGAGCGCTGGCGCATCATCACCTTTCGAGGCGCCTTCCACGGCCGCACCCTTGCCGCCATCTCTGCCGGCGGCAACGAGAAGCACATGGAGGGGTTCGGCCCCGAGATCCCGGGCTTCGATCACGTCGACTTCGGAGACATCGCCGCCGTCGAAGCCGCGATTGGATCTGAGACCGCGGCGGTCATGGTCGAGCCGATCCAGGGCGAGGGCGGCGTTCGCTGCGCCCCGCCCGAGTTTCTGCGTGCGCTCCGCGACATCTGCGACGCGCGAGGCCTCCTCCTCGTGCTCGACGAGGTGCAGACCGGGATCGGCCGCACGGGCAAGCTGTTCGCCTACGAGTGGGCCGGCATCACGCCTGACATCATGGCCGTTGCCAAGGGACTGGGTGGCGGCTTTCCGGTCGGCGCCATCCTGGCGACCGCCGAGGCGGCCAAGGGCATGTCGCCCGGCACGCACGGCTCGACCTTCGGCGGCAATCCGCTCGCCATGGCCGTCGGCAACGCCGTGCTCGATGTTGTGCTCGAGCCGGCCTTCCTCGAAGCCGTGCGCTCGAAGGCGCTACGCATGAAGCAGGGTCTCGCGCGTCTCTCGGATCAGTTCCCCGACGTCGTCGAGGAAGTGCGCGGCCAGGGACTTCTCATGGGCCTCAAGCTCAAGCTGCCGCCGGCAGACGCCGTCGGTGCCGCAGCTGCCGAGCAGCTGCTCATCGTTGCCGCCGCCGACAACGTCGTCCGCATCCTGCCGCCGCTGAACGTCGAGGACGGCGAGATCAGCGAAGGCATCGAGCGTCTCGCGCGCGCTTTTTCGCGTCTTTCCAAGTCGCGTCCGAGCGGCGGCTAATCTAGAGAACGGGAGCCGCCCCGGGGCCATGGGCAAATCGAACGTCATTCGGCATTTTCTCGATCTCGATGGGATCGACAGCAAGACGCTGCGCCGCATCGTCGACGCCGCGCACACCATGAAGGCCGCCGGCAAGCGTGTGCCGGCGAAGCTCAAGCCCAAGGGCATCGCGGATGCGGTGCTTCTCTTGATCTTCGAGAAGCCGTCGACGCGCACGCGCGTTTCCTTCGATGTCGCCATGCGCCAGCTCGGCGGCGGCACGATCACGTTGAACAACACCGACCTGCAGCTCGGGCGCGGCGAGAGCATCGCCGATACCGCCCGCGTGCTCTCGCGCTATGGCGATGCCATCATGATCCGCGCCAACGCCCATGACACCCTCGTCGACCTCGCCAAGCACGCAACTGTGCCCGTGATCAACGGCCTCACCGACAAGTCGCACCCCTGTCAGATCATGGCCGACATCATGACCTTCGAGGAGCGCATCGGTCCGATCAAGGGCCGCACGGTCGCCTGGGTCGGCGACGGCAACAACGTTGCGGCTTCATGGATGCACGCCGCGGCCCGCTTCGGCTTCGCGCTCCGCGTCGCCTGCCCCGAGGAGCTGCGCCCGAGCGAGGATGTCGTCGATTGGGTGCGCCGCGAGAAAGGCGATGTCACGATCACGGAGGATCCGGCGAAGGCCGTGCGCGGCGCCGATTGCATCGTGACCGACACCTGGGTCTCGATGGGTCAGACAGATGGCGCGCGCAGGAAGCAGCTTTTGAAGCCGTATGCGGTCGATACCGCGCTGATGGCCAAGGCCGCGAAGGGCGCGATCTTCATGCATTGCCTCCCCGCCTATCGCGGCCACGAGGTTTCCGAGGCGGTCCTCGAGGGACCGCAGTCCGTGGTCTTCGAGGAAGCCGAGAACCGCCTCCACGCCCAGAAGGCGATCCTCGCCTGGTGTCTCGGCGCCGTTTGAGCCCCAGGCGCCTTCTCACTAAAGATGCGCCGTAAACGCTAAATTTTCGACACCTTGTTCGCATACGAACGATGCGCGGGCACTGTGGGTTTTTTGGGGGGGTGCCGATGTGGGAAATCGCGCAGTCGCAGCGGCCGAACGTCCTTCCGTTTATTCGCTGCCGCGATCCAGCGCGTTCCATTGAATGGCTCTGCCGTGCGCTGGGCTTCGAGACGGATTACGTCGCGCGCCGCGACGACGGCAGCATTGTTTTCGCACACCTGCGTTTCGGCGACAGTCTTATCATGGTGACGCCGGCCACCGACGCGGTCGCGGTGCCCGCAATTGATACGGTCGCCGCCGAGCGCAATGCGCTGATCACACTGCCCGCCGAGATCGAGCACGGCGAGACGCAGAGCAGCTATTTCGTCGTCGACGACATCGAGGCCCACTATCGCAATGCCAAGGAAGCGGGCGCCGATATCGTGCTCGAGATCAAGACTTACCAGCACGGCGGCTGCTGCTACTCCTGCCGCGATCCCGACGGACACGTCTGGACATTCGGCACCTATGGTTCCTGGCGCGAGCAGGATCCGCCGGTGCTGCGGGCCCTGACGAAGTTTGTGCGTAGCGCGGCGATGCTCGACGTGCCCGCTGCCGTTGCTGACCTGCGCGTGGCGTTGCCCGCAACTGTCGGCGTGCTGGCGGTGCTCGCCGGATGCGGCGTCGCCCTGTGGCTGGCTCAGGCCCCTGCCGCCGAGGATGCGGCGTCGGCTGATGCCGAGGCGCAAACGGTGGCAGTCCCGCAAGCGCAAGCGAAGCTGACCGAGGAACGCAATGACCGCGAGGCTTCTGATCGCGCACTGAGCGAGGTACGCGAGCGCCTCTCGAGGGAGCAGGAATCGCGTGAGGCCGCCGAGCGCGTCGCATTGGAAATGCGTGATCAGCTTGCTGAGCAGCCCGCAAAGCCAGCCGCCAACGCTGAGAGCGAGAAGGTCGCCGGGGAGCGCGCCGCGCGCCCCGCCGCAGAGGAAGCCGAACGTGCGGCACAGGAAGATCTTGGCCGTGCGCGCGCCGCGGCGGCGGCAGCGGCCGAGCAGCCGACCGGGGTCGTCACTCAAACGGCGCCCGCCGACGGCGAGCCCAAGGCCCAGATCGAAGAGCGTGTCGTCGTCACGCCGCCCGCCGATGAGGCCGCGACGAAGAGGCCGCGCCCAAGAGCGCGGCGCAGCGCGAGGATCGATTGGCGTCGTCGCTCTTGGCCGAGGGGCGCTCGCTCCTGGCCAAAGGTGATGCGGCGGCCGTAGCCGCCGAGCAGCCGACCGAGGTCGTCTCTCAAACGGCGCCCGCCGACGGCGAGCCCAAGGCCCAGATCGGAGAGCGCGTCGTCGTCACGCCGCCCGCCGATGAGACGGCGACGAAAGAGGCCGCGCCCGCGGCGCAGCGCGAGGATCGATTGGCGTCGTCGCTCTTGGCCGAGGGCCGCTCGCTCCTGGCCAAAGGTGATGCGGCGGCCGTAGCCGCCGAGCAGCCGACCGAGGTCGTCTCTCAAACGGCGCCCGCCGACGGCGAGCCCAAGGCCCAGATCGGAGAGCGCGTCGTCGTCACGCCGCCCGCCGATGAGACGGCGACGAAAGAGGCCGCGCCGCGCGGCGCAGCGCGAGGATCGATTGGCGTCGTCGCTCTTGGCCGAGGGCCGCTCGCTCCTGGCCAAAGGTGATGCGGCGGCCGCAGTCGCCGAGCAGCCGACCGCCGAGCAGCCGACCGAGGTCGTCTCTCAAACGGCGCCCGCCGACGGCGAGCCCAAGGCCCAGATCGGAGAGCGCGTCGTCGTCACGCCGCCCGCCGATGAGACCACGACGAAAGAGGCCGCGCCCGAGAGCGCAGGGCAGGACGAGGATCAATCGGCGTCGTCGCTCTTGGCCAAGGGGCGCTCGCTCCTGGCCAATGGTGATCTGGACGGTGCGCGCCGTGCTTTTCGGCGCGCCGCGGAGAGCGGCTCGGCCGAGGGTGCCCTTGCGATGGGAAGCACGTATGACCCCGCGAGCCTTGCGCGGTACGGCCTTGAAGGCTCATCCGCCGACCCCGATAGCGCAAAATTCTGGTACCGCCGCGCTCACGAGCTGACGCAAGCGGCGGCTCTCAAGACGAAGCCGGTCGCTCACGAGTAGAGACGAGCCGTTCCAGCTATGGCCTCGCGCTTGCCGAGCGGCCCGCTGTGACCGTGACTTGCTTTTTCCATTTCTCCGCCATCTCTCGACCACTTCTCCGAGCGATATATGGCATGCGCCTTCATGCGCAATGAGCGTGTGACGCAGTGAGCGTTTAAGCACCTATCGTATTGTCGCGAGTGAGCAGATGTCCGGCCTACGATCTGCAACGCATCACAGGCCGTTCGCGAAAAGACCCTACAATTCCTTCCTTGCGTGCGCACTTTGCTCGACGGCGATGATCATCGGCGGATGTTGCAATTGCGCCGAGCTGGAGAGCCCGGACAATTGGAACACCTCGATCCTCGGCGATGCCAATGCGACCACCCGCGACGAGGCCGCGTTGGCGTCCCCAAAGGCTCCCGACTGCAGCGTCAAAGGCGCCAAGACGCCGTCTGAGGCGTCCGGCGCACCCGAGGCTTATGCTGATCGCAACCTCTTGGAGATCGCGAGGCTCGAGTTGGAGCGCGACTGCTACAAGGCGGCCGAGAAAGACGTGCGTCGCAACCTCAAGAGTCTGCAGCAGTCGGGCAAGAAGGTGAAGTGAGCAGAAGCTCCTGAGCCCGCAGACGCGGGTAGGAATGCGCGACGTCTGATGACTGCGCATCAAAGCGCCTTGTGTTGTTCCTCTTTCTGTTTCCGCCCTCTGTCACGAATGCGCCCGGATCCTCGGCCGGAAACCCCGCACGGCGCCCGAGTACGGTGCGGCGCCGATGCCGTCTTTTCACGATCGCAAAATGGTGGTGTAAGTCCGGGTCCGTTCCGTCGTCGGGATCGAGCCCGGGGGTCACGTGCCAGCATCTTCTCTCATAGCTTGCGCCATTGTGCTCACGGCGAGCCTGATTGCGACAATCATGATTTCGGCCGAGGAAAAGCCGGGGCCGCTTATCGTCGCCACCGCCATCGCAGCCGCGGCCTGGGTGTCGATTGCCATTCGCGATCGCCAACGCCTTGCCGGCGCGGGCGCCTCGCCGAGCAAGATTGCTGCCGCCACGGCGCGCTACATGGGCTTCGTCTGGCTTTGGGGAGCGGTAAACCTCTTTGTCGTCTACGTCTTCATCCTCACATGGCATGAGTGGTGGCAGTTCTTCGCGGCATTCGCCGTCGTCGGCGCGCTGTGCCTCGGCTATGCGTCGCTCCTCGAGCGCGACGCCGCGGCCGGGCGCGATGACGAGACGATGTTGTCGCTCGGCCGCTACATGGCAATCGGACAGCTCGTCGGCATGGTCGTGACGGTGATCGGCCTAGCCATCGACCCCGACAAGGAGTTCTACTGGCCCGCCGACGGCGACTGGGCCGGCAACATCATCTTCCTGTTCGGCGCCTTGGCGCTTCTCGCCATCACCGCGCACGCGCTCCTTAACGACAAGAAGCCAGGCTCGGGTACAAAGAGCTGATGGACGTAGGACGGCTAAACCCTGTGAGCACACCATGTCACTGAGACCGCTGCTTCCATGGCTGCTGCTCGCCGGCGCGCTCAGCATTGCGGCGATGGTGTTGGGCGCGGGGCGCGGCGACAAGGTCAACCCGGCGCTTGCGGCAGGCCTTTTTGCGGCTGCCGCTATTGGTGCCGCTCTCTGGATCAACGCACCATTCTGGGGCCGCGCAGCCGCCGCCGGCTCGAGCGGTATCAAGACGGCGCTCGTTTGCAATGTATGGATCGCAGCATTTGTCTATGCCTGGGGCGCCATCGCACTATTTGCCGTCTACTCGCTGTCCGATCTTTTTTGGCGCCATTCTTGGCAATACGGTCTCGGCGCAGCGCTCTTCGCGGTCGGTGTGTCGCTCTATGCCAACAGCCTGGATCGCGAGACGAGCACGGCGCTGCCGCCTCTCTATCTTACGGCTCTCCACGGCGCCGCTGCGGCGGGCGGGCTCATCTATCTCGTCGGCACCGACAAGCTTGACACGCATCGGGGCGACTGGGCGGCCAACGACGTCTTCCTTGCCGGCGGCATTGCGATCGTCGTTCTGTGCCTGATTGCCGCCATCACGCAGATGCGCGCCGCGAAAACGTAATCTGTCCTCACAGGATGGCGTTCGCAAACGCCTTGAGCCATTTCCGCGGCGCAGGTTACTGGCCGGAATTCGCCTCCACGCCGAGCACGCCAGATTTATAGACGCCGTCCATCAGCTTGGCGATGTCCTCATCGCGATAATTCCACTTGCGGTACCACGCCTCGAACTTGTCGACGGACCCGGCTCGCTCCTCCGCAAGCAATTTGCGCCAGCTTTCCAGTGCCTCCTGCTTGCGTCCGAGCTGGCCGTAAATTGGGATGTTGTAATTCTCTGTGTAGGTCGCCTTGTCCGGATTCTGCCTCATTACCGCAAGCGCTCGCTCGTAGTCGCCCTTCAAGTAGTAATCGAGGGCCACGGCAGAGTGATACCAGCCGACCGCTGCGCCCGCATTTAGCGTGTTTGCCTTGTTCACCAACGCCACCCCGCGTTGCCACTGGCCCGCCTTGGCCATCATGCACCCGAGCGTGGCCATGATCTCGGCGTCGTTGGGGGCAAGCGCCATCGCCTGCTCGGCCTCATGCTCGAACAGATCGAGCTGCTTGTTGAAGAAGTATGAGGCTGCAGACACCATCCGCGCGCGCGCGTCGTTAGGGTCGAGTTGAACGGCCTCGGTCGCCTGCGCGGCAATCTCCTGTGGCGGCATTGGCTTGTCGTCATAGCGAAAGATCCAGCCGATCATGGCAAGCCATGCCACCTCACGGCGCGCCCGCGCGTTTTTCGGATCAATGGCGATGGCCTGCCGCAAGGACTCTTTCGCCAACCTGAAATTCTCGCGTGTCCATTCCCACTGCATCGCTTCGTGGGCGCGCAGAACAAGGTCGTACGCCTGGATCTCGCTTGGACTCTTGCTCGTGGCCGACTTGAGCTCGGTGCTCTCGATGACACCGTATCCGCCGGCGATCTTGGCGAAGATCTCGCTCACGATCTCGTCCTGGACGAGGAAGAGGTCGGCCATGTCGCGATCGAACCGGTCAGCCCAGACGTGGGCACCGCTCTCACTATCTATGAGTTGCGCCGAAACGCGCAGGCGGTCGCCGGTGCGCTGGATGCTCCCCTCGAGCACGTAGCGCACCTTGAGATCGCGTCCGAGCTTCGAGACGTCGACTGCCTGACCCTTATATTGGAAGGTCGTGTTGCGCGCGAGCACCCGCAGGTCGCGCGCCCGCGACAGCTCGGTCATGATGTCCTCGGTCAGGCCGTCGCTGAAATAGTCCTGCTTCGGGTCGCCGCTCAAGTTGACAAACGGCAGGACGGCGATGGCAGGCCCCTTGGGCGCGTCGATCACCGCTTCCTCGGCGGCGCCACCTGAAGCCGGAACCTGAGTGTCGCGGTAGCTCCAGAAGCCGAGCCCGCCCAGCAACAGGATCAGCGCCGCGGCCATCGCGGCTGTCTGCCATCGCATGTGGCGCTTCAGCCAAGCGGATGCCGGGGAAGTCTGCTCCTCCATAGGTGCAATCTGCGGCTGTGCAGCACCGACATGCCGATCCGGTTTCGCCGCATCGGGTTGTGCTGGTTCAGGCTCGATTTTTGCCGCCGGCCGGAACTCGATCACGCGGAGCGTAGCTGCCCTTCGGCATCTCGATGCGAATGGGATCGCTCTGACCCTCGGTCTCATAGTACTCGCGAAGCTTCTCGCGCAGCCGCGCCGCTTCGATGCGAACGATGGGATCGACGACGGGGTCGAAGGTCTCCGGTCGATCGAAGACCTCCAGAGCGATGTTGTATCCCTTGAGACGCTCACTGCGCCCGGCGAGAGTTTCATCGACGACAAACTTCAAGAACCGCTGCCGGCGCTGCGATTGCAGGAACGGGGCGCTCTTGATGATGCGGTCCAGTTGCCCACGAATTTCCTGTTGGTCGGATTCGCCCCAGCAATTGAGCGAAATTGCCGTCATGGCCCAACTCCAAACGCCTGGACGGCGACGGCGACACTGCCATCAGCCTACGCTAAACCGGCAACCTGCTTGCCGCGGCGATAATTTGCGGCCAATTCCGGAGCGAGAAAGAAGTCCTTCGAGACATTCGGCCAGTCGGTCTTCACGATTGCGGCCTCTGCCCGCGCCTCCTCGGCTAAGCCGGACAAACCATACGCAACCGCCAACTCATAATGATTGGGCATGAAGGAGCGATTGATCTCAATACCCCGCCTGAAAGCAGCGATGGCGCGATCGTAGTCGGCGAGTGCGAAGTGGGACAGGCCGAGCGCGTAGAAATAGAAGCTCGAGGGATGCGGCTGCAGAAGCATGGCTGTCTCGATATTGCGCAGGGCCTCTTCTCCATGGCCTGTCGATGCGAGAATGAGGGACAAGAACACCTTCGCGTCGGCAGAGTTGGGGTCGAGTGCGCACGCTCTCCGCCCTTCGGAGACGGCCATTTTGCCATCTCTCAGAAAGAGCGAAACCCACCCCAAGATTGAATGCGCGAAGGGCGACTGGTCGTCGAGCTCGACGGCCCGCCGGGCGTGTCCGATCGCAAGCTCCATTGTGAATTTGGGATCGGGAACCCAGTTCATGGCAGATTGCCAGACATATGTGCGAGCGAGCCACGCATGTGCCGTTGCATATTCGGGATCGAGCTCTGCCGCACGGCGGAAATTGTCCAGGGCCTCCGTGCTGGATTCGCGAGAGTAGTGCCAGAACCTCTCCAGCCCGCGCAGCAGCGCATGGTGCGCGTCGCTGCTCTGTGTGCCCTGCTGGCCGATGCGAACGGTCTCGGATGGTGTCAGCTTGACTTGAAGCACGCGAACGATGCTCCGGCATACCTCGTCCTGGACCGAGAACATGTCTCGGACATTCTTCTCGTAGCGTTCCGCCCACAAGCTGTGATCGGAAGCGGTATCGATCAGATTGGCCGAAATTCGCACGCGCTCGCCTTCGGTGTGCACACTGCCTTCGACCAGATAGCGAACGTGCAGCGCCGCTGCGATCTCAGGCAACGCTTGCCTCGAATGCCGATGGGCGAATGAGGACTGGCGTGAGACGACGAAGAGGCCGGAAACCTTGGCAAGCTCGGTGATGAGAGTGTCGGTAAAGCCGTCCGCGAGATAATCGTTCTCACGGGTCGCGCTCATGTTGACGAAGGGGAGCACGGCGAGCGAGGGGCGCCCGTCCACGAGTGCGGCGGCCCCCCGTGAGATATCAAGGCGTCGATCTGGCCGGGAACCGGGCTTTGCCGCCTGCCGCAGCTCGATGTGCGGAGCGTAGCTGCCCTTCGGCAGCTCGATGCGAACGAGGTCACCTTGACCGCCGTTCTCATAGTACTCGCGAAGCTTCTCACGCAGGCGCCCGGCCTCGATGCGCACGACGGGGTCGACGACCGGGTCGAAGGTCTCAGGCCGGTCGAAGACCTCGCAAGCGATGTTGTAGCCTTTGAGCCGCTCGCTGCGCCCCGCAAGTGTCTCGTTGACCACGAATTCGAGAAACCGCTGCCGCCGCCGCGATTGCAGGAACGAACCGCTCTTGAGGATCCGGTCTAGCTGCTCACGGATGGCCTGTTGCTCGGATTCGCTCCAGCAATTGAGCGCAATTTCCGTCACAACCAGCTCCAAACGCGCCTGAAGAGGCACCAGCCCCGCCAGAATCGGGGGGGGCTTTGATACTGTTACATACTAGGCCCAACCAGACGGCTTTGTCACCTTCAGTAGGCGGGCGGTTGTGGCGAGGAATACATCATTTTCTTGAATTTATTGCGTCCTCGTCACGGCCTGCCGCCGCAAGTAGAGGGGTCCTAGCGAGCCGAAAGGAAGGCCAGATGTCCAAGCTGTTCGTCGCCGTTCCCGCAGCGCTACTAATTCTGGGCAACGGCGTGGCAATCGCCGGCAAGTCCGAGAACGAGGTGGGCTCTCTTATATGCCTGATCGACAAGTGGAACGAGAAGGAGCCTGAGAAAGGACACAAGCTGGTCGACTATGCCGGCCGATGCATGATCGTCCCTGACGATCCGGCCGCACCGAAGGTGACGGAGGAGTGCACGGGAAAATTCGAGTACATGCCCAACGAGACCTGGAAGGCCAACGGAACGTGCACTGATACTTATCCCAATGGTGACAAGAAATACCTCACCTGGGAGGAGGGCTCGCACCTCAACAAGGAGTTCACGTACGAGGTGACTGGCGGCACCGGCAAATACCAGGGTGTCAAAGGCAGCGGCACGTACAGGTATGAGAACCTGACCGACACGGTCTACGGCGGCCCACTCAAAGGCAAGCTGGAGCTGCCATGAGGCGCGTTGGCGCCAGGGTTACAGCAACCAGCAACTCAGGGGCCTAGGCCAATCCGGCAACCTCCTTGCCGCGACACCAGATTGCAGCCAGGCGTGGGTCGAGGAAGTAATCGACGGACACATTTGTCCAGTCCGCCTTGACGATTGCTGCCTCGGCCTTTGCCTCGTCGGCGCGCCCGCACACGCCATAGGTAACAGCCAATTGATAGCGGCAGGTGATGAAGGATGGATTGATCTCAATACCTCGCAAGAAAGCGGCGATGGCGCGATCGTAGTCGCCGAGGGCGAAGTGACTACACCCTAGAATGTCGAAGTAGCAGCTCGAAGGATGGGGCTGGAGCAGCATGGCCGTCTCGATGTTGCGCAGAGCTTCTTCCCCATGGCCAGTCGAAGCGAGAATGCATGACAGATACAGCTTCGCCTCGGCAGAGTTGGGATCGAGCGCGCATGCCCGCCGCCCTTCAGCGGCAGCATTTTTTCCGTCTTTCTGTTCAAGCAGAGCCCACCCCAGGATTGAATGCGCCAACGGCAATTGGTCGTCGAGCGCAATGGCGCGACGAGCGTGTTTGATAGACAGCTCTATCGCGGACTTGGAATCAGGAGCCCAGTTCAAGGAAGATTGCAGGACATGTGTCCGGGCAAGCCACGCATGCGCTGTGGCATAGTCCGGGTCGAGCAGGATCGCTTGAGAGAAACGGCGCTGGGCATCCGCGCAAGCCTCGGGCGTGTAGAGCCAGTATCTCTCCAGGCCGCGCAGAAGCTCATGGTGCGCATCGCTGTTTCGAGTGCCCTGCTGGCCGATGCGAATGGTTTCTGACGGCTTGAGCTTGACACGGAGCGCCTGGACGATGCTGCGAGATAGCTCGTCCTGGACCGAGAAAAGGTCCCGGACGTTCCTCTCGTAGCGTTCCGCCCATACGCTGTGGTCCGAAGCCGTATCGATCAGATTGGCCGAAATACGCATGCGCTCCTTTTCGGTGTGCACGCTGCCTTCGATCAGATAGCGAACGCGAAGGGCTGCGGCGATCTCAGGCAACGGTTGCGTCGAAAGCCGATGGGCGAATGAGGACTGGCGCGAAATGACGATTAGTCCTGAAACCTTGGCAAGCTCGGTGATGAGCGTGTCGGCAAAGCCGTCGGCAAGGTAGTCGCTCTCACGCGATGCGCTCATATTGGCGAAGGGAAGGACGGCCAGCGAGGGCCGCCCGTCCATAACCGAACCCGGTCCGCGCGTTCCAACGAAGGACTGATCTGGGGTCGTTACGTTTGAATCCGGTGAAGGATCAGAGTCTGAAGCTCGACGAAATTCGATCCGCGGCGCGTACGTGCCTTTGGGCAGCTCGATGCGAACGAGATCGCTATGGCCGCCATTCTCATAGTACTCGCGCAACTTTTCACGCAGGCGCGCAGCCTCGACGCGCACGACGGGGTCGACGATGGGGTTGAATGTCTGAGGGCGATCGAAGATTTCGAGAGCGAGGTTGTAGCCCTTGAGCCGCTCACCGCGCCCGGCCAGGGTCTCGTTGACGATGTACTCCAAGAACCGCTGCCTGCGCCGGGACTGTTGGAAGGGGCCGCTGTGGAGGATGCGGGCCAGTTGGCTGCGAACAGCTTTCTGGTCGGATTCGCTCCAGCAATCGAGCGAAATTGCCGTCATGGCCTAACTCCAATTACGCAAATAAACGGCCCGGCCTCTCAAATAAACGGCCGTCCTCTAAAGCCTCGGGTGCCGTTTGCAACGGTTACATACTAGGACCAACCGGTACGGAATGTCATCATACGCATACTGGTGGTCAGGCGTGGCGAGCACGTCCGCTCAGCACGCAATACCCACCGTATTTGATCCTCAACGAAGGAAATGGCGAGCAGCAACGCTCGCAACGAGGCCGTGTGCCACGTGGTGCGCGGCGGGTGAACACGTGCAAAAAATTCGGGAGAAACGAAAATGTTGAAATCATTGATCGTGACATTGGCGTTGGCATCGACAGTCCTCACCGGCTTCACCGGATTGGCAGGAGCGCAAGGCAGGCAATGCCTGACGGCCATGAGCAGAGGGACCTGCGCAATCGTGGCGCAGCCGTCTCCGCATATGCCCAATCCGCAGGGCAACTAGCGCCCCTCTGGGGCAGGGCCCGCGACTTCGCCGCGGGCCTGCTCTCTTCCGGTGTGGCCGCCGCCTTTCAGAGATCTTCGGTCGGCCGGCGCTGAAGCGGGCAACGCAGGGCCGCCGTAACTTTTGCGGCCTTCACCTGTGCTCGAACTTCGCTTTACGCTTCTCGCTGAATGCGGCCATGCCTTCCTTCTGGTCGTGCGTCGCGAACATGGCGTGGAACGTGCGCCGCTCGTAGCGCACGCCCTCGGCGAGCGACGTCTCGTACGCCCGGTTGATGCAATCCTTGGTCATCATCACCGCCGTGAGCGACATCGACGCGATCGTCTCCGCGGTCTTCATTGCGTCCGCCAGTAGCTCGGCCGCGGGCACAACGCGCGAGACGAGGCCTGCGCGCTCGGCTTCGGCGGCATCCATCATGCGGCCCGTGAGGCACATCTCCATGGCCTTCGACTTGCCGACGAAGCGTGTGAGGCGCTGCGTGCCCCCCGCGCCCGGCATGATGCCGAGCTTGATCTCGGGCTGACCGAACTTTGCCGTGTCGGCGGCGATGATCATGTCGCAGCTCATGGCAATCTCGCATCCCCCTCCGAGCGCGAAGCCGGCCACCGCCGCGATGACGGGCTTCCGGCAGCGCGTGATGCGCTCCCAGCTGGCGATGAAATCGGCCTTGTAGGCATCCATGTAGGATTTGTCCTGCATCTCCTTGATGTCGGCGCCGGCGGCGAACGCCTTCTCCGAGCCCGTGATGACGATCGCGCCGATGTCCTCGTCGGCCTCGAACCCGTCGAGGGCCTGGTTGAGCTCGCGGATGAGCTGGTCGTTGAGCGCGTTGAGCGCCGCCGGCCGATCGAGCGTGATGAGACCGACGCGGCCTTTTTTCTCGGTGAGGATCGTTGTGAAGGCCATGGCCCGGCTCCCGTTCTCTATGTGTGACGCCTTGCGGTGGGACAGGCGTGCTTCAGCGCTGGCAGACGGGGCAGTGAAATGTCGAGCGCCCGCCGTGGATGCTGCGCCGCACAATGCCCCGGCACCCGGGACGGACGCAAGGCTCTCCCTCGCGGTCGTAGACGGAAAACCTGTGCTGAAAGCCGCCTTCGGACCCGTCGGCGCGCCTGTAATCGCGCAGCGTCGATCCGCCGGCGTCGATGGCGTCATGAAGCACCGCGCGAATAGCTGGCACGAGCCGCTCGGCATGCACAGTCGGCACGCCCGAGCGCTCTTGGCGAGAGTGGACGTCTTGCGCGACGGCGCGAGCCCTGCCCGGAACAGCGCCTCGCACACATAGATGTTGCCGAGACCGGCGATGATTCTCTGGTCCATGAGGAAGGCTTTGAGATTGCTGCGCCGGCCCGCCGCGCGCTTGGCGAGATAGGCAGGCGTGAGCTCTGGACCGAGCGGCTCGACGCCGAGACCGCGGAACATCGGATGCTGGCCGAGCTGGCCCTCCGGCTCGAGCAGCATGTAGCCGAAACGGCGCGGATCGCTGTAGCTGACGCGCTCGCCGCCCGAGAGTTGGAACACGACGTGCTCGTGCTTGGCGTCGCTTGCCGTCTCGTACTCGAATTCGCCGAGCTCGAGATCTTGCTTTCCGCCTTTGACGCGCACTGTGAACCGTCCCGTCATGCCGAGATGCATGATCAGCGCCTCGCCCGTCGAGAGATGTGCGACGAGGTACTTGGCGCGCCGTTCGAGCTGGACGACCTTGGCGCCTTCGAGCCGCCCCGCGAAGCGTTCGGGAAACGGAAATCTGAGATCGCCGCGGCGCAGCTCCACCCGCAAAATGCGGTGGCCCTTAAAATGAGGCTCGAGGCCGCGGCGCACGTTCTCGACTTCCGGCAGCTCGGGCATTGCAGGCGCTCACTTTCGTCCTGGCATGGCGATCCCGGGCTCAGGCCTCGTTTCGCCGCTCGCTGCTGCGTTGGATGACGTAGCCGACCGTGCACACGAGGACGGCACCCGTCACCTCGAGCAGCCGGGCGACTGTCTTCATGCTCACGCCGAGGAAATCCGCGACGCCCTCCATGGCCGGCCGCAACACAGGCTCGGTGGCGATCAGCTCACCCGCGATCCAGCCCAGCAGCGCGGCGCCCGCCCAGACCAGGATCGGATACTTCGTCAGGAGGTTGGTGATCAGCGTCGCGCCGCCGACAATGAGCGGGATCGAGACCACGAGGCCGAATATGATGAGCCACGGATCCCCGTGCGCGGCGGCGGCGATGGCGAGCACGTTGTCGAGGCTCATGACCATGTCGGCAAGCGCCACGATGCGCACCGCTTCCCACAGATTTGTGCCGCTCTTGTAGTTGCCGTCTTCACAGCCGCCGTTGGCGATCAAGAGCTTGACCGCGATCCAGAACAGCAAAAGCCCGCCGGCGAGCTTGAGCAGATTGACGTCGAGCAACTCCTGCACGACGAGCGTGAACAGCACGCGCAGCACGACGGCGGCGCCGGCGCCGAGCAGGATGCCCATCATGCGCTGGCGCGGCGGCAGCGTACGGCATGCGAGCGCGATCACGACCGCATTGTCGCCGGCGAGCACAATGTCGATGCCGATGATCTTGAGAACCTGGACCACATAGGCGCCAGCGGGGCCAAAAAGGGCTTCGAGCCAGGCCATGGGTTCGCCGGCAAGCCCCGTGAGCGCAGCTGTCATGTATCGTCGTTCTCCGGCTGTGGCATTGCTGCGTTGACCCTAGTAATCGGGCCGGGCTCTGCAAACAAGTGGGGCATGTTTGACGGCCGCAGGGCGCATTTGCGGCGTGTCTCAGCGGACGAGGAACAGCGGCCCCTCGAGCATGGCCGCGAGATGAGCCAGCCCGCCGTCGCCGGAGACGAAGCGTCCGCGAAAGCGCGCAATGACGAAGCCCGCGCCGGCCCGGCGCAGCATCTCTGCGACCGACGCCATGCTGCGTCGCGACATGTTCACGGTCTCGAGATTGACGGCCGTGTGCTGCACGAGCGCGAGCCGGACCTGGCCCTCCATCCATTCGAGGCGCTCGGCGTTGTCGTCGATGAGGACGAGGCGTGCTTGCCCACCGGTCGTGGCCGCAATCCGTTCCGCCGTACGCAGCATCGGCGGTACCCGATCGACGTCCTCGACCAAGGCGACCACGTCACCCTTCGTGCGCCGCGCCTTGGGACCTGCGAGCACGAAGCCCGTCGTCCCGGCCACCGCGTCGAACAGCTCGGACAGCTCCGCCGCATCACGCCTCGTGAACGGCTCCGCCAGCGTCACCACGTTCCACGGCCCGCTCTCGGCGCACGCGATGGCGAGCGCGCGAATGGGCTCGTCGCGAACGATGCGCGTCCGCGCCGGCACCTCGAAGCTATGCGCAACCGCCAGCACTTTTCGTTGCAAAGCGGCCGCCTGCATCTGAATGTCGTGCTCGATCTCGCCCGGCGAGAGCGCGCGTGTCTGCCGTCCCGAGAGCGCAATCTCGCGTGCGAATGGAAAGCGCGCCAGATCGAAGAGCTGCCGGTCCTCGACGAACACGCTTTCGAGCTCCGACTGAAACGCCTTCGCGACGCGCATCGCCGCCTCGAGCGCGATCTCGCTCATGTGCCCTGACGGGCCGAGGCGGAGCACGACGCGTCCTCGGTCCTCGCCTGCCTCTGCCACATGCGCGATCATGAGTCTGCCTTGCCGGACACGGCGTCGCCGCCCTTGCCGCCCGAGAATTTGCGGGCCCGCTCCGCGAACGCCTTGAGCTTGTCCTCGACGAGGCGGTTGACGCTGCCTGCGGGAAAGAGGCCGTCGGCCCGCCGCTCTCCCGCCTTGAGCCCTGTGAGCAGGCCGATCCCCTCGTCGGCGGTGGCCACGGGATAGATCGCGAAGCGGTCGGCTTTGACGGCCTCGACGACGTCCTCGCGCAGCATGAGGTGCTGGACGTTGGCGCGCGGGATGAGCACGCCCTGCGTGCCCGAGAGCCCGCGCGCCGCGCACGCGTCGAAAAAGCCTTCGATCTTCTCGTTGACGCCGCCGATGGCCTGGATCTCGCCCCACTGGTTGATCGATCCCGTCACCGCCAGATCCTGGCGGATGGGCGCTTCCGCGAGCGCCGAGAGCAGCGCGTAGAGCTCGGCCGAGGACGCGCTGTCGCCCTCGACCGCGCTGTAGGATTGCTCGAACACGAGCGTTGCCGCGAGCGAAAGCGGCACCTCCTGCGCGAAGCGTCCCGCGAGATAGCCCCAGAGGATCATGACGCCCTTGGAATGCAACGGCCCGCCGAGCTTCGCCTCGCGCTCGATGTCGGTGACGCGCCCCTGTCCCACGTGCACGCGCGCCGTGATGCGGCTCGGGCGGGCAAAGGCGAAGTCTCCGAGCTGCAGGAGCGATAGTCCGTTGATCTGACCGACCTTTTGCCCGCTCGTATCCACGAGCAGCACGCCGCGCTCGAGAGTTTCGAGCGACCGGTCGCGCAGCCGGTCGGAGCGCTGGATGTGCTCCTCGATCGCGCGCGCGATGTCCTCGCGCCCTATCACTTTTCGCTTTGCCGCGCCGGACCAGTAGTCGGCCTCGCGCACGATGTCGGCGACGCGGCCGATCTCGATCGTGAGCTTCTCGCGGTCCTCCGCCATGCGCGCGCCTTCCTCGATGAGGCGCGCAACGCCGTCGGCGTCGACCGGCTTGAGCTTGTGGTTGGCGACGATCGCGGCGATGACGCGGGCGTAGGCCGCGTCGTTCTCCTTGCTGCGCTCGATGGTGTCGTCGAAGTCGGCCTGCACCTTGAACAGGCGCGAGAAATCCGGGTCGTATTGATTGAGGAGATAGTAGAGCTCGCGGTCTCCGAGCAGGATCACCTTGACGTCGAGGGGGATCGGCTCGGGATCGAGCGTCTGTGTGGCGACGAGGCCGAGTATTTCTGCCGGCGGCTCGATGTGGATCTGCCCCGCCTTGATGGCCCGCTTCAAGCCCTCCCACGCGAAGGGCTGCATCAGCACCTTGCGCGCATCAATGACAAGATAGCCGCCATTGGCGCGATGCAACGCGCCGGGCCGGATCAGCAGGAAGTCCGTCACCAGCGTGCCCATCTGGGCGATGTGCTCGGGGCGGCCCATGACGTTGCCGAACGTGGGGTTGATCTCCTCGTAGACCGGAGCGCCGCCCTGGCCCGCGTCGTTCGAGATCATGACGTTGACCATGTAGCGCCTGAAGCGCGGGTCGCGCGACGTGTCGACCGATTGCTTGACGACCTCGCTCTCCTCGCCCGCGGACGAGAGGAAGAGGCCGGCGTTCCTGACCAGATCGCTCTCGGCGGCGGCGAGATAGGCCGTGACCTGGGGCAGGTCGGCGAATTCACCCTTGATGTCGTCGAGAGCCGCGTCGACGGCCGTGCGCGACACCTCCTCGTTGAGCTGGGCCGTGCGCGCGCGCCTCGCCTTGTCGGCCTTTGGAGCGAGCGAGAGCGCGGTCTCGAGCTCCTTCTGCAGCGCCTCGATGCGTCCCTCGATCTCGCGCCGCATAGCTTCCGGCAACTGATTGAAGACCTCAGGCTTGACGACCTTGCCGTCGTGCATCGGGGCCATGCCGAAGCCGAGCGGAGTTCGAAGGACGGCGATGTTCTGTTGTGCGGCTTTGCGATTGACCGCTTCCAGCACCCGCTCCTGGCCCGAGCGGAACTCCTCGTCGATGCCGCGGCGGCGCGCCTGGTAGTCCTCGCCTTCGAAGGCGGCTGGCACCGTTGCGCGAAGCTCGTCGATTGCGTCCACCATGGCCTTCGCGAGACGCTTGGCGCGCCCCGCGGGCAGCGAAAGCGCCTTCGGCCGGTTCGCATCCTCGAAGTTGTTGACGTAGACCCAGTCCGCGGGCACGGCCGTCCCGGCGGTCTTCTTGGCGAGATAGGCCTTGACCGCCGTGCTCTTGCCCGAGGCCGGCGGCCCGAGCACGAACACGTTGAAATCCTGGGCCTTCATATTGGCCCCGAACTCGATGGCGCGTAGCGCGCGGTCCTGACCTATGAGGCCCGCCGCCGGTTCGAGATCGGCGGTCGTCTTGAAGCCGAGGCTCTTCGGCTCGACGACGCGCCTGAGCTCTGCCGCCGCGAGCGGCTTTATCGCCGTCTCGGCCGCCGCGCCCGTTGCCTGGGTCGCGGGCGCCGTTGCGTCGGCTTTGTCCTTGTTGTTGTCTTTGCTCGCACGCTTGAAGAACATCGCCAACTGGTCCTTGTCGACACGGATTTTGCTTGAAGCGGCGCGCCGCGATGAAGAATAGCCCTTGGAGCGGCCTATGGGCTACAATCTCACGCATGGCGGAGAAAGCCCGGCCGAACTTCGGGGCCGGAGAGGCTGGGACGGGCCGAAATCGTTGTCACTTGCGGGTGTCAGATCAATGACCGCGATCAAAGAGGGAGTGGACGGCGCAAGCGTGCCGGTATTCGGAGCCCCGCCGCAATCTGCCGTCGCGTTCGAGATTTGTCGCGGTGTGGTGCGGCTCTTGACAGCTCATGGGCTGACCAGTGTGGCCGAGCTGCCGCTGCCGAATGGGCGGCGCGCCGATGTTTGCGCCTTGTCCGACAAGGGCGAAATCTGGATTGTCGAGATCAAGTCGTCGATCGAGGATTTCCGCACCGACCAGAAATGGCCGGAGTATCGCGATTTTTCCGACCGGCTTTTCTTCGCGGTGCGTCCCGGCTTTCCCGTCGAGGTCCTGCCCGAGGATGCGGGCCTCATTCTCGCCGATCGCTACGGCGGCGAGATCGTCCGCGCCTCGCCCGAGCTGCGCCTCGCGGGCGCGCCGCCGCAAGTCGATGACGCTCCGCTTCGCGCGCGCCGCGGCGGCGCGGCTCTCGCTCGCCCTCGATCCCTCGCTGCGCACGGCGCTCGGCCTGCCGGATTTGTGAGGCGGGTATTCGAGTTGCGTAAGGCTATTTCGGAGCGCGCTTGGCCAGGATGCGCTGCAGCGTGCGCCGGTGCATGTTGAGCCGCCGCGCCGTCTCCGAGACGTTGCGATTGCACAGCTCATAGACGCGCTGAATGTGCTCCCACCGCACGCGGTCCGCCGACATGGGATTTTCCGGCGGCGGGGCCTTCGCGTTGTGAGGCGCGAGCAGAGCGTCCGTCACATCGTCCGCATCCGCAGGCTTGGCGAGGTAATCCACGGCCCCGAGCTTCACCGCGGACACGGCCGTCGCGATGTTCCCGTAGCCCGGTGAGCACGATGATGCGCGCGTCCGGCCGGACGCGCGTCAGCTCGGCGATGACGTCGAGGCCGTTGCCGTCCTCGAGCCGCATGTCGACGATGGCGAAAGCCGGCGCCTGCGCGCGGATGAGCTCGACCCCCTCCGCGATCGAGTGTGCGCTTCTGACCTCGAAGCCGCGCATCTCCATGGCGCGCGCGAGCCGCTGCAGAAAGGCGCGATCATCGTCGACGATGATCAGCGAGCGATCGTCCGGCAGCTCGTCCTGGCGAAATGATAGGTCTTCGGTCACACGTGGCACCTCCCGATTGGCGGGGAGTATAATATTGCGGCCCGGTTCGCCAAGGACTTCTTCTATCGAAAGAATAAGATAATCCCTATGGTTATCAGTCGGCTGCCAAAGCTTCCCGCGGCCCGTTAACGGAAACGGCCTCGGCCGGCGCGGGGCCGGCAGGATTGGCCTCGAACGCCCGCCGCGGCCAGATGATGCGAACAATGGCGCCGTGGTGCGGAAGCTGCTGATTTTCGAGCCCGATCCGCGCTCCCGAACGCTCGAGCAACGTCTTCGCGATGAAGAAACCGAGGCCCAGCCCTGAGGTCTTTTCGCCGCCGCCCTTCTTTTCGTCCGCCGGGCGCGTCGTCACGTAGGGCTCGCCGAGATTGTCGAAGACCTCAGGCCTGAAACCAGGACCGTCGTCGGCGATGATCACCGTGACCGTGCTCTGATCCCACTCGGCCCGTATGTCGACTCGCGTCTCGGCAAAGTCGACGGCGTTCTCGATGATATTGCCGAGGCCATAGATGACGCCGGGTTGGCGCACGCCGACGGGCTGGCGCGCCGCCGATCCTGACGCGGCCGGCGATGGCGCTGTCGCGATGTGAAGCGGCGCGCGGTCTCCGTGATAGGGATTCGCGGCTTCATGCAGCATCTCCGCCACCGACAGGCTCGAGTGCAAGGGATCCGAATCCTCCGGATGCCGGGTCAGCTTCTGCAGGATGTCGCGGCAGCGCTGTGCCTGAGTGCGCAGGAGGATGATGTCCTCCCGGTAGGGGCTGTCCGCGGCGAGCTGGCGCTCGAGCTCGGTCGTGACGAGCGTGATCGTCGATAGCGGCGTGCCGAGCTCGTGAGCGGCCGCGGCCGCCAGCCCGTCGATCGCATGCAGTTTCTGCTCCCGCGCCAGCACGTGCTCGGTAGCCGCGAGCGCCGCCGACATCTGCCGGCCTTCCTGGGTCAGCCGCCACACGTAGAGGGCGAGGAACGGCATGCTGGCGCCGACGGCAGCCAGAACGCCGAATTTGTACATGAGGGGATGCTGGAGCGAGAGCGTGGGGCTCCACGGCAGCGGCAGCGAATGCAGCGCGATGAAGAAGGTCGCCGAGAGCGCGAGCATGCCGAGTGCGATCGTGTTTCCGAGCGGCAGCGTCGCCGCCGACACTGTCACCGGCGCAACGATCAGCATCGTGAACGGATTATCGATACCGCCCGTGAGATAGAGCAGCGCCGCGAGCTGCAGGATGTCATAGGCGAGCAGAGACGTGGCGAAGCCGACCGAGAGCCTGTGCCGCCCCGGGTACCGGATCGAGAGGAAGACGTTGAGCCACGCCGACATGGCGATGCAGGCGAGGCAAAGGCCGACGGGAAGATCGAAGCCGAGGCCGAGCCAGACGACGCCGATGGCAAGGATCTGCCCGAGCACGCCGAGCCACCTGAGCCGCACGATCGTCTGCAGCCTGAGCCGGCTGTCGGTCGGCGCCGTAATCAGCCGTGCGGGATCTCTTGTCGTATGTCTGCTTGCCACGCCTGTATGCCGTCGTTTGCTGCTATTTGATGGTCGCGGACGACACGCGTCCCGCGGCGAGCCTACTTTAGCACGACTTGCAACGCCGAAGCCGGTGTTCCAGATAACATCGCAAACGCCCGGGGGAGCAGGCTCGGGCACGCAACTCGGGACCCGCCGCGCCAGAACGCAGCGCCTAAGCAAGAGGGCTTATGCAGCATCTACCCAACGCCTACGACGGGGAAGCACGGCCGGTTGTCGTGCGCGACCTGCGCAAGGCCTACGGCGAGGTTGTGGCCGTCGACGGCGTGACGTTCTCGCTTAAGGCCGGCGCGGTGACCGCGCTGCTGGGCGGCAATGGCGCGGGCAAAACCACGACGATCTCGATGCTGATGGGCCTCGTGTTGCCGACCTCGGGCGAGGCCCGCGTCTTTGGCGCCGACATGGCGACAGAGCGACACAAAGTGTTGCACCGCATGAACTTCGAAAGCCCCTATGCCGACATCCCGCGCCGCTTGACCGTGCGCCAGAACCTCGAGGTCTTCGCGCGCCTGTACGGTGTTCGCGCGTTTCGAGAGCGCATCGCGGAGCTGAGCCGCGAGCTCAGGCTCGACGGATTTTCTCGACCGTCCTTACGGCTCACTTTCGGCCGGCCAGCGGACCCGCGTCAGCCTCGCCAAGGCGCTCCTCAATGCGCCCGAGCTCTTGCTGCTCGACGAGCCCACCGCCTCACTCGATCCCGACACCGCCGACTGGGTGCGCACAAAGCTCGAGGACTTTCGCCGCGCGCGCGGCGCGACCGTGCTTCTCGCCTCCCACAACATGGCCGAGGTCGAGCGTCTCGCCGACCGCGTCATCATGCTCGAGAAGGGCAAGATCGTCGCCGACGAGACACCTGAGGCGCTGATCAGCCGCTTCGGGCGCCGCAATCTCGAGGAGGTCTTCCTCGACATTGCGCGCAACACGCAACCGGATTTGATCGGTGTGAAGGCAGCGCGCGATGGCGATTGATTTTCAGGAGCGCCGCGGCCAAGTTCCCGGCATGTTTTCCGTCGCCCTCGATGCTCAGACCGGGCCGCAGGCCACCGCGCGCCGCATCGGCGCCCTCGTGCGTCGCCATTGGTATCTCCTGCGGTCTTCGGGCCCCCGCGCGCTCGAGATGGTGTTCTGGCCGCTCGTTCAGATGCTGACCTGGGGTTTCGTCCAGGCGCACCTTGCAAAGACGACGAGCCTTGGCGCAACGGCGGCCGGCCTCTTTATCGGCGGCGTGCTGCTTTGGGATATCCTTGCCCGTAGCCAGCTCGGATTTGCCATGGCGTTCCTCGAGGAGGTCTGGGCCCGCAACCTCGGCCACCTCATGATGAGCCCGCTGCGCCCGGCGGAGCTGATCGCCAGCCTGATCGTCGTCAGCTTGATAAAGCTCCTGGTGACGATGGTGCCTGTGGTCGTCATCGCCTATCTCATGTTCGACTACAGCATCTTGGCACTCGGCCTGCCGCTTGCGGCCTTCTTCGCCAATCTCGTCTTCACGAGCTGGTCCTTCGGCCTCGTCTCGACGGGCGCCGTGCTGCGCTATGGGCTCGGCGCCGAGAACATCGCCTGGCTGATGGCCTTCCTCATGATGCCGCTCGCCTGCGTCTACTACCCGGTGACGACGCTGCCCGGCTGGCTCCAGCCCTTCGCCTGGGCGCTTCCGCCGACGCACGTCTTCGAGGGACTGCGCGCCGTCGTGCTCCATGGCGAGTTTCGCGCCGATCTCATGCTCTCGGCTCTGGCGCTGAATGCGTTCTACTTTGCGCTGGGCCTGGCGCTGTTTCGCTATCTGATCGACAGCGCGCGCCGCGCCGGCACGCTGGTTCAGATGGGAGAGTGATCCCTGGAGGGCATTGCGTAATGAAGAATCCGCTCGTCATGGCCGTGGCCGTGGGCCTTCTCGCCGGCGCCGCGGCGGCGCTTGTCCTGGTTGTCGGCCCGCAGTTGGGAACGGCACCCGGCACCGAGCAAACGACCACCGGCAAGGCGCTGATCGGCGGCCCCTTCAGCCTAGAGGACGCCTCCGGCAAGCGCGTCACCGAGAAGGATTTCGCCGGCCGTCCGATGCTGGTCTATTTCGGCTTCACCAACTGCCCGGACATTTGTCCCGCGGGCCTGCAAGTGATCGCCGCCGCGCTCGACAAGCTGGGCCCGAAGGCCGACGGCTTGACGCCGATCTTCATCACCCTCGACCCCGAGCGCGACACGCCCAAGGTGATCGGCGAGTATGTGAAGAGCTTCAACCCGCGCATCGTCGGCCTCTCGGGCTCGGCGGACGATATTGCGGCCGTCGCCAAGGCCTATCGCGTCTATTACAAGAAGGTGGCCGACGCGAATTCGACCTCGGGCAACTACAGCGTCGACCACAGCGCCTACATGTATCTCGTGAGCCCCACCGGCGAGTACATAACGCATTTCCCGCATAACGTAGACGTCGATCAGCTTGCGGCGGAGCTGGCGAAAGTTCTATAGCCATGAGGGCGTTAGTCGGGTGGCACGAATCAGTGCATGCTCGGCGAGAGGGAACGACAAGCAAAAATGCACGCAACGGGCGATCGCGGCTCTTGGCCGCGCTGCATGGAGTTAGCCGCCTGAAGTGCGTCGGGCTATGAATTGGGACCCGCATGCCGCAAGAAAGACGGCAGCGGATCGTGGGAACTGGGGGCCGGGGGGCTTGCTTTACCACTGGTACGAGCTGAGCCATGCTGCTTTCGGGCCGGCGCGCGCCGCCGCCGATTCCTTCCGCCTGCTATTTACGAACCCGCTGAACCCTCTGACGCACACCACGGTCGGCCGCCACGCGGCCGCCGCGTGCGAGGTCTTCGAGCGCACGACGCGCCGCTACCTCAAGCCCCAGTTCGGCATCTCCAAGACGACCGTCGCCGGCCGCGAGGTCGGCGTCGCCGAAGAGGTCGTGTGGGAGCGCCCCTTCTGCCGCCTCCTCCATTTCAAGCGCGACATCTCCGCTGCTCAGCGCGACCGCGATCCGCGCCTGCTCGTCGTCGCGCCCATGTCCGGCCATTTCGCGACGCTCCTGCGCGGCACCGTCGAGGCGCTGCTCCCGGGCCACGAGCTCTACATCACCGACTGGCAGGATGCGCGCAGCGTTCCCGCGACCGAGGGTAGGTTCGACCTCGACGACTACATCGACTACGTGCGCGACATGCTGCGCATGTTCGCGGGCGACGTGCATATTTACGCCGTGTGCCAGCCGGCGGTCCCCGTGCTGGCGGCGATCGCGCTCATGGAGGAGGACAACGATCCCGCGCTCCCGCGCTCGATGATCCTCGCCGGCGGCCCGATCGACACGCGCATCAATCCCACCGCCGTCAATCAGGTTGTCGAGGAGCGCGGCACCGATTGGTTCCGCAGCCACGTCATCTCATCCGTGCCGTGGCCGAACGTTGGCGCTGGTCGCGAGGTCTATCCGGGCTTCCTGCAGCTTTCGGGCTTCATGTCGATGAACATCGGCCGCCACGCTGACGCGCACGAGGAGCTGTTCCAGAATCTGGTGCGCGGCGACGGCGAGCCGGCCGAGAAGCATCGCGAGTTCTATGATGAATATCTGGCCGTCATGGATCTGACGGCAGAGTTTTGCTTGCAGACCGTCGACACCGTATTCGTGCGCCATAGCCTGCCCAAGGGCCGCATGCTTCACCGCGGCCGCCGCGTCGACCCCGAAAAAATCCGCCGCACAGCCCTGATGACGATCGAAGGCGGCAGAGACGACATCACGGGTCGCGGGCAGTGCCACGCCGCGCACGATCTCTGTCCGCGCCTCCCCGATGCAAAAAAGGTCCTCTACGATTGCCACGAGATCGGCCACTACGGCATCTTCAACGGATCGCGCTTCCGTGCCGAGATCGCCCCGCGCATCGCCCAGTTCGTGCGCGCCTTCGATCCGCGGGCCGAGTTCATTCCGCTGCTGCCGGTGATCGATCGCCGCGCGGCAGCAACCCGAGCTGCCGGTCACATCAATGAGCCATCCTTCTCCGCGTTTAGCTTCGCCCCTGCCAACGACACCGCGCCCGATCCGCACGTCGACCGGCTGCGCAGGGCGGGCCTTGGCCAGGTACGCGAAGCGCTGTTTGCCGACGCGGCCTCGGCGCACGCCGCGCCGTGGCGCTTTTGGGCGCTGGCGACGGGCCTCATGCTGGGCGGACTGTTCCGGCTTCAGGACCCCGTCCGCGACACCGCGAGCCGCGACCGCTCCGCCTGATAACGCACCTGCGCTCTGGCATCGCCCCCTCACCCTAACCCTCTTCCCAAGGGGAGAGGGGACTGTGTTGAAGGTTCCGCTCGCACATCTACCCTCTCCCCTTGGGGAGAGGGCGGTTCGCAATGATTTGCGACTTCGCAAGTCATTCGGCGAACCGGGTGAGGGGGTCTCAAGAAGTTCCGAAGCTGGCTACGGCAGCCAGCCTTTGTCGAGGTCGAGCGCCTGCCTGGCGACCGACTTCCCGTCCCGGCCGAAATGCACCGCCGTCCAGGCAAGGTGCGTGCCCGCCTCCTCCGACGAGCGCGAGCGCAGCGACACCATGACGGTCTCGCCCGCCTTGGCATGGATCGGCTCGAGGAGCGGGAAATAGAGCTGCTCCCAGTGCGTGCGCGGCGCATCGGGAGCCGTCGAGAGCACGATGCCGGGCACCAGCTCGGCGGTCCACCAGTAGGCAAAGCCGTAGATCGTCGCCGGGGCCGCAAGCTTGAAGCTCGCCTCGCCTTTGCGGTTCGCGCTCTTGCCGCTTCTGAGATCGACCTCGTCCCACACGCGTGCGCTCTCGCCCCGTTCCAAGAGCTCGCCGGTTTCGAGCCTGCGCACATAGACGTTGTTGAGGCTCATCGTTTGCGCGGCCGCAAGATCGAGCCCGAAGCCCACGTCGTCCCACACCGTGAGCTCGCGATGGATGCGGTCCGAGATCACGGGCGCGACGAACTGCGAGATCTTCCCGGGAATGATCACGCCGCCGTCCTTGAGATGACGTTTTCTGGCGTCGGCGAGCGTGTCGATGATGTTCTCCTCGAGCGCGTAGTTGCCGAGCGTCTCTGAGACGATGACATCGGCGCGCGGCGGATCCTGCATTTCCGTCGAGTGGCACGGCATCAGGTGGCAGTTCCTGGCGCGGTTTGCCTTGATCGCCTCGGCCGCGACGCCGGCGACCTCCGCCGTCTCGTAGAGATAGACCTCGCGCGCGCCGAGCTTGGCCGCGATCAGCCCCATGAGGCCCGTCCCCGCGCCGATGTCGGCGACGATCGTCTCGCCGGGCTTGATCACGCGCTTCAGCGCATCATGGAACGCCTGGTTGCGAACCTGATCGGCGATGAGCGTGCGGTGATATTCAATGCGCATGGGACTATGAGGATCAGGCAGCGACCATGCCAGGAGCCGTGGCGGGCACCGGGCTCGCTTCGACGGCGCCGGCATTGAACCGCAGGCCATGGTCCTCGGCAAAGTGGATCATGGCGCGCTCCGAGAGCGCCGTGATCGTGAGCAGCGGATTGACGCCGAGCGAGCGCGGGATGATCGAGCCGTCGATGACGTAGAGGCCCTCGTGCACGGCGGTCGGACCCTTCCCGGCAGCGCCGTCGAACACCTGGCATTTGTGATTGACCACGCCGTCGCCGCGCTCGCGGCCCATGCCGCAGCCGCCGAGCGGATGCGCGGTCGCGGGCTTGTGCCCCATCACGGTGCCCGCGAGCGGGTTCTTGACGTAGTCGCCGCCGCTTTCCTTGACGAGCGCTGCGAGGATGGCGTCGAGGCGCGCATAAACGGGCTCGTCCTTGGCGCCCGGCCACGCGAGCGTGAGGCGATCCTCGTCGAGCGTAAACCGGCCCGCCGCGCTGTCGTGGGAGACGGCAAAGAACGTCTGCAGGCTCGCGAACGGCCCCTTGTAGACGCCGTTGATCAGGCTCTGCAGCGCACCGAGCAGCCGGCCGTTCGGCAGGAAGAGAACCGGCAGCACCGGGGCCAGCGCCGAGGGCATCGCGCCCTCCTGCACGTTGAGCTCATGCGCAAGCCTCGCCGCGTCGCGGATCTCGATTTGCCCCGACACCGAGGCGCCGATCTCGAGCCCGTCGACTTTCGACGGATACCCGACGCCGACCGCATTCACGGGCGTCTTTGCCCCGTAGCCGAAGGCGATGATGTCGCCGTTGGCCGAGAACCGAGCCCCGAGCCGGTCGGAGAGGGCGAGGCCGCGCTCCCGTGAGCGCAGGAGTATTTCCGTCGAGCCGAGCGTTCCGGCCGCCAGCACCACGACCGGCGCCTCGAGCACGAACTCCGTCTCTCCGCCATTGCGCTTGGCGCCCGACGCGACACCGTGTACGCGCCAGCCGCCGCCAGCCGCCTTGGCGACGTCGCGCACGGCGATCTCCGTGAAGATGTGCGCGCCGTGGCGATGCGGCGTCGGGCAGGTACGTGAGGGCCACCGTGTTTTTTGCCCCGACGTTGCACCCCCCGCAGCAGTCGCCGCAGCGCGTGCACGCCGGTTGCGTGATGCCGGCCGGGTTCGCGTTCTCGGCAAAGCTGACCGCGATGCGCGGCGCGATCGTCTCGTGCCCGAGCGCCTTTCCTGCCCGCGCCAGGACCTTGTATTTTGTCATCTCGGCCGCGCGCGGGTCCGACGCCGGCCGCACCCACTGCTCGGCACGCCGGTAGCCTTCGTCGAGCGTTCCGTCCTGCGCCACCTGGCCCGGCCACACCTCGTCCGCGAACACGCGTGCATCGGGCCTGAGCGAAACGCCGGCATTGACGAGCGAGCCGCCGCCGAGCCCGCAGCCGACCAGCACGTGCATGTCCTCGCCAAGCCGCACGTCGTAGAGCGCCGTGTCGGGCCCCATCCGGAAGCTCTTGCTGCGGACCTGGAACTCGTTCTTGAAGTCGGGAAACTTCACCGGAAACTCGCCGGTCAGAACCTCGCGCCCCCGCTCGAGCACGGCAACGCGTTTCCCCGCACGCGCAAGTCGCGAGGCCGTGACGCCGCCGCCGTAGCCCGAGCCGACGACGATCACGTCGTAGCGGCCCTTCATCTCCTCGTGCGGACGGCTCAGTCTGCTCATGAATTCCTTCCGCGGTTGCCTTCCCGCCGGGCTCAAGTTCGCTGAGCCGTTCGGGTAGCCCCAATCGCAAGCGGCGGCTGTTTCATTCGGCTCACGTGGTTAGCGCGAATGGATAAGCCGTGGCAATGCTGCGGAAGTCTTAAGGTGACCGGCTCGAAAAGCGGGCTCAGCCCGTCGCGAGATCGACCAGCATTTTGATGTTCAATACGATAATGAGAGCCGCGACGATTCCCGCGATTGCCGTCAGCCAGCGCGGCGAGGTGAGCGCGCCCATCTTCCCCCGATCGGCCGTGAACATCACGAGCGGCACCACGGCAAACGGGAGCTGGAAGGAGAGCACGACCTGCGACAGGATCAGGAGCCTCCCGGTCTCGCTTTCGCCATAGGCGATCGTGACCACTGCCGCCGGGATGATGGCGACTGCGCGCGTCGTGAGGCGCCGCAGCCACGCCGGCAGGCGGAAGTTGATGAAACCCTCCATGACGGCCTGGCCCGCAAGCGTCGCGGTGACCGTCGAGTTCAAGCCGCAGCAGAGCAGTGCGATGGCAAACAGCGACGGCGCGATGGAGGCGCCGAGCAGCGGCATCAGCAGCGTCTGCGCTTGGCCGAGCTCCGCGACATCTGTGCGTCCGGTCTTGTGGAACGTCGCCGCGGCGAGGATCAGGATCGATGCGTTGACGAGAAGCGCGAACATGAGCGCCACCGTCGAGTCGATCGTCGCAAACTTGAGCGCCTGGCGCTTATCATCGACGCTCGGCCCGTAGGCGCGCGTCTGCACGATCGCCGAGTGCAGGTAGAGATTGTGCGGCATGACGGTCGCGCCGATGATGCCGAGGGCGAGATAGAGCATCTCGGGGTTGCGCACCACCTCCACGGTGGGCGCGAAGCCGACGATCACAGCCCTCCAGTCGGGATCGGCAAGCGCGATCTGGATCGCGAAGCACACCGCGATCACGCCCAAGAGTGAGACGATCAGCGCCTCGATCCAGCGGAATCCCAGGTTCTGCAGCCACAGGATCAGGAACACGTCGAGGGCGGTAATGATGACGCCGATCTCGAGCGGGATCCCGAACAGGAGATTGAGGCCGATGGCCGTGCCGATCACTTCCGCAAGGTCGGTGGCGCAGATCGCAAGCTCGGCAAAGAGCCAGAGCACCCAGGCAACCGGCTTAGGGAAAGCGTCGCGGCAGGCCTGAGCCAGGTCCCGCCCGGTGGCGATCCCGAGCCGCGCGCAGAGCGACTGCAGGATGATTGCCATGATGTTGGAGAGAAGCGCGACGCAGAGCAGTGCGTAGCCGAATTTCGAGCCGCCGGCGAGCGACGTCGCCCAGTTGCCGGGGTCCATGTAGCCCACGGCCACGAGGTAGCCCGGCCCGAGGAAGGCGATCTGCTTCCTGAGGTTGCTCCCCGTAACCGGAACTTTGATGGAACGGAAGATCTCTGAAAGGGGAGGATTTTCGGAAGGCCGCCGCCAGCCGCGCGCGTCAGCGTCCTTGATTGCATCAGTTCGCATATCCATGAATAGCAAGCTAATGCACTTGCAAATCATTTGCAAGTAAGAACGAGCAGGCCATTGCTGGCTGTGGAAAAGTCGGGGAGCGAGATGAGCAGCGAACGGACAATCGACGGCCGCGCTGGACTGGCCACTTCGCGTGCTGCCGGGTCGCAGAGGGTATTTGCCATTGAAGCTTTGTGCGCCCGCCAGCATCAGAGATGGTGACGAGGGGTTGACTGTACCTCGAAGGCAGGCGGAGAATTCGCCAGCACTCGGGGGTTCCCATGCGATCCGTCGATGCCTTTATCGAAGAAGCTCAACGCTGCCAGACGGTTGCGGAGCTTGGCGCGTTGCATAAGCGCGCCATGGGCGAGGAAGGCTACGCCAACGTCATCTTCTGCCGGTTGCACGCGGACGGCGGCATGGAGCTGCCCTGGCAGAATATGCCGGCCGGCTACGTAGACACTTACCGCGCTCATCATTTCGAGGAATGCGATCCCGTCCTCGCCTGCTTGTCATCGACGCGGGGTCTTCTGCGGTGGACCGATGTAGCGGGTACGCCGGCGCTTTCGAAGGCCGAGCGGGACATGATGGAGAACTGCCGCTCGATGGGTGTCCACTCCGGCCTTTCGTTGCCGTTTCACGGTCCGGATGGACAGTGTGACATCTTCTCCATGAGCCTGCGCACGAATGATCGTCCCGATCCGGCGCGCACGCCGATCATCGAAGCAAAGACCTTCCACGCCTGGTCGCGATATTGGCACCTGCTCAATGGGATGACACCGGTCAACGTGCCCGGCGCTGCTGCGCGTGCCGTCCACGCACAGCGCCGATTTCACTGGGTGTCCGACGACAACTCTCATCGCGGTGGACCGCCGGGCATGACGGCCGCCCATTGCCGGGCACTCGTGCTCGCCGACGTTGCCGCGCGCCGCTCCGAGGCCGGTCTCACCGACCTGAGCCTCAATCTCTTCCGCTACTGCCCGGACCATGACCTGGAACGCCTGCTCCGGTGGGGGCTCGTCACGGAAATCCCGGATGACTTCATGATGCGCTATTTTCTGGCCCCGACGGTGCTCGGCCGCGCTCATCTTTCGATCTGTCCCGCTGCACCGGAATTCCGCCGCGCTATCTGGGAGATGGACGTGAGGCACGGCGAGCGTCCGAAGCGCTGAGCTTGTACGCGAGCGCAGCCGGGCGGTGATCTTCGCGCTGCATCCGGCGCCCCGCTTCAATTCCGCCGGAATTTTGAGGCTAATCGCCGCTCCCTTTGGGACGCCACGTGTCCGGGCTCGCCGAGACCCGGCTGGCGCGCGCCGCTTTGCGGTGGTGTGTTCCGCGCCCTTGAGGTCAGCCGAGGCCCTAGCTCAGTGGCAGAGCGCCCGCGGAAGCGGGAGGTCGAAGGTTCGATTCCTTCTGGCTTCTCCACGGACTAGCTCATTTGGTTAGAGCACAAGACTGTTAATCTTGAGGTAGTGGGTTCGATTCCCACGTCACTGACTGAATACGGGAAGCCGGCCGCTTCCCGGCCCGACCTGCAAAGCCCGCGGCTTCGGCCAACGGCAATGCGGAAAGGCAAGCGACGATGCGCTCTGCGCTCCCGCGGATACCGCCGCGACGCAAAGCCGGAGCCTCGCGCCTCTGGGTGCGCAATCCCCTCGGGGTGAGCGCGCCCGAAGCGCGAGGTGCAAGGCCGAGCGTTCCGGCTCAAGCGGGAGCCCGTGTCATCGCCGTGGGCGGGCGGCCGGCGACCTTGCGGCCCGGACTTCCGGGCCGCGCAGAAGTATGAAGTAGGGAGTAAGTGCAATGAACCGGTCCGCCCTTTGGACCACTGTCGTCGTCAAGGACGACGAGCGCGCCTTCCTGATGCGCAACGGCCGCTTCGAGCGCCTGCTGCATCCTGGCCGCTTCACCGAGATCGATCCCTTCGGCCGCCTCTCGGTCGAGGTGGTGAAGGTCTTGCGCGCCGAGCTTGCGCCCGAGCGCGCGCTCCTTCTCGCCAAGCTCGAGCCCGACATCGCCGAGCGCAACTTCGAGATCGTCCAGACCGGCCCGACCGAGGTCGCGATCGTCTCCTTCGACGGCGAGCCGAAGCATCTCGTGGCGCCGAATACCACGCGCGCCTTCTGGAAGACGCTGACGCGCGTCGAGGTCGAGAGGATCGAGACCGCGAGCGATCTGCGTATCGGCAAGCGCCATATGGACAAGCTCGACCTCGCGCGCGCGGGCTCGGCCGTCGTTCTCGGCCGTCGTCGAGGCCCACGAGGCGGGCCTGTTGTTTGTCGACGGCGAGCTCAAGGAGCGCCTGAAGCCGGGCCGTCACGCCTTCTGGCAGGTCGGCCGCGCCGTGCGCGTCGCCAAGGTCGATTTGCGCCCGCAGCCTCTTGAAGTGACGGCGCAGGAGATCCTGACCAAGGACCGCGTCGGCATCCGCGTCACGCTGACCGCCTTCGTCAAGGTCGTCGATCCCGAGAAGGCGGCGCTCGCTTCCGCCGATGTCCCGGGCACGCTCTACCGGCTCGTGCAGTTCGCCATCCGCGAGGCGGTCGCGACGCGCACGCTGGACGAGATCCTCGCCGCCCGCGACACCATCGACAGGCAGGTGCGCGAGTTCGTAACCGCCCGAGCGGCGGATCTCGGCGCCGAGGTCGGCGAGATCGGCGTCAAGGACGTGATCCTGCCGGGCGACGTGCGCGACCTCCTGAA
Organism: uncultured Alphaproteobacteria bacterium; assembly: GCA_963716835.1. Classification (GTDB taxonomy): domain Bacteria; phylum Pseudomonadota; class Alphaproteobacteria; order Rhizobiales; family Hyphomicrobiaceae; genus Hyphomicrobium_C. Next base: position 123,319 of record CAVQUQ010000019.1, on the reverse strand, counting down.
CAAGGTCGTCGAGGCCGAGCGTGTCGCCAAGGCGAACCTGATCCGCCGCCAGGAGGAGACGGCCGCGACGCGCTCGCTCTTGAACACCGCGAAGCTGATGGAGGACAACCCGCTGCTCCTGCGCTTGAAGGAGCTCGAGGCCCTGGAGCGCCTTGTCGAGAAGGTCGGCCGCATCGACCTGCACACGGGTGCCGGCGCCGGCGGCCTCGATGCGCTGCTGTCGAGCCTCTACAAGCTGAGCGCGGCCAAGGAGGACGGCAAGGCGTGACCTCGCGGCGGCCGTCCCGTCGTGCTCTTTGGATGACGGCGGGCCTGCTGGCGGCGATCGCGGCGATTGGCTTCCTCTTGGCGCCGTTCGTCTATCCGCGCCTCGAGCTCGCGCCCCTCTGGCATGAGGTGGTCGGCGTCGACGTCTCGAACCACCAGGGCGAGATCGACTGGCCTGCGCTGGCCCGGAGCGGCGTCGGCTTCGCCTACATCAAGGCCACCGAAGGCGCGAGCTTCCGCGACAAGAGCTTCGCGCGCAACTGGAGCGAGGCGGCGCGTGCCGGCGTCCCGCGCGGTGCCTATCATTTCTTCACGCTCTGCAAGCCCGCTGCCGAGCAAGCACGAAACTTCATCGACACGGTTCCCGTGGATCCGAGCGCGCTGCCCCCCGTCGTCGACGCCGAGCACTTGGGTCCGTGCACCGAGAGCGCGACGAACGCCGGCCAAGTTGCCGAGCTCGAGGAATTTCTCGATGCCGTCGAGCACCACTACGGTCGCCGCCCCCTCGTCTATACGACGGAGGAATTCGACGCCGCCATGCTGCAGGGCGCGCTGCGAGGCGAGCGTTTCTGGGCGCGCAGCCTCGTCTTCTCGCCGGGCTTCCGCCGTGATCAATGGATCATCTGGCAATATCAAAATCGCGGCCGCCGCCCCGGCGTGAAGGGTGATCTCGATCTCAACGTCTTCCGCGGCACGCGCCGCGATTTTGAGGCCTTCGCGAAGGCTGGCAGTTAATTGCCAGGCGACCGTGTCGGGTGGTCCTGCTAGGATGCGCGCAGCCGAATAGACCGGCAATTGCCGCCGGAGCAGGACCATGCAAAAAGCAACAGCATCGCGCGGACGCGTCGGGAAGCTCGTCGCGGGCGCGGACTCAGTCGAGATCAAGGCGACGATCTCCCGAAATCAGATCGCGCGCGGCTTGAAGCGGTTCGGGCTTGCCGAAAGCGACGCCGAAAGACGCTTCATCTACTTCTTCGACACGCCCAAGCTCACCTTGTTTCGCGCCGGCATCATCGCGCGTGCACGCCGCATCGTCGACAAGCAGCACGACAGCACCATCAAGATGCGCCCCGTGCGTCCCGAGAATGTCCCGGCCAAATGGCACAAGGAGAGCGGATTCAAGATCGAGGCCGACGCCGGTGAGAACGGCGTGGTTCTCTCGGCCTCGCTGACCAAGCCGGTCGCCAAGGGTGAGATCAAGAACGTCGAGCAGGAGAAGACGGCGTTGACGTCGCTGTTCGGGCAAGCGCAGGAGCTGTTCCTCGCCGAGATGGCGACCATCCGCTACGACCTCGCAAAGCTCGCAACCCTCGGCCCGCTCGAGTCCTTGTGTTGGAAGTCCAATCATCCTGGTCTTCCATGGCCGTTCAGTGCCGAGCTTTGGAGGCGCGAGGACGGCGAAATGATATTGGAGGCATCCGTCAGAGTACCGGTCGCCCAAGCCGCCGTGGCGAACGCCGGCTTCTTCGCCTTCCTGGGCGAGCTTGGCGCCGAGCGCGACAACGCGCAGCAGACCAAGACCCGCTGGGCGCTCGACTACTACGCGGGCAAGCTCCCGCGCGGTGCGTAAGGGCGGCACTTCAAAGAAAGCGCGTTGATAGGGCTTGCCCGCGTTTGACCGTTGATTTCCGGCGCCGCCCATACGATATGCACCCCTCCGACCCATCGGTCAGCCGAGGAGTACCGCCATGCACGTCACTATCGAAGATGCACAGGCCGCCATCGAAGCAGCGCGTGAGATGGCGCTCGAGACCGGCACCAAGATGTGCATCGCCATTGTCGACTCCGGCGCCAACTTGAAGGCCTTCCATCGCATGGACGACGCCTGGGTCGGCTCGATCGACATCTCGATCAAGAAGGCGAAGACCGCGGTCTTCTTCGGCATGCCGACGGGCCAGATCGGCAAGCTCTCCCAGCCCGGCGGCCCGCTTTTCGGTATCGAGCACTCGAACGAGGGGCTCATCACCTTTCCGGGCGGCCTGCCGATCGTCGACAAGGACGGCGTGCTGGTGGGCGCGATCGGCGTATCCGGCTCGTCCGTCGAGAACGATCACACCGTCGCGCAGGCGGGCGCCAAGGTCCTCGGCGTCACCGATCTCCCCGACCATCCCTGGCGCACGTGAGCGGGCGCGCCGCTTAGGACCAAGGCTCGCGGGACGTGAGGAATCCGCTCCCGTGCAGCGAGCGCGATGTTGCCGGCGAGGACCGATGGGCGCCAAAGCGGCGCCCATCGGCTGTTCGCGGCCGGGGTGGCCGATCAGCGTAGGATCTTGACAAGAACCTGGCCATCGACTCCGAGCGGGTTCGCCCCGAGGAGATGCAGGATGGTCGGGGCGACATCGATGTTCCGCATCTGGGGAATGCTCGTGTGCGGGCGAATCCTCGGGCCCGCCGCCAGGAACGTGGCGCTCATAGACCGAAGCTCCGAATCGTGCCCGTGGGCGCCATAGAAGTTCGGCACCGAGAACACGGTCGTCGAGGCATTGAAAGCCGTGTCGCCCTTGCGGGCCATACCCGGGCTCTGAATGCCGTCGAAGTTGTAGCCCTCGTCGAGCTGGGCGAAGACGTCGCCGAAATCCTGCCCGATCTTCTTGTTGGTGCAGAGGCCGACCCCTTCGGCGCAAGAGAGCGGGCGGCTTTCCACCGCGGCGAAGATCCGCTTGCCCTTGAGCGAGTAGTTGAAGAGGCCGTTGGGATCGGTGGCGTTCTTCACGACGTCGGCGATCTGCGTCACGAGAGCGCCGTAGGTCGCCTGATCGACCGTTCCGCCCGATTCCCGGCCCTGCAGATTGACGTAGATATTGACAGCGGGCCCCGAGGTGCGGATCCCGATCTTGGTCGTGTCGACCCCGGCATTGCGCAGGAGGTTGAGCATGCTGACCGCGGTATGAAAGGGCGCCATGCCGTGGTCGGAGACGACGAAGATGTTGCTCGACGGTCCGGCCGTGTCCGCGATGCGCCCCACCGCCCAGTCGGCCTGCTGATAGGCGAACTTGAGGTAGCGATCATAGCGGGCGATCTTGGCCTTGTCCTGGCCGCTGCCGATCGAGTTGGGGTCGGTCGGGTTGGTCGCCTGCCGGGGGTCGATCAACGTGAACTGATGGCCCGAGCCATCCGGCTGCTCGATATAGACCATCACCAGATCCGCGTCGGGGTTCTTCGAGATGGCCCGCTCGGCAATCGCAGTCTGATATTGCACGAACGTTTTGACCTGATCCTCGTAGATCTCCTCGAGCTCGAGATCAGGAAAATGGGCGAAGCTGGAGACGTTGTTCGGCAGATCCGCGATGCGCTCCGGGATTCGGAAATCGGCTTGCGGCCGCCAGAAGCCGACGTTGGTGTTGATGTCGTCGACATCCGCGATCACGGGCGTGTTGCGGGGGATGAAATTGGCCCCGTAGCGAGCCAAGCGAACGGTGGAGAGATCGCCAGCGAGCTTCGTTGCGAAGTATGCAGCGCCGACCTTATTGCCGGTCCCCTCGAAGTAGAACCTCGCGGAGCGCTTGCCCTCTTTCACATAGGCCGGTCCCGTGGACGGCTTCTGGAATGGCCCCGGCTGTATGCCCTGGGCCTTCTCAAACAGCACCAGGGTATCGTAGTTGACCTTCCCGTCGTCGGTGGTATCGAGGGCCGCTGCACGGATTTCGAAGCCGAGATCGAAGGTCGCCGCTGGCGGGTTCGCCGTGGTGCAGGTGGCCGATGTCGTCGAAGTACAGAAGAATTTCTCGATCGTCTGCGTCGCGAGCACCGGACTGAAGGAGGTGTGTCCGGCCGCATTGACCTGAGCGGATACGGCCTGGTCTGGTGTGAAATCGACGCTGGTCAGCTCGAATCCTCTCGCGCCCACGCCGCCGAATGCGCCAAACGGCACGGTATAATTGGTGATGCGCGTGGGATCTGCCGCTTGCACGATGGTGTTGTTGATCCGGATATCCGCGCCGTCCCCGCCGGGCCATGTCGCGGTCACGACCGACTTGCCGCGCTGGCGCAGACGAACCCAAAGTGGCTCTGCCGCCGGATGCGCATGCGGACCCAGGGGATTGATTTGATAGCCGCCGATCGCCGCGCCAAATCCGCTGGCGCTGATATTGATCGGAGCGGCGACATTGTGGAACGTGTTGGAGGGAATGTCGTTGTGCACGGCCGTCGAGCCCGTGGCGATGGCGATGTGCGAGACGGCGGTGAGCGACGGCGTGGCCGTCACGTTCTGACGCGCGACAGCTCCGCGGCTCAACTTGGCAAGCGCGCCGTTCCACGGCAGCACGCCACGGTCCACGTACTTTTCGATGAGATCGGGCTTGGCCCCGTCGAGCGAGATCAGCACGACCTTCGGCGACTTGAAGCCATGCCGCGGCTTGCCATGTTGATCGTGATCGTGATCGTGATCGTGATCGCGGTCGTTGTCATAGTCATAGTCGCGGTCGTCGCGACCAGCGAGCGTGGGCGCGGACAAGCCAACGGCCAATAGCGCCGCCGCGAGCGACATTGCTGACAGGCAATTTCGAAACGCTTCCTTCCGGACTGACATGTGAGACCCCCTTCAATGCACGGATGTGCGGCTTGAGACGGTCTCGACTAGCGTCGTGTCCTTACACCGATGTGACGCGAGCGCGATGCCGGCGGAGCGATCGCGATAAAAAAAATCTGAGCGCGTTACATGATCGACATTGATTCGTCATCCGCACGCAAAGATGGTTTATCTCTCACACTGCGGAGCAAGAACTGGTGCTCACGGCCCAGCGGATGTCGAGGTTTGCGACCTCGGACGTGAACTCGTCGAGGGTCATCAACCCGATGCAGGGCATGGCTCCGCGGCGTGTCTCCTCTCCACGTGCGAGGCGCCGGGCGATGACCGCCGACGCGATCGCCGGTATGAAGGGGCCGTCGCCGCTGCGCGCGACGAGAGTCCATGCCAGGCGCTTCGGCTTGCCGTCACGACCCACGCCCTCGATCGCCACGAACATCCCGCCCGTATCGCTGCCGAGCCAGCGGAGCCGCTGCTTTGCCGCGAGCATCGGCGCGGCCAGACGTTCCGGCCGCGCAAGCAAGCCTCCGCGAACGGCCCAGGAGAGGCCCCACAGCGCCAGATGGAAAAGTCCGACTTCCACGCCGGCGCGGAAGCGCACGGTCTTAAGCGAAGGATAGTGCGCGCGAAAGAGATCGAGATCCGGAACGTCGACGTAGCCCATCCAGCGTCTGCCGATCTCCGGAAAATCGTGGCGGCCGAGACCCTGCCATCCGAACACGACCTTCGTCTCGCCGTCGATCCGCATCGCGATCGGCTTGCCGATGCCGCCGAGCACGGATGCCGTCGTCGCCACCCCGGGATCGAAGCTGTTGCCCGGCGAGATGCCGATATCGAGCCGGGTCATTTCGCCGAACTCATGCGCCAAAGCGCCGACGACGGCCGACGATAGGCCCGGCACCGAGCTCGCACCGCTGACGACCAGCACGTCGCTCTCTTTGGCTGCATGATCAAGTGTCGTGATGCCGGTGACGAAGGCCCGCGCATCGGCGAGGTCGATGTAGTGGCATTGCGCATCGATGGCGGCGCTTGCCAGTCTGTAGTCCTGTCCCTGGAACGGCCCCGAGACGTTGATCACGACCAGCGCACCGAGCGCACGCAAGTCGGCAGCGGTCGCTCGCTGCGCGTCGAGCAGCGCATGGCCTATTCTGGCCTGCGCGTTTCCGCGAAGAGCGAGAGCAAGAGCAGCCGCGCGCTCCACGCTCCGACCTGCAATGACAATATCGAGCGCGTCGTCGCGCGAGAGCCGTTCCGCGATCCGGGCGCCGAACGCTCCATACCCGCCGACGATGAGAATGCGCGCCATATCTTCACTTAGCCGTTCATGCGCCGCAACGGCCGATGACGCGACAGCCATCAAGATCCTGCTAACCACAAATCGATTGCAGCATTTTTTTCTGAGTCCGCTCATCCGGCGCTCTCGCGTCAAATCTGCGCCCTCCTGTTTGCACATCCGTCGGGCAACTGTCGCACGTATGTGCACTTCCAGCGTCGGGATTTGACATTGGCAGGGATCTTTGTCTCCGATTGGGATGGCACTTAACCGCTCGCTGCGACGTTCCGGGCATTTTCCCGATCTCATCAGGTGTCTGAGTATTTTCGCAGGAAACGCCTTATTAAGCGGCCTTCTCGCACTGTGCTGATCCACGTTCACTGCCAGAGGGTCTCCGATGTCGTTCCGGAGCGGAAAATTTAAGGGCGCGCATTGGCGCATCCGCACACGCGCGGAGCGCAGGCCCATGCGCGCGACGCTCAAGGTGCTGACGACGAAGGTCGAGCGGGAATTCGGCGCCCTCGATGCGCGCGCTTTGAGGCGCGCCCGCGCCGAAGCTGTCGCCGCCATCGCCGAGGCGCGCGCGTCCGACGCGCGGCTGCGCGAAGCCATTGAGATCCTCCCCCAAGGCGTCGTCTTCCTCGATAAGGATGGTCGCTACGTCCTGTGGAATAAGCAATACGCCGACATCTACAAGCGCAGCGCCGATCTGTTCGAGGTCGGTGCGCGCCTCGAGGATACCTTGCGCATCGGCGTCATGCGCGGCGATTATCCGGCTGCAAAGGGGCGCGAGGAGGAATGGCTCGCCGAGCGCTTAAAGAAGCTTTACCGGCCAGGCGAGCGCCACGAGCAGTGGCTTTCGGACGGCCGCTGCATCTTGATCGAAGAGCGCAACACCAGCGACGGCGGCATCATCGGCCTGCGCGTCGACATCACGGAGATGAAGGAGCGCGAAGACTCGTTCCGGCTCCTGTTCGATGCCAACCCGGTGCCGATGTTCGTCTTCGCCCGCGATACCAAGGCCATCCTGGCCGCAAACGATGCTGCAGTCGAGCACTATGGATATCCGCGCGCGGCACTCCTTGAGATGAGCCTCCTCGATCTGCACGACGCCGCCGACCACGGCGAACTCGATGACCTTTACGGTGCGCACGCTGACGCCTATGCCGGCCGAACCTGGAAGCACCTTACGAGTGCCGGATCGCAGATCGACGTCGCCATCTATTCACGCGCCGTGACCCACGAGCGCATGCCCGCAGTGCTCTTTGCCGCAGTCGACATAACAGAGAGAAAGCGCGCCGAGGCACAGGTTGCCTACATGGCGCACCATGACGCCCTGACGGGGCTTGCCAATCGCGTATTCCTGCGTTCGCGCATGGAGGAGATCCTCGGCCGGCTCAAGCGCGGCACGAAAGGCCTGGCCACGTTTTGCATCGATCTCGACAACTTCAAGGGCGTCAACGATGCCCTCGGTCATCCCGCCGGCGACCTGCTTCTGCAATACGTCGCGCGGCGCATCGGCGAAACGCTGCGCGACGGCGATATCGCGGCCCGGCTTGGCGGCGACGAGTTCGCGGTTGTCTTGCCGGACATGATCGAGCCCAATGAGGTGAGCGCCATCGCCCAGCGCCTGATCAAGATCATTGGTGCGCCCTACGACATCCACGGACACCAGGTGCTTATTGGCGCCAGCATCGGCATTGCGCTTGCGCCGAGCGACGGTGAGGATGCCGTCAAGCTGCTCAAGAGCGCCGATATGGCGCTCTATCAGGCAAAAGGCGACGGCAAGAGCACGTTCCGCTATTTCGAGGCGGATATGAACGCCCGCGTGCAGGCGCGTCGCAAGCTGGAGATGGACCTCCGCTCTGCGCTCACCGACGGCGACCTCGAGGTTGAGTACCAGCCGCTCGTCAGCATTGCCACGGGCGAGATAACGGGTGTGGAGGCACTCGTCCGCTGGCCGCGCGGGGCGCGCGGCGCCATCACGCCGGCCGAGTTCATTCCGGTCGCCGAGGAGGCGGGCCTCATCGCCCCGCTCGGCGCCTACGTCCTGCGGCGCGCGTGTGCCGACGCCATGGCCTGGCCGGAGCACATGACGCTCGCCGTCAACCTGTCTCCGCTTCAATTCCGCGTCGGTAACGTCCTCGACGCCGTGATGGATGCCCTGAAGCGTTCCGGGCTGCCGCCGTCGCGTCTGGAGGTCGAGATCACGGAGACGTTGTTCCTCGAGAAGTCGGAGCACGTTCTGTCCACGCTGCATGCCTTGCGTACCAAGGGCGTGCGCATCGCCATGGATGACTTCGGCACCGGCTACTCCTCGCTGAGCTACTTGCGCAGCTTCCCCTTTGACAAGATCAAGATCGACCGCTCGTTCGTGCGCGAAATCTATGCCCATGTCGAGCAGCAGGCGATCGTCAGGGCCATCATGAGTCTCGGCTCGAGCCTCGGCATCATGATCACCGCCGAGGGCATCGAGAGCGAGGCCGAGCTCACCTTCCTCAAGGCCGTCGGCTGCGACCAGGGCCAGGGCTATCTCTTCAGCAAGTCCGTGCCGCAGGCCGAGCTATTGACGCTGCTCGCTGACGATAAAGCCCGCCGCGTCGCCTGACACACCTCAAACCTAGTGCTTGTCGGCGCCGTCGGTCGCGGTCGCTTGAGGCGCCGCGGGACCGTGACTGCCGCCGGCAATCCGGTCTGACAGTGCGAGCAGCACGCTAGACGTCACGAACACCACGTGAATGACTACGAGCCAGAAGATGTCGCGCTCGGACACGGTGTTGATCGACATGAACTGCTTCAAGAGCTGGATCGCCGAGATGGCGACGATCGAGGAGAGGAGCTTGAGCTTGAGCGTGCCGAAGTCGATCGTGCCCATCCACGACGGCCAGTCCTTGTGGCCGGTGTGATTGATCCTCGACACGAAATTCTCGTAGCCGGACAGCACGACGATGATGATGAGCGACCCTGTGAGCGTCATGTCGACAAGTGCGAGTACGCCGAGGATCACCTCCGACTCGGTCGACGTGAAGGCGTGGGACGCCATGTGCCAGAACTCGGTCACGAACTTGATCAGGAGCACGACGAGGGAAAACGCGAGACCGAGATAGAAGGGCGCCAGGAGCCAGCGGCTCGCGAACACGATCGTCTCGAGCGACGTTTCAACCTTCTCGGAATATTTCTGCCACATGCCGGTTGCTTGATCCCTCGAAAAGGCGGGAGATGAGAATGGGTTACGGTGTATTGCACGCACGCCTCATGGGCGGCAAGCCGCAGCCCGCAACGTGGTTGTCGACCGGAGGCATGACAAGGGTTTTCAGCGTGCGCTGGCGTCGCGGCCGGAAGGGGCTGAGCCGGAGGCGGCGGGGCCGCCGAGCTTGCTCATGAATTCGCTCTGAGGTCCGTTTCTGCCCGCTGCCGCGGCGACGACCGGCTCCGGACAGGCCTCGCGAATTGCTCCCTCGACTGATCGGGTCCGGGATTTCTTTTCGCCGTCGCTCACTTCCGTAGCCGGCTTGGGAGCGCCGTCCTCGATCCGATAGCGGCCCTCGCAGACGCTGACGTTCGGCGCCAGGCGCGTACGCTCGAAAGAGTTGTAGCCCTGCTTCAGATCCTGCCAGAAGCCGCTCCAGTTGCTCGACGCGCGCGAGGCGAGGCGCTCGTCCGTCATCCTGAAGGGGAAGACATGGATCGGAAGAAAGCGCTGCTCGCCGTTCAAGGCTGCGCGCGCAAGGCCGTAAACTTCGCTGATGACCGCGTTGGTCATTGCGAAGCAGCCGACCGACGAGCATCCGCCATGCATGAGGATGTAGGAGCCGCCGCGGTTGTGCGCGCGGTCGAAAGCGTTCGGGAAGCCGAGGTTGATCGAGATCGGCCAGCGTCCCGAATGATAGAGCTGACGGCGCGCGATCGAATAGAAGCCCTCCGGCGTCTGCTTGTCGCCCTCGCGCACCTTGGGGCCGAGCGTGCCGGACCAGTGGCAGATGGGATAGGTGGCGAAGTGAACGTAGACGCCGTCCTTCTGCATCCAGAGCTCGAGCTCCGACTCCTCCTTGAAGATGCGCATGAGAACAGGCAGGCCGGACGTGAGGCCCTTTTCGGCAAGCCGCTCCGCGAGGCGCTTGGTGTCGGGCGTGCCGGGAAGCGGCAGGCGTCCGTCGACGAATGCGCGCTGCCGCTCGATGCGGTCCGCGGCAACGTCCTTGAGCTCGATGGAAATGGCAAAGGCCTGCGTGGCGCTCGCCGCAAGCACTCCTAGGTACCCGGCTATCGCCATCACAGGGGCGATGGCGCCAGGCGGGAACAAACCGCAAATCCGCACGCAACCTCCGCAACACTCAAGACCCGCACGGGGCGCACGCTTGCCGGTCTGGCTCTCTCAAGCGAGCCACCGACCTAGGGCGCACGCCACCTCAAGTGATCAGTGATCACCCGATATCTCTAGCGCGGCAGACGGGCCTCGACCAGCCGTCTGCTCCGGTTAATGAACAAGTGGACAAGGCAAGCTTAACGGGCGTGTATGGCACGAACGTTAAGGCTGGGCCTTCGCCTGCGGACATTTGGATTCGATTGGCGAACTGCCGTCGGCCGCTGAGCTCGCGGTTTCGAATGCGTAGCGGCCCTGGCAGACACTGACCTTGGGCGGTAGCTGGCTGGCATCGAAAAGATCGTATCCCGCCTTGAGATCACGCCAGAAGGGTGCATTGGGGCTCGCCTCATGGCGCGCCAGATTCGCGTCCGTCATGCGGAACGGAAACACCTGGACCTGGAAGCGCTGCTGGCCGCCGCTCAAAGCCGCGGTGATGAGGCGCCAGATCTCATCGATGACCGCGTTGGTCATCGCGTAGCAGCCGATCGAGCCGCATCCTCCGTGTACCATCAGGAACGATCCCGTCCGCCCCTGCGCGCTGTCGAATGCGTTGGGAAAGCCGAGGTTGAACGAGCGGTGCCACTTGCTGTTCGGATTGAGCGCCTTCTCGTCCACCAGATAGAAGCCTTCCGGCGCCTGACGGTCGCCTTGCACGATCTTCGGGCCGAGGCGCCCCGACCAGCGGCAGATTGGATAGGTCGCGAAGCGATGGAAGCGTCCGTCTCGGAGCAGCCAAAGCTCGAGCTCGAACTCGCGCTTGAAGATGCGCACGAAAACCGGTGTGCCGAGCGCCACGCCGTGGGCCTTGAGGCGGCCGTCGAAATCGCCGACGTCCGGCGTTCCCGGCAGCGTAACGCCGAAGTCGTAGAGCGTCGCCCGAATATCGCGCTCGAGCCTGATCGTCTGGTGCTCGGCCTCGTCCGGCCAGAGGCGGAAGGCTACGAAGGTGCCGCCGGCAAGAAGAAGGAACAGCAGAAGGAGCGCACGCCACCAGCGTCTCGGCGCACGGCGCTTGCCATCTGCGGGTGCCGGCACGGCTCTGCGCCCTTTCCTTCTGACAATCGGGAGCGGCGCGACCGTGCGGTCGCTACTGATTATAGCCGAGCGCGGACGCGGGCGGCAGCGCGCCCGTCGTCGTATAGGCGGCTCCCATTGCCTCCTGGTCTTTCGCCGCGACCGCGGCGACCTCGGCCGCATCACGCGTCTTGGGGCCCGGCACAGTGATGCGCTCCTGCGCGACCTGCTGATCTGTCGGACGTGGCGCGAATGGCTCGAGCATCGGCCGCCGGAACGCGGGGCATCGGCCCTCCGGATCGACACGACCCCACGCCGGCATCACGACATTGACGACGTAGCGGCGCTCGCAGACGGCGACAGTCGGCGGCACGCGGTTTACCTCGAAGTAGTCGTAGCCCTGCTTGAGCGTTGCCCAGAACGGGTACCACTTGTGGCCCTTGAAGCGCGCAAGCTTCTCGTTCGTCATGCGGAACGGAAGGGCATGCACTTCGAAGCTCGTCTGTCCGCCGAGGAACGCTTCGCGTGCGAGCCCGTAGATCTCCTCGGCGAGCGCGTCTGTCATGGCGTAGCAGCCGGCCGACTTGCACTTGCCGTGTATCATGAGCGCCTCGCCCGTCCGGTTGAGGGCGCGGTCGTAGGCGTTGGGATAGCCGATATTGAAGGCCAGATAGTATTTCGAGTTCGGCTTCATCTGTCCCTGGGAGACTGTGTAGAAGCCTTCCGGCGCCTGCTTGTCACCCTGCGTGATCTTCGGGCCGAGATCGCCCGACCAGTTGCAGATCGGGTAGGTCTTGAAGTGATAGAAGCGGCCGTCGTCGCGCGCCTTCCAAACCTCGAGTTCGGATTCTTCCTTGAAGATGCGCACGAAGATCGGTGCCGAGGGCGTCATGCCCTTTTTTGCCAGCAGCGACAGTGTTTCGGTGGAGAGCGGCTGGGCGGCGGGTGGGATCTCGGGAGCGCTCCCGCACGCGGCGAGCAAGCAGCCCGTCGCGACAGCAACGAGCAAGCCCCGCAGACGCGTGGCGGCCTGTCCACTGAGGATGATCAAACGCATACGCAATCCCCCTGGCGCACGCGGTCACCTTCCGACGGAATTCGTGAACATTTCATTAACGTTACGAAACCCCCAACCGTTTATTGGTCTAGGCGGGAAAACTGTCAAGTGCCAGTACGTTAGGCGCAAATCGGAGTATCCGGAGGAATGCGGCGCGGGTACGGCGTGAGCGGCCCTCGGTCCACACTTGGATGTGGTGCCTCAGCGGCCTTTTGCGCTCCCGTTTCCTAAACGCGGACCTGTGGACGGGGGAAAGCTAAGCCGCCTGACCGCCTCACACTTCGACAGGATCAGGATGAGGCGCAGTGAAAGCGCCAGCCTCGTGGTGTGCGGTCCAGCTCGCCGCCCCTGGTCATTCAGGGGCCACGATTAGGCTCACCTTGAGACTTGTGTCTCCTCGGCCGCTTGGTCCGAGAAATGGCTAGAGCTGCCGGCCGATCTCGAGAAAACGCTCGTGCCTGAGCCGCCGGATCTCCGCCGGGCTCTTGCCCTCGAACTCGGCAAGCGCCTCTGCGATGGCGTCGCCCGCCGCCTCGATGGCGTGCTCGCGGTCCCGGTGCGCCCCGCCGACCGGCTCGCGGATGATGACGTCGATCACGCCGAGCGATTCGAGATCCTGTGCCGTGATCTTCATGTTGGTCGCCGCATCGATCGCCTTGGCGGAATCACGCCAGAGGATGGAGGCCGCGGCCTCCGGAGAGGCGACCGTATAGATGGCGTGCTCGAGCATCAGGATGCGGTTTGCCGTGGCGATGGCGACGGCGCCGCCCGAGCCGCCCTCGCCGATGACGACGGCGATGATCGGGACGCCGATCGCCAGGCACTGGTCCGTCGACCGCGCGATGGCCTCGGCCTGGCCCCGCTCCTCCGCGCCGATGCCCGGATAGGCGCCCGCCGTATCGACCAGCGTGATGACGGGCATGTTGAATTTTTCGGCCATTTCCATGAGCCGGACGGCCTTGCGGTAGCCCTCGGGCTTGGCCATGCCGAAATTGTGGCGGATGCGCCCCTCGGTGTCGGAGCCCTTCTCATGGCCGATGACGACCACCGAGCGGCCGCGGAATCGCCCAAGCCCGCCCATGACCGCCTCGTCCTCGGCGAAATAGCGGTCGCCGGCGAGCGGCGTGAAATCGTCGATCAGCGCCACGATGTAGTCGAGGCAATGCGGACGCTCGGGATGGCGTGCGACCTGCGTTTTCTGCCACGGCGTGAGCTTGCCATACGTGTCGACCAGGGCCGCTCGCGCCTTCTGCTCGAGCTTCTTGATCTCGTCGGAGATCGATACCGCCTCGTCTCCCTCGAGCGCTTTGAGCTCTGAGACTTTGCTCTCGAGCTCAGCGATCGGCTTCTCGAAATCGAGATAGGTGCGTACGACGACGCTGCGTTCGGAGTTCGTGGGTTCCAAGGCTCGGCCTCTTCGCTGCCGCCGGAGGGCGGACGGTCGCGAGAAATCAGGGATATAGGGGCTACAGAGGCGCACGTTGCCCCTCTCGCTCACGCCCTGTCAAGACCCGCGCGGACCGTCGTAAACGCTTGGTTCATCGGCGCGCTCAAGCTCGCGTTTACCCACATATCCCATTTGGCCGCCGATCACTCGCCTCCGAGCTTACGAATTCGTATAATCGCGGCAACGTTGCGGCGAGGCGCCACGCGTAGTCTGGGTCTGTTTCTGAGCACCATGTGAATTCTCCGCTGAACAGTGGGGCTGCCATGCATGGCTGTCTTGGAAATGACCGGACCGGGCGCTGACGTCCCCCGCGCTGGGTCCACGCTGGCCCGGGGCGGATCCTCTCCCCCCCGGGCCAGCTTTCGCCTGGAGCGGGCCTCGAGGTGATAAACCTTTGTGCTTGCTCTGATCGGCTCTCCACCATGCGCGTCCTCCTCATAGAAGATGATCCCGAAACCGCCAGCTACGTCGTGAGCGGCCTCGAAGGCGAGGGTCACACCGTCGATCATCTCTGCGACGGCCAAGATGGCGTGGTGCAGGCCGTCGGAGAGGCGTATGACATTGTCATCTTGGATCGCATGTTGCCGGGCCTCGACGGTCTCTCCATCGTAAAGGCCATGCGCGGGGCGGGTCGCAAAATGCCTGTGCTCTTCCTGACTGCGTTGGGCGGTGTCGACGACAGGGTCGATGGCCTCGATGCCGGCGGCGACGACTATCTCGTCAAGCCCTTTGCGTTCTCCGAGCTCATGGCGCGTGTGCACGCGCTCGCGCGCCGGCCGCACATGAAGGAGGAGGAGACCAAGCTCAAGGTCGCCGACCTCGAGATGGATTTGATCTCGCGCAAGGTCACGCGAGCCGGCGAGGAGATCGAGCTGCAGCCGCGCGAGTTCAGGCTCTTGGAAGTCCTCATGCGCAACAAGGGCCGCGTTTTGACGCGCACGATGCTCCTGGAACGCGTTTGGAGCATTCATTTCGATCCCAAGACGAGCGTGGTCGAGACGCATATCTCCCGCCTGCGCAGCAAGATCGACAGGCAGTTCGATCGCGAGCTGATCCACACCGTTCGCGGCAGCGGCTACAGCCTTCATGACAACGTCTGAACTGCTGAAGCGGACGCCGGTCCGCTTGGCGGTTGCCTTCACGGCGCTCTTTGGCGTCACCGCCGTGGCACTATTTGCCGTTCTCTTCTTTAGTTTGAAGGCCGAGCTCGAGGATCGCATACGCGCCCGGGTGCAGGAGACTGCCGATACTCTCGCCGCGATCGACGACGAGAAGGGTATGGCAGATCTCACCGCCGTCGTGGCGCGTGAAAGCCTGTCGTTTCGCGATACCGAAAGCATCTATCTGCTTGTTGACGACGAGGGGAAGTTTCTGGCGGGAAACGTTCGCGACATCAGCGACTTTCCAGGCTGGACAGTCCTCGATCGTGCATCTCTGCCGCTCGCTCCTGCTCGAGGCGATCCCGATGATCGCTTTCAAGCGCTGTGGACGCCGGTCTCCAAAGGCCGTCTGCTCGTCGGCGGCAGCGACCGCGAGATTCGCGTGACGCAAGGATTGCTCTTGAACGTGCTCGGTTGGGGCCTTGCGGCGACCGCGCTTCTCGCCGCTGGCTGTGGCGCAGTGCTTGCGTGGCGGGCTCAGCAGCGCATCAACGCCCTCGCGACGACGCTCTCGGCCGTGTCGCGCGGGCAGATAACAAGCCGCGTGCCATTGTCGGGCTCCAACGACGACATCGACCACATCGGGGAGCAGATCAACCGTACGCTCGGCCATCTCCAGAGTCTGATCGAGAATGTAAATCAGGCCTCATCCGACATCGCCCACGATCTCAAGAAGCCCATCGGCAGGGTTCGCCAGCGCCTCGATCAGGTGCGGCGCGACTCGTCCAGCGCCGCCGAATACCAGGAGGCCGTGGCATCGGCGCTCGTCGAGCTCGACTCGATCGTCGAGACGTTCGAAGCGCTCCTGCGCATCACGCAGATCGAGGCCGGCGCGCGCAAAGCGCGCTTTGAGCCGCTCGAGCTTGGCGCCGTCCTTCAGGATGTCGTCGAAATCTACGCTGCGGTCGTCGAGGATGCGGGCGATCGCCTGGAGTGCAGCATCGACCTTCCCCGCAGAGCGATGATCCGCGGCGACAAGGAGCTCTTGGTGCAGCTCTTTGCCAATCTCATTGAAAACGCCGTACGCCATTGTCCAGCCGGGACGCTGATCCGCCTCCGCGCCAGCGATCGTGACGACTGGCTCGCCGTCGAGATCTCCGACAATGGCCCAGGCATTCCGGCAGCCGAGCGTGAGAATGTCTTCCGGCGGCTCTACAGGCTCGAGCGCGCGCGTTCCACGTTGGGCAGCGGTCTCGGACTTAGTCTTGTCGCTGCGATCACCGATCTGCACGATGCAAAGATTGAGCTTGCCGACAATCGCCCGGGCCTTCGCGTGACAATCAGATTTTTGCGCACGCCACTCTGACCGGCCGGGCAAGGCGCCACACATCTCTCGCCGCCGACGGCCCGAATCTCAGGCGTTTTTGCGGCAACCGGCTTTACGAAAGAGTAAGCGCCCCGCGAAGTCCGAGTAAACTCGGCGCGGCAAGCTTCCTGTCATTGGGCGGCGATCCCGCCGCTCGAGCCCATGCTCCAAGACAAGGAGCAGCAACAGGAGTTTGCGAAATGTCCAAGAAGATTTCGGTCGCGACAGTGCTTGCCGGCGTCGCGCTGGCGTCCACGGTCGCGCTCGCCGCCACGGATACCAAGACCGGCGAGATCAAGTCGACCGATGCCACCAAGAAGGAGATCGTGCTGTCGTCCGGCGATACGTTTGAGCTTGGCGGCAAGGTCAAGATCGACAAGCTCAAGGTTGGCGAGAAGGTTACCGTCACCTACGAGATGAAGGACGGCAAGATGCTGGCCTCCAAGGTTCACGCTGCGAAGTAGGCAGCCCCTTCCCAGAAACGAGGCGTTGAAAGGCTCTCTAACGCGCATGCGTGAGAGAGCCTACGCCTCGGCGAGGGCCGGCGATGACTTCGTCCTTGCCATGAGCTCGATCATGTCGTCGACGACATTGGTCGCCGCTGGCTCTTTGTGAAAAAGATACGGGACCCGACCGCTGGCCAGCTCCTCGCACAATGGCCAGGACGCATCGATGCAGCTGCGATCGATGATGGCACCGCTCAGGCGTTTGCGCCGGGCAATCGTCAGCGCGGCGTTGATGTTGCTCACAACGTGCACTTTGGCAGAGAGTTTCTGGAATGCCGACCGCAGGTCGCATGCGGCAAGCGTCGTGTCCTCAACGATAAGGATGCTAGAGCCTGAGAGGGCGTTGGAGGTCATAGATGGGTACCCGCGTGCGCGAAATCGGTCGCGCGTTCCGCTAGGAGCAAGGCCCATGCTGGACCCGCAGTCCCAATCGACAATCACCTGGGACGCAGCGACCGGTGACTGACTGAACTAGATTACGCAGCTGCGTCAGGACGAGAATACCGAGAAAGGCCCACAGAGCCACTAAGAAAAAGTTTATTGCATTGCAAATTTTGTGTCGAAAATCTGGCAGTGCCGGTCTGAACCACGAATTGAACCACAAACGGCGGGCACGTCTTCGATCTCTATGATCTCGAAAAAAATTTCAGCTCGTCGGGTTTGTTGTGCGTCGCAACAGAAACGTGGCCATCACTTCATGTGATTGAGACGTCAGTCCGTGCGCGCGGCGAACGCAGCCTTGAGAACGCGTGCGTAGTTCTCGATCGCGAGCTTCCGGATCCGGGCCTCGGGAATTTTTCTCTGCTCGAGAATGCGGACCACGCGGGCGAGGTCGGCATAGCTCGAGATCGCAGGATTCGAGAGCGCATTCATGTCGGTGCCAAAGGCGACATGATCCTCGCCGAGCCAGTCGGCCATCTCGATCAGGCGCCGGGCATAGCTGTCCGCCGTCTTGCCGACGTCGGCGCCGAGCGCCCACAAGCCGACGACGCCGCCCCTGTCCGCGATTGCCTTCGCGCCTTCGAGCGACAATTGCCGCGCCTGCCACACCGGCATTGACCAATCCGGCGTCCGATCCCGCGTCACCGAGCTGTGCGACCAGATCACCGGCGCTTTTGCCGCCGCAAGCGCGTCCGTCACCGTCTCGCTCGTAGAGTGCGCGAGATCGACGAGGATGCCGAGACGGTTGCACTCGGCAACGACCGTCTTGCCGAAATCCGTAAGCCCCTTGTGCTCGGGCTTCTCGGTTTGAAAGTCGCCGATCGGATTACGGATATAATGCACGAGCTGAACGAGCCTGATGCCGGCATCGTAAGCGGCCCTGAGCTCGCCGATACCGTCATCGAGGAAGGTCGCGCCTTCGACGGCGAGCACCACGCGTGGCTCGCCTTTGACCGCCGCGTCGACGTCGCTCGCGCCGAGCACGATTTTGAGGTTCTGCTCGGCGATGTGCTGCTTGACGCGCGCGAGCTCCTCGCGCAGCCAGGCGCTCGCTTCTCCACTCTTGGGCGAGCCTTTCTGCTTGAATCCGCCGCCGCCGATCGTGAGCCACGGCTGATCACCCACGAGCGACCACGTGGCGAGCGTGGCGCCGCCACCGGCCATGGATCTTCCGAGCGGCTGCTTGCTCGCGGGCCGCGGGCCCACGAAAAACAAATGCGCGTGCATATCACCGATGTAGATCGGCTCTCCGGCGAAAGCAGAGCCAGCACGCGCAAATGGCGCCGCGAGGCCAGCGACTACAAACTGCCGGCGATTCATGCCCGATTGCCCTCGTTTGTGCGCCCCGCACGGCGCTACTCGATCACGATCGTCGCCACGTAGTCCATCGTGCGGTTGACGTTGTCAGGTGGCAGCAGCGTGTTGATGAGGTACGACGTCGGCGAGTAGTTCTCCGGGATCGCCCGGTTGAATCCGCTGCTGATCAAGCGCGCCCTGAGGCGCTGCACCACGCCGCCGCCGCTGACGCCGAGATAGTAGTCCTTGAGCTTCTCGAACTTGGGCTGCATCTCCTCGGCGACCTTCTTGTGGCCCGCCGACATCTTGTCCATGCCGCCGGGATTCTCGACGAAGACGGACTGGAGGAGTGTGATGCGCTCGGTCTTCGGGATCTTGAGCGTGTCGATCACCATCATCGGACCGTCGGCCAGACCCGAGTAAGACGCCGTCGTCCGCCGTCTCATAAAATCCCCGGTCGCCTCCATCGGCTGCATCGGCTGCTTGATGCACGACGGTATCCCGCCGCCTTTGAACGTATCGCCCGATTTCGCCGGGTCGCAGTCCCTGAGCGAAAGCAGCGACCAGGCAAACTCCGAGCAGTACATGTCGATGTTGCCCGGCGGATTTTGTCCGAGCGCGATCTGCGCCAGCCTCTTCACGAACTCGACCGGCTTGCCCGGCTGATACTTGGGCGCGTTGTAGTCGTCGTTGAATTTGATCTGGCTCGGATAGACGCGCTTGGCGCCGCTGTTGAGGCGTGTCGCCCAGCCGAGCAGGTTCGCCCGCTCGACGTCGGTCAGGTCGCGCGGCCGGACGACATGAATGTAATTGAGCGTCTTGTAGTGCTCGCTCGTGAGGTCCCCGCGCATGCCGGGTCCGAGGTACTCGGCGTTGAGCGGATTGTCGAGATTGTGCAGCTCCCCGTCCTTGATGTAGCCGATGCCCGTATGGCTGATGCCCATCTGCACGTTCGGGTAGGCGCCGGCCCCGCCCCACTCCGAGCGGAACGTGAGCAAGATGTCGCCGGTCTGAAAGAGCCCGCTTTTCCCGAGCCGCCTCGCCATGCCGGCGCGCGGCGTGATCACCATTCTGAGCCCGGCGTCGCTGCCGGACTTGATGGCATCCGGATGCTTGAAGTCGACCAGCAGGTCGGTGGTGTCGATGTTCTTCGGCAGCGTGGCGCGGGCGCTCGCCGGCAGCGTGAAATAAATTGGAATATTGAGCTTCTTCGCCAGCCGGTCGTTCTGCTTCTCGCTGAAGCTGAACTCCTTTGCGTGAATTGGCGTTCCACAGACCCCCAAGATGGCTGCAGCGACAAGCGGCACGAACCGCAATGGTCCCTGTGACTTCGACATCGGCGTACGCTCCCCACACAATCGACGGCATCGCGGTTTACCACGCCTCGACCCGCCGCCCAACCCTGGGAAATTGCTGCGCCGCCGATCACACCTTCTTCGCCAGCGGATGGTGCTCGGCGACGATCCGCTTCAAGCGCTCCTCGAGCACGTGCGTATAGATCTCGGTCGTCGAGATGTCGGCGTGACCGAGAAGCTGCTGCACCGCGCGCAGGTCGGCGCCGCGGTCCAGCAGGTGGCTTGCGAACGCGTGCCGCAGCACGTGCGGCGAGACGCGCTCCGGGTCGAGCCCTGCGGCGATGGCGGTCTCCTTCAGGTCCTGCGCGAAGCGCTGGCGCGTGAGATGCCCATCCGCGCTCTTTGATGGGAACAGCATCTTCGTGGCGAGCATCGGCGCGACGGCTTCATTGGGATCGCTCCCCAGGCCGAGGTAGCGGTCGAGCGCGGCGCGCGCCGAGGCGTTGAGCGGCACGAGGCGCTCGCGCCCGCCCTTGCCGCGGATGGAGAGCACGCGCGGGTCGCCCGCAAGCACCGAGCGCGGCAGCGAAACGAGCTCCGAGACGCGCATGCCGGTCGCGTAGAGCATTTCGATGAGGCAGTGATGGCGCACGGCACGCACGAGCTCGCGGCCGCGCAGCCCGGCCGTCGCCTTGGCCGCCGTCTCGATGAGACGGTCGACCTCCGCGATCGAGAGTGTCTTGGGCAAGGATCTGCCCTTGCCTGGCGCGGCAATCCCCGCGGCCGGGCTCAAAGCGATGACGCGCTCCGCCTCGAGGAATTTGTAGAGCTGGCGAATGGCCGAGAGCCGGCGCGCCCGCGAGGCCGGCGCGAGGCCCGCCGCCGCAATCGATTGCAGATATCGCGAGATGTCGCGGGCTTCCGCAGCGGCGATGGTGAGGTCGGCCACCGCGAGAAAGCCCTGGAAGTCGCCGAGATCGCGCTGGTAGGCCTCGAGCGTATTGTCGGCAGCGCCCTTCTCGGCCGCGAGCATCTCGAGAAAAGCCGAAATATGCCGCCGGTCTTCGTCGCTCATGGCAACACGACTGTCGCCTCAGTTGCTGACCGACCGCGGCCAGCTTGTGAACAGGCCTTCGAGAGCTAGGCGTCGCGCGTCAGCCTCGAGGCCGGCTCGCTTCAAGGCCCGGATTGCATCGCCGAGCGCAATCATGTGCGCGCCTTCCGCGCCGCCGGGCCCGAGCGCGCGCATGGCGAGCAGCACGGTCCGCCCGAACTCCTTCTTCTTCGAGGCGTCCGAAAGGTCCGATAGAACGCCCGTGTCGGGCAAATATCCGGTCGCCGGCTGTGGCGTGCGGCTTGCGAGGTTCCAGAGCGGAATCGGCACGTTGACGTCGAGCGCATCGAGCACGGTCGCCAGCCGGTGCAGGACGACGGGATCGAAGCGGCCATGTTGCGCCATCTGTTCGACCGCGCCGAGATTGGCAGTGCGATTGATGTCGGCGTTGGGATCGGCGATGTCGGCGAGCGCGATCCAATGCGCGAGGCTGCCGGACGGTGACGCTTGATCGAGCCCTGAGCCGAACTCGGCCCACGCGCGTGCCCGCTCGAAATCGCCAGCCGCTATGCTGGCTTCGACGGCCGTCTCCGCAAACCAGCCGATCTCGGCGACGCGATTGATCGATTGCGCCGGCTTCGCCATCAGAAACAGAGCCGGCCAGTAGAGGCCCGCGCGGCGTGCGTCGTCGAGAAACGCGCGGATGGTTCGCGCCTTCTTCAAGGGCGTCCGCTCGCTCTCAGCCGAACGGAAGAGCGCCGCGCGCGTGAACGCCGGGCCGGTTCCGCCGGCCACGCCCGCAGCTCTGTAGATCGCCGCGAGGTCCACGGGTGCGATCGCGTTGACGGCGGCCGCAGCCTCGGCGGCAGCAAGCTTGAGATCCGGATCGAGCCCCGGCGTGAGTGCCAGCACGGCGAGCAGGCCCGGTGTCGCCCGGCTGACCAGCGCGCCCCGATCGATGTCGCCCTTGAGTTCGAGGATGCGGTAGTCGAGCAACGACAGCTTGTTGTTCTTTCCGATTTCCGGTTTGGCGCCGCTGGCAATGGCGTCGAGCGCATCAGGGCCGAACGCGGCATCGACGACCAGCTCGCGTGCCAGCCCCGCCTGCAGGCCGGCCGCGTCCATGTCGCCTTGGAGCGCGGCGCAATAGCCCGAAATGAGCACCGCCTCGCCCTTGAGGCGCGGTGGCATCTGGGCATTCTTTTGGCCGATGCCGCGCGCCAGCTCGCAACCTCGGTCGCGGTTGCCGAGTCCGATCTCGCTGCGCGCAAGCAGCGCCACGAGCAGAGGATTGCTCGTGCTGGCCGGATCCTTGGCCAGCGCGTCCGCGGCTTCGTCGATGAGACCCGACCTGTCGAGCGCCTCGACCCTGAGCGCGGTGAACTGTGCGTCCCCCGTCCCTCCCGAGGGCGCCGACACGGACGACGTGATGAGCCGGCGCCATAGCTCGTGCAGCGCCGAGGAGCGCGGGGGGATTTCGAGCGCCGCGATATGCGCCTCGACGTCGGCGAGGCTAAGGCCGCGCCACAGCTCGTAAGGCAGGCCAGAGCCGTCCTCCGCCATGACCGGAGCGAGTTCGGCCCGCTCGACGGAGCGGCCCTTCTCATCGATCCCGCCGCTGGGGGGCTCGTCGCCCACGATGCCCGCATCACGGGGAGCCCCGGAAATCGGCGGCGCGTATCGCCCGGCAGCAGGCGGCTCGCCGTCCATCGGTGCGAGCAACGGCCGGTCATCGGTGGACGCCGGCTGCTGAGCCTTGGGCGGCGGGGTGTGCGACGTCTCCGGCTCGCCGAAGGGATCGAACCCGTCCTGGGACAATGCGGGCGAGGCGGCCGAACCAAATGCAAATGCAACTCCCGCAACAATGACCGACCGGATCGGCGCCAGCCGCGTTGTGGGGGGGAGGCTCATTGTTTGCGAATCTTGACGCCAGGCACGACTTTGGTCACTTCGCGCACCTCCGGTTCGAACTTCACGGCGAGAATGTAAAGCCCACCGGAGACAACGGCCGCCAACGTGCCGACTACGAAAAGAAACCTGAAAAGGCTCGGCATTTTGAACGATCCGCGCTAGCTGCTATGTCTCGGGTCAAGTTGGCACCATTATGGCCCGGGGCCGCGGCCCGCAAGCCGGCGGCGCGTCGGGTATTACGCTCCTCAGTAGGGTGCCGATCTCTAAGGTCTTGAGATGAGGCCCGTTTGCTCGCCTTGTCTCCTGGTGGTGTGCCGCGCCGTTGGGCGGCTCGTCCACTTAAGGGTGACTGATTCGGTTGGATTGTTGCAGCACGGCAATGCAAGCGCAGGATACAGAAGTCGTGGAAAGGGTGCGTCGCGCGCTGGGGCGGCGCTCGCTTGTCATGGTCGGGCTCATGGGCTGCGGCAAGTCCTCCGTCGGCAAGCGCTTGGCGTTGAAACTCGGACTGCCCTTTATCGACGCCGATGAGGAGATCGAGCGGGTGGCGCAGAAGTCGATCAACGAGATCTTCGCCGATCACGGCGAGGCATTCTTCCGCGATCGCGAGGGCAAGGTAATTGCCCGCCTCTTGGCGTCGGGCCCCCAGGTGCTCGCGACCGGCGGCGGCGCTTTCATCAACTCCGACACGCGCACCAAGATCAAGGAGAGCGGCATCACCATCTGGCTCAAGGCCGATCTGCCGGTGCTCCTGCGCCGGGTCGGCAAGCGCGAGACCCGTCCCCTGCTCAAGAACGGCGATCCCGAGGCCGTCATGCGCGCGCTCATGGCGGCGCGCTATCCGATCTATGCCGAGGCCGACATCACGATTGAAAGCAAGGACGTGCCTCACGACAGCATTGTCGCTGAGATCATCGAAACCCTATCGGGCCACCCGGCCTTGGCGCAGGCCTCGTCCGTCTGATACGAGAGGCGAGCCGCAGATGAGCCGCGAGAAGTGAAACCTTTGAGATGCCGACAGTCGTAAACACACTTGCCGCGACGTCGCGCGCTGCCCGCACGGTCGAGGTGCCGCTGCCAGGGCGCGCTTATGACGTGTTGATCGGCCCCGATCTTCTCGCCGAGGCGGGCCGGCTCGTGGCCACGCGGCTCCGCAAGGCGCGCTGCGCCATCGTCACCGACGAGAACGTCGCGGGCCGCCACCTTCCCGCACTCGAGGCGAGCCTCGCGGCCGAGGGCCGCCTCGCCGGCAAGATCGTCCTGAAGCCAGGCGAAGCAACGAAAAGCTTCCGCGAGCTCGCGCCCCTCTGCGAGCGCCTTCTCGAGATCGGTCTCGAGCGCGGCGACGTTGTTGTCGCCTTCGGCGGGGGCGTGATAGGTGACCTCGCGGGCTTCGCCGCGGGCATCCTGCGGCGCGGCGTGCGTTACGTACAAATCCCGACGACGCTCCTGGCCCAGGTCGACAGCTCGGTGGGTGGCAAGACCGGCATCAACACGCCGCAGGGCAAGAACCTGATCGGCGTCTTCCACCAGCCGAGCCTCGTCATCGCCGACACCGATGTCTTGAAGACGCTTCCCGCCCGCGAGATGCGCGCCGGCTATGCCGAGGTCGCAAAGTACGGGCTCCTCGGCGACGCGAAGTTCTTCGCCTGGCTCGAGAAGAGCTGGCGCGCCATTTTCGATCACGAGGCAACCGCCCTCGCCGAGGCGATCGAGACCAGCGTCAAGGCGAAGGCCGCCATCGTCGCCCGCGACGAGCACGAGACGGGCGACCGCGCGCTCCTCAACCTGGGTCACACGTTTGGCCACGCTCTCGAGGCCTGGACCGGCTACTCGAACCGGCTGCTCCATGGCGAGGGTGTCGCGATCGGCATGTGTCTCGCCTTCCGCCTCTCTGAGGATCTCGGTCTCTGCCCAGCGGGCACGGCGGCGCGCGTCACGGCGCATCTCGACGCGGTCGGGCTCCCGACCCGCATTTCGTCGATCCCCGGCGGCAAGGCAGATGCCGGCGAGCTCGTACGCCTGATGGGCCAGGACAAGAAGGTCCGCCAAGGTCAGCTGACGTTCATCCTCGTCAAGGATATCGGTCAGGCCTTCATCACGCGCGACGTAGCGGCCGACAAGGTGCGCGACTTCCTCTCGGCCGAGATCGCTGCGGGATAAGCGCCTTTTGATACTGTAGGGGAAAGCGCACGGGCTTTGCCTAGGAGCCCGCGACAATGCTTGTATAGTTGAGTGAGCGACCGATCCATCTGACTGAGGCCATGTCCCTAGAAATCGGACTTCAGATTGCCGCCATCGTCTTGTTGATCGCGATGTCGGCGTTCTTCAACATAAGCGAGACGGGCCTGACCGCCGCGTCGCGCGCCCGCATGCACGCGCTGGAGCAGGAAGGCAATTCCAAGGCGACGCTGGTCAATCGGCTGCTTTCCGCGCCGGAGAAGATGATCGGCTCTGTCCTGCTCGGCAATACGCTGGTCGACGTGCTTGCTGCCGCGCTCGCTTCGAGCCTTGCCATCCAGCTCGTGGGGGACGTCGGCGTCGTCTACGCGACCGGTATCGTGACCCTCCTCATCGTCATCTTCGCCGCCGTGCTGCCGAAAACGTACGCACTCGCCTACTCCGATCGCGTGGCGCTTTTTGTTGCGCCGATCATGCGTGTGGTCATTGTTTTGCTCACTCCCTTCACGCGTACGATCGAGATCATAGTCCGCTGGATCCTGTCCCTCACGCCCACGACTAAAGACGACGAAGCCAACATTCTTGCTGCGCACGAGGAGATTCGCGGCGCCATCGATCTGCAGGCTAAGGAGGGCGCCGTCGGGCGTCACGACGCCAACATGCTCGGTGGAGTGCTCGACCTGCGCGACCTTCAGGTCTCCGACGTCATGGTCCACCGCACCAAGATGGAAATGCTCTGTGCCGACGATCCGCCGCAGGTTATCATCGAAGAGATCCTCAAATCTCAATATACGCGCGTCCCCGTGTGGAAGGACGAGCCCGAAAATATCGTGGCCGTCCTAAACACGAAGGACATCCTGGCGGCACTGTCGCGCGCGAGCTGGGACGTCTCGAAGCTCGACATCATGACCTTGGCTCAGAAGCCCTGGTTCGTGCCCGACACGACGGGCGTCAAGGACCAGCTCAACCAGTTCCTGAGGCGCAAGGCGCAGATGGCTCTGGTGGTCGATGAGTACGGCGAGGTGCAAGGTCTGATCACGCTCGAGGACATCCTTGAGGAGATCGTGGGCCAGATCTCCGACGAGCACGACGCGGTCGAGGTGCACATTCGTCCGCAGGCCGACGGCACCGTCAACGTCGACGGCACCGTGCCGATCCGCGACCTCAACCGTTACATGGACTGGGACCTCCCCGACGAGGAGGCGACGACAATCGCCGGCCTCGTCGTCCATGAGGCGCAGACGATCCCCGAGCCGGGGCAGGTCTTCACGTTTTATGGCTACCGCATGGAGATCCTGAGGAGGAGCCGCAACAAGATTGCGGCGATCCGTATCAAGCCGCTGCCGAGAGAAGCGGATCAGACGGCGGCAACGGACGCGCCGGCAAGCGCCAGCTAGGATCGGCTGCGCTCGCCGCACGGCCCCCGTGCCTTGGCCACAATCGGCACGCACACTCCGGCGCGTCCGTTGCCGGAGACACGTCATGCCCGATGTTGCGCAGCCTTATGATCTGGTAATCGTCGGCGCATCGTTTGCGGGTCTCGTCGCAGCGCGAACTGCGGCCATGCGCGGCTTGAGCGTCGCCGTGCTCGAGGCCAAGCCCGAGGCCGGGCACCGCGTCGCGACCACCGGCATCCTCGTCAAGGAGGCGGCCGAGGAGATTGACATCCCGCACGCGCTGACGCGCCGCGTTCACGGTGTGAGGCTTTACGCACCGAACCACCGCCACATCGATCTATTCGCGCCCGGTTATTTCTTTCTGACGACCGACACGGCAAACCTGTTGCGCTGGCTGGCGCGAGAAGCGCTACGCGCAGGCGCCAAGATTCTCTATCGCGCCCGCTTCGAGGGCGCGACGCGCGAGGACGGCCTCTTTCGCTTCAAAGGCCTCAACATTGCCGCGCGCTTCATTCTTGGCGCCGACGGCGCGCGCTCCGCCGTCGCGCGGCACTTCGGCCTGGGACGCAACGAGCGGTTCCTTGTCGGTCTCGAAGCCGAGTACGAGGGGCTGAGGTCGCCGGACCCGCGGTTTCTTCACTGCTTCGTGGATTCGCGTCTTGCGCCTGGCTATCTCGGCTGGGTCGCGCCGGGCCCGCTCGTGACACAGGTGGGCCTCGCCGTGGGACCGGGCCGCCGCCCGGATCTCAGGGCCTTCTTGCATGCGACCGAGCCGCTCTTCGGCTACGCCCAGGCGCGCATCGTTGGTCGCCGATCGGGGCGCATACCGGCGGGCGGGCTCGTCACGCCGTGGGCGCAAGACGGCGTCATGCTCGTCGGCGACGCGGCAGGACAGGTCTCACCGGCCACGGGCGGCGGCATACGCCTGGCATTTCAGCTCGGCCGGCGCGCCGCCCAGGCAATCGCCGACCACCTCCTCAACCTTGGGCCAGCGCCGGAAGCGGCCCTCGCACGCGAAATTCCGCGTTTCGGATTGAAGCACGCGATGCGCTTCGGCCTCGATCTCGCCCCGCCCAACGCGCTCATCGATCTGGCGTTGCGATCGGCACCGATGCGCCGCCTCGCGCAACATATTTACTTCCATCGCCGCGGCGCACGCGGTCTCACCTTCGCTGAGTTCGAGGCCCGGCTGCGCGCGCTCAATCCTGCAGATTGGATGTCGGATGGCGCCGCGCGCGCCGACCGACCGGACCGGGCCCGCTGAGGTTGCGCTTGCCCATCCGCGTGCCTATTTTATTTCTTCGCTCGGTGCGTACGTGCTGAGCGCGAGGGCATGGATGCGGCCTTGGAGCTCGTCGGCAATCGCCGCATTGACCATGCGGTGCCGCTCAAGACGCGAAGCTCCGGAGAATTTCGGCGATACGATCAGGATACGGAAATGGCTTTCGCCGGTTCCGGGCGCCGAGCGGTGGCCGGCATGCAGCTCGCTTTCGTTGACGATATCGAGCCGTGTGGGCTCGAGTGCGACTATGAGCTTTTCGCGCAGTCGCGCCTCGGCGGACATTGACACTCCTCTAATCCTGTTTGTGGGACAATAGCACTTGGCTTATGGCCTCGCAGCAACGGCAGGTCTCCTACCCCTTGGAGAAGCTTGTGCGGCGAAAGCTTGGAGACCATACTTGGCACCATGAAGCTCAACTCCAAATACTTCAACTCGATCCGCGTCGCCCCCCAGCGCGAGCGCGAGGAGGAAGCCTCAAAGACGCGCCATCCCAAGTGCCAATGGAAGGGATGCGGGCGCCCCGCCCCTCATCGCGCACCCAAGGGTCGCGGCAAGGACGGCGAGTATTTTGCGTTCTGCATCGAACATGTGCGCGCCTACAATGCGTCATACAACTATTTCGACGGTATGTCGGACTCCGAGGTGACCGACTTCCAGAAAGACGCCATGACGGGGCACCGGCCCACCTGGAAGGTCGGCGCCAACTCGTGGGCCCACGGCACGCGCGAGCGCGCGCAGGGCTTCACAGAGGCCGGCTCGGCCGGTTTCCAGTCTCAGGATCCGCACGGGCTCTTCGCCTCCCGCGCCCGCCAGGCCCGCGATGAGCCGGCCGAGGAGCGCCGCCGCCACCTGCGACCGATTGAGCGCAAGTCCCTCGACGCCCTGCACTTGCCGCACTCGGCGTCCAAGGAAGAGATAAAATCCCGCTTCAAGGAGCTGGTTAAGCGCCACCATCCCGACGCGAATGGCGGAGATACTCGCTCGGAGGACAAGTTGCGCGAGATTATTCAAGCCTATAACTATCTGAAGCAGTCAGGGCTTGTTTGATCGCCCTAACGCTTTGATTATGCACGGCCCGACGAGGCGAAGCCGCCCGCGTGCTGCTGCAGGACCCCTGCGATAACCCTGAGACCCTGAAACGGACAACAGATATGCGCGCCCAATCCCAGGCCGGAGCCCAAGCGGGAGGCCCCGGGCTCCCGGACATGAAGCTCTCCGTGCGCCAAGTCTTCGGGCTCGACACCGATCTCGAGGTGCCGGCCTTTTCGAAGCCTGACGAGCACGTCCCCGATCTCGATCCTGACTATCTCTTCAACAAGGAGGTCACGCTCGCGATCCTTGCCGGCTTCAAGCACAACCGGCGCGTGATGATCCAAGGCTATCACGGCACCGGCAAGTCGACGCACATCGAGCAGGTCGCGGCGCGCTTGAACTGGCCCTGCATTCGCGTCAACCTCGACAGCCACGTCTCGCGCATCGATCTCGTCGGCAAGGACGCGATCGTGCTCAAGGAGGGCAAGCAGGTGACGGAATTCCGCGAGGGAATTCTTCCTTACTGCCTGCAGTCGAACACCGCGCTCGTCTTCGACGAGTACGACGCCGGGCGTCCCGACGTGATGTTCGTCATTCAGCGTGTTCTCGAGGTCTCGGGCAAGCTCACGCTCCTCGACCAGTCGAAGGTCATTCGCCCGCATCCCGCGTTCCGTCTCTTCTCGACGACGAACACGATTGGCCTCGGCGACACGTCCGGCCTTTATCACGGCACGCAGCAGATCAATCAGGGTCAGATGGACCGCTGGTCCATCGTCGCCACGCTGAACTACCTGCCGCACGACGACGAGGTGAAGATCGTGCTTTCGAAGGTCAAGGCATGGGCCAAGAGCGAGGCGCGGCGCAAGTCGATCGCCAGCATGGTGCGCGTTGCCGATCTGACGCGTCAGGCCTTCATCAACGGCGATCTCTCGACTGTCATGAGCCCGCGCACCGTGATGACCTGGGCCGAGAACTCCGAGATCTTCGGCGACATCGGATTTGCGTTCCGCCTCACGTTCCTCAACAAATGCGACGAGCTCGAGAGACCGCTGGTGGCTGAGTTCTACCAGCGCTCATTCGGCGAGGAGCTGCCCGAAAGCGCGGCCAACGTCGCTCTGAGCTAAGCATGACCAACGGGCCGAAGCGCAAGGAAGCCCCCTCCGAGCCGTTCAAGCGCGTCTTGGGCTTTGCCGTGCGCGCCATTGCCGGCGATCACGAGGTCGAGGTCGGCTTCGGGCCCGGCAAACCCGTGCTCGAAGGCAAGCACGTCCGCCTGCCCGAGCCCTCGCGTGTGCCTTCGCGCGGCGAGATCGCAGTCATTCGCGGCTGGGCCGACAGTCTTGCTCTGACCGCAGCCTGCCACGACGAGAAGCTCCATCGGCGCTTGGCACCCGCAGCCGGTTCCGCGCGCGAGGTCTTCGAATCGATCGAGCGCGCGCGCATCGAGGCCATCGGCGCCAACCGCATGGATGGCATGGCCGAGAACCTCGCGGCCAAATGCGAGGATCAGTTCGCGCACGGCCGTTTCGCCAATGTCACCGATCGTGACGAGGCCCCGCTCGAGGAGGCGCTGGCGTTGCTCGTGCGTGAGCGTCTCACGGGCCGCGCACCGCCGGCAACGGCCAAGGCGCTCGTCGATCTCTGGCGGCCCTTGGTCGAGCAGCGCGCCGGCAAGGTCCTGAAGCGGATGGATGCGCTCGCCGACGACCAGGAGAGCTTCGGCCGCCTGGCGCGCGATCTCTTAAAGGCTCTCGAGCTCGCCGAGGACTTTGCCGAAGGCGAGGCCGCCGACAGCGCCGAGGACGAGAACGAGCCGCCCGACGGCGGCCAGCAGGACACCGAGAGCGACGAGGAAGGCGGCGAGGGCGGCGAGGACAAGCGCGAGGAGACGCTCGGCGACGGCGAGGCCGGCGAAGCGGTCGACCAGTCGGACACACCGGATCAGACCGAGATCGACGACGATCTCGAGGCCCCTGATGACGCCGAGACGACCGAGCCCTGGCGGCCCAATGTCTCCGTTCTCGATGACCCGGAGCCCTTCGGCTACAAGGTCTTCACCCGCGCCTACGACGAGGAGGTCAACGCCGAGGACATCTCCTCGCCCGACGAGCTCGAGCGCCTGCGCACGTTTTTGGACAAGGAGCTCAAGGTTCTGGCGAGCGTCGTCGCGCGCCTCGCCAATCGCCTGCAGCGCCGCCTCCTTGCTCAGCAGAACCGCGCCTGGGATTTCGATCTCGAGGAGGGCGCGCTCGACGCCGGCCGCCTCACGCGCATCATCATCGACCCCATGCATCCGCTTTCGTTCAAGCGCGAGCGCGACACCGAGTTCCGCGACACTGTCGTCACGCTGCTGCTCGACAACTCGGGCTCGATGCGCGGCCGCCCGATCATGGTCGCGGCCTGCTGCGCCGACATCCTCGCCCGCACGCTCGAGCGTTGCGGCGTGAAAGTGGAGATCCTGGGCTTCACCACGAGGGCATGGAAGGGCGGCCAGGCGCGCGAAGCCTGGCTGCAAGCCGGCAAGCCCGCGTCCCCGGGACGTCTCAACGACTTGCGCCACATCATCTACAAGACGGCGGATGCGCCATGGCGGCGCGCCAAGCGCTCGCTCGCCCTGATGATGCGCGAGGGGCTCCTCAAGGAGAACATCGATGGCGAGGCGCTCTCCTGGGCCCATAAGCGCCTGATGGCCCGCCCCGAGCAGCGCCGCATCCTGATGATGATCTCCGACGGCGCCCCCGTCGACGACGCCACGCTTTCCGTCAACTCGGGGAGTTACCTCGAGCATCACTTGCGCGCGGTCATCGAGGAGATCGAGACGCGCTCTCCCGTCGAGCTCATTGCCATCGGCATCGGCCACGACGTGACGCGCTACTACGCCCGCGCCGTGACGATCACCGACCCGAGCGAGCTCGCCGGCGCCATGACCGACAAGCTCGTCGAGCTCTTTGAGGAGAAGACACCATCACCTCAAGTGCGCTCCCCTGCCAAAGGCAAGGCGCCGCGCCCGCGCTCCCAACTCAACTGAAGGAGTTCCATGCGCGTGCACCCCGGTATCATCGATGCGATCGGCGGATCGCTCCGCGCCGCACGCGGCCACAAGCGCCGGATCATTGCCTTGTGCGTCGCTGTGGCCGCCGCAGGCGGCATTGCGCTCGCGCAAGAGAAGCCCGATACCGCCGGACTCAAGGTGCAGTCGATCGAGGTTTCCGCGCGTCCGATCCAGTCGTTTGAGAAGGACGGCGGCAAGGATGGTGCTCCCCGCGCCCGCTTCGGCAAGCTCCAGTGGCGCGGCGGGCTCGTGCTCACGTCGCCGTCGTCGAGCTTCGGCGGCTGGTCCGGCCTGGCGCTCGATCCCGGCGGCGGCAATCTGCTCGCCATCTCCGACGCCGGCACGTGGATGACGGCTGAGATCGCACGCAGTGCCGGTGGCCGCGCGACGGGCCTGAAGCAGGCCAGGATCGGCCCCCTCAAGGCCCGCGGCAACAAGCCACTCGTGCGCGACAACGATCGCGATTCCGAGGCCCTCGCCTTGGCGGAGGGCACGCTTGCCAATGGCAGCGTTCTGATCTCGTTCGAAAAGAACAATCGCGTCGGCCGCTTCGTGCTTGCCGACGGCGAAATCGGGCCGCCCATCGGCTACCTCAAGATGCCGCCCGAGTTCCGCCGCAGCTCGAGTGACGGCATTGAGGCTGTGACCGTGCTGCGCGCGGGGCCGCTCAAGGGCGCCGTCATCGCCTTTGCCGAGCACCGCCTCCGCGGCCGCCCGAACCACACGGGCTGGATCTGGATCGGCGCCGAGCCGATGCCCTTTACCGTGACCGACATGGGCGAGTTTCAGATCACCGACGCGGCGGCCCTCGCGGACGGCGGCCTCTTGATACTCGAGCGGAGCTTCACCTGGAGCGAAGGCGTCAAGATGCGCCTGCGCCGGCTTGAGCCCGCCGCCGTGGCGCCCGGTGCGGTCGTAACGGGCGAGGTGCTCATCCAGGCGGACATGGCCTACGAGATCGACAATATGGAGGGCCTTGCCGTCCGCGAGGGCCCCGACGGCGAAACGCTGATTACGATGATCTCTGACGACAACTTCAACTCGTTCCTGCAGCGCACCGTCCTGCTCGAGTTCGCTCTGCCCGCGCCCGCCTCGCACGCCGCCGAGAGCCAGCCAGCGCCGGCACCGCCGCAATAAGCAATGTCACGTCCACCTCAGCCACCCCTATTCCCGTCATGGCCGCGAAGGCGGCCATCCATGCAAGTCTCAGCAAGTGCGACGCAGGTTGTAAGGTGAGCGACTGCAGCGCATTGGTGGACTTGCAGATATGAAGCGGCGCATGAGGGCCTGACGCCCAGGCGGCTTTTTGCCAGCGTCGTTCGATTGACTAGCCTAGATTTGCTGAAATGTGTCGTGGATGGCCGCCTTCGCGGCCATGACGTTGTTGGGAGGCGACCGTTTGCCCAGCTTGGTGCTGCTGTGAGTCATTGGAGGGAGGGCTAGCCTCCGCGCGCCTCACATGGAGGCGCCGATCACCAGCGTCCAGAACGACTTGAATTCTGTCTTGGGATCCTGCACCAGCGCCAGGCCCATTTCCTGCGCGTCACCCAGGAGCAGGTTCTTGTTGTGGCCGGGGCTTTCCTTCCAGCCTCTCAAGACTTCGTCGAAGCTGATCTGTCCCGTGCCCACGTTTTCAGCCGCGAGCTTGGCCTTATAGCCCGAGCGCTTCACGCGATCCCACGGGTTCGAGCCGTCCGAGCCGTAGTGCGAGATGCGATCCCACTTGGCGAGATCGCGCGAATGCTCCTTCGCCGCTTCCGTGAGCGCGGGATTGAGCTTCAAGGGCTTGAGGCCCTTCTCGCGGCGGTATTGATTGATGAGATCGCGCGCCATCTCCGGGTTGAGCGACGTGCCGGAGTAGTCGCGGTCCTGAAGCGCGCCGGCGGGTGCTTTCTCGAATGTTCCGGAGGGCGCATTGTCGGTCAGCGCGGCAACCTTGGTGCCGGTCGAAGCGCTCTGCGCGCGTGGGGCTTGTGGCTCGCCGCCGAGTGCGCCGCTGACGCTCTTCTTTGATGCGAACGATGACGATGCATCGACGGACGCGGTCGCTGGGGCCTCGGCAAATCCCGATGAGATTCCGACTGACCCGAGACTGCAACCCGCGAGCGTGACCGCCAAAGCGGCCGCCAGGGCGACGCGATACATTCCCTCAAACTCCCGCCAAATGGCGCGCGGTACAGATCGCGATCTTCCCATTGATGCGTTAACCCATCGTTAATGGTGAAAGGACTGAAACCTCTCGATTTGCCCTCGACTACATCCCTGAAACGCCGGCAGTTTTGGCGTTCGCTGTAGCAAAGGTCCTCCCCCGAGGCGCCCGAGCCATTTCGTCCGACGAAGGTGACGCCATTTTGACCGGCCTGCGGCGAAACTCGGCCGGTGCATATGAAACTTCTTGCCCGCGAGGTACTTGGCCTGCGGGCCGGGCTTGCGGTGCCGTTGCAACCCTAAAAAAGGCCGCCCGCGCCCGGCGAGCCTCTTGGAACCGGGGACCGACTCCAACAAGATGATCGCCGGTCAGCCGCTGATTCGCGCGTACGGCTCGGAACGAGAAGCGCCCAGGAGAGCGTTTGCTTTCAATGGGGTGCAGGCTTCCAACCAGGGAGGCGCGTGATGTCGGTTCTTGGCAGCGGGGCGCCTCTTGCCCGCAAGCGCAGTGCCGAGGTTTCCACCGTTGGCGTCCTCATACTTGCGCGTGTAGCCGCGGTTGGCGGTGCAACGCGCGCCGAGGTGGCCACCGATCTTGCGCCGCTCTTCACGCACAAGCTTTCTCCGCAGGAGTGGCGCCGTCTTGCCGAGAAGGAGATCGGCCAGCTCGTAGCGACCAACCACGTTGCGGAAGCCGGAAACCGGCTCACGGCGAACGCTGCCGGCTCAGCTGCGGCGGCGCGCTCCTTTGGTCAAAGAAGTCTGCCGGACCTCTCGTGGCCCGAAGTGCGCGACCTCCTGCTCGTTGCCAAGGCTCTCGGCCTCGAGAAGGAAACCGTCGCGCGCCTGAAGCCGCTTGCGCGTCTTGAAGGGCTGCGCGCGACAATCGTGCAGAAGGCCTACGGTCTGCCGCTCAAGAAGAACCCGCCACCCGCCAAGCTCCGCGCACAGCTCGCGGTGGTCGCTCTCGAGCGTGCCTTCGGCAACCGGATCAAGGCCGGGTTCGGTAAGGGCTCGGCGCTTTCTGCCAAGGCGGGACGCCTGCTCGCAGGTCAGCTCTCTCAAAATCCGCGTGCGTTTGCGACCGACGCCAAGCTCGTGGCGGGATTGGCCGCTGAGCACGCAGGCACCGTCGACACGGATCTCGAAGGATTGCGCAAAGCGATCCTGCGCCGGCTTGGCACAGGCGCGCTTGAGGCGAAGACCTCGGAAGCGAGCCGCGCGCCGCCGCTGCGCATGCCGGATATTCCCGTCGCGGTGCCGGCGCCCGCTAACGACCGCGGTCCCGCGGCGCTGTCGCCGCCGAAACCGGTGCGCCCCGATCTCGGCGAATTCTCGCGTGCCGTGAAGCTGGCCGCAGGCACACGGGCCGAGGGCTGGCCAGGAAGTCGCAAGGCGTATATCTCGCACGTATGGCAAGCGATTCGGATGACCGAGCCGCACTGGAGCCTGTCCGAGATCGAGTTCAAGTGCATGCTTGCCGAGGCCCACCGCTTGGGCGCGATCGTGCTCGCGAACGCCGACCTCAAGGACAAGAAGAACATTACCGAGATCGAGAATTCTGCGGTGCTCTACAAGAATACCGTATGGCATTTCGTGCGCGTCGAAGACTAGTCCTGTGCCCCACCCGTTGGCGTTGTTGGAGATCGTCGATTAATTCATCAAGATGCCGCAGACGCCATGGCGCCGGACAAGCTTTCTCAAGCCTTTGAGCAAAGCATCACCTGGGAGGACGACATCTGGCGGGCCGATCCCGTCGACGTCGCCGAGGTGCACGTCAAGGCCCGCCGCAAGTTTCAGGATTTGCTCGCCGCCGTCACGGCCGGCCAGGGCGCGAGCTCGCAATCGCGCATTCTCCTGTTCCACGGCCAGTCGGGCGCCGGCAAGACGCACCTTCTGCGCGCACTGAGAACTGCCGCGCATCGCGAGGGCAAGGCCTACTTCGGCTACGCGCAGATGACGCCGGACATCGCCAACTACGCCGACTATTACCTGCGCCGTCTCGTCCATTCACTCGAGAAGCCATACGACCCCGACCGCGACGGCGTAAGCGCTCTCGTGCGCCTGACGGCGCGGCTCGTTGGCGATACGGAGACGCTCCCCGTCAAGGATTTGAAGCAGCTCCGCGACGGGTCGCTCGACGAGGACGAGCTGGCGCGTCTCGTGCTCCGCCTCGCCGACCACATCGTCGCGAGCCCCAAGTTTCACGACCTCGAGCTCGACATCAATATCGTGCGCGCGCTTCTCTATCTCGAGCGCAAGGACCCGCGCATCGACCAGCGCGTGCGCCAGTACCTCTTCGGCCGCCAGCTCACGCCCCTTGCGCATCAGGCCGTCGCCGCCCTCGATCCCAACACCGGCGAGGACCGCGCCTTCGAGATCATCACCGCGCTGGGCACGCTCATGTGGACCGTCGAGCGCGCCGCGCTCGTATTCTCGATCGACCAGGTCGAGGATCTGCGCTTTTTCGACGACGCCGAGGAGCGCTTCCAGCGCGCCGCGCGCGATCTCATTCAGATCGCCAACCGGCTCCCGACCGCCATCATCATCATCTCCTGCCTCGAGGACTTCTACGGCCAGGTCCGCGGCGTCCTCGCCCAGTCCTACGTCGACCGCATCGAGAAGGCGGGCCCCGTCGCCCTGCACGAGAGCCGCACGCCCCAGGAGGCGCGCCTCATCATTGCGCGGCGTCTCGAGCACATTGCCGAGACGGAGGGCGGCGGCTTGAGCTTCCCTGATCCGGCGAAGTTTTTCGGGCCTGATTTCTTCGAGGAGTTCGGCGGCCTCTCGACGCGACGCCTGCTCGAGCATGCGCAAACGCGCCTGCGCGAGAAGGCGCGCCCCGAGCCTGAGGAGGGGGATGCGCCCCATTCCTGGACGTCGACGCTCGCTTCCGTGCTCGGCGGCATATTCGGTGGCGGCGATACGGAGCAGCCCGTCGTCGCGCCCGTCGATTATCGCGAGGCGTGGGAGCGCTTTCAGAACGCCTCCGAGGCCGAGATCCCGTCCGACGAGAACGAGATGCTCGACATCTTCGCCTCAGCGCTCGCGCTGGCAAAGCTCGAATGGGGCGGTCGGATCACGCTCGCCGTCGAGCGTCTCGAGATCGCCGACGACGTGCCGGCGCTCGATATTCATGTCCGCCACAAGTCGGGCCAGATGAGCGACGCCCGCGTCTTCCTCTGCAACCGCCCGACCCAGGGCGGCGGCTTGAAGCGTCAGCTCGACAAGGTGCTCCCCGCGACCGCGGGCAAGAGCTGCGTCATGCTCCGCGCGAGCGACTTCCCTCCGAACCGCAAGAACCAGACCGCCCAGGCCTTCCGCAAGTTCCGCGACGGCGGCGGCCGCCAGATCCTGGTCCCGATCCCCGAGTGGGAGCGCATGATGATGGTGCGCGAGTTCCATGCCCATCACAAGAACGACGCCGGGTTTGAGTCTTGGTTCGAGAGCGCCAAGCTTCTCTCGAACCTGATCCCGATCGTGCAGCTCCTTCGCCTCGACCTCCTGGGTTACACGTTGCCGAGGCTGGTCAAGGACGCTCCGGCCGCTTCCGACGTCGGCGAGACAGCAGCGGACGAGAACGGCGTGGCGCTTCCCGGAGCCGGTCCGTCCTGGGCCACATTCGGAGAAACCGGAGCCGAGCCGCAGCCGGCCAACGACGACGAGCTGCCGCTGTCCGTCATCCTCGACGAGAGCGGGAGCAACGGCACGAGCATCCTCGCCGGC
Source organism: uncultured Alphaproteobacteria bacterium (assembly GCA_963716835.1). Lineage (GTDB taxonomy): Bacteria > Pseudomonadota > Alphaproteobacteria > Rhizobiales > Hyphomicrobiaceae > Hyphomicrobium_C. The sequence goes on along the minus strand of CAVQUQ010000019.1, from coordinate 85,583 downwards.
CGCGAGGTCGGCGGACGCGGCAAGCCGATCACCCTCAACATGAACGTGCTGAAGCGCCATGGCGCCGTCTTGGGCGGCTCCGGCTCGGGCAAGACGACGCTCGCGCTTTGCATCATCGAGCAGCTGCTCCTGAAGGGCATTCCGGCCGTCCTCATCGATCGCAAGGGCGATCTTTGCAGCTACGCCAACCCCGACGTCTGGCGCGCCAACGACAACGAGTTCACCGAGCGCCGCGGCGAGCGCGAGAAGCTCGCCGATGCCATCGATGTTGCGGTCTATACGCCCGGCCGTGCCTCGGGGCGGCCGATCTCGATCACGCTTCTGCCGAACGGCATCAACGAGCTTCCCGACCACGAGCAGCAGCTTCTCGCCAACCTTTCGGCCGCCGCCCTGGGCGACATGCTGCATCTCAAGACCTCGGCGACGCATCAGAAGCAGTCCGGCACGCTGTCGGTGGCGCTCCGCATCCTTGGCATGCGCCACAGCCGCGAGGTGACGCTCGGCGACCTCATTCACCTGCTCGAGGACGAGGATCCGGAGCTCACCGATCTCACGCAGCGCATGGACCCGTCGGGCAAGATCCGGCGCGATCTCGTCGCCCAGCTCGACAGCCTCCGCCATCGCAACTCGGCCCTCTTCGAGGGTGGTGGCGAGTCGCTGACCATGGAAAGCCTCTTGGGGATCGGCCCCTTTGCGCGCGACGGGCGCACGCGGCTGTCGATCATCTACACGGGCTTCCTCGGCGACAACGAGAACATTCTGTTTTGGGTCTCGCAGTTCCTCTCCGAGGCGCTCCGCTTCTGCCAGAGGAACCCGAACGACGAGCTGCAGGCGGTCGTCATGTTCGACGAGGCCGATCTCTACATCCCGGCCAACGCCAAGCCGGCCACCGCCGAGCCGCTTCAGAGCCTCTTGAAGCGTGCCCGCTCGGCAGGCCTGGGCCTCATGCTCGCCACCCAGTCGCCGGGCGACCTCGACTACAAGTCGAGGGACCAGATCACGAGCTGGTTCATCGGCCGCGTGCGCGAGGACACCGCTCTCAGAAAGCTCAAGGCCGCCTTCCAGAGCGAAAGCGGGCTCGAGCCGGCGGCTGTCCTGCCGGGACAGACGGTCGGCGAATTCCACCTCGTTCAGGAAGGACTCGTCCGCTCCATGAAGGCGCAGCGCTCGCTCATCGAGGCCGAGCAGGTGCCCTTCGACCGCATCGAGCAGCTGGCGCGCGAAACCAAGGGCCAGGACGAGCGCCAGCTCAAGCTGTTCGATGTGCGCTAGGCCATGATCGCATCAGGCCCTATCAATCAGCCTGACGCGTGAATCATCGGCCATGAAAGTGCGCGGAGGGCGCAAGTCCTCGCTCGAGTTATCAACAGTAATGTGAATCTGTTTCTCTGGCCTCGCCGCGGCCGGAGCACCTTTGGCGGCTGTTGGCCAGCTTGAGCAGCGGTCGTACATCTCATTGAAACTGAATCGTCTTTTGGCCTCGCCGTAGCGAAGTCGATGCGAATGACGCTGTGCAAAACCGCATTCGCACACGCGAGACCGGAATGTGGCGAGAGTTGGAATAACTCGTGAACTGAATAATTTTTTAGTGTAAAAGTATGGGGCGGGCTGGATTTGTTTGAGGGTTCCGGTTCGAGCGTGACTCGAAGCTGTGTGGGTGTCTTCGAGATCAGTGGAATAGCTTGAAGTGCGGGGTCTTAGCGTAATGGTCGGCAAGTCGTTTGTGATGATGGTGGTCGCCACGATGTTGGGACCGGCCATCGGTGTGGGTCTCTTTCTCCTGCTCAACAACTTCTGATTGAGAGCAGCACGAAAGTGATCGTTGAGGGCCGGTAACGAGTGCTCGCGCCAAGGTGTTGTCGAGGCGGGCAGTCGAAGCATTTGGACCGGACCGGCGTCGAGTTTTCACCCTGCGGGAGATAATCTCCCCGCTAGCCGTTCTATTTTCTCCTTCAATTTCGAGCCGTCATGCGAGCGCGTGATCGCGCTTTCGCCCTTCCGCCACAAAAGCTCCCTATTGCCTTGTCCTAGCCCGCCGCGAGAGACGCCGCTCTACGCGCGCGGACCGACTTGGGCTCAATGCTTTTTCTTTTTCGCAACGTTTCGCGGGCCTTCGAGCTGCTTTTGAGCGCGGGCGCCGGTTTGGCGCGGCTATTGACCGGCTGGGCGGCATTCAATCCGCACCTCGGTCCGTTGCGCCACGTCGCGACGGCGGCGATCGCCTACGTCGTCTTCGCTGTCCTGCTCGTCTATGTCGTCGCGCCGGTCCGCGGCTTCGTCGGCCAAGTCTACCTCGGCGACAAGCTGCGCTACGACGCCGAGCGCTGGCTTGCGACGGCGATCTATGATCGCAATGGCAGCTTCGTCGGCACCTTCGACGCCAGGCTCGACAGCCAGCGCGACGTGAACTTCACCGACGCAGCGATCGAGCTTCCCGACTACACGGCCAACCCCGACCACAAATCGATCCCCGTTCGCGACGTGCCCGAGCACTATTGGCAATGCCTCGTCTACCAGGAGGACCGCTATCTCGGCGGCTGGCTCAATCCCTTTGGCATAGATCTGCTCGGTGTTCTCAAGATCCCCTACTCGACGCTCGAGCGCTCTCTCGCGCTGGGGAGACCGAGCCTCGGCGTCGGCGGCTCAACTCTGCCCATGCAACTCGTGCGCGTCATCTACAAGACGCCTCCGCACAGCAGCGAGAGCGGCCTCACCAAGCTCAAGCGCAAGATCACGGAGTGGTGGCTCGCGCCCGTCGTCTACCGCGAGCTCACCAGAGGCGGCAATGCAACGCGCCTGAAACAGTGGACGGCCAATCACCTCTGGCTGGCCCAGCGCACCGGTGGCACGCCGTTGCACGGCATCGAGGTCACGAGCCGCGTCATCTTCGGCAAGGAAGCAAGCGACCTTTCGATCGCCGAGCAATTCGTGCTCGCGTCCGCGGTGAACAAGCCGATCATCGTCCTCGAGGGCAGCGAGAAGCTCAACGCCGTGCGCCTCGACCGCTGGCGCTACATCACCGAAGTGCGCGCGCGCCTGTGCGCCGAAAAGCTTCTCACCGATGAAGCCGAGAAGAAGCGGGTGCTTTTCGAATTGATCGAGCTCGCCGGCGGCCCGCCAGATCCTAAGGTGAGGCCCAGGCTTCAGGCGGCGCTCGAGCGCTACGCGCCGGCCGTCGCCCACCGCGCCGAGGCCAATCCGGAGCTTCGCGCCAATGCGCTGATGCCGTCGGCGCGCTTCGGGCTCCGCGAGGAGATGAAGCAAGCCTATGGCTTTGGCTGGCGCGAGCATGTGCGCGCCGTCACGGCCACGCTCGAGGCCGCCGACAACCTGGCCTTCGGCGAACGGATCAAGACCGAGCTCGCGCGTGTCGATGCGACCCTGCGCGATCGCATAACGCCGGGCTACACGCTCGATCCCGCCAAGGTGAGTCGCAGACGCCAAGACGCCGAACATCATCGTCGTCGCCGCGAACGCCAAGGGCGAGATCGTGCGCTACTACGAGGCCGGCGAGACCGCTGCCTACTTCGGCTCGTTTGTCGCGCGCAACGCCGCGACCGGCGTCTATGAGCCCGCGCGTGACCCGCGCATGATCGCTTCCACCGGCAAGATGATAGCCGCCATAGCCATTGCCAACGGCGGCAAGGACTCGAGCAATTCGCTCTACCTCGATACACAGGCGCCGGAGCGCGGGCTCGAAACCTGCGCCAAGGGCTCTGCGCGTCACGGACGGCGCGCCATCGTCGCCTTTGCCTGCTCGCTCAACGCGCCGCTTCTGAACCGCGCGGCCCTCGCCGGACAGGCGCGCGTGAAAAGCCTCATCGACGCCTTCGGCTTCAACATGCCGCCCGGCGATACGCCGCCGTCGACGGCCGCCGTTCTCGGGCAGATCTCCGGCGCGCCGCGGCGCGTGCATCAGATGTCGGCGGTCGTGCTCGCCTCGCTCATCGGGCGCGGCGCCGTTCCCGTGAGAGAGCCGACGCTCGTCGCCCGCTATGACTATACGAGCCTCGAGTCGCTGGAGCGGTCGGTCACGGCGCAGCCGCCCGGCATCATTCCGAACAAGGTGATCCGTCGCGGCGCGGCGCCGCTTCTCAAGGCGCTGCTCTCGGCGCCGCTCTGCTACACGGCGGGCGGCGCTCCGGCCGGCACGCTGAAGAGCCTGTCGCGCTGGTGCGCGGGCCGGCGCGGCGACGTCCGCCTCCACTTCGCCAAGACCGGGACGCAGGTCACAGCCGATCCCAACGCCACGGTCGATGTGTGGACGACCGGTGGCATCCAGTTTGCGAACGGAGCGGCCTATTCGTACGTCGTGCTGACCGGCACCGGCTCGGCGAACGAGCCCTGGGGCACGAGCCTCCACGCCGCCCAGGTCGCCGCGCCGCTCGTCGACGTGCTCCTCGATGACCTGGCCGCTCACGCCAAGGCGAACCCGATGCCGTCACTGCTGCCGCCGAAACCCGCCCCGCGCCCCGTCGCTCAAGGCAGCCTGTCCGACGACAGCCGGCAGGCCGCCGCGCGACCGAACTAGGACTTCTGGGCCGCCAACAACGCGGACGCCTCACCCGTGACGCTTACTCACAGCCCGAACACCAGCGCGCCGCCCGTGAGGCCGGCACCCGCCGCGCACATGAGGATGCGGTCGCCGGCTTTGTAGGCGCGCTCTTCGCACGTGAGCGACATCGTGAGCGGGATCGTTGCCGCCGAGCTGTTTCCGTAGAGTGCGACGCTCGACACCACCTTATCGTCGGCGATGCCAAGCTTCTCTTGCGCCGCGCCAATCATCCGCGAATTCGCCTGATGCGGGATCCAATGGTCGATGTCCGCGATGCCCAATCCCGAGCGCTCGAGCGCACGCCCTGACGCCTCCGCCATCATCCTCACGGCTTTGGCGAACACGGCCTTGCCGTCCTTGATCTCCATGAGAACGTCGGTCGCGGCGAGATCTGGTCCGAACGGGCCGCCGGCTTCCGCCGGCCGGGATCTTGATCAGGTCGTAGCCGGACCCGTCGGATGTGAGCTCGACGCCGAGCACGCCGGCCTGCTTGCGCTCCGAAGGCGCAATGAGCGCCGCGCCCGCCGCGTCCGCGAACAGGATCGCGCTCCCGCGGTCGCCGAAGTTTATGCGCCGCGACAGGATATTGGCGGCAATGACCAGCGCCGGCCTGCCGTGGGTGCGCACGAATCCGTCCGCAAGCGCGAGCGCATAGAGGAAGCCGGAGCAGGCGCCCGCCATGTCGATCGCTCCCGCCCCGCCGAGGCCGAGGCGGTGCGCGACGAGCGGCGCCGATGGCGGCAGGAGATGATCGGGCGTCGAGGTCGCGAGGATGAGGAGCCCGATACGCGTCGGGTCGAATCCGGCCCGCGACAATGCCATCTCTCCGGCCTTGACCGCGATGTCGGAAAGCGCCTCGTCATCGGCGGCGAAACGGCGCTCGCGGATGCCGGTGCGCCGCTCGATCCAGCCCGCCTCGAGGCCAAGGCGCGCCTCGATCTCGGCATTTGTCACGCGTCGCTGCGGCGCATAGTGTCCGAGCGCGAGAAGTGTTGATCCCATGGCCCTTCCTATGAGGCTCGCGCGCCCTGGACAAGATCGAATTCAAATCATGACAAAGCCCATACTCCTGGTCGCGGCGGCAGCCCTTGTCGACGCCGACAACCGCGTGCTGATCGCCAAGCGCCCGGAAGGCAAGCCCATGGCGGGCCTGTGGGAGTTTCCCGGCGGCAAGGTCGGCCCGGGTGAGACGCCCGAAGCAGCGCTCCGGCGCGAGCTGAAAGAGGAGCTGGCCATCGAGGTCTGCGAGACCTGCCTCGCGCCATTTACCTTCGCTAGCCACGCCTACGCGGATTTTCACCTGCTGATGCCGCTTTTCCTGTGCCGCAACTGGGACGGAGACGTGACGCCCCTCGAAGGCCAGGAGATCAAATGGGTTCGCGCCATGCGCCTCGCCGATTACCCCATGCCCCCGGCTGATGCGCCCCTGATACCCTGGTTGCGCGATCTGCTCGGATGAGCGCGGTGCCGATTGAATTTAACAATGCTCATCACTTAGATTTCTTGCATGTTGCGGCGCTTGCTACGCCGCAACTCCGCCCTAACGTGAATATATTCCGTTGGCGCGGGTTCGTTGAGTATCGAGGACCGAGCTATGAAGTTGCACCATGTGGAGCTGGAGGGTGCCTCAAAGGCAATTCGCGTCCATATGTTCATCGGCGACGACCCGACGCCCGAGTCGGCGCGCCAATGGGTCGAATGCAAGGTTGAAGTTCCCCTTAAAGGCACGATGGATGTCGAAGACTTCCAGAAGGCCGCACTTCTCCGATTGCGCAGCGTCTTGGACGCACAGCTTGCCGCTCTTACTCCTGGCGGGCTCTAGCCGCCGCCATTGCGTGGGATGTTGAATCTAATTCAGTCCCACGTTGCTCAGTGCGCGCTCGCGCCGGCGGCACCGATGCCGGTCTCGGAGCGCACGAACTGCGCCTCGAAGGCGGCGCGCTCCGCTTCTGCCCGCGCGCTTCTGTCGAGCCTTGAGAAGAGGTAGATGCCGCCGAAGGCGAGGCTCATCGAGAACAGCGCCGGGTTGTCGTAGGGAAAGAGCGCGGCAGGAAATCCGAACGTCTTGACCCACACCGCCGGGCTCAGCACGACCATTGCGACCGCCGACACGAGCCCGAGAAACCCGCCGATCAGCGCTCCGCGCGTCGTCGTGCCGCTCCAGAAAACGCTCATCAGCAGCACCGGAAAATTGCAGCTCGCGGCGACCGCGAACGCGAGGCCGACCATGAACGCCACGTTCTGCTTCTCGAATACGTAGCCGAGGAAGATCGCCACGATGCCGATGACGACGGCCGCGATCTTGGAGAGCCGCACCTCCGTGTGCTCCGAGACGCGATCCTTGGCGAAAACGTTGGCATAGAGGTCATGGCTCACGGCGGATGCTCCCGCGAGCGTCAGCCCCGCGACGACGGCGAGGATGGTCGCGAACGCCACCGCCGAGATGAATCCGAGAAACAGCGATCCGCCGACCGCGTTCGCGAGGTGCACGGCGGCCATGTTGCTGCCGCCGATCAGCCCGCCCACCTTGTCGATCTGCCCGTCGGTGCCGGCCCTGAAGTACGCCGGATCGCTCATCAGCAGCGTGATGGCGCCGAAGCCGATGATGAAGGTGAGGATGTAGAAGTAGCCGATGAAGCCCGTCGCGAAGAACACGGATTTGCGCGCTGCCCGGGCGTCGCGGCACCGTGAAGAAGCGCATGAGGATATGCGGCAGTCCGGCGGTGCCGAACATCAGCGCCAAACCGAGCGACACCGCCGAGATGGGATCGGTCACGAGCTTGCCGGGTGCCATGATCGACGTCCCTCCCGGATGCACCTCCGTGGCCGCGCGGAACATGGCTTCGGTCGAGAAGTCGAAATGGACGAGCACCATCGCCGCCATGAAGGTCGCGCCGCCGAGCAGCAGGCACGCCTTGATGATCTGCACCCACGTCGTCGCCACCATGCCGCCGAACGCGACGTAGGTGACCATGAGCGCGCCGACGAGGATCTCGGCAATGAGATAGGGAAGGCCGAACAGGAGCTCGATCAGCTTTCCGGCCCCTACCATTTGCGCGATGAGATAGAAGGCGACGACGGCCAGCGTGCCCACCGCCGACAGCGTGCGGATGGGGCGGGCCTCGAGACGGAACGCGGCCACGTCGGCGAAGGTGTAGCGGCCGAGATTGCGCAGGCGCTCCGCGATGAGGAACAGCACGATCGGCCAGCCCACGAGCCAGCCCACCGAGTAGATGAGACCGTCGAAGCCGGACGAGAACACGAGCCCCGAGATGCCGAGGAACGAGGCCGCCGACATGTAGTCGCCGGCGATCGCGAGTCCGTTCTGGAAGCCGGTGATGCCGCCGCCCGCGGCGTAGAAGTCGGCGGCCGAGCGCGTGCGGTTCGCGGCCCACTTCGTGATGGCGAGCGTCGCCGCCACGAAGACGAGGAACATGACGATGGCTTCGACGTTGAGCGCCTGAGCGGCATTGGTCATCACTTGGCCCTCTCGACGATCGCCCGCGTCATGGTGTCGAACTCGGAATTGGCACGCCGCACATAGAGGCCGGTGAGCACGAACGCCGTGAGGATCACGCCGAGACCGATCGGGATGCCGATCGTCGTGACGCCCCTCCCGATGGGAGTTCCCAACAGTCTCGGAGCGAACGCGACGACGAGGATGAAGCCGAAGTAGATCGCGACCATCAGCGCCGAGAGGGTCCAGGCGAAGGCAGACCGCCGTTTGACCAGCGCATGGAACTCCGGATCGCGCTTCGACCTTGTCGATGAGCGCGCGCGCGTCCGCTTTCATTGGGCTCCCTCCGTCGCGGCCGGCGCTCGCGTCGCGCCAGCTTTGTTTTTCGCTCATTATTGAGGTAGCCCATATCATTGTGCAACGGATCCTTATGCGTGCTTCAGACGAATGCCGCCACTGCACAACGCTCAAGGGTCAGGTACGGCCACGAGGCCGTGCGCGCAGCTCAATTGTCGTCCGGCAGACTGTAGCCGCACACTGAGCAATATTCCGTATACGATTAGTCAAGATACAGAGTATAACGTCGTATAATCATTGTTTTATCGAGACAAATCACATGGCTGAAAAACGCCAAGCACCCCGGCGCGGCGTAAAAGAGGTGGGTAAGATCGTTATCGAGGCGCGCAGCAGGATCGAGAGCTGCGTCATCCTCGATATTTCCGACACCGGCGCGCGCTTGCTGGTCAACAGCGTTGCCGGCCTGCCCAAATCCTTCCTGCTGTATCGCAAGGCGGATCAGTCCCTTCGCGAGGCCGTCGTGGTTCGCCGTGAGCTCAAGTGCGTCGGCGTGAAGTTCGAGCCGCCGCTCGATATGCAGAGCGCAAGAGTGAAGGCGTTGCGCCAGTTCAAGGATTTGGCGCCGCTCTTTTTGTGATAGCAGCCGCGATGCGAACCGTCCAAACTCCGCGCCTGCGAGGAGCACGAGTGGAGACGGCGCATGGCCGCTTATGTGCTGGCGATCGACCAGGGGACGACCTCGAGCCGCGCCATCCTTTTTCGCCAGGACTTCTCCGTCGCCGGGCTCGCGCAGCAGGAGTTTACGCAGCACTATCCGCGCTCCGGCTGGGTCGAGCACGACGCCGAGGAGATCTGGCGCACCGTCGTCGCGACCGTGCGCGGAGCGATGGCGAACGCAGGCGCGTCAGCCGGAGAGATCGCCTGCATCGGCATCACCAACCAGCGCGAGACGACAGTGGTCTGGGATCGCGCGACCGGGCGGCCGGTTCATAACGCCATTGTCTGGCAAGACCGGCGCACCGCAAGCGTCTGCCGGGACTTGAAGGATGCCGGTCACGATCGGGCGGTCGCAGCCAAGACCGGCCTCGAGCTCGATCCCTATTTTTCGGCCACCAAGATCGCCTGGATCCTCGACTCCGTGACGGGCGCTCGCGCCGCGGCCGAGAAGGGCGAGCTTGCCTTCGGCACGATCGACAGCTTCCTCATCTGGCGGTTCACGGGAGGACGCGTCCACGCGACGGACGCCACCAACGCCAGCCGGACGTCGCTCCTCGACATCCACTCAGGCCAATGGGACGCAGGCCTCCTCGATCTCTTCCGCGTTCCGCGCGCGCTCCTTCCCGACGTGCGCGACTGCGCCGCGCGCTTCGGCGAGACGGATGCCGGGATCCTCGGTGCGCCTGTGCCGATCATGGGGATTGCCGGCGATCAGCAGGCGGCGACCGTCGGCCAGGCCTGCTTCGAGCCAGGCATGATGAAGGCGACCTACGGCACCGGGTGCTTCGCGCTTCTCAATACGGGGGCCGAGCCCATTGCCTCGAGGAGCAAGCTGCTCACGACCATTGCCTATCAGCTCGGCGGCAAGCGCACCTATGCGTTGGAAGGCGCGATCTTCATTGCCGGCGCTGCCGTGCAATGGCTGCGCGACGGTCTCAAGATCATCCCCAATTCCGCTGCCGCAGGCCCCATGGCCGCAATTGCGGACGCCGAGCAGGACGTGATCCTGGTTCCGGCCTTCGTCGGCCTCGGTGCGCCGCACTGGGATTCCGACTGCCGCGGTGCGCTGTTCGGCCTGACCCGGAATACGGGACCAAACGAGCTGGCCCGCGCCGCTCTCGAGGCCGTGTGCTTTCAGACCCACGATCTCCTGGGCGCCATGCGCAAGGACTGGCCGTCGGCGGCCGGAACGGTGCTGCGCGTGGACGGCGGCATGGTGGCATCCGATTGGACCATGCAGCGGCTCGCCGACATCCTCGACGCCCCCGTCGACCGGCCCTCCGTCCTCGAGACGACGGCGATAGGCGCGGCATACCTCGCGGGCTATCATTGCGGCTTCTACCCGCCGCCGGCCGAATTCGCCAAGGCGTGGGCGCTCGACCGGCGCTTTGCGCCCGCGATGGACGCCGCGACTCGCGCCCGCAAGCTCTCGGCCTGGAAGGACGCCGTCTCGCGCACGCTGACTCGGCGTGATTAGCTTCCCTCTCCCCGCTTGCGGGCGAGAGGGTCAGGGTGAAGGGCGATTTCTGGCGCTGTCGCTTGTAGCCGCCCCTCACCCTGGCCCTCTCCCCATGATGCTGAACGATGGGGAGAGGGCGGCTAGCCGTCGAGCTTCCGCTCCGTCACGCCGAGCGCGTCGGCGAGGCGCGCTTCAGCCGATCCGGGCCTGAGCGGCTTCTGTTGGCTCTCGTGCGGGACCCACGCGGTGAGCGTGAGGATTTCGAACGTCGCCGGCACGCGCCCGTCCGCACGTGCGAAACGCTCCACGTAGATTTCGGCCGCGCGCGAGAGAAGGTCGCGGGTCACCGGCCTGCGGCTGCGGTCGGCGAGCACATTGCTGGCGCCCATGGCCTTGATGTCGCGCATGAGCGCGATCGGCGAGGCGTAGGTGACGGTGACGGTGTCGGCATCGACGACCGGGAGCGCGAACCCCGCGCGCTGGAGCAGCGCGCCGAGATCGCGCACGTCGGCGAACGGTGCGACGCGCGGCGACGCCCCGCCCGCGATCTCGTCCTCGGCCAGGATCCAGGCTTCGCGCAGCTCGCGGAGCGTCGCTCCGCCGAGCAGTGCGGCAAGCAGCAGCCCGTCGGGCTTGAGGGCCTGGCGGATCTGCGCCAGCGTGCCCGGCAGGTCGTTGACGAATTGCAGCGCCAGTCCCGAAACGACGAGATCGAGGGAGGCGGGCGCGAACGGCAAGGCTTCCTCGTCGGCCAGCACGAGCGGACCGTCGCACAGCGCCAGCAGCCGTGGCGATCGCTCCGCGTCGATCACCATCCCGACGCTCCCCAGCGTGCGCACGCGCCGGCTGAGCACCCCCTGGTGCGCCCCGAGGTTGAGCGCGACGGGGAATGTGCGCCTGACGATCTCGAGCCGCTCGGCGATGTCGTCCGCGACGCGGCGCAAGAGGAAATCGGGCATGCCGCCGCCGCGCGCCGCCCGGTCGCGCCGGCGGACGAGGAGCTCGCGATCGAAAATGAGCGGCGCGGTCATTGGGAAAACCGGAAAATTGCCGACGGGCGCCACAACGGGTGCCAGGAGGGTGCCGAGTGCTCGCCACTCCACGCCCGAAAAGCTACCATGGAGCGGGGAGGAATGAGAGGCAATGACCGGCCGCGATGCGTCGAGTGCGTCACCCGAAGACGAGCCGGCGGGCGCCGCCACGGCAGCGTCATGCGCTTGCTCCGCCGCGGCCTCGAAGCCGCCTCCGACCTCATCCTGCCGCCGTCGTGCCTTGCCTGCCGCGCCCCCCTTGCCGTCCACGACGCGCTCTGCCCCGACTGCTGGCGCGGCATCGAGTTCATCCGCCCGCCGCTGTGCGATCGCCTCGGCCTGCCGATGCCGTTCGATACCGGCGGCACCATGATCTCGGCGGCGGCGGCGGCAGAGCCTCCGCCCTATGACCGCGCCCGCGCCGTGGCTTGCTATGCCGGCGTCATGCGCGACCTGGTCCATGGCCTGAAATTCCACGATCGCCACGACGCGCGCCGGCTCTTCGGCCGCTGGCTCACGGAGGCGGGCTCCGATCTCATTCGCGACGCCGAGATCATCGTGCCGGTTCCCCTCGGCCGCTGGCGGCTCATCATGCGCCGCTTCAATCAGTCCGCGATCCTCGCCCGCGAGATCGCCGCCAAGGCGGGTCTTGCCTACGAGCCGATGGTGCTTGTGCGCACGCGCGCGACCCGTCCCCAGGTGGGGCTCACCCGCTCGCAGAGGCGCGACAACGTTTCCGGCGCGTTTGCCGTCCCGGCGCCTCGGGCACGGGCGATTCGCGCCAGGCGCGTGCTGCTCGTCGACGACGTTGTGACCACCGGGGCGACCGTCGGCGCCTGCGCCGCGGCATTGAAGCGCGCCGGAGCGGCCCGTGTCGACGTCCTGGCCCTCGCCATTGTCGCGGATATGGCACTCATCCCCGCCTGAACCGCACAAATCCCGATGAAACCTTGTGATCTGGGCCGGCCATCCTCTTGCCTCGCCGCGATGAAACGTTACCTTGATGTTGGATCAGCCGGCCCTTGAGGACTGTCCGGAGCCATGCCTAACATCAGGATCTACACGACCTCGCTTTGCCCGTACTGCCACATGGCCAAGGAGCTGCTGCGCGCCAAGTGCGTGAGCTTCGAGGAGGTCGACGTCACGGGCCGGGCGGAGTTGCGTGCAGAGATGCGTGCCAAGGCGGGCGGTCGCAACACGGTCCCTCAAATTTGGATTGGAGAGCGCCATATCGGCGGCTGCGACGATCTCCTCTGCCTCGATCGCGCCGGTAAGCTCGACATGCTTCTCTGCACGGCGGGCTGATACAAGCTTGGCCTGACATATGACGAATTCAAGTTCCCCGTCGGCTTTTCGCGCTGCCCTCGTGCAGATGTGCTCGGGACGCGATGTCGAGCGCAATGTTCGCGATGCAACCGCGCTCATTCGCGAGGCGGCGGCCGGCGGCGCTCTCTACGTCCAGACGCCCGAGGTCACGACGCTCATGGAGCTCGATCGCGAGCGCCTGTTCGCGGCGGCCCTGCCCGAGGCTGGCAATCCGGCGGTCGAGCACTTCGCCGCTCTCGCCAAGGAGCTCGGCGATCTGGCTCCACATCGGCTCGATGGTCGTCCGCGCAAGCCCGGACAAGCTCGCCAACCGCTCGTTTCTCTTCTCGCCCGACGGCAAGGTCGCGGCCCGCTACGACAAGATCCACATGTTCGACGTCGATCTGGCGAACGGGGAGAGCTACCGCGAAAGCGCCAACTATGCGCCGGGCGAGGAGGCCGTGGTCGCCGATCTGCCCTGGGGCCGGCTCGGCCTTTCGATCTGCTACGACCTGCGCTTCCCCCATCTCTATCGCGCCATGGCGAAGGCCGGAGCGACGCTTCCTGGCCGTGCCGGCGGCGTTCACGCGTGTCACCGGCGAGGCTCACTGGCACACGCTTCTTAAGGCCCGCGCCATCGAGTCGCAGTGCTTTGTTTTTGCGGCGGCGCAGGGTGGACTCCACGAGCACGGCCGCGAGACCTTCGGCCATAGCCTAATAATCTCGCCTTGGGGGCAAATCCTGTCTGAAGGCGCCGTTCACCCTTCAGTCATCTTTGGTGATGTTGAATTAGCCATGGTTGAGGATGTCCGGACACGGGTGCCGTCCCTGCGGCATGATAGGACATTCGATGTGGTTCACGCTGGCGGCAAGTCCGCAGCGGAGGTTGCGTCATGATCAAGTATCGCCTCGCCTGCGACGGCGGACACGAGTTCGAGGGTTGGTTCAAGAGCGGCGCCGCTTACGATCAACAGGCGGCCAAGGGGCATATTTCCTGCCCCCATTGCGGTTCCCTCTCGGTGACGAAGGCCATCATGGCGCCCAACGTCGCCACCCGGGCAAGCCCGGCTTCCACGTCCACTGCCTCCAAAGAGGCGAAGGCAGCCGAGCAGGTTCGCGCTCTGATGCGCCAGCTTCGCGCCGCCGTCGAGGAGAAGGCAGACTACGTCGGACCGCGTTTTGCCGAGGAAGCCCGTAAGATCCACTACGACGAGAGCGAGCCCCGCGGCGTCTACGGCGAGGCCTCGGCCGAGGAGGCCAACGCCCTTGTCGAAGAGGGCATCCCCGTCCTGCCGCTACCCCGGCTGCGCGAAGACCTCAACTGAGGCGCATTTGCGCTGGCGTGTTCTCGCACGCTTTTCCTCCACAAAGCTTGCCGCCGTGTCTCTCGGCCATTGATCGAGATCAGGTCCTGAGGCCGCGCGACCTCTAGGATCGCGACTCGGGCGAGGCGTGGTCTCGCGCTCTCTGGGGGGAACGCAATGACAACGACGGCGTCTAACGGCCGAGCCCTGCCTGGCCCGGAAGCGCCTCTTTCACTGCGCCGCTCGCTGGGTTTGACGCACGTTGTCCTCTATGGGCTCGGCGTCACGATCGGCGCCGGTATCTACGTCCTCATTGCGGCCGCGGCCGCACGCGCCGGCATGCATGCGCCAGTCGCGTTCGTCATCACCGCCGTCCTGATCGGCCTGACGGGCCTGAGCCTTGCAGAGCTCGGCGTCAGGATGCCTGTCGCCGCCGGCGAGGCGGCCTATGCGCGCGCGGCATTCGGGTCCGATCGCCTCGCCGCCGGCGTGGGATTTCTGGTCATCGCCATGTCGCTCATCTCGGCCTCGACCATCAGCGTCGGCGCCGCCGGCTACATCGGCGTCTTCCTGGATCTGCCCGAGCGCATCATCATTGCCGGCGTGGTGCTCACCATGGGCGCCATCGCGGCGCGCGGCATTGTCGAGTCCGTGACATTTGCCGGCATCATGACCGTGATCGAGCTCGGCGGCTTGGCGATCATCATCGTCTCCGGATTTCTCTACGAGCCCGACATTGTCCGCCGCGCGCCCGAGATTTTGCCGTTGACCGCCGATCCTGCCGTCTGGGCCGGCATCATGACGGCGTCGATGCTCGCCGTTTTCGCCTTCATCGGCTTTGAGGGCATCGTCAACATCGCCGAGGAGATCAAGGACCCGAGCCGCACGCTTCCGCGCGCCATCATCCTGACGCTCGTGATAACGACCGTTCTCTACGTGCTCGTGATGTGGGTTGCGCTCGCGGCGCTCGGCGTCGACACGCTTGCCGCCTCGAAGGCGCCGCTCGCACTTGTGTTCGAGCACCTGACGGGCGCTTCCCCGCGCACGATGAGCGCCATTGCCATCGTCGCCACGCTGAACGGCATCGTCGTCAACATGATCATGGCCTCGCGCGTCATGTACGGGCTTGCGCGCCAGGGAAGCCTGCCGTCGATATTCGCCAGGACTCAACCCGTCGACCCAGACGCCGCTGACAGGCACGGCGCTCTCGGTGGCGATCGTCCTCGCCTTCGCGCTGGCATTGCCGATAGCCGAGCTCGCCGATCTCTCGGCGCGCGTGACGCTCGTCATGTTCGGCATTGTCAATCTGGCGCTCTTTCGCATCAAGCAGCGCGAGACGGCACCGCCTCCGGGCCTTTTCACATGCCCGCGCTGGGTGCCGCTTGCAGGCGCCGCCAGCTGCGCCCTCTTTATTGCCTTTGATCTTGCGATCTGGCTGCAGCCGGGTCCCTGAATGCGGCCGCCAAAGCGGGGATCATCGGCACCAGAGCCGCTCTTGGTGCGCCGATGAGCCGATCCAGGCGCTGCGTCGTGATGGGCGGAAAGCGAACCACCGGCGCGCCGGCTTCGACATCGACGCGCGCCCCGGTCGCCTTCGCGAGCGCATCCATGATCTCGCCGTGCGTCGTATTGGCCCCGTAGGCGACGTTCGTGATCTTCTCGGTGCCGCGCGTTGCAATGGCTTCGAGCGCTGCGACGACGTCGCCGATCCAGACGTAATCCTTTTCCGAGGCGAGGCTCGTTCTCAAGCGCACGCAGCGCGTGGCGACGGCTTCGCGGATGACGGAGGTGAGAAAATTGCTCGAGCCGAGATCGTCTCCGAACACGTTCGAGAGCCTGGCGACGCGGGCGCCCTTGAGCCCCGAGCCGACGCAGGCGGCCTCCCCCATGAGCTTCGAGATATTGTAGAGGTCATCGGCATCTGCCGGCTGCACCGGGATCGTCCCCGCCTCGTCCGTGGTCGCGGCGCGCGCATAGACGCGTGTCGAGGAGAGGTAGACGAAGGACGTGAAAGCCGCCGATTGCATGACGTCCGAGAGCACGGAGACGTGCGCGTCGACCGTCTCGAACGGGCGCGATCGGAAATCCGCCGTAAGTCCGATCGCATAGAAGGCGTGTCCGAGATCGCGCCCCCGCCACGTCTCGTCGCCGCGCCCGAATGCGTGGACTTCGTAGCCCCGTGCAGAGAGGTGGCGCACCAGGTTGCGCCCGACGAAGCCCTGGGCGCCGAAGACGCTGGCGGTCATTCCCGCCATGCGATCGTCCTCGCCGGTGCGCCGACATTGATCGAATACTCGGGGAGCTCGTGGCGCACGACCGAGCCCGCGCCCACGACCGCGCCCCGCCTCAGCACGGCGCCGTCGAGGATGACGGAATTGGCGCCGATCCACACGTCGTCCTCGATGACGATTCCGCCCCTGCTCGGGCTGAACCCCTGCTCGCGGATGAGGCGGCCGCGATCGCGGATCTCATGGTTCGTCGGCGCCAGCGTGCAGTTCGCTGCAATGAGCACGTTCGCGCCGATCTTGATGCCGTGGCCGGTGTAAAGCACGCAGCCCGAGTTGATGTAGGAGCCGGGGCCGACGACCACGTCGCCCGTGCCGCCCGCCGGCTTGATCTTGACGAAGGCGTCGATCACCGCCCCGTCCCCGACGATGATCTTCGTGCCTTGTGTCGAAGTCTTCGATGTCGGCGAGCGGTGAGATCCGGGCGGTGGGCGAGATGATCAGCATGACGTCATGCGATGATCTGCGGCGTCGGCCTCAGGCATTGATGTACTCGTCTATCTGCGAAAGCGTGAAGGTCCGCATGTCCTTACCCGCATAGTGCGCTTTATACCAGTCGACGGTCCGGTCGAGCGCTTCGCCGAGGCGCCAGCGCGGGCCCCAGCCGAGGCTTGAGCGCGCCCGGGCGCTGTCGACCTCGAGCAGGCGCGCTTCGTAGGGCTGGAAGCCCTGATCTTGACGCCACGTGGCGCCGCCGTTCCAGCGCCGCACGATCTGGTCGGCGATGGCCGAGACGGGGATGGCGTCCTCTGCATGGGGGCCGAAGTTGAACGCCGGATTGTCGGGCAGCTTGGTGCCGTCGAGGAGCGCTTCCGCGAGCCTGAGATAGCCCGAGAGCGGCTCGAGCACGTGCTGCCATGGCCGCACCGCGGCCGGATTGCGCACCACCAGCGGCAGGCCTTGCGAGAAGGCCCGCATCGCGTCGGGGATAAGTCGGTCCTCCGCCCAGTCGCCGCCGCCGATCACGTTGCCGGCGCGCGCCGTGGCGACATGCACGGTTCGGTCCGGGCCCGAGAAATAGGAATGTCGATAGGCATCGACCACGATCTCGGCGCATGCCTTGCTGGCCCCATAGGGCTCCTTGCCGCCGAGCCGGTCGCTTTCGCGATACGACCACTCCCACTCCACGTTGTCGTACACCTTGTCGCTGGTGACGACGACAACCGCCTTCACCGACGGCGTCTCGCGCACCGCCTCGAGCACCTGAGCCGTGCCCATGACATTGGTCGAGAATGTCTCGAACGGCTGTGCGCGTGCCGGCCTGACGAGCGCTTGCGCGGCAAGATGGAAAACGATTTCCGGCTGCGCCGAGCGCATGGCGCTTGTGATCTGCTCGCGATCGCGAATGTCGCCGATTATGGACGGACCGAAATCGCCGATCTGTGCCACCTCGTAGAGGCTTGGTACTGACGCCGGAGCGAGCGCAAAGCCGCCCGCCTGCGCTCCGAGCCTGTCGAAGAGCGCCGTCAGCCAGCCGCCCTTGAAGCCCGTGTGACCGGTGAGGAAGACGCGGCGGCTGTTCCAGAAGTTTTTCGAGAGCGAATCGCGCATGCCGTTAGTTCCAGACCCGCCAGGGCGCCTGTCCTCTGTGCCACAGGTCGTTCAGGAGCTGCATTTCGCGGTACGTATCCATGCACTGCCAGAAGCCGCTGTGCTGGTGAACGGCAAGCTCGCCGATCCCCGCGAGCCGCTCCAGCAATCCTGTCTCGAGCGGCTCGTTCTTCTCCGGATCGAGCAGGTCGAAGGCCCGGCGGTTGAACACGAAGTAGCCGCCGTTGATCCAGCCCTGCGTTACCTGCGGCTTCTCGGCAAAGCTCGTGATCATGCCGCCGTCGATGGCGAGCTCGCCGAAGCGCGACGAGGGGTGAACCGCCGTGACGGTTGCGAGCCGGCCCATCTGCTTGTGCGTCTCCATGAGCGCATCGAGATCGACGTCGGCTACGGCATCGCCGTATGTCGCGAGGAACGTATCGCCCTCGATGTGCGGCAGGGCCTTCAAGATGCGCCAGCCGGTGAGGCTCTCGAGGCCGGTTTCGGCAAGCACGACCCTGGCATCGAGTCGGTCGGCGTTCGAAGCGCGGTGCGTCGAGATCTGGCCGTTGCCGATGTCCACCTCGACGTCGTGCGAGCGATGATGATAGTTCATGAAGTAGTCGCGGATCGCGTCGCCCTTGTAGCCGAGGCACAGCACGAAGCGGCCGACGCCGTGATGGCGGTAGTGCATCATGATGTGCCAAAGGATGGGCCTGCCCCCGACCTCGACCATCGGCTTCGGCTTGAACTCGGTCTCCTCACGCAGTCGCGTGCCGAGCCCGCCGCAAAGAATCATGGCTTCCATCTTGCCCCCAAAGATCGTGCGAGCCCGTATTCGAGCTCATTTTTCGCGCATGCCGTGACGCAACGATACGGAGATGGGTTCGAGCATGTACTCGAGTGCCGTACGCTTGCCCGTCGGAACGATGACCTCGACGGGCGTTCCCGGCAGCAGCTTGAGATCGGCCATGATCGCGAGATCGCTGTCGGCGATCGCGACGTCGATGTCGTAGTACGACATGGACGTCGCGGGATCGGGCCGAGCGTCGGCTGAGCGGTTGCGTACGACGCCGTGGATGATCGGAAGCTTCCGGCCCTGCGCCGACAGGATGCGCAGCTCCGCTTCCATGCCTTCGAAGACTTCGATGCCGTCGCTCGACTTGAGGCGAGCCTTTATGGCGAAGGCGCCGGTGTCGGGAACGACCTCGAGTAGCTTGTCGCCCTTGCCGACCACGGCGCCGATCGTGTTGACCGCCATTCCGAGCACGTGCCCGGTGGCGGGTGCGCGGATCACCGTCCGGTCGAGCACGTCTTGCGCCACGCGCTGGCGTTCCTTTGCGTCGGCGAGCTTGTTGCGCGCGTCCTCAAGCTCCTGCGCGACCTTGAGCTGATAGTCGCTCTCGATCTGGCCGATCTGCGCCTCGTACTGGGCCGCCGAATGCTCGAGCCGCTCGATGTTGCCCGTCGTACTCCTGCTTTTGTCCGAGCAGCGCCGTCGCCGCGCGGCGCAACTGCAAGACGGGCGAGTTGGTGGCATAGCCCTTGTCGTAGAGCATCTGCTTCGGCGCCAGCTCCTCGTTGACCATGCGGTACTGGTTCTCGACCGTGGCGATCTGCCCGCGGTAGATGTCGACCTGGCTCCTGGCCTGCTTGATCTGCTCGCGAGTGGTGCCGATTTGCGCCGAGATGGCAGTCGCGCGTGCCGCGAAGAGCTGCTCCTGCGATCTGAGCAGCGTCTTGACCGACGGCTCCTCGGCGCGCGCGACGAGATAGTCGGGGAACTTGATCGCTTCCGCGCCTTTCGCCTCGGCCTCGAGCCGTGCAATGACGGCGTCGAGGGTCTCGACAGCGGCGTTTTGGATTTCGAGCGCGGCCCGCGGCTGGACCTGATCGAGCTGGATGATCTCCTGCCCTTCGGTGACGAGGTCGCCTTCCTTGACGTTGATGGCGCGAACGACGCCGCCATCGAGATGCTGCACGGCCTTGCGGCTGCCTTCGGCGCCGAGCACACCGTAAGTAACCGCCGCGCTGTTGAGCGGACTGAGCGCAGCCCATCCACCGAGAAAACCGAAGAAGCCGATGATGACCGCTGATCCTGCGCGCACGAGCTTGGCCGCTTCGATCGTTTGCGCCCCGCCGACGATCTGGTCGTCGACGGCGCCGGGTTTGATAACGGCCCGCAGCATCGGCATCGAGCGAGCAAGCGTAGGCGGCAGCGCGAGTTTCATGCGTGCCCCGCAATTCGCTTTTGCACGATCGGGAAGCCGGGCGCGATACGCGGCATGACGCGCTCGACGGTCCCGAATTCGCCGACGGTGCCGTTGCGGAGCACGATGACCTTGTCCAGCGCCACAAGGATGCTCGGACGGTGAGCGATCATGAACACCGTGGCGCGGCGCGCCTTGAGGACGGCCAGGACGTTGTGCAGCGCCGCCTCACCTTCCCCGTCGAGATTGGAATTGGGCTCGTCGAGGACGACGAGCTTGGGATCGCCGAACACGGCGCGAGCGAGCGCGATGCGCTGCCGCTGACCGCCGGAGAGCGGCGCGCCCGACGGCGCGAGCATCGTCTCGTAGCCTTTGGGGAGCGAGAGGATCATCTCGTGCACACCGGCAGTCCGCGCGGCCGCCACGATGGCCAGGCTGTCGGCTTGCCGGAAGCGCGCGATATTCTCGGCGATCGTGCCCTCGAAGAGCTCGACGCCTTGCGAAACGTATCCGACGAGAGCGCCGAAGTCTGCGCGGTCGTAGTTCCAGGTCTCTGCGCCGTCGATCCTGACGCTGCCATGCGTCGGCTTGATTGCGCCGACGACGAGGCGCGCGAGCGTGGATTTGCCGGCGGCGCTCGGGCCGACCACGCCCACCGCATCGCCCGGCTCGACCTCGAACGAGACGTTGGCGATCGTCGGCACCTTGCTGCCGGGCGGCACGAAGACGAGGCCCTCGGCGCTGACGCGCCCGGCCGGCTTGGGCAGCTTCATGGAGCGGGGAATGCCGGGCCCCGCGAGCGCGGCCTCGACCCTTTGCAGAGCCGCCCAGCCCGACGTGAGCTGCCGCCACACGCCCACGATCTGGTCGATCGGCATGAGCGCGCGCGTGCAGATCATGGACGAGGCGAAAAGCCCGCCGGCCGAGAGCTCCCGATCGACGACGAGCCACGCGCCGGCGGCGAGCGTCGCCACTTGAAGCGTGTAGCGGAAGAACTTGATGATGCTCGAGATGCTCGCGTTGAAGGTGCTGGCGGAGGCCTGGCTCGCGATCGCTGATGTTCGCACCGCGGTCCAGCGCCGCGCGAGATCCGGCATCATTCCCATGGCCCGGACCGTTTCCGCGTTCGCGAGCGCCCCGTCCGTCAGGCGATAGCTCGCCTCCGTATCTTCAGCCGACTTGGTGAGTGGGCCTTGCACCAGCCATTGGTTGGCGAGAGCGAGCGCAAATACAACCAGCGTGCCGAAGAGCGTTATGACCCCGAGCAGAGAATGTAGATAAAAGCACACCGCAATGAAAAGCGGCGTCCACGGCAGATCGAATAGAGCCAGCGTGCCGCTGCCCGTCAGAACATGGCGAACCTGGTCCAGATCGCGGATGGTACGCCCACCCGACCGGCGCCCCGTCGCATTGTCTGATTCTATTTCCCGCTCGAAAACTCTGCTCGCGAGTTGCCCGTCAAAGTGGATGCCGAGGGCGACCAGCAGCCGCGTCCGTATATCTTCTAATGCCGTTGCTGCCGCAAGTCCGCCGAGCACGGCTATTGTCAGTACAAGCAGGGTGGATCCGCTGCCGCTCACCATGACGCGGTCGTAGACCTGAATGGAATAGAGCGGAATTGCCAGCGTCAGGACATTCATAAAAAAGCTAAAGATGCCGGCACAAGCCAAATAGCGCTTGTAGCCGATCAGGCCAGACAGAAGGATCGGTGAGAACAGGCGCGGCATCGATACGTATATTCCCGCTAATTTGCGCAAACGAGTAGCACACGCAAGCTTGCGTGACGCTGACCTGACGACGCGGAATACGCGAGTTGCTCGTGGCGCTTCGAGGCGCCCGGCCAGAAGAGAATCACCCGGCTTTCGAATCTCTACAACTCGAAGCAAAATGAATTTGGCGATTCAAAAACGCGCCGAAATTAATGCGCCGCATTTAATTCACGACACGCGCGCAATCAACAAAACAATGGAGAAAATCGAAGTAATAGTTGGTTTCAATTAGCCGTTTTTATGGCCTATTTGTTAGGCTCAAATGTTTTCAATTTTACCGAATTGAAATAGAATGGGATCAAAGAATACACATCGTTATCGTTAAAAATATGCCTCAGTTTAAATGCGTAAATGAAGGCCGATACAAGTTGAAACTTTATCGGCATTCAACGGGGAAACAAAAAAAGCGCAATCGGCAAACGGCGGCGTTCTGGGGCGATCTAGGCAGGTTTTTGGGTTGAGCAAGGAACTCTAATTCGGGGTAAGGACTATGCCTGTAACGCTGCCGAACGCGAACTCGGCCAATAACTATACGGCAGCCACCGTCGATACGCTGACGGGCGGCGCGGCAGCGGACACCGTTTTGCTGACCGATGCGACGACGGGCGCGAAAATCGACCTGCTGGCGGGCAACGATAAGCTGACGTTTGACGATGCAACGAACTCGGCGACGATCTCGAACGTCGAAACGATCGTTGGCGGATCGGGCGACGATACGCTGACCATCGCGACCGCCGTTTCCAAGGCGTCGATCAACCTCGGCGACGGCACGGATTAGCCTGACGCTGGGCAACTTCGCCAACAACGCGACGATTTCGAATGTCGAGAGCCTGACCGGCGGCGCGAACGCGGACACGCTGACGCTCGGCTCGGCGCTCAGCGACGTCCGACAGCATCGACCTCGGCGCGGGCAGCGACAAGCTGACGCTCGGCAACTTCGCCAACGAAGGCTCGCTCTCCAACGTCGAGTCGCCGTTGTCCGGCACGGGTGCCGATACAATCACCCTTGCGACGCAGGTCGCGAACGGCTCGGTCGACCTCGGCGCGGGCAAAGACACCCTTACTCTGTCTGGCGCCGGCGCCAACTCGGCGACCGTCTCCAACGTCGAAACCCTTGTCGGTGGCGCCGACAACGACACGATCACGATCACGGCGGCCCTGTCCAAGGCCTCGATCGATCTCGGCTCGGGCGCCGACAAGCTCACGCTGGGCAAGTTCGCCAACGTGGCGACGGTCTCCAACGTCGAGTCCATCGTCGGCGGCGAGCTTGACTGACACGATCACGCTTGGCACGGCCCTGACGCTCCTCCGACAGCGTCAACCTCGGCGCCGGCACCGACAAGCTGACCCTGGCCGATGTCGCCAACACGGGCTCGATCGCCAACGTGGAATCGGTCATCGGCGGCTCCGACGCCGACATCATCACCATCTCGATCTCAGCTGTCCAAGGGCTCGTCGATCTCGGGGCCGGTTCAGACACCCTCACCCTTGGCGACTTTGCCAACTCCGCCACAGTGATCGAATGTCGAATCGCTGGTCGGCGGCGCGAATGCGGACACGATCACCCTCGGTGATGCACTTACAACCGCGAGCAGCATCGAGCTCGGCGTCGGGCGCGGACAGCCTCACGCTCGGCAAGTTCGCCAACGAAGGATACGATCAGCCAACATCGAGACGATGTTCGGCAACACGGCCTCCGACGTCATCACGCTCACGACGCAGATCTCCAAGGGCTCGATCGATCTCAGCGGCGGCGCGGACAGCCTCACGCTCGGCAGCGCCGCGAACACGGTCAGCGTCGCCAACGTCGAGACGCTCATCGGCGGCACCGACTGCCGACACGATCACGCTCACCGCAGCGGTCTCGAAGACCTCCATCGATCTCGGATCGGGCGCCGACAAGCTGACGCTCGGCAAATTCGCCAATAACCTCACGGTTTCGAACGTCGAATCGATCGTCGGCAATGAGATGGCCGACACCGTCACGCTCGGCACCGTCCTCACGACCTCCGACAGCGTGAACCTGGGCTCGGGCGCCGACAAGCTGACGCTCGGCGATTTCGGCAACACCGGCTCGATTGCCAACGTCGAGACCCTCATCGGCGGCTCGGACGCCGACATCATCACCTTCCTGAGCCAGATCTCGAAGGGCTCGGTCGACCTCGGCGACGGCTCCGACACGCTCACTTTGAGCTCGGCTGCCAATAACGCCACGATCTCGAACGTCGAGACGCTGATCGGCGGCAACAATGCCGATACGATCACGCTCGAGCGCGGCACTGACGAGCTCGAGCAGCGTCGACCTCATGTCCGGCGCTGACAGCCTGACGCTCGCCAAGTTCGCCAACGAGGGCTCAGTCTCCAACGTCGAGACGCTCATCGGCAACACGGCTGCCGATACGATCACCTATGCGACGCAGTTCTCCAAGGGCTCTGATCGACCTGAGCGGCGGCAACGATTCCGTCACGCTCGGCGATTTCGCCAATACGGGCACGATTCTCGAACGTCGAGACGATCGTTGCCGGTTCGGGCTGCCGACACGATCACGCTCGGCGCGGCGATCTCCAAGGGCTCGATTGATCTCGGATCCGGCTCCGACAAGCTGACGCTCGGCAAGTTCGCCAACAACCTCACGGTAACGAACGTCGAGTCGATCGTCGGCGGTGAGCTTGCCGACACCGTCACGCTTGGCAACATCCTGACGACGACCGACAGCATCAACCTCGGCTCCGGCGCCGACAAGCTGACGCTCGGCGATTTCGGCAACACCGGTTCGATCTCGAACGTCGAGACGATCATCGGCGGCTCTGACGCCGACATCATCACGCTTTCGACGCAGATCTCGAAGGGCTCGATCGACCTCGGCGACGGCACGGACAAGCCATTACGCTTGGCAACTTCGCCAACACCGTCACCGTTGCGAACGTCGAATCGCTGATCGGCGGCAACAATGCCGACACGATCACGCTTGGCAGCGCTCTCACAACCGGCGCCACCGTCGATTTGGGTGACGGCTAGGATTCGCTGACCCTCGGCAAGTTCGACAACGACGGCTACGCTCACCAACGTCGAGACGATCATCGGCGGCACGGGCGCGGACACGATCACGCTACGGCTCGCAGATCACGCAAGGGCAGCGTCGATCTCGGTGCCGGCACCGACACCCTAACGCTCAGCTCCGCTGCCAATACCGCGACGGTCGCGAACGTCGAGAGCCTCGTCGGCGGCTCGAGCAACGACACGATCACCTTCGGCGCCGCGGTTTCCAAGGCCACGATCGATCTGGGCTCGGGCAGCGACGTCGCTCACGCTTGGCAAGTTCGCCAACAATGCCACCGTCTCGAACGTCGAGACCCTGACGGGCGGCGAGCTCTCGGACTACCATCACTTTCGGCACCGCTCTCTCTGGCTCGAGCAAGGTCGACCTCGGCGCCGGCAACGACACGCTTACGCTCGCCGACGTTGCCAACACCGGCTCTGCATCGAACGTCGAGACCCTGATCGGCGGCTCCGCCGCAGACACCATCACATTTGGCGCCATCGTCTCGAAGGGCTCCATCGACCTCGGTTCGGAAGCGACAAGCTGACGCTTGGCAACTTCGCCAACATTGCGACCGTTTCCAACGTTGAGACGCTGATCGGCGGCGCCACCGTTGACACCATCACGCTCGGAGCCGCACTGACGAGCGACAGCTCGATCGATCTCGGCGCCGGCTCTGACAGCCTGACGCTCGGCAAGGGCGACAATACCGGATCGCTCGCCAACGTTGAGACTGTGATCGGCAACTACGGGCGCCGACACGATCACATTCACGACGCTCCTCTCCAAGGGCTCTGTCGACCTCGGCGCCGGCTCCGACAAGCTGACGCTGAGCTCGGCTGCCAACACCGCGACGGTCTCCAACGTCGAGACCCTGATCGGCGGCTCGAACAACGACACGATCACGCTGGGCTCTGCAGCCTCCAAGGCCTCGATCGATCTCGGCTCGGGCTCCGACAAGCTCACGCTCGGCAACTTTGCCAACAACGCCACGATCTCGAATGTCGAGACGCTGGTCGGCGGCGCCAGCGGCGACACGGTTACCTTGGGCGCGGCCCTTACCGGCTCCGAGAGCATCGACCTCGGCTCCGGCAACGACACGCTGACACTCGCCGACGCGGCCAACACCGGCTCGGTCTCCAACGTCGAGACCCTTCTCGGCGGCTCGGGTGCCGACATCATCACGGTTTCCACGCAGCTGTCGAAGGCGTCGGTCGATCTGGGCGACGGCAGCGACAAGCTGACGCTGGGTAGCGCGGCCAGCACGGCCACCGTCTCCAACGTCGAGAGCATCGTCGGCGGCGCCAATGCCGACACGATCACCCTCGGTACGGTGCTGACGACCAGCCAGTCGGTCGACCTCATGGGCGGCTTGGACGTCCTGTCGCTCGGCAAGTTTGAGAACACGGGCTCGGTGACCAACGTCGAGACGCTGATCGGCAACACGGCCGCCGACGTCATCACCTACACGACACAGCTCTCCAAGGGCTCGATCGACCTCGGCGCCGGTGACGACACGGTCACGCTGAGCACCGCTGCCAACACGGCGACGATTGCCAACGTCGAGAGCATTCTCGGCGGCTCCGGCAACGACACGATCACGCTGGGCTCGCTCGCTTCGAAGGCAACGATCGATCTTTACTCGGGCTCCGACAAGTTGACGCTCGGCAACTTCGCCAACGTCGCGACGATCTCGAACGTCGAAACCCTCGTCGGCGGCGCCAGCAGCGACACCGTCACGCTGGGCGCGGCACTCACGGGCTCGGAGAGCATCGATCTCGGCTCGGGCAACGACAAGCTGACGCTTGCCGACGCGGCCAACACCGGCTCGATCTCGAACGTGGAAACCCTGATCGGCGGCACGGGTGCCGACATCATCACGGTTTCGACGCAGCTGTCGAAGGCTTCTGTCGATCTCGGCGACGGCAACGACAAGCTGACGCTCGGCTCTGCGGCCAGCACGGCCACCGTCTCCAACGTCGAGAGCATCGTTGGCGGCGCCAATGCCGACACCATTACCCTCGGCGCGGCCCTCTCGAGCTCGAACAGCATCGACCTCATGGGCGGGCTCGGATATCCTGACGCTTGGCTCGTTCGAGAACGCGGGCTCAGTCTCGAACGTTGAGACTGTAATCGGCGGCTCGGGCGCCGACACGATCACGTATTCGACGCAGGTCTCGAACGGCGCGATCGACCTCGGCGCCGGCGACGACACGGTCACGTTCAACTCGGCCGCGAACACGGCCACAGTGTCCAACATCGAAAGCGTCCTCGGCGGCATCGAACAACGACACGATCACGGTCGGCGCTCTCGCCTCGAAGATCACGATCGATCTGTACTTCGGGTAACGACAAGCTCACGCTCGGCAACTTCGCCAACGTGCTGACGATCTCGAACGTCGAGACGCTAGTCGGCGGCTCGGCTGCCGACACCGTGACATTCGGCGCCGCGATCTCCGCCTCGAACTCGATCGATCTCGGCTCGGGCAACGACAAGCTGACGCTTGCGGATGCAACCAACACCGGCTCGATCTCGAACGTCGAGACGCTCATCGGCGGCACCGGTGCGGACACGATTACTGTCTCGACCCAGCTCTCGAAGGGCTCGGTGGACCTCGGTGACGGCAACGACAAGTTGACGCTCGGTACCGCGGCGAACCTGGCAACGGTCGCCAATGTCGAGAGCATCGTTGGCGGCGCGAACGCAGACACCATCACGCTTGCCACAGCGCTCAACTCAACGGATAGCATCGACTTGAGCTCCGGCAACGACAAGCTGACGCTCGGCGCCTTCGAGAACACAGGCTCGATCTCCAACGTCGAGACCCTGGTCGGCGGCACGGCGGCAGACGTCATCACTTATTCGACGCAGATCTCGAACGGCTCGGTTGATCTCGGCGCCGGCGACGACAGCGTCACCTTCAACACCGCTGCCAACACAGCGACCGTCGCCAACGTCGAGAGCATCCTCGGCGGCTCGGGCAACGACACGATCACGATTGGCGCTGCGGCCTCCAAGGTCACGATCGATCTCTACTCCGGCTCAGACAAGCTCGTCCTCGGCAACTTCGCCAACGTGGCGACGATCTCGAACGTCGAGACCCTCGTCGGCGGCTCGCTTGCCGATACGCTGACGCTTGCCACGGCGCTCTCGGCATCGAACTCGATCGACCTCGGCGCCAACAACGACAAGCTGACGCTCGCCGACGCGACGAACACGGCCACGATCTCGAACGTCGAGACTCTCGTTGGCGGCAGCGCGGCCGATACCATCACGCTCGTCGACCCAGAGCTCGAAGGCCTCGGTCGACCTCGGCGACGGCAACGATAAGCTGACGCTGAGCAGCGCTACGAATACGGCGACAGTGACCAATGTCGAAACTCTCGTCGGCGGCTCCGGCAACGACACCGTCACGCTCGGCACTGCGCTGAGCGCGACGCAACAGCGTGGATCTCAGCTCCGGCTCCGATACCCTCGTCCTCGGTGCCTTCGACAACACGGCCACGATCTCGAACGTCGAGACGTCTGACCGGTGCGTCGGGTGCTGATGTCATCACCCTGGCCACGCAGATCTCGAACGGTACCATCGATCTGGGTACAGGCGACGACAGCGTCACCTTCAGCACTCACGCCAACACGGCGACCGTCTCCAACGTCGAGAGCATTCTCGGCGGCTCGGGCAACGACACGATCACGATCGGCACGGCTCCGACGAGCATGACGATCGACCTCTACTCCGGCAGCGACAAGCTGATCCTGAGTGGAGCCATCGGCGGCCTCACGATCCTGAACGTCGAGACCCTGGTCGGCAGCTCCGGCAACGACGCGCTGACCCTCGGCGGCGCCATCAGCGGCTCGAACACAATCGATCTGAGCTCGGGCAACGACAAGTTGACCCTTGCCGACGCGGCCAACACCGGCACGATCTCGAATGTCGAGACTCTGATCGGTGGCACGGGCGCCGACACCATCACGATGTCGACGCAGCTATCCAAGGCGTCTGTCGACCTTGGCGATGGCAACGACAAGCTGACGCTGAGCAGCGTCGCCAACACGGCGACAGTGACCAACATCGAGACGCTGATTGGCGGCTCGGGCGCGGACACGATCACCCTTGGCAGCGCTCTCGGTTCGTCTGACAGCATCGACCTCAGCTCGGGTGCCGACACCCTCGTGCTTGGCGCATTCGCCAACACGGGCTCGGTTACGAACGTCGAGACGCTCGTCGGTGCCTCCGGTGCCGATACCATCACGTTCACCACGCAGATCTCTGAACGGCTCGATCGATCTCGGCGCCGGCACGGACTCCGTGACATTGAGCACCGCGACCAACACGGTGACCGTCTCCAACGTCGAGAGCATCCTCGGTGGCTCTGGCAACGACACCATCACGCTCGGCACGATGCCGTCCGGCGTGACGATCGACCTCTATTCCGGCAGCGACAAGCTGATCCTCAACGGTGCCTGATCAACGTCACGATCTCGAACGTCGAGACGCTGGCCGGCGGCACCGCCAACGACACGCTGACGCTGGGCGCGGCTCTCTCTGGCTCTGAGAGCATCGACTTCGGCGGCGGCAACGATAAGATCGTCCTCGCCGACGCGGCCAACACGGCCTCGCTCTCCAACATCGAGACCGTCATCGGCGGTACGGGTGCCGACACGATCACCCTGTCGACTCAGGCCTCGAAGGCCTCGATCGACCTCGGCGACGGCAACGACAAGCTGACGCTCGCCAGCTCCGCCAACACGGCTACGGTGACCAACGTCGAAACGCTGATCGGCGGCTCGGCAGCCGATACGATCACCCTTGGCTCAGCTCTTGGCTCCAGCGACAGCATCGATCTGAGCTCGGGCAACGATACCCTGATCGCTGGGTGCCTTCGACAACACGGGCTCGGTCTCGAACGTCGAGACGCTGATCGGCGGCTCGGGTGACGACACGATCACCTACAAGACGCAGGTGTCCAACGGCTCGGTCGATCTCGGCGCCGGCGACGACAGCATCACCTTCAGCTCGGCTGTCAACACGGCCACAGTCTCCAACGTCGAGAGCATCCTTGGCGGCTCGGACAACGACACGATCACGCTTGGCACCGTCGCCGTCAAGTGCACGATCGACCTCTACTCCGGCTCCGACAAGCTGGTCCTCGGCAACTTCGTCAACGTGGCGACGATCTCGAACGTCGAGACCCTTGTCGGCGGCTCGGCCGACGATACGCTGACCCTCGGCGCTGCGATCTCCGCCTCGAACTCGATCGACCTCGGTGCCAACAACGACAAACTGACGCTTGCCGATGCGACCAACACGGGCTCGATCTCGAACGTCGAGACCCTCGTGGGCGGCACGGGTGCTGACACCATCACCCTCTCGACTCAGGCCTCGAAGGCCTCGGTCGACCTCGGCGACGGCAACGACAAGGTCACGCTCGGCAACTTCACCAACTCCGCGACGCTCTCCAACATCGAGACCATCGTCGGCGGGTCCGGTGCCGACACGATCACGCTCGGCAGCGCCGTCGGCGCCTCCGACAGCATCGATCTCAGCTCTGGCATCTGATGTCCTGATCCTGGGTGCCTTCGACAACACAGGCTCGGTCGCGAACGTCGAGACACTCACCGGCGGCACGGGGGCCGACACCATCACCTACACGACGCAGCTGTCGAAGGGCTCGGTCGATCTCGGTGCCGGCTCTGACAGCCTGACCCTGAGCTCGGCCGTCAACACGGCAACCGTGTCCAACGTCGAGAGCATCCTCGGTGGCTCCGACAACGATACGATCACTCTCGGCACCATAGCCTCGAACGCGACGATCGACCTCTACGCGGGCTCCGACAGCCTGACGCTCGGCAACTTCGCCAACGTGGCGACGATCTCGAACGTCGAGACGTTGGTTGGCGGCGCGGCCAACGACACGCTGACCATCGGCTCGGCGCTCGTCGGCCTCGAACAGCATCGACCTCGGCGCCGGATCGACAAGCTGACGCTTGCCGATGCTGCCAACACGGGCTCGATCGCCAACGTCGAGACGATCGTCGGCGGCTCGGGCGCCGACACCCTCACGCTCTGACCCGGCCTCGAAGGCCGCGTCGACCTCGGCGCGGGCGCCGACAAGTTGACGCTCGGCAACTCCGCCAACAGTGCGACCATCGGCAACGTCGAGACGCATCCTCGGCGGCGGCGGCGACGACACGATCACGCTCGGCTCGGCGATCGCCGCCAGCGACAGCATCGACCTGAGCTCGGGCAACGACAAGCTGGTCCTGACCGGCGCCTGCGACAATACGGGCTCGGTCTCGAACGTCGAGACCCTGGTTGGCGGCTCGGGTGCCGACACGATCACCTTCACGACGCAGCTGTCGAACGGCTCCGTCGACCTTGGTGCGGGCACCGACAGCCTGACGCTGAGCTCGGCCGTCAACACGGTGACCGTCTCAACGTCGAGAGCATCCTCGGCGGCTCTGACAACGACACCATTACGCTCGGCGCCATCGCGTCGAATGCGACGATCGATCTCTACGGCGGGCTCCGACAAGCTCACGCTCGGCAACTTCGCCAACGTGGTGACGATCACCAACGTCGAGACGCTGGTCGGCGGTACGGGTGACGACACGCTCACGCTTGGCACGGTCTTCGGCCCGTCGAACAGCATCAACCTCGGCGCCGGAGTCGACAGCCTGACGCTTGCCGATGCGGCCAACAAGGGCACGATCGCCAACGTCGAGACGATCATCGGCGGCTCGGCGGCAGACACGATCACGCTGGGCTCGGCGACCGCCAAGCGGCAGCGATCGACCTCGGCGGCGGCTCCGACAAGCTGACGCTGGGCGACTTCGCCAACACGGTGACCATCACCAACGTCGAGACGCATCATCGGCGGCGGCGGCAATGACACGATCACGCTCGGCACGGCGATCCGGCACGACACTCGACCTGAGCTCGGGCAACGACAAGCTGATCCTTGGCCGATGTCGCCAACACGTCGGGCTCGGTGACGAACGTCGAGACGCTGGTCGGTGGCACCGACGACGACACGATCACCTTCACGACTCAGCTCTCGAACGGCAACGTCGATCTTGGCGACGGCACCGACAACCTGACGCTGGCCTCGGCCGCCAACACGGCCACCATCTCGAACGTCGAGAGCATCCTCGGCGGCTCGGGCACGACACGATCACGCTCGGCGTCGATCGCCTCTAACGCGACGATCGATCTCTACTCCGGCTCCGACAAGCTCACGCTCGGCAACTTCGCCAACATCGTGACGCATCACGAACGTCGAGACGCTCGTCGGCGGCGCGGATGCCGACACCATCACGCTGACGCGGTCGTTCAGCACCGGCGACAGCATCGACCTCGGCGCCGGCGCCGACAGCCTGACGCTGGCCAACGCGGCCAACAAGGGCACGGTCTCCAACGTCGAGACGATCATCGGCGTCGGCGGCAACGACACGATCACCCTCGCGACCGCGATCGCCAAGGGCTCGATCGACCTCGACGGCGGCACCGACAAGGTGACGCTCGGCGACTTCACCAACACGGTCACGATCTCGAACGTCGAGACGCATCATCGGCGGCTCGGCCAACGACACGGTCACGCTCGGCTCGGCGATCGGCACCAGCCTTGACCTCGGATCGGGTTCCGACAAGCTGACGCTCGCCGATGTCGCGAACTCCGGCTCGGTCACCAACGTCGAGACGCTCGTCGGCGGCACGGCTGACGACACGATCACCTTCGACTACGCAGCTCTCGAACGGCATCGATCGATCTTGGCGACGGTACCGACAGCCTGACGCTGGCCTCGGCTGCGAACTCGGCCACGATCTCGAACGTCGAGAGCATCCTCGGCGGCTCGGCTGCCGACACCATCACGCTCGGGGCGATCGCCTCGAACGCGACGATCGATCTCTACTCCGGCTCCGACAAGCTCACGCTCGGCAACTTCGCCAACGTGGCGACGATCACGAACGTCGAGACGCTCGTGGGCGTCAACGGTGCCGATACCATCACGCTCGGCTCGGTCTTCAGCACCGGCGACAGCATCGACCTCGGTGCCGGCAACGACAGCCTGACGCTGGCCAACGCTCGCCAACACGGGCACGGTTACCAACGTCGAGACGATCATCGGTGGCGGCGGCAACGACACGCATCACCGTCGCGACCGCGCTCTCGAAGGGCTCGATCGACCTCGACGGCGGCACCGACAAGGTGACGCTGAGCTCGGCGGCCAACGTGGTCACGATCTCGAACGTCGAGAGCATCGTCGGCGGCTCGGGCAACGACACCGTCACGCTCGGTTCCGAGCTCGGCCACCGACAGCCTCGACCTGAGCTCCGGCTCCGACAAGCTGACGCTTGGCGACTTCGCCAACTCCGGCTCGGTGACCAACGTCGAGACGCTGGTTGGCGGCACGGGTGATGACACCATCACCGTCACGACGCAGCTCGTCAACGGCTCCGTCGACCTCGGCGACGGCACCGACAGCCTGTCGCTCAGCTCGGCTGCGAACTCGGCCACGATCTCGAACGTCGAGAGCCTCCTCGGTGGCTCGGGCGCCGACACCATCACGCTCGGTGCCATCGCCTCGAACGCGACGATCGACCTCTACTCCGGCTCCGACAAGCTCACCTCGGCAACTTCGCCAACGTGGCGACCGTCTCCAACGTCGAGACGCTGGCCGGTGGCACGGGTGCAGACACGCATCACCCTCGGCTCGGCGCTCAGTGCCGCCAACAGCATCGACCTCGGTGCCGGCAACGACACCCTGACGCTCGGCGACTTCACCAACACCGGCTCGGTGACCAACGTCGAGACGCTCGTCGGCGGCGCGAGCAACGACACGGTCACGGTCACGACGCTCCTGTCGAAGGGCTCGATCAACCTCGGCGACGGCACCGACAAGGTGACGTTGAGCTCGGCGGCCAACGTGGTCACGATCTCCAACGTCGAGAGCATCGTCGGCGGCTCGGGCAACGACACCGTGACGCTCGGCTCTGAGCTTGTGTCCACCGACAGCTCGATCTGACGCTCGGCTCCGACAAGCTGACGCTGGGCGACTTCACCAACACCGGCTCGGTGACCAACGTCGAGACGCTGGTTGGCGGCACGGGCGATGACACCATCACCTTCACCACCAGCTGCTCAACGGCTCTGTCGACCTCGGCGCACGGCACCGACAGCCTGTCGCTCAGCACGGCGGCCAACACGGTGACCGATCTCGAACGTCGAGAGCCTTCTCGGTGGCTCGGGTGCCGACACGATCACGCTCTCGACCTCCTGTCGAACGCGACGATCGACCTCTACTCCGGCAACGACAAGCTCACGCTCGGCAACTTCGCCAACGTGGCGACGATCTCCAACGTCGAGACGCTGGTCGGCGGCACGGCGGCGGATACGCTGACGCTTCGGCGCGGCGCATCGAGCCTCGAACAGCATCGACCTGGGCGTCGGCAACGACACCCTGACGCTGGGCGACTTCACCAACACCGGCTCGGTGACGAACGTCGAGACGCTGATCGGCGGTAGCTCGGCACGACACGATCACGGTCACGACGCTCATGTCGAAGGGCTCGATCAACCTCGGCGACGGCACCGACAAGGTGACGCTGAGCTCGGCGGCCAACGTGGTCACGATCTCGAACGTCGAGAGCATCGTCGGCGGCTCGGGCAACGACACCGTGACGCTCGCCACCGAGCTCCGGTCCACCGACAGCATCGACCTGACGCTCCGGCTCCGACAAGCTGACGCTGGGCAACTTCGTCAACATCGGCTCGCTGGCCAACATCGAGACGCTGGTCGGCGGCACGAACGACGACACCATCACGTTCACCACGCGCTTGCGAACGCCTCGATCGACCTCGGCGCCGGCACCGACAGCCTGTCGCTCAGCTCGGCCGCCAACACGGCTACGGTCTCGAACGTCGAGAGCATCCTCGGTGGCTCGGGTGCGGACACGATCACGCTCTCGACCATCCTGGCGAACGTGACGATCGATCTCTACTCCGGCTCCGACAAGCTCACGCTCGGCAACTTCGCCAACGTGGCGACGATCATCCAACGTCGAGTCGGTGGTCGGCGGCAACACGGCTGACACGCTGACCTTCGGCGCTGCCTTGGGTGCTTCGAACAGCATCGACCTGGGTGCCGGCAACGACACCCTGACGCTGGGCGACTTCACCAACACCGGCTCGATGACCAACGTCGAGACGCTGATTGGCGGAGCGGGCAACGACACGATCACCTACACGACCCTCGTGTCGAAGGGCTCGATCAACCTCGGCGACGGCACCGATACCCTGACGTTCGGCGACTTCGCCAACACGGCGACGGTCTCCGATGTCGAGAGCATCACCGGCGGCAGCGGGGCCGACACGATCACGCTCGGCACGGTTGCGACCGCGACGATCGACCTCGACGACCGGCAAGCGATTCGCTGACGCTTGGCAACTTCGCCAACACCGTCACGGTCGTCAACGTCGAGACGGTCATCGGCGGCACCGACGCCGACACGATCACGGTCTCTGGCTCTGGCGCGGCCATGGTCCGCGGCGGCGGCGGCATCGACATCGTCACCGGCGGCTCGGGTGCTGACACCTTCGTCTTCGACAAGAAGGTGGCCGGCAGCCACATGATCGTCCAGAACATGGGCACGGGCGCCGACAAGATCGGTCTCGATACCGACAACAGCTCGACGCTTACGACCAACGCCTACGACACGACGGGTACGCTCACCAACGGCGGCAACATCACCTCCGTCGCCGACCACACGACCCTCGCTGTCGACGACGCTTGTCGACGGGCGGCAAGGGCGGCTTCGTCTACCAGCAGGATACCGGCGAGCTGTACTTCAGTTCGAACGGCAACTTCACTGGCGGCGGCACGTTGATCGGCGTCATTACGACCAACGGCTCGACGCCCTGGACCTACGACTTCACGAAGTTCATCGACGTCTAAGTTCGGGCGGGATCCCGCCGGACCACAACAACGAAGGCGGCCGCATCGCAAGATGCGGCCGCTTTGTTGTTCGCGGGGCTTGCTCCAGCAACCCGCGCCTGGCCGAAAGCGCCCCCGCGGGCCCCGCCCGGCAAGGACGCCGACCAGTTTGGGGCAAGCCAAATCGGGAGAGATCAGACATTGGCGATCTATCAGCGGTAGAGGCAACTCGGCACATATGCTCAAGATCGATGAGGTGAAGGGTGTCGTCAGCGTCGACGGGCCCGAGGGCGAGACGAGCCACCCGCTCGAACTCCGCGGAAGCGTTCCGGCTGGTCTCGAAGGCGTGGGTTCGCTGCGGCTGGGACACCAAGTACGTCTACTCGTTCAGTTGGATGGGACGCCCCATCATCCAGCTTCCCGAGGACGTGCTCCGCATCCAGGAGGTGATCTACCAGGTGCAGCCCGACGTCATCATCGAGACGGGCGTCGCCCACGGCGGATCGCTTATATTCTACGCCAGCCTCTTCAAGGCCATGGGCCGCGGCCGCGTCATCGGCATCGACATCGAGATCCGCCCCCACAATCGCCGTGCCATCGAGGCGCACGAGATGAAGCCTCTGATCACGCTGATCGAGGGCAGCTCGACCGAGCCTTCCGTCGTCGAGAGCGTCCGTTCCCTCATAAAGCCCGGCGAGACCGTCCTCGTCCTTCTCGACAGCAACCACACCAAGGCGCACGTCCTGGCAGAGCTCGAGGCCTATGGGCCGCTCGTCACGCCCGGGTCCTACATCGTCGCGACCGACGGCATCATGAAGGAGGTCGTGGGCGCGCCCCGCACGGGTCCGGACTGGAATTGGAACAACCCGCTCGACGCCGCGCGCGAGTTTGCCGCCAAGCACCCCGAGTTCAGCCTCGAGGAGCCGGAGTTCCCCTTCAACGAAGGTGTCGTCAAGGAGCGCGTGACGTACTGGCCTCAGGGCTTTCTCAAGAGAATCTGAAGTATGCAGCGCCGAGGCGTCAGGAAGAAGCCGGCCGCGCGCCACGGCGCCAAGCTCGTCCAGCAGGCCGCGGCTGCGCTCGACGAAGGCAAGGCCGCCCGCGCCGCGTCTCTCGCGCGCGAAGCCATCCACGCTGCTCCCGATGATGCTCTGGGCTGGGAGGTCCTGAGCATCGCCCTTTACCGCGAGGGGGATTACGAGGAATCCATCGAAGCCGGCCGCAAGGCCATCAGTCTCCAGCCGAAGTCGGCTGACTTTCACACCAACCTCGGCGTCGTCCTCAAGGCGGCGCGCCGGCCTTCGGAGGCCGAGAGCGCTTACCGCACCGGCATCTCCTGCAATGCCAAATTCGCGCCCGCCCACCACAACCTTGGCAATCTCCTCTGCGATCAAGGTCGCTTCCGCGACGCCGAGCAATGCTTCCGCAGCGCCGTCGCGGTGAAGCCCGACTACCTCGAAGCCTGGCACGGTCTCGCGCTCACGCTCCAGAAGCAGAACTTGATCCCCGGCGCCGAGGAGGCATTCAAGCGTGCGCTCGAGCTGCGGCCGGGCCGGGCCGACATCGTGAGCGACCTCGCCACCTGCGCCATGGCCCGCGAGCGCAATCAGGAGGCGACGACGCTCCTCCTCAAAGCGATCGAGATGGATCCCAACCTCTCGTCGGCCCATGGCAACCTCGGCGCGCTCCAGCTCCGTTCGGGCCGTCTCGTCGAAGCCGAGCGCTCCACGCGCCGCGCCATGGAGCTTGCGCCCTTGGAGGCGCGCTGGATCACGAACCTCGGCGTGATTGCGAAGGACCTCTGTCGCTTCGCGGAAGCCGAAGACCTGTGCCGCCGCGCCCTTGGCACTGAAGCCCGATTACGCGCTGGCGCACGCGAACCTGCTGTTCTGCGTCAACTACCACCCCGAGAAGTCGGCCGAGGAGATCCTCTCCGAGTACCGCCGCTTCGATGCCGCGCACGCCCGCCCGCATCTGCCCGCCAAGCTGGCCTTCGCCAACGATCCGAACCCTGGCCGCAAGCTCCGTGTCGGCTACCTGTCGCCCGACTTCCGCGAGCACGCCGCCCGCCATTTCATCGAGCCGCTTCTTGCCCACTACGACCGCGCCAAGATGGAGCTCTTCTGCTACGCCGAGGTCGCCAACCCCGACCGCGTGACGCGCGAATTTCAGGGGGTGGCCGATCACTGGCGCTCAACCGTGGGCATGACCGACGACGAGGTGGCCGCGCTCATCCGCCGCGATGCCATCGACGTGCTGATGGACTTCGGCGGCCATACATCGTCGAGCCGGCTCCTGGTGATGGCGCGGAAGCCCGCCCCCGTCCAGATCGCCTACATGCTGGGCCACGGCTATACGTCCGGGCTCTCGGCGGTCGATGCCTTCCTCGCCGATGATGCCTTGGCGCCTCCGGGGAGCGAGCGGCTCTTCTCCGAGCGCGTGCTCCGTCTGCCGCGCATTCCGATTGCCTACGTGCCGCCCGCCAACATGGCCGAGGTCGGGCCGTTGCCGGCGATGCGCAAGGGCCATGTGACCTTCGGCTACTTCGGCCGCCCCGAGCGCATCAACGACCGGGTGGTGAAGGCGTGGTCTGAGATCCTGGCCAAGGTTCCCTTGAGCCGCCTGATGCTGAACTCGAAGGCGTTCTCCGAGGCGGCGTTTGCCGACCTGATGGCCGAGCGCTTTGCGGCTTATGGCATCGGCCGCGAGCGGCTCGAGATGGTCTACACCAGCCCGCAGCCCAAGACCTGGGCGGCTTATGGGGAAGTGGACATCGCGCTCGACCCGTTCCCGCACAATGCCGGGACGACGACGATCGAGGCGGTGTGGCTGGGCGTCCCGGTGGTCTCGATTGCCGACCGTCCGTCGGTCGGCCGGTTTGGGGCGAGCATCCTGGGCGCGGTGGGTCTTTCCGGACTGGGTGGCGCCGAACGTCGAGGCCTACGTGGCCCTCGCCGCCGCCAAGGCGCGCGATCTGGGGTCGCTCGTCAAGCTGCGCGCCAACCTCCGCCGCCAGATCGAGGCCTCGCCCCTGCGCGACGGAAAGGGTCTCGCCCGCGACATGGAGGCCGCCTTCCGCACCCTCTGGACCGATTGGTGTAAGTCAGCGGGCACATCTGCGACCGAGGAGCGCGCCCGCCAGGAGGCGATAGCGCGCGCGCGCGACTTGGACGTCAAGGGACGGCTCGCAGAATCGGAGCAAGCCTGGCGCGCTTATCTCACCGCGAACCCGACCGACAGCGAGTCGCTGGCGGAATACTCCGACGTTTGCCGCCGCCTCGGCCGCATTGCGGATGCCGAGAAGACGGCGCGTGAGTCGCTCCGCCTCGTGCCGCGCTCTACGTCGGGCGCCAACGCGCTCGGCAATGCACTTGCCGCGCAGAGCCGCATCGGCGAAGCGATCGACGCCTTCACGATCGCGATCGACGAAAAGCCCGACCACGCGATCGCCCTCAACAATCGCGCGCTCGCCCTCATGCGCCGCGGCGATCTCACGGCCGCCGAGCGCGATCTCAAGAAGGCGATCGTCGCGCGACCCGATATGGCCGACATAGGCTACAACTTGGCCACCGTCCTTCAGGATCAGGGCCGCGTGCCCGAGGCGGTGGATGCGTTCCGTGCGGCGCTCGCCAAGGTCCCTGGCAACGCCAAGGGCCACGGGATGATGCTCTTCTGCCTGACCTACCATCCAGGTCTGACGTCCGAGCAGATCTTCGCCGAGTTCCGCCGCTGGAACGACGATCACGCGAGCAAGCATGCGCGCAACCTCGGGCCCTGGCCCAATGCCGGCACCGGCGCCCGTCGGCTGCGCATCGGCTACGTCTCGCCCGATTTCTGCAACAAGTCCTCGCGCCACTTCATCGAGCCGATGCTGGTCGGCCACGACCGCAGCAAGGTCGAGATCTTTTGCTACGCGGAAGTGCCGGCCCCCGACGGCGAGACTGAGCGCTTGAAGGCGCTGACCGACCATTGGCGCACGACCGTCGGCTTGACCGACGACGAGCTCGTGCGGTTGATCCGGCGCGATGCGATCGATGTTCTCGTCGACCTCGGCGGCCACACCGCGCGCAATCGGCTGCTTGCGCTCGCCCGCAAGCCGGCTCCCGTTCAGATCGCGCATTTTCTCGGCCATGGCTACACGTCCGGCCTCTCCGTCATGGACGCGTTCCTCGCCGACAAGGAGCTGGCCCCCGCGGGCGCCGAGCAATACTTCTCCGAGCCTCTGATCCGCCTGCCGCGCATTCCCATTTCCTACACGCCGCCCGCAGGCATGCCGCCCGTGAGCCCCTTGCCCGCGTTGAAGCGCGGCCACGTCACCTTCGGCCATTTCGGCCGCGTGGTGCGTATCAACGAGCAGGTGGTCGCCGTATGGGCGCGCATTCTGGGCGCGGTGCCGCGCTCGCGCCTGGTGCTGAATACGGTTGCCTTCATGGACGAGGAGGTATGCCGACGCTACCGCGCGATGTTCGCGGCCCACGGCATCACCGCCGACCGGCTTGACCTTGTCTTCACGACGCCCCAGCCCAAGACCTGGGAGGCGTATGCGGGCATCGACATCTCGCTCGACCCCTTCCCTCACAACGGCGGCACGACGACGATCGAGGCGGCGTGGCTCGGCGTCCCGTCCATCTCGCTCCGCGTCCGGCCTTCGGTCGGCCGCTTCGGCGCCAGCATTCTCGCCGCCATCGGACTTGAGGATTGGGCCGCCGACACCATCGACGATTATGTCGCCAACGCCGTCGCGCGCGCCAAGGACATCGATGCGCTCGCCATCCTGCGCGCGGGCCTGCGGCAGAGGATGCAGGCCTCGCCGCTCTGCGACGCCCGCGGCCTGGCTCACGTCCTCGAAGATGCCTACATCACGCTCTGGAAAAGCTACTGCGAGCGCGAGTCGAAGATCGCGAGCCTGCAGGCGAGCGCCGGCGAGGCCTATACGTCAGGCAACGCAAAACGCGCCGCCGAGCTGTTTCGCGCTGCTTCCGAAATCGCCCCGCGCGCGGAGATATTGACGAATCTAGGCGCATCCCTTCGTCTCGCCGGTAAAAGGGAGGAGGCGGAGGCGGCCTACGCCGATGCCATCGCCCGCGCTCCCGGCTTCGTGACGGCCCACCTCAATCTGGCCAATCTGCTCGAGGACCGCGCGCGATACTCGGAGGCCGAAGCGTCCTTGCGCCGCGCGCTCGCGCTCGCCCCGAACGACCCGCAGATCTTGCGCAATCTTGGTCGCTGCCTGCTGCGTCAATCGCGGCTCGACGACGCACGACCGATGCTTGAGCGCGCTCTCGAGCTCGCGCCCGGAGATGGCGACATTTACGACATTCTGGCCCAGCTCCTGCGC
This sequence comes from uncultured Alphaproteobacteria bacterium, assembly GCA_963716835.1. Lineage (GTDB taxonomy): Bacteria > Pseudomonadota > Alphaproteobacteria > Rhizobiales > Hyphomicrobiaceae > Hyphomicrobium_C. Next base: position 44,349 of record CAVQUQ010000019.1, on the reverse strand, counting down.
CAGCAGGGCCAGCCAATCGCCGCGGCGGGGCTCTACGCCAAGGCGAAGGACCTTTTGGCAAAGAACTGGCGCGCCTTGGGCAACATGGCGCTGCTCGAGGAGGATCTCGGGCGCTTCGATGAGGCCATCGCCTTGCTGCGCCGCGCCCTGGCACTAAAGCCCGACTACGCGCTGGCGCACGCGAACCTGCTGTTCTGCGTCAACTACCACCCCGAGAAGTCGGCCGAGGAGATCCTCTCCGAGTACCGCCGCTTCGATGCCGCGCACGCCCGCCCCCATCTGCCGGCGAAGCTTGCTTTCGCCAACGATCCGAACCCTGGCCGCAAGCTCCGTGTCGGCTACCTGTCGCCCGACTTCCGCGAGCACGCCGCCCGCCATTTCATCGAGCCGCTTCTTGCGCACTACGACCGCGCCAAGATGGAGCTCTTCTGCTACGCCGAGGTCGCCAACCCCGACCGCGTGACGCGCGAATTTCAGGGGGTGGCCGATCACTGGCGCTCAACCGTGGGCATGACCGACGACGAGGTGGCCGCGCTCATCCGCCGCGATGCCATCGACGTGCTGATGGACTTCGGCGGCCATACATCGTCGAGCCGGCTCCTGGTGATGGCGCGGAAGCCCGCCCCCGTCCAGATCGCCTACATGCTGGGCCACGGCTATACGTCCGGGCTCTCGGCGGTCGATGCCTTCCTCGCCGATGATGCCTTGGCGCCTCCGGGGAGCGAGCGGCTCTTCTCCGAGCGCGTGCTCCGTCTGCCGCGCATTCCGATTGCCTACGTGCCGCCCGCCAACATGGCCGAGGTCGGGCCGTTGCCGGCGATGCGCAAGGGCCATGTGACCTTCGGCTACTTCGGCCGCCCCGAGCGCATCAACGACCGGGTGGTGAAGGCGTGGTCTGAGATCCTGGCCAAGGTTCCCTTGAGCCGCCTGATGCTGAACTCGAAGGCGTTCTCGGAGGCGGCGTTTGCCGATCTGATGGCCGAGCGCTTTCGGGCCTATGGCATCGGCCGCGAGCGGCTCGAGATGGTCTACACCAGCCCGCAGCCCAAGACCTGGGCGGCTTATGGGGAAGTGGACATCGCGCTCGACCCGTTCCCGCACAACGCCGGGACGACGACGATCGAGGCGGTGTGGCTGGGCGTCCCGGTGGTCTCGGTTGCCGACCGTCCGTCGGTCGGCCGGTTTGGGGCGAGCATCCTGGGCGCGGTGGGTCTCTCGGACTGGGTGGCGCCGAACGTCGAGGCCTACGTGGCGCTCGCCGCCGCCAAGGCGCGCGACCTGGGGTCGCTCGTCAAGCTGCGCGCCAACCTCCGCCGCCAGATCGAGACCTCGCCCCTGCGCGACGGCAAGGGCCTCGCCCGCGACATGGAGGCCGCCTTCCGCACCCTCTGGATCGGATTGGTGCAAGTCGGCTGGCGCTGCCGACACGGTAGAGGCTTCACTCCCGGCCGCAATCTCCGCCTATCAGGCCGGCGATTACGAGCGCGCCTGGCGCATCGCCGAGGCCTGCCTCGCGGCCCGACCGGACGACGTCGAGGCGCGCCACCTGCGCGGCATTTCCGCGTTCAAGCTCGGGCGCCTCGCCGACGCAGTCGACGACCTGAGCCAGGTGGCGACCGCGCAGCCCGCGCGCGCCGACGTGCGCTGGAACCTGACCGTGATGCTGCGCAGCCTCGGCCGCTTGCAGGAAGCTGAGGCGCAGGGGCGCGAAGCCGTCCTTCTTGCTCCCGACGCTCCGGAAGCCCACAACAATCTGGCCTCCGTGCTGAAGGAGCTTGGCCGCCAAGGCGAGGCCGAGGCCCACTATCGCCGCGCCATCGCGCTCAAGCCCGACTATTCCGACGCCTGGTCCAATCTATCCTGGACGCTCGCCCTTGCGGGCCATGCGCGCGAAGCCGAAGTCGCCGCGCGCCGTGCCATCGCGATCAATCCCCGCGACGCCAATGCGATGAGCAACATCGGCACGGCGCTCATGCAGCAGGACCGGCTGCGCGAGGCCACCGAATGCTTCGAGCAGGCGATCGCGCTCAAGCCCGATTTCTCGATCGCGCACTCCAACCTCCTCTTCTGCCTCAACTACCGGACCGATCTCTCGGCCGACGAGATCTTTGCCGCCTACAAGAAGTGGGACGCCGTTCACGCCCGAAAGCTCATGCCTGCGGCGCCCGCGTTTGCGAATTCCAAGGTGCCCGGACCGGCGCCTGCGCCTCGCCTACGTCTCCTCGGATTTCCGCTATCACGCCGTGAGCTTTTTCGTGGAGCCGCTGATCGCGGCGCACGATAGATCCAAGTTCGAGATCACCTGCTATTCCGAGGTCTCCAATCCCGATGCCGTGACGGAGCGCTTCAAGCGCCACGCCGACCGCTGGCGCTCGACGGTTGGTATGAGCGACGCCGCGGTGGCCGATCTCATCCGCAGCGACGGAATCGACATCTTGGTCGACCTCACCGGTCACACGGCCGGCAACCGCCTCCTCGCATTCGCCCGCAAGCCGGCTCCCGTTCAGGTCGCGCAGATGGTGGGCTCCGGCACGACGACCGGCCTCTCCGCAATCGACGCCTTCCTTGCCGACGACGCACTCGTGCCGCTTGGCGCAGAGCGTTTCTTCTCCGAGCGCGTCCTGCGCTTGCCGCGCATCCCGCTCGTCTATGCTCCGCCGCCCGGCATGCCGGAGGTGTCGCCCCTTCCTGCGCTGAAGAATGGCTACATAACCTTCGGCTGCTTCAGCCGCACGGCCCGAATCAACGATGCCGTCATCGGAGCCTGGGCTGGCATTCTGAATTCGGTGCCGAACTCGCGGCTCGTGCTCAACAGCAAACCGTTCCGCGAGCCCGAAGGCCACGAAGCCTGGCGCGCTCGCTTCGCGGCGCATGGCATCGTGGGTGACCGGATCTCGCTCGTCTACACGTCGCCGCAGCCCAAGACCTGGGAAGCCTACGATAACATCGACATCGCCCTCGATCCGTTCCCGCACAACGCCGGCACGACCACGATCGAGGCCCTTTGGCTCGGCGTGCCGGTCGTCTCGCTAGCGAGCCGTCCGCCTGTCGGCCGCTTCGGCGCGTCCATCCTCGGCAGCCTGCGCCTCGACGACTGGGTCGCCGCTAACGTTCAGCAGTACATGAGACGAGCAGTCGACGCGGCATCCGACGTGCGGCGCACTGGCCGCCTTGCGCTCCTCTCTGAGAGCGCGCTTCAAAGCCTCTCCCTTGGGCGGCGATCCCGCGCTCCTGGCGCGCGACATGGAGGCTGCCTACCGCAAGCTCTGGAGCGAGTACTGCTCGCGCGGATGATCGCGTGAAGAGTGGTGCTCACGCACCGCGCTCGGCCAGCCTGGGGCAAGCCTTTTGCGATAATTCTTAACGCACCTTAAGAGTGCGAATTCGTTTTCAGTCCCGCCCGCGATCGGCAACACCGCGGATCAATCAACAATCGATACAGGGAATCTGCGGTGACCGCACTCCACGAGAAGTCGGCAATTCAGAAGCGGCGTGAAATTCTGACCCGTCGCGAGCGCGACTGTCTGATCCTGAGCGGCAAGGGTCTCTCGGAGAAGGAGGTTGCCCAGCAGCTCGACATCAGTCCGAATACGGTCCGCGTTCACATCGAGAACGTGAAGCGGAAGCTGAGTGCCGCCAACAAGAGCCACGCCATCGTCTTGTCGCTGCTGAACGGCGAGACGGATCTGAGCGACTTCGACGAGGCGGATGTCGCAGCGAGCTTGTAGCGCATCTGCCGCGCGATCGTCGCGGCGCCACGACCGTCGGCAGGTGCGGCTCGCCTGCAATCTCTCAATGCCTAGCAGCCGAGCGCCGAACGCATGCGCGCACCGATCTGATCAAGCGGCAGAACCTCGTCGGAGCCGCCCGCCTCGAACAGCGTGCGCGGCATGCCGTATACGACGCAGGACGCTTGATCCTGGGAGATATTGTACCCGCCCGCCTTGCGAAGCTTGGTGAACTCGATCGCGCCGTCGCCGCCCATGCCTGTCAGCATGACGCCGAGCACGCCTTTGCCGAATGCCGTGCGAACGCTTTCAGCAAGGACGTCGACGCTGGGCTTATAGAGGCTTTCTCCATGGTCCGGCGCAACCTTGATCTCGTTGGCCGTGACACGCGTTTGCATGCCGCCGGGAGCGATGAAGATCGTGCCTCTGACGAGTTGGTCGCCGTCCTTGGCCTCGACGACCTTGGGCGGGCAGGTGTCGTTGAGACGCTGTGCCAGAGCCTTTGTGAAGTGTGGCGGCATGTGCTGGGCCACAATGACCGGCACGGGAAAATTCTCGGGCAGTTGGCTGATCACCGCCTGCAAGGCCTGGGGACCGCCTGTGCTGCTGCCGATGACGGCGATCTTCGCGTTGACGCGCGCACTTTGCGCGGGCCTGGCTTGCGCCTGGGGCCTGACGACCGCCAGCTTGGGAGCGGCGGCGCGTGCACGATGCGATTTGGCGCCTGCGGCGGCAAAAAGCTTCTCATGAATGAGCTCGGCCCCGCGTGACTTCGGAATGAAGTCGATGGCACCGATCTCGAGCGCCTGCAGTGTGATGGCCGCGCCGGCCTCGGTCTGCGCGCTGACCATGACGACCTGCGACGAGCCGTCTTTGACAATGGCCTTGAGCGCTTCAATGCCGTTCATGACCGGCATGTCGACGTCGAGCGTTATGACGTCGGGCTTGAGGCTGAGTGCCTTTGCTACTGCCTCGCGCCCGTTTGAAGCCGTGTCGATGACTTTGAAGCGGGGATCCGATTCGATCTTTCGCGACAGGACCCCGCGGATGAGAGCGGAGTCGTCGACGACGAGAACCCGGATTTGCGTGGGCATATAAATGTTTTCTACCCTGACCGCTGGCTCGTGTTGGCGATGCCGTCGGTCCCTCTTTGCTATGCGTCCCTTAGCGGCGGAAGAATTCCCGCCCCCGCGACCAGTTAACACATGCAACGATTGCCGATTGGTTACGAAACTCAGGCGATCGGATTGGCACGCTGATAGTCCGTATTGCCCGCGCGAAATTGGGACGGCTTTCGGCGCGCTTTGGAATGCGCGCAACGCGAAGCAAAAGCGCGGTGCCACGCCAAGGTTGTGGGGCCGGGGAAGATATTTCTACGCGTAATTGAAACGCACAGTGTTCAGAGGGCTGACGCATTAACAAACTGGCAAGTATCTGGCCCCATACTGCTCTTGCAACGGTGGAGTTATTCAGTGCGGCCGCCCCTCCAGGGAGGCAGGCGGAGTGTGCACTAAAGGGGTAAGGGGCTAAGAGACGTTATGAGCGCGAACAACATGCCTGTCCTCGTCGTCGACGACTACAGCACCATGGTTCGGATTATCCGCAAACTCTTGAAGCAGATCGGCTTCGAGAACGTCGACGATGCCGCGAGCGGCCAGGCCGCTCTCGAGAAGATCAAGGCGAAGCAATACGGCCTCATCATCTCCGACTGGAACATGGAGCCGATGACCGGCTACGATCTTCTGAAGAACGTGCGCGCCGACCCCGCCATGGCCAAGACGCCCTTCATTCTCGTGACGGCAGAGTCGAAGCAGGACAACATCAACGCCGCAAAGACTGCAGGCGTCAGCGGCTACATCATCAAGCCCTTCAACGAGAAGGTCTTGAAGGAGAAGATCGACGCCGCGCTCGCTGCTCCCGTCGCGGCCTAAATTGATCCTCGCGCGGCCTCTGCGTTGCGCGAGAGACGGCCTCCAACATCGATGAGCCAAATGCGCCTGCCGGCGAGTGTCACGCACTCCCGGCAGCAAGCGTTTGCGCCGCGACGCCTTTCGTTAGCGCATCGTTAGCGCACGTTGACGACGAGGTCCGTGCCGTCGTCACTCGTCTCGCCGCTGAGCGAGTTGTCGGTGATGATGAGCGAGCCGCCGGTCCACAAGAGCTCCGAGATGCGCTCGCGAATATCGGCCGGAATTTCGATCCGCTCGAGGGCCTCCGCCGGGCTGGATGCCTGAGGTCGCGGCGCGTCGGCCGGCTTGGGCTTCTCGTCGCGCGACGCCTTCTTGCGCTTCTCTGAGGCGGTCTTCTCGCCGGCGGTCCGCGGCATTGAGATCACGGACCACTTGAGCGACGTGCCGTCCTCGTGGACCGCGCTCGCGATATAGACATGGCTCCCGAGCGGCACGTCGGGATCCTTGATGGTTGCCGGCGCCTCGAGAAGTGGCGCGAGCGCTTGGCGGACATAGACGCGCTGGTCCTTCTTGCTGACCAGGACCGAGACGGGCGACGAGCGCCGGGCCGCCTCCTTGACCTTCGCGGATGCCGCCGCTGCCGCCGCCGCCGCTTCCTTCCAAAGGCGAACCGCTTCGAACGACTCGGCCGATTTAGGAGCCTCGGCCGCCTTTGCCTCGTTGAGCTTGACGTCCGCGCCGGCAAGCTCGGCCTGCGCCGCCGCGTTGGCGGCTTCGGCGACGGCCATCTTGTCTGGCGCCGCTTCCGCGAGCGCCTTGGCTGCGGACGCAACCTTGGCCTCGGCTGCCGCCTTTGCCGATTGTGCGGCCTTGACCTCGGCGACCGCCCGCCGCGCCTCCGCCGTCTTGGCGCTCGCCGCGTCGAAGGCGTCCTTTGCTGCCTTTGCCGCTACGCGCCGAGTCCGCCGCCGCCTTGACCTTGTAGGCCGCAGCGAACGCGATGGGATTGAGCATCTTGGGCGACGTCGTGTTGGGCGACGTCGGGCTGGGAGCCGCGGCCCCCTGCGCCTCGGCGGCTGTCGCCGCGACGCGCACGACCTCCTCGTCCGGCGGAGTGGTGGCGCCCGTGACGATGCCGCCATTGGCAGCCGCACTCGCGTCCGGCGGATTGGGATCGGGCTGCATCTTGGGCACGGGCAGGAGCGCGTGCGCAAATTCGGCCGGCGCGGTGTCCCTCGGCGCGATGACGACGCGCTCGCCGATCTTCGTCAGGCCCCAGAGCTCGGCCGCGAAGCGTGACGGAAGCCTGATGCAGCCGTGCGAGGCCGGGTAGCCCGGCACGACGCCCAGGTGCATCGCGACGCCGGACCACGTGATGCGCTGCATGAACGGCATCGGCGCGCCGCTGTAGATATTCGAGTGATGATATCTCTCGCGGCCGATGATGGTGAAGATGCCGGTCGGCGTCCGGTGGCCGGCCATGCCGGTCGAGACGACAGAGCGCGCGACGAGGCCGTGATGGTTGTAAATCGAGACCCGCTGATCGGCGAGCGAGACGACGGCAAAAAGCGGCCGCGCCGCAACTTTGGCATCCGGATTCTTCTTGTCCGCTTCGCCCTTCTTGCGTTTCTTCCCCGCCTCCCGATCGTCGTCGGTGGCCCGGGCGGATTTGAGTGCGGTCGTCTTGCGGTGCGACTGCGCGCGCTTGCGCGGCCGCGGATCGTCATTGCCGAATGTCGAGCTGGCCTTGGGCATGAACCGGCGCCGACGGCGCCTGCAGCATCAACGTTGCGGTCGCCGCGGCAAGTATGGCCAGGCATGAACGATAGGGAACGCGCTGGGACCTCGTCGCTGGCACGGCTTGTCGCAAAATGGAATCTCCGGCCGGATTTCGCTTCCAAATCAAGTCAGTGATAGCTCACTCCGCGCACGGCAAATGTAACAGTTTTGCATCGGCCGAAAACTAACGGCGTACACCCGCATGGATCGCCTTCCGCGAGCACGGTGCGATATGCACTTTGACGCTGGACTTTAACTGCGGCGGCTTTAGCGGAACTGGACGCTCTGGCCTCAAATCGGCCTTGGAGACTGTTTAGCCGAGCCCACAGCCGGGGGGCTGCATAGTTGCCGGAACGAGCGCCCGACGCTCGAATGCGCTACGCCTGCAGCCGGTCTTCAGGACGCACGCGGCTTGCGGAGGCGATATGGCCACGGTTGTGACTGTGCACGGTACCTTTGCGCACTCTGCGGGAACCGCGGACGCGCTCGGCCTCAATGAAAGCGCGGACCTGCAATGGTGGCAGGCTGGCAGCACCTTCGAATCCCACACGCGCGAGCTCATTCGAGGCGCCGACGGCAAGCTCGAGTTCTTGCCCTTCGTCTGGAGCTCGGTCAACAGCGAGCTTGCGCGCCGCAACGCAGGATCGAGCCTCCTCACGATGCTGCGCGGGCTCGAGGCACGCCAGGAGAACTACTGCCTCATCGGTCACAGCCACGGCGGCTCGGTCATCGCCTCGGCATTGGTCGAGAGCGTCGCCCGCGGGGCCCCGCTCAACGGCATGAAGAAATGGATTTCCATCGGCACGCCCTTCGTCGAGCTCAAGAAGGAGCGCTTCCTCTTTTCTCGGCTTTCGCTGACGCGGCAGGTGTTGTTCGTCGCGTCGCTGATGCTCTTGATGATGTTTCTGTTCTACGTCGTGGGCGAGCTCCTGGGCGGGAGCGGGCGTGTCGGCAGCGAATATTACTGGGTAAGGCTGCTGTTCTCCGGCACCATGATGAGCATCCCCTTCGTTGTGCTCTACATCGTCTTCAAATACCTCGACGGCCGCGAGCTCTTCTCCTATGGCCGCAGGGCCATAAGACGTGCCTATGAGCTCTATGCTCCGAAGTGGCTATCGCTTTGTCACGAGGACGATGAGGCGGTCCAGGGCCTGAGGTATCTGCCGAGTGTCAAGCTGCACTTCTTCGAGAAGGACTTCGCGGTCTCGACCCTCACCATGGCGGCCATATTCTTTCTCCCCGTCGCCTATCTTCTTGCCGTGACGTCGCCGACGGTGATGGTCGGCATTGCGGACTTCCTGAAGAACACGGTCTACGACGTCAATCAGTATCAGGGCTCTGAAGGGCCGATAACGGCGGCCCGCCAGGAAATGCGCCGCCTGTCGCGCGAGATGCGTGACGCCCGGGAGGAGGCGGAGAAGTCAGGCCTCCAGCCGAGCCAGGCCGAGGACTCGCGCCGCCGGGCCGAACAGCTCCGCTCTGAGCTGAGGGAAAAGCGCCAGAAGCTCGAGACATCTTTTCCTGAGTTTGCCCAGGCCGAGCGCGCACTCCGCTTCAAGCGGCGATTCCTGGAGAAGGACGGGAAGCCGTGCGAGGGCGGCTCGCTCTGCGGCGGCGGACACGACTACGCGCTGAACAGCAAGCTCCTGTTCCATGTCGTCACCGACGAGCTCTCGAGCGCCGTTGTCAACGACGAGATCGGATGGGGTGCCTTCGGCGGCACATTGCGTTTGCTGGTCCCGATCGTGCTGGTGCCGATCGTATTCGCGCTCCTCGCGCTGGCGTTTCTCGCCGTCATTCGCCTCATTGCCGTGCGCATCAGCGCTTGGCTGAGCCGCGGGCTCAACTCGATGACGCTCTCCGAGATCAGGCGCTCCGCGTTTGGCAACGACACTGACGGCGAGATCGCCTTCGCCGCCGACCACAGGCCCGGCTGGATCACGCCCGGATACTGTGACTTGCCCGGTGAGCTCGGCGACAAGATCACCCAGTGCAGTAACCAGGCCACCTTTCAGTCGCTGGCCAAGTTCCGCAACGCCATCAGCACGCTTGCCTTCGCCGAAGGCGGGGACAAGAAGACCGAGATGGTCTCGAGCTACTTGAGCTGGAAGGAGCTGATCCACACCTGCTACTTCGACGTGCCCGAATTCCGCAAGCTCGTCGCTCGCGCCATAAGTGACGCCGAAGGCTTTGCTCCGACCGATCGGTTCAAGATCGATCCCGACTATGCGACCACGTTGCGCTGGCTCAAGGAGGTAGAGGCGAAGCCGCCGGTGTAGTGATCGCCAAAGGCAATTCGCGGCAATCGGCCACGCGCCTGAATATGCGTCCCGGTGGGCGACAGCGCTCCGCTCCGGCGCTATAGAGCTGTCACCGACCGGCACCTCCCGCGAGCAGCATGGCCCCACCCCTCATTCAATTGAGCAACATTGCCTTGACCTTTGGCGGCACCCCCTTGCTCGAGGGCGTGGACCTCTCCGTCTCTGCCGGTGAGCGCGTCTGCCTTGTCGGCCGCAACGGCTCCGGCAAGTCGACACTGCTGAGGATTGCCGCAAGCGAGATCGAGCCCGATCGCGGCGAGCGCTTCGTGCAGCCGGGCGCGTCGATCCGCTACGTGCCGCAGGAGCCCGATCTCAGCGGCTATGCGACGACGCTCTCCTACGTCGAGGCCGGCCTCGGACCGGCCGACGACCTGCATCAGGCGCGCTATCTCTTGGAGCAGCTCGGCCTGAGCGGCGACGAGGACCCCGCGCATCTCTCGGGCGGCGAGGTGCGCCGTGCCGCGCTCGCGCGCGCCTTGGCGCCCGTGCCCGATATCCTGCTGCTCGACGAGCCCACCAATCATCTCGATCTGCCGACGATCGAATGGCTCGAAGCGCGCCTCAATGAGCAGCGCGGCGCGCTCGTTTTGATCAGCCACGACCGCCGATTCCTGGAGAACCTGACGCGCGTGACGGTCTGGCTCGATCGCGGCAAGACGCGCCGCGTTGAGCTCGGCTTCAAGGAGTTCGAGGCCTGGCGCGACGAGCAGCTCGCCGAGGAGGAGGTCACCCAGCACAAGCTCGACCGAAAGATCGTCGCCGAGGAGCATTGGGTCCGCTACGGCGTGACGGCGCGGCGCAAGCGCAATGTGCGACGCATGGCGGAGCTGCAGACACTGCGCCAGACGCGGCGAGACTATCGCCGCGCCGCCGGCAAGGCCGTCATCGATGCCGCCGAGGCCGAGAAATCCGGCACGCTCGTCATCGAGGCCAAGGGCATCTCCAAGTGCTTCGGGTCACGGCCGATCGTCGCCGATTTCTCGACCCGCGTCATGCGCGGCGACCGCATCGGCATCGTCGGCCCGAACGGCAGCGGCAAGACGACGCTTGTCTCCCTCCTGACGGGCGCGCTCGAGCCCGACGCCGGCAGCGTGCGTCTGGGCGCCAACATCGAGATGGCGTCTCTCGATCAGGGCCGCGAAAGCCTCGATCCCAATTGGACGCTGAGCGAGGCCCTGACCGGCGGCCGCGGCGACAAGGTCACCGTCGGCGGCCAGACCAAGCACGTCGTCAGCTACATGAAGGACTTTCCTATTCCTGCCCGAGCAGGCGCGCACGCCGCTCCGCGTGCTCTCGGGCGGCGAGCGCGGGCGTCTCATGCTGGCCCGCGCGCTCGCCAAGCCCTCGAACCTGCTGGTGCTGGACGAGCCGACCAACGACCTCGACCTCGAAACCCTCGACGTGCTCGAGGAGATGCTCGGCGGCTACGGCGGCACGGTCATTCTCATCAGCCACGACCGCGACTTCCTCGACCGCGTCGTCAACGCCGTGATCGTGCCCGATGGTGATGGCCGCTGGATCGAATACGCGGGCGGCTACGCGGATATGCTCGCGCAACGCGGCGCCGACATCGCGAGCCGGCAGGCAGCGAAGCCGAAAGCCGCGGTGGCCCTGGAAAAATCCGCGCCGGTCTCGCCGGCGGTGAAGTCCGCAAAGCGCAAGTTGAGCTTCAACGAGAAGCACGCGCTCGAAACGCTGCCCCAGCGCATCGCCGCGCTCGAGGCGAAGGTCGACCAGTTGCGCCGCCGTCTTGACGACCCGGACCTCTTTGCGCGCGACCGGCAAGCGTTCGCCGAGGCGACGGACGCGCTCGCCAAATCGGAGTCGGAGCTGGCGGCTGCCGAGGAGAAGTGGCTCGAGCTCGAGATCCTGCGCGGCGAGATCGAGAAATCGTAGCTTACCTCTCCCTGTGGGAGAGGTCGACGCGAGGCCATGAGGCCGAGCGGCGGGTGAGGGGTTAAGACGATCGGCGCAATACGAGACCGCCTCGGCCTCAATTGGCAGGACAACCGGCGGCGCGCACCCCTGCAAGCCAGTCCAGCGCGCCGCGAGCGGCCGCAGCAGCTCCGGTCGCGAACGAGGCCTGCAGGAGATAGCCGCCGGTCGGCGCCTCCCAGTCGAGCATCTCGCCGGCGACAAATGTGCCGGGGCGGCGGCGCAGCATGAAGTGCTCGTCGATCTCGTCGAACGCGATGCCGCCTGCCGTCGAGATGGCGCGCGCAATCGGCGCGACACCGGTAAGGCGCACCGGCACGGCCTTGATCAGCATCGCCAGTGCAGCGGGCGGCAAGGTGGAGACCCGCGCGGCCGCGGACGCGGTCGACTCGTGCAGCAGCCCGATGGCGGCAGGCGGCAAGCTCGCCGCCTTGCGCAGAAACGTCGACAATGACTGCTTGCCGCGCGGCGCGCTGAGGCGCTGCTCAAGCTCGGAGAGCGTCGTATCGGGGCGCAAGTCGATATGCAGGGTCGCTTCGCCTTCCTCCGCAATTGCCTCGCGCAATAGAGACGACAACGCGTAGATGCCGCCGCCCTCGAGACCGGCCGCCGTGATGATCGCTTCGCCGCGTGCCTTGGCGTCGCCGAAGGAAAGCGCGATCCGCTTCAGCGGCTGGCCTGCGAACCGGCCCTTGAGCACATCCGACCAGTTGGCAATGAACCCGCAATTCGCGGGCCTGAGTTCGACGACGGCGATACCGGCGCCGGTGAGCGCGCTGGCCCAGCCGCCGTCGGAGCCGAGCCGCGGCCAGCTTGCGCCGCCCAAGGCCAGGATAGTCGCGTCGGGCTTGATTGCGACGCGCCCCTGCGGGCTGTCGAAAAGCAATTGGCCGCCGTCGTCCCAGCCGCGCCAATGGTGGCGGAGCTTGAACGCGACACCCATTGTGCGAAGCCGCTCCAGCCAGGCGCGCAGCAGCGGTGACGCCTTCATCGCCTTCGGGAATACGCGCCCGCTCGAGCCGACGAACGTCGCCTGGCCGAGGCCCTCGCACCAGGCGATGAGATCGGCCGGCGAAAACGCCTCTATCGCCTGCCGCAGATGCGGCGCGGCGGCGCCGTAGCGGCCGAGAAACCGTTCCAGCTCTTCGCTGTGCGTGAGGTTGAGGCCGCCGCGCCCGGCGAGCAGGAGCTTGCGCCCGACCGACGGCATGCGGTCGTACACCGTGACGGCCGCCCCGCCGCGGGCGAGGACTTCGGCGGCCATGAGGCCGGCCGGGCCGCCGCCGATGACGGCAACCTGATGATGTGCTTGCGGGAGCGGGGAAGACGACTGCGGGGTTGCCATCCGCGCCATGTACAACATGGGGCGTCCCGCCGCCATCGCCCGAATTTCGCGCGCTCGAATCAGTTAACGCTCGCTCCCATGTCCGACCTTCTGCAACGCTGGGATCAGAGCGGCGCACGCGCATGGCTGGAGACGCTTGGCTGGTCTCCCGAATTGCTCGCCGTTTTTGCCGCGCTCGCCGTCGCGCTCATTGTCGTGTTAGCCGTCGCCCGCCGCCGCCGCCAGGCCTCGGCCATCGAGTTCGCCGAGATCAAAGGGCGCTTGTCCGCGATTGCCGAGATGACCTCGCGCGCTCAGGCCGAGCAATCGCGTGGCTTCAACGACCGCATCGATGCCCTGAGCCATCATCTGGCGCAGAACCTCGATACCGTGACCGCGCGCCTCGGCGACAACGTCAGCGAAGCCGGCCGCCGCACGTCCGAAACGCTCTCCAATCTCAACGAGCGTCTGGCCGTGATTGCCGATGCCCGCCAAAGCCTCGCAGACCTCTCCACCGAGGTCGTCTCGCTCCACGGCGTGCTCGCCAACAAGCAGGCCCGCGGCGCGTTCGGACAGGTCCGCATGGAGACCATCATCCGCGATGCGCTGCCCTCGGGTGCCTACGAGTTCCAGGCGACGCTCTCGAACGGCAGCCGTCCCGATTGTCTGATCCGCCTCCCCAACACACCGGCCCCGCTCGTCATCGATTCGAAGTTTCCGCTCGAGGACTTCGAGGCCCTGCGGCTCGCGCGCACGCCCGAGGACGTCAAGGCCGCAACACAGGCCATTCGTCAGATCGTCGGCCGTCATGTCGAAGACATCGCCGGCAAGTATCTCATCGCCGGCGAGACCCAGGACACGGCGCTGATGTTCGTGCCCTCGGAGTCGATCTTTGCCGTCCTCCAGGAGCAGTTCTCCGACCTCGTGCAGAAAGCCTATCGCGCCCGCGTGATGATCGTGGCGCCGAATGTGCTCATGCTGGCCGTGCAGACCGTGCAGTCCGTCATCAAGGACGTGAAGATGCGCGACCACGCGGGCGTCATCCAGCGCGAGGTTGGCCTGCTCCTCGACGACGTGACCCGGCTGGTGGAGCGGGCCGCCGAGCTGGAGCGCCACTTCACTTTGTCCGGCAAGGCCCTGGAAAAGCTCTCCGCTTCCGCGACCAAGATCGCGAGCCGCGGCAAAAAGCTCGTCTCCCTCGACCTCGACGACAACGACGACAACCAGCCCGAGGCTGTCAAGCGGTTGACCTCCCGCGCCTCCGGGTCATAAAGGCTTGTCCATGGACAAGATCAATCAACGCATCGCGGCCGAGCTTGGCGTCGGCGTCGGGCAGGTCTCAGCCGCCGTGGAGCTGCTGGGCGAAGGCGCGACCGTGCCCTTCATCGCCCGCTACCGCAAGGAGCGCACCGGCGGCCTCGACGACACGCAGCTGCGCAAGCTCGAGGAGCGCCTCGGCTATCTGACCGAGCTCGAGGACCGCCGCGCGACCGTTCTGAAATCGATCGAGGAGCAGGGCAAGCTCACGCCCGAGCTTGCGCGCCAGGTCAACGGCGCGGCCACCAAGGTCGAGCTCGAGGACATCTACGCCCCCTTCAAGCCCAAGCGGCGCACGAAGGCGCAGATTGCGCGCGAAGCCGGGCTCGAGCCGCTCGGCGATGCGCTGCTCTCCAATCCTGCGCTGGTTCCCGAGACGGAGGCCGCGAAGTACATCAGACGCCGAGAAGGGTGTCGCCGACGCGAAATCCGCGCTCGAGGGCGCCCGCCATATCCTGATCGAGCGCATCGGCGAGGCGCCAAGCCTCGTCGGCTCGCTGCGCGAATGGGAGTGGGCGGAAGGCGAGCTGGCCTCGAAGGTGCGCAAGGGCAAGGCGGACGAAGGCGCCAAGTTCTCCGACTATTTCGACTTCAGCCAGCGCATCAAGGACATGCCCTCGCACCGCGCGCTGGCTCTGCTGCGCGGCGTGAACGAGGGCATCCTCGACCTCGATCTCGACGTCGCGCACGAGACGGGCAAGCCGCATCCCGCGGAAGCCAAGATCAAGGCCGCCTTCAACATCGCCGATCGCGGCCGCCCCGCCGATGCGTGGCTGTCCGAGACCGTGCGTCTGGCGTGGAAGAGCAAGCTCGCCGGCACGCTGTCCTCCGACCTCCTCGCACGCCTCAAGGAGCGCGCCGACGCCGAGGCGACGTCTGTGTTCTCGAAGAACCTCAAGGATCTCCTCCTCGCCGCGCCGGCCGGACCGCGCACCACGATGGGTCTCGATCCCGGCCTGCGCACCGGCGTCAAGGTCGCCATCGTCGACCAGACGGGCAAGCTCGTCGACACGGCCACGATCTATCCGCACGAGCCCAAGCGCGACTGGCAGGGCGCGCTCGCGACGCTGGCCGCTCTGTGCATGAAGCACAAGGTCGATCTCGTGAGCGTCGGCAACGGCACCGGCAGCCGCGAGACGGATAAGCTCGTCGCCGAGCTGATGACCAAGATGCCCCAGCTGAAGCTGACCAAGGCCATGGTCTCGGAAGCCGGCGCCTCGGTCTATTCGGCGTCCGAGCTGGCGGCGAAGGAATTCCCCGATCTCGACGTCAGCCTGCGCGGGGCCGTCTCCATCGCCCGGCGCCTGCAGGATCCGCTCGCCGAGCTGGTCAAGATCGAGCCCAAGGCGATCGGTGTCGGCCAGTATCAGCACGATGTCGATCAGACCGGGCTCGCCCGCTCGCTCGACGCCGTGGTCGAGGATTGCGTCAACTCGGTCGGCGTCGATGTCAACACCGCCTCGCCGCCGCTGCTGGCGCGCGTGTCGGGGCTCAATCAGACGCTCGCCTCGAACATCGTTGCCTTCCGCGATGCGAACGGCGCCTTCAAGTCGCGTGCGGCCCTGAAGAAGGTGCCGCGCCTCGGGCCGAAGGCCTACGAGCAGGCAGCAGGCTTCCTGCGCATCATGAACGGCACCAACCCGCTCGATGCCTCTGCTGTCCACCCCGAGGCCTATCCCGTCGTCGAGAAGATCGCCGAGACCGCGAAGCGTCCCTTGAAGTCGATTATCGGCGACAGCGCCTTCCTGCGCACGCTCAGACCGGCGCAGTTCGCGGATGCAGACTTCGGCGTTCCGACGGTGACCGATATTCTGGCCGAGCTCGAGAAGCCCGGCCGCGATCCGCGTCCCGAGTTCAAGACCGCAACCTTCCAGGAAGGCATCGAGAAGATCTCCGACTTGAAGCCCGGCATGCAGCTCGAAGGCGTCGTCACCAACGTCACGGCGTTCGGCGCCTTCGTCGACGTCGGCGTGCACCAGGACGGCCTCGTCCACATTTCCGAGCTGGCCGACCGCTTCGTCAAGGACCCGCGCGAGGTCGTGAAGGCCGGCGACGTGGTCAAGGTGCGCGTCAAGGAGGTCGACGCGGCGCGAAAGCGCATCGCGCTCACCATGAAGTCCGGCGCAATCGATCGCTCGGGAAGCGGCGACGCAAGACCGGCCAGCACATCGAGCGCTCCGCCTGCGCGCAAGGCGCCGCCGGAGCCCCCGGCCGAGAGCGCGCTCGCCGCCGCGCTGCGGCGCGCGCAGGAGCGCAAATAGCGGGCGAAGGCCGCGGACAAAACGTGCCTCACAACGATCATCGAGCACTCGTTTCCGGCCTCATTCTCGCCGGTGGTCAGTCGCGTCGCATGGGCGGCGTCGACAAAGGGTTCATGGATCTCGGCGGCAAGCCTGTGCTCACCCATGTCATCGATCGCATGCGCCCGCAGGTGGGAAGCCTGATCATCAGCGCCAATGGCGATCCCGAGCGTTTCGCCGGCTTCGGTCTGCCGGTCATCCCCGACACGATTGCAGGCTTCCCCGGGCCCCTCGCCGGCCTTCTCGCGGGACTGCGATGGACCGTCGCGAACCGGCCTGAGGCACGCTATGTCGCGAGCGTGCCGAACGACGCGCCGTTTCTGCCGTCCGACCTCGTCGAGCGGCTATTTCGAAGCCGTCTCCGGCAAGCCACGACTGCCGGCAGTCGCGTCATCCGACGGCAGGCTTCATCCCGTGATCGGCTTGTGGCCGCTCTCGCTCGCCGCCGATCTCGATGCTGCGCTTGCCGCGGACCAGCGCAAAGCGCACACGTTCGCCGAAAGCCATGGCGCGGTGCCTGTCTCGTTTCCGCTGATCGAGGGGCGCGGCGGGACGGTCGATCCCTTCTTCAATGCCAACACGCCGGAAGATCTCGACGCCGCCCGCGCGGTGCTCGGCTCCTGAGGCTGCAGCTCATGGGGTCGCGAGCGAGAACTGCGCCCCGGCTTCGACTTCGCTCGCGCGCTTCTTGGTGCTACGCCGCTTCGAGGTCGATTTCGCCGTGCGGTTGCCTTTCGATTTGGCCCTCTTGGCCGGCGCGGCCGTCTTGTCAGGCGTAACCGCCGCCGTGGTGATGGGCTTGCCGTCCGGACCCGTGGCGGCGGCCTTGGCGGGATCGCCGGCCGCTGCCACCTTCTCCTCGGGCACCGGAGCCACGCAGTCCTTGTAGCGCGACGTAAGGTTCGCGGTGCGCACGAGCTCGCGATCGTAAGTGCTCTCCGGGAGGGACTCGACCACCGGCGCCGGGAAGAGCGATTTCCAGTCGCGCATGCGAAAGCCGTACTCGAGCAACGCCGCGGCGCGGATCGTGCGCTTGGCGTTGGATGTCTCGCCGAGCACGACCGCCACCATCTCTGCGCCCGTTGCGCGAGGCGCTGGCGACGATGTTGTAGCCGGCCGAGCAGGTGAACCCCGTCTTCATGCCGTCGCCGCCGTCGACTCTCAGCAGGATGCTGTTGTGGGTGGCGATCATTTGCTTTCCGACCGCAGCCATGGTCATCGAGAAGAAGTGCATGTGCTGGGGAAAGTCGCGCTCGATCGCCTGCGCGAGGATAGCGAGATCGCGGGCTGTCGTGAACTGACCCTCGCCCGGCAGGCCGTGCGGATTGATGAAATGCGTCCCATACATGCCGAGCCGCTGGGCCGTGTCGTTCATCTCGGCGACGAAGGCCTCCTCGCTCCCGCCGACCGCTTCAGCAAGTGCGAGCGCAATATCGTTCGCCGACTTGACGATGATCGCGGCGAGCGCCTCGTCGAATGTGATTTCTTTCCCGGCGCCGAGACCGAGGCGCATTTTGGGCTGAGCATTGGCCCGCGGCGAAATGACGATCTTGTTGCTCCCGGACGCCCGTCCCGTTTTCAACGCGTTGAACACGACGTAGGCCGTCATCATCTTCGTGAGCGACGCCGGATACCAGGGCTGATCGGCGTCGTCCGCGAAAAGCACCTGGCCGCTCGACGCGTCGTAAAGCAGCGCCGGGCCCGCATGCGCCGGTCCGGCTGTGACGATGACAGCCGCTGCGAGAACAAAAGATCTGAGTTTAGTCGACGGCATATCGGGCCTTTCAACCTCCCGGCACAGGTGCCCTTTCTTCTGGCCGGACGCAGACGACATCATGGAGAATCGCAGAAACGCTAGCACAATTAGAAAGTTGAGAAGAAGGCAACACGCGCAACACTTCCATCCCTTTCTTATTTTTTGACAATCTTTGCGCCGGCAGGCAGCCTTTGATCGCCGGTCACGGACGCCGGATGACCGAAGGGGGACAAAAATGAACATCGTCACCGAGGGCAACGCGTCGCGCGATATCGGGACCTGAGCATCGGCAGGCGATCTCGCGATGTCCGCACGGGTCTATGACGCCGATATTTATGCGTTCGGCCGCATGCCGCAGCACTATTGGGCGCTGACGGCTGGCGCACCATTGGAGCGCCCTGAGCGCGATCTCGAGCAGGATCTGATGGTCGATGTGGCCGTGATCGGCGGCGGCTACACCGGCCTCTTCGCCGCCCACCGCTTGGCAACCAGGCACGGGCTGAGCGTCGCAGTGCTCGAGGCGGGCGCCGGCATCGGCTGGGGCGCGTCCGGCGCCAACGCCGGCTTCGTGTCCATGGGCGGCTCCAAGCTCGAGGTCGGCGAGATGGTGCGCCGCGTCGGGGAGGCGGAGACGCGGCGCTACTGGGTGACGCAGGTGGCAGCCGTCAACGAGCTGCGCGCCTTCATCGCCGACCATGCCATCGACTGCGAGGTCACGGGCGACGGCAATCTCTGCGTCGCCCACCATCCGAGCGTGGCGCCGGCGCTCGCCGAGGAGGCCGAGATCGCTCTCGAAGCGCTTCGGGGTCGCGGCCGACTACATTCCGCCCGAGCGCCTTCATGAGGAATTCCACGACGGTCCCGAGTCCCATGGCGCTCTGCGAACGCGGCCAGGATTCGCTATGCACCCGACGCGCCTCGTGCGCGGCCTCGCCCGCGTCGCCAAGGCGAGCGGAGCCGCCATCCACACGAACGCCGAGATCGTCGCCTGGCGCCGCGAAGGGGGGCGGCATCGCTTGTCGACGGCCGGCGGCGCGAACATCACCGCCGGCCGTGTCGTTGTGGCGACCAACGGCTACACGCCGAACGCGCTCTATCCCGCGCTCGCCTTTCGCAGCCTTCCCGCGATTTCCAGCATCGTCGTCACGCAGGCCTATGAGCCCGCCGAGCTCGACGCGCGCGGATTCCGATCCGAAACCCCGGCCTACAGCTCGCGCAACCTTATTCACTACTATCGGCGTCTTCCCGGCGGTCGCATTCTCTTCGGCCAGCGCGGGGACACCCGAGGGACTGAGGCCGCCGCCCGCGCACAATCGGCGCAGACGCTCGCGTCATTGAAGCGCGTCCTCCCGGCCTTTGCCGATGCCGAGATTTCCTCCTCCTGGCGCGGCCTCGTCTGCCTCACCGCCCGGCGCACGCTCGCCCTCGGCCTCGATCCTGACGATGCAACCGTCGCTTTCGCCTTCGGCTGCCATGGCTCCGGCACCGCGACGATGAGCTGGTCCGGAAGGTTCGCGGCCGATCTCGTCGCCGGCGCAGCGGCCGAGAAGGACGTTCCTGCGCTCTTCAGGGGATTGCCGCCAAAGCTGCCGCCGGCAAACCTGGCGCTCCGCTGGGGCCTCAAAACCGCTTACGCCTTCTACGGTCTCCGCGACGCGTTGCATGTGTAACGTGGGACCCCGCCAACAGAGAGGCGAAGAGTACCGGCTCACGCCGTCGCGCGCAGGCCCGATGCCGAGGGCGCTGCAAGATGACCAATCGCTCTGCGGATGTCGTCGACGCCGTAGGGCTTCTGTATCCGGGTCGCACCCCGCAATTCCTCGGGAACCGCATTGATGTCGGTATAGCCGGTGACGAATGCGAACGGGATGCGGCGCCTCGCAAGCTCGCGCGCGATCGGGAAGCTCTTCTCCTCGCCGAGGCTGATGTCGAGAAAAGCCAGGTCGAAGCTGTCGGCGCGCGCGAGATCGAGGCCCCGCGCCAGGTTCATCGCCGGCCCGACAACGGCGTGCCCTTCGCCCTCGAGAACCGACTGCAGCTCGATCGCGACCAGCGGTTCGTCCTCGACGACGAGGACTTCTCAATTGCTTTTGCGAGCGGCCGCTGCCCGGCTCAGGCCTCGTCCGGCTGTCTCCCTGCCCAGTCAAAGCCGCTTCTTTCGGCGAGAACTCCTCGAGCGCGATGAGCGGTCCCTCGAGCGTGTAGACGAGCCCTTCGGGTTCGAACGAAATATCGGCATGAGCCGCGGCCTCGTACGCTGCGGCGCGCAGTGCCGTAAGCCCGAACCCCTCGTTCATGGGCTTCGCAACGCCCGGGCCGCCCCGCTCGCGCCACGTGAACCTGAGCTTGCCCGGCCAGCCGTTCGGAATCCTCTCGCACGAGATCGTGACGCTGCCCGAAGCGTGGGACAGCGCCCCGTGCTTGACGGCATTTGTCGCGAGCTCGTGCAGGACCAAGGCCAACGATTGCGCGGCCTTCGGATTGAGCCGCGCGTCCGATCCTTCGACGCGAATGTTGCCTTCCCTGGATTGGAAGGGTTTCAGCGACTCGCGCGCTAAGCCCAGGAAATCCGCGCCTTTCCAGTTGCTCCGTCGCAGGAGGTCGTGCGCGGTCGCCATCGACTGGATCCGGCCCTGCAAGGCGCCGACGAACGAGCCGACCGAGATCGCATGCTTGCTGGAAAGGCTCGCGATCGCCATGACATTGGCGAGGATGTTCTTCACCCGGTGGTCGAGCTCGGCGAGAAGCAAGCCCTGATGAGCTTCGGCGTTCTTGCGCTCGGTGATGTCGAGCATCGTGCCGAGGACACGGCTGCCGTCTCCCTCCTTGCCGTGTCCGTCGTGGAGAACCTGCCCGCGATCCAGGATCCATCGCTCCTTGCCGTCACGGAGCACGGCACGGAACTCGAAGTCGCGACGCTTCTCCGCATTTTCCGGCATGGCCAGCATGGAGGCGCGCACACCGGCCCGGTCGTCCGCATGAACGATCTCGAGGAAGGAATCGAGCGATTCCGGCGCCGGAACGCCGGCATCAGCGAACGGCCTGAGCTGCGACGACCAGTGCATGCGGTCTTGCTTGACGTCGTACTCATAGGATCCGAAACCGGCCGCGCGGCTTGCCAGCTTGAGCCGCTTCTCGCTCTCGACAAGACGCGAGGAGGATTCCTCGAGCTCCGTTGTCCGCTGCGAGACTCGATCCTCGAGCTCGGCATTGAGGCGCTCGAGCTGCTTCGTCTTGCGGAACAGCTCGACGAAGATCTTGACCTTCGCCCGCAATATCTCGGGCACCACAGGCACGCCGACGTAGTCGACGGCACCGCAGTTGTAGCCCCGCACATAGTCATAGTCCGAGAGATGGACGGCGGAGATGAAGATGACCGCTGTCCGCTCGTAGCGCGGATGCTGGCGCAGCATCGCCGCGAACTCGAACCCGTCGAGGTCCGGCATGCAGACGTCGGTCAGGATGACGGCCACTTCTGTCCTCAAGAGCTCGTTGAGAGCGGCCTTGGCGGAGCTGACCTTGATGAGGTTCTCGCCGAGATCCTGAAGAATGACCTCGTAGCTGAGCAGCTTGCCCGGCGTATCGTCGACCAGCAGGATGTTGACCGGTTCGTCTTTGGTCATTGCACGCTCCGATCTAGCGATGAACCCAAAGCTTCAGAACCGAGATCAACTGATCGGTATCGACGGGCTTGGCGATATAGTCGGACGCGCCGGCCTCGAGACATTTTTCACGGTCCCCTTTCATGGCCTTCGCCGTCAAAGCGACGATCGGCAATCGTCGGTATTCCTGCTTGGAGCGAATCTGGCGCGTCGTTTCATAGCCATCCATGCCGGGCATCATGATGTCCATGAGGACGATGGCGACGTCGTCGCTCGCCTCGAGCTTGGCGATTGCTTCGCTGCCCGTATTCGCCGTCAACACGTTCATGCCGCGCCGCTCGAGAACGCTCGAGAGCGCGAAGATGTTGCGTGCGTCGTCGTCGACGAGCAGCGCCGTCTTTCCTGCCAGATCGTCGTTCGACTGGTTGAGCCTCTCGATCAGCTTGCGCTTGTCTGCCGGCAGGTCGGCGATCGAGCGGTGCAGGAAGAGCGACGTCTCGTCGAGCAACCGCTCGGGAGACTCGACTCCTTTGACGACGATGCTCCGCGCCGACATCCTGAGCCCCAATTCCTCGTCCGCCGAAAGCTCGCGCCCGGTGAAGACGACGACCGGGATGTCGGCAAGGCTGTCGTCGTCGCGCATGCGCTCCATCACCTCAAAGCCCGTCATGTCCGGGAGCTTGAGATCGAGCACGACGCAGTCGCAGTGGTTCTTGCGCAATTCCTCGAGCGCCTCCGCGCCGCTCGACGCCATCACGATGTCGATGTCGTCGTGATGCAGAAGCTCCTTGATGCTCATCCGTTCGGCGGGATCGTCCTCGACCACGAGGAGTTGACGCCGCTGCGGCTTCGCGAACTCCTTGATTCTGGAAATGGCATCGTTGAGTCCGTCGCGGCTCGTCGGTTTGGAAACGAACGAGAACGCCCCGCGCGCCAGGCCGTGCTGCCTGTTCTCGTCCGTCGTCACGAGCTGAACCGGAATGTGGCGCGTGGCGGGATTCTGCTTGAGGCTGCTGAGGACTGCCCACCCGAGCATGTCCGGGCAGGAACACGTCGAGCGACACGGCCGTGGGATTGAAGTCGTTGGCGAGCGCGAGCGCATCGAGCCCCCGCGTCGCGACCAGCACCTTGAAGCCCTGCTCGTGCGCGACATCGATGATGAGCTTGGCATAGTGCACGTCGTCCTCGACGACGAGGAGGACGCGATCGCCGACCTTGATGTCGTCCCGATCGTCGGCAATGCGCTCGACCGGACGGTCCTGAGCAAGGTGGGGAGGCGGCACCAAACGCGCCGGCCCGCGCGCGCTGGCGCTCGCCTGCCCGGCCGCCGTATCGAAATAGTTCGTCGGGATGTAGAGGGTGAACGTGCTCCCCTCGCCGGGTATGCTCTTGAGCTGGATCTCGCCGCCGAGCAGCGTCGCCAGCTCGCGGCTGATGGCGAGGCCGAGCCCGGTGCCGCCGTACTTGCGGCTGGTACCCGCGTCGGCCTGCTGGAACGCCTCGAAGATGAGCTTCTGCTTCTCGGGTGCGATGCCGATGCCCGAATCCCGGACCTCGAATGCGACGACCCCTTGTGCCTTGGAGAGGTTGCGGTTGTCCGCGCTCCATCCCGAGAGCACGGACGACACGGTAAGGCCGATGCTGCCTTGGTCGGTGAACTTGAACGCGTTCGACAGCAGGTTCTTCAGCACCTGCTGCAGGCGCTTCGAATCCGTGAAGATGCTGCGGCCGAGGTTCTGGTCGACAGACACGTTGAAGGAGAGATGCCGCCGGTCCGCCTCGTGACGGAACGGCCGTGCGACGGTCTCGATGAGGCCCGAGATGGCAATGTCCTCGACCTCGACCGACACGGTGCCGGACTCGATCTTTGAAAGGTCGAGGATGTCGCTGATGAGGTTGAGGAGGTCCGTACCCGCGCCGTGGATCGTGCGTGCAAATTCGACCTGCTTGTCGGTGAGGTTCTTGTCCGCATTGTCGCTGAGCTGCTGGCCGAGGATCAGGATGCTGTTGAGCGGCGTCCTCAGCTCGTGGCTCATGTTGGCAAGGAATTCCGACTTGTAGCGCGACGTCAGCGCCAGCTCGGCTGCCTTCTCCTCGAGTGCGCCGCGTGCCTGCTCGATCTCCTGGTTCTTGCGTTCGACCTCGACGTTGCGCTCGGCGAGCTGCTGTGCCTTCTGTGCCAGCTGCTCGTTGGTCTGCTGCAGCTCCTTCTGCTGCGACTGCAACTCGATGGCCAGCTGCTGCGACTGCTTGAGCAGGCCTTCCGTCTGCATCGTCGCCTCGATGCTGTTGAACACGATGCCGATCGTCGACGTCAGCTGCTCGAGGAAGTTGAGATGCGCCGGTTCGAACTCGTAGAGCGATGCGAGCGCGATGACGGCCTTGATCTCGTCCTCGAACATGACCGGGAAGATGACCAGGCTCTTCGGCAGCGCGCGGAACAGGACGGACCCCACGGGGACGCTGTCCTCCGGAATGTTGCGCACGTAGATGCGCCTCTTGTCGACCGCGCACTGGCCGATGAAGCTTGCGCCCAGGGGCACGCGTTGCGGATGGCCGTCCTCGGCGTCGTCGGCGTAGCTCGCGAGCAGTCGCAGATGCGGCACGTCGCCGGCCTCCATCTGATAGATGAGGCCTTGGTGCGCGTTGACGAGCGGAACCAGCTCGGACAAGAGCTTCCGGCCGACCGTTGCCAGGTCGCGCTGGCCCTGCAGCATGCTCGTGAAGCGGGCGAGGTTCGTCTTGAGCCAGTCTTGCTCGGTGTTGTGCTCTGTCGTGAGACGCAGGTTGTCGATCATCGTGTTGATGAAGTCTTTGAGCTCCGACACCTCGCCGCGCGCGTTCACCTGAATGGAGCGCGTCAGGTCGCCCTTGGTCACCGCAGTGGCGACCTCGGCGATGGCGCGCACCTGGTTGGTGAGGTTCGCCGCAAGCAGGTTGACGTTGCCCGTGAGATCCTTCCACGTGCCGGCCGCACCGGGAACGTTGGCCTGGCCGCCGAGGCGCCCTTCGACGCCCACCTCGCGTGCGACCGTCGTCACCTGATCGGCGAACGTCGCCAGCGTTCCGGTCATGTTGTTGATCGTCTCGGCGAGCGCCGCCACCTCGCCCTTGGATTTCACTGTGAGGTTTTGCTTGAGATCGCCGTTGGCGACGGCGGTCACGACCTTCACGATGCCGCGCACCTGCTCGGTGAGATTGGCCGCCATGACGTTGACCGTGTCGGTGAGGTCCTTCCACGTGCCGGCAACGCCGGACACCTGCGCCTGTCCGCCGAGCTTGCCCTCGGTGCCGACCTCGCGGGCGACGCGCGTCACTTCCGATGCGAACGCATTGAGCTGATCCACCATCGTGTTGATGGTGTTCTTGAGCTCGAGGATCTCGCCCTTCACGTCGACCGTGATCTTGCGCGAAAGGTCGCCGCGCGCGACCGCCGTCGTCACCTCGGCGATGTTGCGCACCTGCGTCGTGAGGTTCGCGGCCAAGAGGTTGACGTTGTCGGTGAGGTCTTTCCACGTGCCGGCGGCCCCCGGCACCACGGCCTGGCCGCCGAGGCGTCCGTCGGTGCCCACTTCGCGCGCGACGCGCGTCACCTCGGCCGCGAAGGAGCGCAGCTGCTCCGTCGTCGTATTGAGGGTGTCTTTCAGGAGCAAGAGCTCGCCGCGCACGTCGACAGTGATCTTCTTCGACAGGTCGCCGCTGGCGATGGCCGTCGCCACCTCGGCGATGTTGCGCACCTGCGCCGTGAGATTTGACGCCATGAAGTTCACGTTGTCGGTGAGGTCCTTCCACGTCCCGTCGACGCCGGACACTTGCGCCTGTCCGCCGAGCTTGCCCTCGGTGCCGACCTCGCGCGCGACGCGCGTCACTTCCGACGCGAACGCATTGAGCTGATCCACCATCGTGTTGATGGTGTTCTTGAGCTCGAGGATCTCGCCCTTCACGTCGACCGTGATCTTGCGCGAAAGGTCGCCGCGCGCCACCGCCGTCGTCACCTCGGCGATGTTGCGCACCTGCGCGGTGAGGTTGCCCGCCATCGAGTTCACCGAGTCGGTCAGGTCCTTCCACGTGCCGGCCACGCCGGGCACGTTCGCCTGACCGCCGAGGCGCCCTTCGGTGCCGACCTCGCGCGCGACGCGCGTCACCTCGCCCGCGAAGCGGTTGAGCTGGTCGACCATCGTGTTGAGCGTTTCCTTGAGCTGCAGGATCTCGCCGCGCACGTCGACCGTGATCTTGCGCGAGAGATCGCCGGAGGCGATCGCGGTCGCCACCTCGGCGATGTTGCGCACCTGGGCCGTGAGATTGCCGGCCATCGAGTTGACGCTGTCAGTCAAATCCTTCCAGGTGCCGTCGACGCCCGACACCTGCGCCTGGCCGCCGAGCTTGCCGTCAGTGCCGACCTCGCGGGCGACGCGCGTCACCTCGGCGGCGAACGCGTTGAGCTGATCGACCATCGTGTTGATGGTCTCGGCAAGCTGGAGGATTTCGCCTGACACATTGACCGTGATCTTCTTGGAAAGGTCGCCTTGCGCCACGGCAGTGGCGACTTCCGCGATGTTGCGCACCTGGCCGGTGAGGTTCGACGCCATCGAGTTGACGCTGTCGGTCAAATCCTTCCAGGTGCCGGCGACGCCGCGCACGACCGCCTGTCCGCCGAGCTTGCCTTCGGTGCCCACCTCGCGCGCGACGCGCGTCACCTCGCCGGCGAACGCGTTGAGCTGATCGACCATGGTGTTGATGGTGTTCTTGAGCTCGAGCACCTCGCCCTGGACATCGACGTCGATCTTCTTCGACAGGTCGCCGGAGGCGATCGCCGTCGAAACCTCGGCGATGTTGCGCACCTGTGTCGTCAGATTCGACGCCATCGAGTTGACGCTGTCGGTGAGGTCTTTCCACGTCCCGGCCACGCCGCGCACGTTGGCCTGTCCGCCGAGCTTGCCTTCGGTGCCGACTTCGCGCGCCACGCGCGTCACCTCGCCGGCAAACGCATTGAGCTGATCGACCATCGTGTTGATGGTCTCCTTGAGCCGCAGGATCTCGCCCGAGACGTTGACCGTGATCTTCTTCGACAGGTCGCCGCCGGCGATGGCGGTCGAGACCTCGGCGATGTTGCGCACCTGTGCCGTGAGGTTCGAGGCCATGGAATTGACGTTGTCGGTCAAGTCCTTCCACGTGCCGGCGACACCGGGCACCTGGGCCTGACCGCCGAGCGTCCCCTCGGTGCCGACCTCGCGGGCGACGCGCGTCACCTCCGATGCGAAAGAGTTGAGCTGGTCCACCATCGTGTTGATGGTGTTCTTGAGCTCGAGCACCTCGCCCTGCACGTCGACCGTGATCTTCCGCGAAAGGTCGCCGCGGGCGACCGCCGTCGTCACCTCGGCGATATTGCGCACCTGCGTGGTGAGGTTCGCGGCCAAGAGGTTGACGTTGTCGGTCAGATCCTTCCATGTGCCGGCGACACCGGGCACGACCGCCTGTCCGCCGAGCCGTCCTTCGGTGCCCACCTCGCGCGCAACGCGCGTCACCTCCGCCGCGAACGAGCGGAGCTGGTCCACCATCGTATTGATGGCCTCCTTTAGTTGCAGGATCTCGCCGCGCACGTCGACCGTGATCTTCTTCGACAGGTCGCCGCTCGCCACTGCGATCGTCACGTCGGCGATGTTGCGCACCTGCGCTGTCAGGTTCGACGCCATCGAGTTGACGCTGACCGTCAGGTCTTTCCAGACGCCCGTAACCTCGGGGACTTGTGCCTGTCCGCCGAGCTTGCCCTCGGTGCCGACCTCGCGGGCGACGCGCGTCACCTCCGACGTGAACACGCTGAGCTGCTTGATCATGGCGTTGACGATGTTCGCCGAGCGCAGGAACTCGCCTTGCAGCGGCCGGCCGTCGACGTCGAGCCGCATGGTCTGCAAAAGATCGCCTTGCGCCACCGCCTCGATCGTCCGCGACACTTCGGTCGTCGGCCACAGCAGATCGTCGATGAGCGAGTTGACCGACTGCTCCATGTCGAGCCAGGCCCCCGTCATCGGCCCGAAGCGGACGCGCTGGCGCGTTTTTCCTTCCTTGCCGACGACTTGCCCCACGCGTTCGAGCTGGGCCGCCATGCGCTGGTTCGTGGCGACGATGTCGTTGAAGGTAGTCGCGATCCGCCCCGGCAAACCCTCGAGATCGCTCGGCAGGCGCACCGAGAAGTCTCCCTCCCGCACCGCCTCGAGTGCCCGCAACAGGCCCACCAGTTCGACCCGGCCGAGTGCGTCTGACGAGCTGGAAACGACCGCATGGTCGATGGAGGGCGGCTCGCTGCCATCGACAAATCCACCAACGGTCTCAGTAGTCATGTCTGCTGCTCCCCCGGAGGGTCTTTGCGTGCTGAGTGGGTACCGGTTGCCTTGCCGCCCTATCGCTACGGGATGGGGACCCCCGAGCGGACACAGCCTCTTGGCCTGGGAACCAAAGGACTTGGGGCGGCTTTCGCTGAGGCTTGCTGAGGCGGCTCGACACGGATTCGTGAGCGAACCCGCAGATTATCTGGAAGATTCACGCTAACTGCGAACATCAAAAATCCCCTCGCTTAACGGGGGTGAACGCGGCAGGCGGTCTTTGGTTCCAAATGTTTTTAAGGCCGGTCCACAATGCCCACAGGCGAGCCGCCAGGCCCTACAGCGGCCCCTTCCCGGAGGGCCGAGTCCTACCCCGTCGCGTGGTACGAAAGCCGGGCCTCCGCCTCGTTGACCATGCGCTGGATGATGTCGGCGGCCGGCTCGATGTCGTGGATGAGCCCCGCGACCTCGCCGACGAAGGTGTTGCTGCCCTCCGGATCGCCCTCGGCCCAGGCTTTGCGGTACTTGGCGGCCACTTCGTCCGCGACCGCCGCCAGCTCCGCCTCGCGCCCATGCCAGCGCTCGATGAACGCGTTTCGGAGCACCCGGGCGGTATAGCGCGGGGGCCAGTCGAGCTTGCGGGCCAGATCCATGACCTGGGACCGGATCGTGTCGTCGCCCGTCGCTGCCAGAGCTGCTTGGTGCATGCGGGGGCTGACGTTGGCTTCCCTCGAGGCCCAGAGCCGCGAGCCGACGAGAGCGCCGTCTGCTCCGAGCATCAGGGCCGCCGCGAGGCCGCGCCCGTCGCCGATGCCGCCCGCGGCGAGGAGCAGCGTGTCGGGGGACTTGGCCGCGATCAGGTCGGCGATCTCGGGGACGAGTGTGAATGTCGCGCGCTTCTCGCCGTGCCCGCCTGCCTCAGCACCCTGGGCGACGACGATGTCCGCCCCGCAGTCGAGCGCTTGCAACGCGTCGCGGCGCGACTGGATCTGGCAGATGAGCGTGGCCCCGGCCGCCCTGACGCGATCGGCGAACGGCGCGGGATTTCCGAACGAGAGAAAGATCGCGCACGGACCGCGCGCCAACGCCAGGTCGAGAAGATGCGGCTGCTTTGCGAGCGACCAGGTGATGAAGCCGCAACCGACCGGCTGATTGCCGGCCGCCGTGAACTCGCCCTCGAGCCAGCCCGCGTCGCCGTAGCCCCCGCCGATGAGGCCGAGGGCGCCGGCCGCAGAGACGGCCGCCGCAAGCCGCCCGCCCGCCGCAAACGCCATCGGCGCCGAGATTATGGGATGCGCGATGCCGAGGCGCGCCGTGAGTTGGGTCGAGAGGCCCATGGGGAGCACTCCAGTTCGGCGGGTTCGAAGCCCGCGCAATCATCTAGTGCGGCGAGAGCTGATCGAGCAAAACCTTCGGCCTGGCGACGAGCTCCGCCAGCGTCCATTCATCGAGCACTTTAAAATAGGCGTCGAGTGCCTGGGCGAGCACGCGCTTCAGCCGGCATACGCTCGTGATGCGGCAGGTGTCGCCGGTGCCGAAGCATTCGACGAGAGCGAAATCCTCCTCAACCGCGCGCAGCACTGCGCCGACCGTGATCGTCTCGGCCGGCCGCGCGAGGCGCAGGCCCCCGCCGCGTCCGCGCTGCGTCTCGACGAAGCCCGCGCGCGCCAGGCCGTGCACCACCTTCATGAGATGATTTTCGGAGATCCCGTAGGCGTTTGCGATCTCCTCGATCGTCGCCAGCCGGCCGGGGCTCGCGCCGAGAAACATGAGAACGCGCAGTGAATAGTCTGACAGCGTCGTGAGCCGCATTTGGTCGCAGCCTCAAAGTTGCGTGATGGGATTGCCCCGGACGCGCATGCCACATAAGATGTACCAAACATACATCTTATGCAAGGCGCCGTTCCATGTTTCCCGCCACCGCACGACCACCCCATCCCAAGGCGCCCGGCCTCGAGGCCGGCGTCACCGAGCCGATGATCCGCGCGCTCGTCCAGGCTTTCTATGCCAAGGTGCGCAGCGACGACGTCCTAGGCCCGATCTTCAATGCCAGGATCGCGGACTGGGACGAGCACCTCGACAAGCTCGCGGCGTTCTGGTCGTCAGTCGTGCTGATGACGGGGCGCTACAAGGGCCGCCCGATGCCGGTCCACGCGCGCCTCCCCGGCATTTCGGATGCCCATTTCACGCGCTGGCTGGCGCTCTTCGGCGAGACGGCGCGCGAGGTGTGCCCCGCCCCTGCGGGCGAGTTGTTCACCGACCGTGCCGCGCGTATTGCCGAGTCTCTAAAGATCGGCATCGAACTCCACCGCGGCGAGAGCATCGTGCCGGCCGGGTAGGCTCGATCCGCGTCCGGAAAAGAAAAACCCCGCCTAGAGGAGCGGGGTTAGACTTGCGGAGACCATCCCCGTGCAATGCCCACGGGTTATGTAGTCATCGTCTCCGCCACCAGCGCGTCCGCCGAAGCCTTCGCACCGATGTCTGAGCACAAGGCGTGTCTGAGTCGCTCCCGGGCGTCAAGATAACGTCTAATCGAAAACAACTAGGCTCGACTGAGCGCAGCGATTGGAAGTATCGCTACCGCTCTCCTTCATTGCACCGTCACGTCATTTGGCCGATTGAGTGCTCAGCGCTCGCGGGCTTCACCGTCGCGCTCGACGCCTACGAGCTCAAGTGTTTGCTGGACGGGAAGGGCTAACGCTCACCCTAAGCAGCGGCCTCAAGTATCAATTCCCGCAAGAGCATTCTGGCCGTCGTATCGGTGCACGCACCCGCGAGTGCGCTTTTTTCAAGCACCTTTGAGTTTCTCGTGTGGTAAATCACCCTCACTCGGCCGGCATAGACTGTATAGGAAGCGAAATATGTCTTACCGCCCCGTTCAACACTGAAATTGGTCGCGGGTATCGCCGTTCGCTGCTTCATGACTGTCCCCAAATATCGGAAAGCGCCACGTTCAGAGCAGGCAGTAACCCCTTTCGTTTGGCCGCCGAGCCCCTAACAAGGCCGGCAAATCCTGCTACAGCGCTGGTTAAAGTCAGTCTAATGACAGGTGATGAACCACGGTCCTCGACCCATTCTCCCCGCTCTCCCGCGCGAAGTCTGCTGCCCGCGCGGCGGCCGGCGTGTCTCAGTGTGGGAAAGCCCTAGTGGAGCGTGGTCAAGCGTGTCGGTAAGAGCCGCGCCGGATCAAGGCCGATTGGGTTAGCGCGCGATCGCCGGATCAGGTGTGATCGTCGCGCACGACGTCTCCACCTTCCTGCCATTCCCGTTGCCGGTCACAAGGAACGCAGCCGCGAGCGCTTCGCATCCCTTCATGCTCATGAATCCCCGCGTCGTCGTGGTGACCTCGCCGTTAGCTAGGGTCACTATCATCGTGAGCGTTGCCACATCCATCGCCCAAGGCTAGCACACAATGCGAGCCTGAAGTTGCAGTATTCCGAGGTGCGGTTAAACGGGCAGATAGACGGGAGTAAGAAGTATAAGGGGTAATATGAGCTGACGCCCTGGGTTCATTGCACACGCACCATGAACGATCGTGTATGATGTGCGTACGCCGGTGTCCACAAGGGGGTAAGAATGAAGTTCGAATATTATCCAGACATACTCGGCGAGTGGCGCTGGACGTTGCGAGCCAGCAATGGGGAGAAGATCGCGTCCGGCGAGGGATACAAGCGCCTCGACGATTGCCTACACGGCATCGAGCTCGTGAAGGCCTCGTCCGGCGCGAGTGTCGAGGCTCGCCGGCTCACACTTGGCGATTTGCCGAGTCCTACGTATGTGTCACCGCAGAACGACAACGCTTTGGCGCGCTTCCTGATCAACAATCCTCCGCCACGCCGTAACCGTCCCCTCGACATCTAGCGGGCTGCAGTCGGAAAAGCGAGGTGCAACGCGATTTGTGTCGCGTATTACTACACGCGTTACTTTGCGCCGCCGCAACTTAAGATCGGGTCCGAGGCGCTAGGTTCAGGAAGCGCTGACAGAAAAAAATGGTGCCCAGGGGGTGAATTGTACACCCGACATCGTGATTTTGAGGACGAAGTCGAACAATGAACTGAAGCAATATCAATGACGTGCCCGGGCGCCCGTTGCATCCTATGCCCGTCAGTTTAGCACGGTGCGGGACTGTCCCCCGCAAATTTTACGCAGGCGCGCAGGGCAATCCCGCCAAGATCGGCGTTGCGATGGTGTGCGGTACCCAGAATTGCCTCTCATTGGAATTCTCATCAACGTGCAGTCACACCGCGACTGCTTTGTACCTCAAAGCAGAATGTGCGAGTGCGCTGCGGAACCGCGAGGCTGATGCGGTGCTCGTGAACGAGATCGAGGCGCATGTTGTCTTCCACCGCCTCAGGCTCTCGCAAACATTTCGCATGACGAAGTGGCCGCTCGCCGCGCGCGGGATCTAGGCTTCCGTGGCCAGGGACAATGCCAGGGCAGAACTGCTCATGCGCAGCATTAACGAGGGTCTCAAAGTCATCAAGAAAAACGGAACCTACGCAGCTAGCGTAAGCCAGCAGCTTGGCAATGTGCTGCAGACCCGCGACGCTGCGGCGAGCCAGCTTCCGTGAGCGACAGCCGGAGCCGGACAGGTCTTACCCAATCCTCGCGAGGACGCGCTGAGATATGCGCGCCGCAGAGCGCCGAACAGCCTCGACGCGCTGTGCACGAGCCTCGAAGGCGAGTGCCTCAAGCCAATCTGACATCCTGCGCCCTTCGACATCGCTGCTGTCGAAGCCATCGGCTGGAGGCTGGCAGGTACACAGCACAAGGGCATCGCGGAACTCACCGCCGATCTCTTGACGCAATCGTCGGACCAATTGCTCACGGTTGCTTGCAGGTGTCAGGAGATCTCCGTGGGTGATCACGAGCAGGCTGCGGCTCTTGAGACGACTTGGCTGAAGACTCCAGAACGTGCGCTCGCTGGCACTCCATGCTTGAGAGCTCGACGTGCACCAGAGCACGATATCCGCACGGTGCTCGCGGAGATACTGTTCGGAGGTGATCGGGCGCTGGGCGTCGAGAGCGGGCGTGTCAAGGACTTCAAACTTCTTGAGGAAAGGCAGGGGTAGCCCAAGAAGAAGACGCTGATAATCCGCTGCAGATCGTTCTGTCGTGACCTCAAGACGGCGCCTCCGCCCATCCGGTGGAACGGCCTCGATCTTCGGACGCTCGAAGTAGGCAATGAGTGTAGAGATGCGCGTATTCGGGAGCTCGTGGGTCGGCAACACCGCGCTGCCGATCAACAGATTGGCAAGGGATGTCTTTCCGGTGCAGGTCTCGCCGATGAGGAGAATGCGGCAAGGCCTTTCAAGGGCCGTCTTCAATCGGCGTAGCGCTCTCACCGCCGCAGATGGCTCGTAACCGCACAGCGGCGCCGCCTCGAGGACACGGATCGCGTCGGCGAGCCGTAGCATGATCGCTTCTTGCATTTGGCCGAGACGGGCGTCCAGGTCCGGAGCCACCTTGGGCACTTCCCGCGCTCTTTCGCCCGGCTTAGGAGCTGGCAGTTTCCTGGTTGGGGCGCTGGATACTGGGCACGCTCCTGTGCCTTGAACCCAGTCGCCAATCAAGGCACCGAGGGCTGTGACCGTCGCATCGTCGATTAAGCTGCCGGTCGTGGCGAATTGGTTGTCTCCGTGTCGAGGGTGCGGCAGCAGAGACACGCTGAGTGGCCGTTTTTCTGCTGAGACGGCGTCGGAGGGGGGCCGTTCGTCGCGAGACAACGCCTCAGGTTTGCCGAATGGCGCCGGCGTTACGGCAGGGCCTTGAACCATTAAGCGCTGAAGCGCTGCCAGCAATGCCTCGGGGTCCGGATCGGTCGTTTCTCCATTCCTCATCAGGCCACCGGACCCTGGTTTTGCTCTCAATCAGCCACGGGATGGTGCCACAGCAGAGTCACCGTGAATCGCAGACCTATCCCAGCCTTATTGGGTTACGCGTTGGCCTCCTCCAACTTGTCCTTGATCGCCAACGCGCTCGATTTGGCATGCTCCATGAGCGCGTCTTCAATGCTCATCACGCGTATAATCCTATTCATCACGATCATGGCATAGCGGTTGGACCGCCAACCAAGCCCCAACGTCCGCAGATCGACCGTAAGGCCGCAACGATTGGCGAAGTCCCCGTTACCATCGGCCAGCATCAAGATTTTCCCCACCGCGCCCAGCTCAAGGGCCCAGCGATGCATGACATAAGCATCATTAACCGCCGTGCATGCGACAACATCGATTCCATGCCGCCTGAGCTCGCCGTGGCGACCGACGATGCCGGGGAGATGTTCAGCATGGCATACCGGGGTGTAGGCACCGGGTAAACCGAACAGGGCCACAGAGCGACCCTCGAAAATGTCAGTGGTCGACATCAGTACCGGACCGTGCTCGCTCATGATGTGGAAATCCGCATCGGGTAGCCGATCTCCTTCCCTCACTGTCATGAAAGATGCCCCTTTCTCTTGTGCAAGATGGAAAATTCCTTGTGCAGGAACCCTGCTCTCAAGTGACTCAATCACGGTGTGCATTTGTCTCAAGACGTATCGCTTGTTCGAGCACAGATGGCATAGTGCTTTTGATCCACCTCTCGACCAAAGGCCGCAGCGCCGCGGCCAAGTTGTCGCTCGTGATCGGCTGCGAGGCACTTTCCTGGTGCTGTGTGGCGGGCGTCGGTCCAACCATCGCCGCCTGCGGGCCGACCTGTAGACCTGCCAACAGATCGACGCTGGGAAGCGCCGGCGCATTTGGGTTGAAACGGTCGACGGTATTCAATGCAAATAGTCCCGAAGACTGTCGTACCCGGTCTTCAGGGGAGGTCCGCATAGTTGGACGTATCGGGTCGACTGACAGACTGGCGAAGGATGGGAAGGGACTTGCCCGCTCGGCAAGCTGAAGCATGGCGAGTGAGGGAGAACCTTCCCGCATCAGCCGCAACATCGCAGCCCACGCCTGGGTCTCGCCCATGCGCTTCACACGCGCGTCTTTAAGATCCGGCATGTGATGCAGTAATTCCGGCGCATGGTTCTTTGAGCGAAGATGCGTCTCTGCCAGCTGAATGCCAGTTTCGGTTGGATGACCTACACGGTCGACCGCCGCTTCGCGACTCTCATTCGTTGCCGGCGTCAAGCTATCGCGCACGACATGTATTGTGCGCCGCACTGTCGAAGCGAGGTCAGTTTCGGTCGTGTCAAACGATGGATCGGTGGCTGACGCCGACGATCCGTGATCTGGCCTAAGCCTTTCATCACCGTCAGCAATCGGCTCCCGCTGCGCGGTCAGAGCCTTGTCAAGACGCGTTGGCCCATTGCGTTCTGCCGCCATAATGCTCTCTCAGCGATGTACCGCCCCCATCGCCCGTACAAGGTCTATCGCTCGTCGCAATGTCACAATAATGGCTAGGCCACCCAGAGCCGAATAATGTGTAGACTGAGCCTCGTTAGGCTCGACGGGAGCCTGCTCTCAGCGCTTCCGAAAAGAAAACAACTCTTCGCAATTGGTTCTCAGATTCCCGTGAGGCTCACTTGCCGGCATGGGTACCAGCAAGTTACAGAGTGCAGTGTTACTTACCCCCTCATTCAGCGGCAGTGCCAACTACCAGGTTAAGAATGCAGGATCGGCCGCGGACGCACGAAGCAAAACTGGACGAGATCAGGGCGGTGCTCCGGCGCCTTCAGCACATAGATAGTGCTGACGAAACGGACCCTCATGCGCCAACCCAGCCCGAAGAGCCGCAACGGTCCCCATTCAATCACCCTATGCAAGCGCGCGTTGCTATAGGAGCCGGTCTCGTATTGTTTGCGGGCCTGGCAGGCATTGCAGGGTCGGCTCTGCGCGACATAATCGCCTACTTCGCATCGGATCCGGCCATTCAAACATCCCTGGCAGAAAACATCGAAGAAAATACGAATTGGGTCTCTCCTACCACCTTCAAAAAGTGGCTCGACAAACAAGCCATCGATACATCGCGCCGCTATGCCGGATGGGTGTCGCCTTCAGAATTGGAAGATCGGCTTGCTTTGCAACGCAGCAACGATTTGGCACCTTATAAGGACTGGCTCTCACCTGCTCTCCTTCGTGAGAAGCTCGAAGAGCAATCGAGCAATCTCGCGAAGAAGTATGAAGGTTGGGTTTCCCCCTCCGAGCTAACGGAAAAGCTGCGATCCGAACAATTGTCGGTCGAGCTCAAGTACAAAGACTGGGTGGCTCCCGAGGTAGCCGTGGATCGGCTTTTGCAACAGCGAAAAGAGATTTCCAATCGCTACGAAGGATGGCTTTCCTCCACAGAAATGGCTGAAAAAATTACCGAAAAGGATGCCGCTGTACGCGGAGAATTCAAAGGCTGGGTTTCGCCCGAAGAAATGGCAAAGGCTGTCGATTTAGCTACGAGCTCATTGCGACAGGAGCTGCAGCAGACAAAAGCCGACCTTGAACAGACTAGCCAAGCCATGCACGCAGTGCGGACAGAGCTGCAGGAAGCCAATGCTAAGCCCCATTTAGACGAGGCCGGCGATGATCCGTGCAAGAAACTGCAATACGCAATGTGGCAATCCTCCTGCTATCTCGGACCCATAGACGGGCTGATGGGTTTGGAGGCCATACGAAGCGTCAACCAGTATCTTGGCTCGATTGATGCTAAAGCGCCTGGCGGCAAGTATTTCTGGAAGAATTTCGACAATCTCGATGACCCGATCACCCGAGGCAGGATACACGCTCTGTGTCAGAGCGACCTTCAGCTAAAGGGGCAGGCTTGCTCCCCAGCTGCGGGCCTACGGGACCTTCGCGACAGCATGGGCAGGGATCCCGCCGACAACTCTGCCGATCCAAAAGGGCTCATTGATTGGAATGCCGGTACCTGGATTATGCGTGGTCGTTTTCCGACCGACGGCGTCGGAAGAACAAGCATCCTCTTAAAGTGGCGACACGGCGCCAAAATTGCATCTCTCCAGATTCTGAGCATCACAAACAGCGTACAGTGCGTCGATATCAGAGAGGCAGACGGTCGAGATCTCGACGGGAAGGGCCGAGACCAAAAAAAATGTGATGATCCTGGTGAATGGTTTAAGGCGACAATTACCAAACTCAATGCGAATGAACTTGCTCTCGACGTGGAACGAAAACCAAATAGCAAAGACACCAATTACATCATTTTCCTAATATGGCCCAATTGAGCCATGATTGCGAAGCCGCTCGTTCTCGAGGAATGGTTCTGGCGCCCGGCGGGGATCGTCATTTATTCGGCCGGAAGGCTTGCCGAGGCAAGGGCGAGCACCGCTTAGTACGGGACGCTGACAGAGATGGGTATGGTATTTATTTCCAGCACCGCGTGTGACGTTCATGGCCCCGGCATCCGCCGCGCAGGCGAACTCAGTCGAATAGTAGGGGGCCGACTAACCAAGGCGCGGCGTGGCGGTGTGCCTCTACCGATTACGCTCCGGCAGCCCGTAATCTGAGATGTCGGCTATGGGTCATGAGCCGACTTCGGCATCATTCGCTCGTGACATCTGCTAGGACTCCAAGAGCAGACGAGGCGTCGAGCGTCGCTGAGGTCCGAGAAGGGCCAAAAGCCGACGTCGCCCAGGCGGGGGGGTACTACAAATTCGTTGACGGGCAGCGGTGGAGCACCGGAGGCCGTCTAAACGGCATTTGGTCCACTGGATGATTGCCGACGGAAACGCAGAACCTGACGATCGTATGAAGCCATCCTTCGCAGCAGGCGCGCATAGGGCGGAACTCGATAGGCGTCACCGATCACGTTGCCGGGCCCTTCTTGGGTGCTCCCTTTATGAGAGCATCCAATTGTCTCGTCAGCGAGCGGCCGGTGATTTGGTCGACCGAGCAGCCTTCCTCTTTCAATCGCTTCTTTATGCCAGTGACCGTGGTGAAATTGCCCGATCTCGCAAGCTCGAATGCGCGTTCTAGAACTGTAGCGGCTCTGTCCATGGTGGTTGGTATACCAGAGATGGCCGTCGTCAGCTTTCGATCTCGTCCGTCCAAACGCGAAATGACTTGAGGCTATTGGGTCCGAACGTCGTGGTGATGGCGACGTCCGCCGCATCGCGTCCTCGCGCTATGAGCACACGGCCGATGCGGGGAACGTTATTTCTCGGATCGAACGTATGCCACTGGCCGCCGAGATACGCCTCGAACCATGCTGCGAAGTCGCCGGGAGGATAGGGCGGCGGCGTGCCGATGTCACCGAGGTAGCCGGTGCAATAGCGTGCTGGAATGTTCAACGCGCGGCAGAACGCGATGGCCAGGTGCGCATAGTCGCGGCACACCCCCTTGCGCTCGTGATAGGCTTCAAACGCTGTCCGCGTAACGCGCGCATGCTCGTAGCCGAATGCAATGCGCTCGTGCACGAAATCGCATATTTCCTGAACGCGGGCCCAACCGGTTTTCCTGCCGCCAAAGTGGGTCCAAGCCATATCCAGCATTCGATCGCTGTCGCAGAACCGGCTCGCCAGCAAAAAGACGAGTGCCTCCTGCGGAAGTTGCTCAACGGGAACCTGCAGCGCGTCCAAGACCGTCGGGTCTGGCCTCCCGGTATCGTTCACGACCGAGTTTGAGCTGATGCGCAGGGACCCAGGCGGTGCGACGAGCCGGCTGCACCAATTGCCGAAGCTATCGCGGTAACCTGAGACCGGAACTGAAGGGCTGACGATCACATGATCCGGCGCCGGCAGATCGGAGACGCGCGAGTGATGGACATTCAGCATCAGAATGACGGGCGTGGATTGGGGAAACTCGTAGTCCAATTCGTAGCCGACTCGGAGCCTCATCACTCGGTCCTCGATTCTGTCGAGCGACCACTCGCCGCCACCAAACGCTGACCTTGCCTCTGCGGCACATCTGTCATCGATCGAACACCCTAGACCATTTCGCACCTCGGTCGAGCGCAATCGCGAAGATTGACTCCTTCGGCGCTAACCCAGAGGCGGATGCCGAGTGTCGTCGGGAGTATCAGGCCGAAAGCCCAGGTTCCGTGGCTACTCCGTCAGCTTGTCGGGAAGGCTGGGTCTCATGCGACCGGAGCGCGTCCGAACGGGCAGCAACTCAACGGTTTCGACTTGCCTTCCGTCAGGATTCGACATTCGAAGACTGTAGGCGCACTGTGCCGGCAACATCCCTGATGGCTGAGACATACAGTGCTCACGCCTCCTGATCAGCGAGGCTAATCATGCCATTCCGACAGTTCGACGCTTCAACGATTGCCATACTGCGCCGCGTCCGCGATGACCTGTTCCTGGACCTTTCGGAGAGCTCTGTCTTGTCGGCTGGTGAGAAGTCAGTCAGTGAAGCCAGAATAACCAAGCAACTTGTCGCTGCAGCCGAGAGTGGCGAACGCAATCCCGAGCGGCTCAAGAACTCCGCTCTCGATGGTGTTGACGGCATCTAAGCGCCACCGCCAAACCGTTCCGTCATTGGGGCATGCCTGCGCCGTTTGCTGTCGGGGAAGATCGGCAATTCACAAATGACGCTCGAAGCATTGGGTTGGAGTGAGCACCGAAACGCCGAATTCGCGAACCACGCCGCCGAGGGACTGTTGCCTGGCCGCGTGGTCGGCGAGCATCGCAGCCATTACCGGGTGGCAACCGATTCAACTGAGCTGACGGCGGGGACAACCGGTCGCTTCCGCAACGCCATCGTGCAGCGCTCCGATCTCCCGGGCGTCGGCGACTTCGTGGCCATACGTCTAGGGGCGGGCGATGGCCAAGCTACAATCGCTGCAATTCTGCCGCGGATCACCGCACTAGTGCGCAAGGCGTCGGGTGAACGTCGCCCGCAGCTTCTGGCGGCAAACGTCGACGTCGTCTTCATCGTGACGGCGCCGGATGGCGACTTCAGCTTGCCGCGCCTCGAGCGCTATCTCGCATTGGTGCGCGAAAGCGGCGCCGCACCGGTCATCGTCCTCAACAAGGCGGACCTCGCCAACGATGTCATCGCGACGACCGGTCAGATCGCTGCGATTGCTCCGGGTATACCGGTTCACGCCATCAGCGCACGTACTGGCGAAGGCATTCGGGATCTTGAGCGCCATTTCGACGGCAACCGGACCGTCGGCCTCATTGGCTCATCGGGCGTGGGCAAATCGACATTGACGAACGAGCTGCTCGGACGCGCGGCGCAGGCGACACAGGAAGTCCGCGCCCATGATAGCCGCGGCCGCCACACGACCACGCATCGCCAGCTTTTCGCTCGGCCGCGAGGTGGCGCCATCATTGACACGCCGGGCATGCGGGGTGTGGAGCTCTGGACCACGGGGAAAGGCGTCGACATCAATTTCGACGATATCGAGGCCCTGGCAGTACAGTGCAAGTTTCGCAATTGCCTGCATGACAGCGAGCCGGCGTGCGCGGTGCGCGATGCCGTCGGACGCGGCGACCTCGAAGCTAAGCGCGTCGCGGACTACGTCATGCTCAGACGTGCAGTACAACTCAGC
This sequence comes from uncultured Alphaproteobacteria bacterium, assembly GCA_963716835.1. Lineage (GTDB taxonomy): Bacteria > Pseudomonadota > Alphaproteobacteria > Rhizobiales > Hyphomicrobiaceae > Hyphomicrobium_C. Next base: position 3,625 of record CAVQUQ010000019.1, on the reverse strand, counting down.
GCACGATAAAGCCGTGCCGACTTGACGAGCATCCGGACATCGCTGCGTGCTATCATGGCGACGCGGCCGCCCGATCCGCATTGGTCCGTGCGGCGGTCGGCAACTGAAATGACCGCAGCGGGATTCCCAATGGTTCATTGGAAGCACATTGACGAGTTCATCGAGCCGAACTGGGAGAAGGTAGGCACGGCGGGGCCGGCGGTACTTTTCTGGCGCGGCAAGAAGGGCGCGGTGTTCGGGTACATTCGAGACGGAGAGTTGTTCGACCACAAATGGCTCTACGTTTGCGACTCGAACAAGGTGACTCATTTTTCGGAGGTCAACGCGCCTGAAAGCAACGTGGTCGACTTGGAGCAATTTCGAACCGACAACGAGAACGGACCCCGAGGGATTTGAGGACTGTCAGCGCCGGCGATCCGATTTGAGTACAGCCTCCTCGACCCTTGCGTAGACAGCGGCATGTTCCGTTGAAGGGACTGCCGTGCTCTCCAGGAGAGTGAAGTGCACCTCGTGCAAATCCTTCTGCCGCTGCGGGACGACAAAGGTCGCGGCTTTCCCAAGCAGCACTACGACAAGGTCGCCACGGTGCTAACCAACCGGTTCGGGGGTGTCACAGCCTACACGAGGACACCCGCAGAAGGGCGCTGGAAAGAAGGTGGGCGGCCGGTCAGCGAGGACGACGTTGTGGTGTTTGAGGTGATGGTGGAAGAAATAGAGGCCGGCTGGTGGCGCACCTACCGAAGCTCGCTTGAGCGCAGGTTCAGGCAAAAGAACATCATTGTTCGCGCGCAGGACATACGGATTCTCTAAGGGCACCGGTCACATGCCATTCGGCTTGTCAGACGCCCGGATGTGCTCAAGGAAAAACCGAAGCATTTCCTTCGTCGCATCAGGCCCTTTCGGGTCGGTAAAGGAGCCGGTAGGGCTTCCACCTGACCAAGCATGATCGGCGCCGTGAATGACCCACTCCTCGATCAGCCCTCGGCCGTTGGCGTCACTTTGGACGGAGCGCGTGTACGTATGCCCAGCGGTCACGCTTCCATGCTCCACGACCGTTTGAAATTCACCTCCTGCGCCGGCCCGAGCTATGACTTCGCCGCCGTTGCGCGGATGGACCGTGGCGTCTCGATCACCATGGAAGACGATCGTCGGCACCTGAATGAACTCGCCGGCTTGCCCGGCGCTCTTGGGGCCGGGTACGGGATGGTGACCCCGCATGGCGGCAAACGCCGATGGGAGGTCGCGAGCTACGCCACATGCCAAACCTGAATGGACACCCACGGCCGCGTACAGATCCGGATAGGCTTCGCCCACAATGGCAGCGGTCGCGCCGCCCGCAGACAATCCCGCAATATAGATGCGACGGGGATCGATGCTGTAGTCCGCCATGACCTGACGCGTGATGCCCGCGATGAGGGCTGGCTCGCCTCGTCCGCGCTGCTGGTCGCTGCTCTTGAACCAGTTCCAGCACTTCGAGGAATTGGCGGAGACGGCTTGTTCCGGATAGACGACGAAACAAGTGTTCTCTTCCGCAGCGAAGTTCATGCGAGTGCCGGCGGCGAAATCGTCAGGCGATTGGGTGCACCCGTGCAGCATCACGATCAGCGGTCGCGGCTCCCCCTCGTGGCGGCTCGGAACATACAGCTTGTAAGCGCGGCTTCCGGCTTCGTTGCTGAAGGACCTGGCGACGAAATTTCCGTCCGACGGTACGACCTCAGCCGGAGCCGGCGGCGAGCGCTTGAGCGCGCGGAGCAAGCCTTGCGCGGTCTTGCCAAGATGCAAGCGATCAAAGGTACCGCGCAACGTGGACGGGACATGCGGCGAGGCGCCGAGACCTGGCGGTGCCCTCGTCGCAGTGGCAATCCCTATGTCCATGCGGCTCGCGCTGCGGGATCCGACATCGACGGTCGGGGAAAGTGCCATAGCCGGAGCATCTCCGTCGGAGGCCGTGCTGCCGAACCGAAGCAGTTTTTGCAGAAGCGCGGTTGCCTCGCTCAGGCGGCCGGCTTGCGTCAGACGGGTCGCTTCGATCATTTCGTGGGGAAGCGGCTTGGTCATTTCGGTCTTCCTGTGCTCGGAAAACAGCTCGTGCGTCCGGTTGGGCGCCCAATCGGTTTTCGGATGAGAATTTTCGGCGATACGCTGACGCTCGCTATCGCATTCGATCCGCCAGAGCCGCCTTGACCTCTGCGCTGGCGTGGAGTGCTCCCAGTACGGAAATCGACGCTATGGTGTCGCGGGCCAGCTCGGCAGGTACGTCGGCCGCTATGCTGACCAATCCAAGCACATTGAGATGGAGGGTTTGGCGTGCGGCACGTACCGCCTCGAGGTCGTCACGACTGTAGTGGCGCAGGCCCAGATCAAGCGTCTTGCGGGCGACTGTCTGTTTGACGACGTCCCCGTGCCGATCGAGCTGATTACGTATGGCGGTGCGAATGAAATCGGTGCGGTTTGAATAGAAGCCCTCCTGCACCATCAAATCGATATGACCGAGGTCGACGTAGCCAAGATTGACCGTGATCTTCTCGGTGTCGCCGGCTCTTGCCCGCAATTCATGTACGTTGCCAGACATCTCTTGCCATCCATGCACCATCCGACTGGATGGTATATGGAGTGGCGGCTGGGACTGTCAAGAGCTCGCGGTGAGAATGCGGAGACGTGGCGGATCGTGGCCGTGAGCCCCGCAGATCAAGGATGACCGGCAGGAGGGCTTCTGGCCTGGTCGGCGTCTGGGTTGATTTGTCTGCAATGGGTCAAAAACTGACCTCGACGTACTCCGCACATGACGTCTGCTAGTACCTCAAGAGCAGATGAGGCGTGGACGATCGCCGAGGTCAGGAAAGGGCCATTGGTGTGCGTCGTGCCCGCCTTTGTCGTCAATTATGCATCAAACGTACGGTTACGTTGAGGCCGAAGCCATAACGTTCAATCAGCGAGCGGGTGCAGTTTCTGACGAAGGCTTAGTGCAATCCATTGTCGTCTGGATGAATCTGATCACCTCAGCTTTGCTTGTGCGAGCAAACAATGAAGTCGGAAGGGCGCTGTGAGCATGCTATTTCAGGGTGTCCAATTGTCGAACGGCAGACAGCACCATCGGCGACAGCACGTGCACCGATTTCCCTTCCGTGCGTTTTCTCTGACCGACAGCAGCTGCCAATTGCGGGGCTCGTGCAGACCCTTAGCGCCACAGACCCGACACCCCGCAACGGGAACGACGTGATCCACTGTCATGCCGAGCCGCTTAACCTCGCGTGACAGTGCGGCGTACGCCCGTGAGATCTCCACGGGATCTTGGACCGTCGCGGCGCGCTTGCGCTCCTGACGGATCGCGTTCCTCGCTAGGGCGCCCTCGAGGTACTTCTCGCGATTGAGCGCGCGCCACTTGCGCACCTTTCGCTCGTGAACTTCGGGGTTAGCGTTGTGCCAGCATCGAATAGTCGCTTGTTTGCACTTGAAGCAGTTGCCGCTCGCTGTACGGCGCTCGCCCTTCAACTCAGGGTGCTGCTCGCAGACCTTGCCGAAATAGCGAAGCGCGCCTCGCGCTAGTGCTTCGTTACGTGATGCCATCTTGTTGCCCAAAGCGAAGCACGCTGGAGGCACCGATCACGTAACCGACTGAAAATAA
>CAVQUQ010000018.1:0-69712 GCA_963716835.1 uncultured Alphaproteobacteria bacterium | reverse complement strand
GAAAAAGAGGTTGGCTCTCGTGCACAATCGAAGCAGCTCAGCTTGCCGTTGTATTCCGTCCTGATGCGGAGCGGACGCATCATCGGAGCACGCTACGCCCCGTTATCCGGATCCACTCCGCAGGCCAGTGGAACCTGAACACCCGTCGGCGCAGTCGGAAAAATGCCGATGACACCAGCTTGAAACACCAGGTTCGCCGCAAGCGAGCAGTGCTCGGCTTACGACCGGCAGCTCTGGTGACGTTTTCCAGGTCCGATAGAGTAGCAAGGCTGAAACTCAAAAGCAGGTCCGGCGCAGTGCGATCGGTGAGGGACGCTCGTGCCAATTCATGCAGATCCACGCGCGGCTGTAAGGAGATCTCGACCAGGGTGCGAATGACCTTGTCAGCTTCGTCGATGACGTGCCCGGGTGCGAAAAGCCTCATGCGATTGATGAGCCCGATCAGGTGCTGCTCGTCGGCAGTCCATTCGAGCCTTTCGCTAAGGTAGGCTCGTACGAGTACCTTGGATGCGCTCATCATAAAATCGGCATAGACGGCTTCTCGCTTTGCTGCTTCTCGGGCCACGCGCTGCAACCGGTCCTGGTGCCATTGCGTGTAGACAGCGGCAGCGAGCGAAGCGCCACCACCGATGAAGGCGCCCGCAAGGACCGCGGTTGAAGTAAGTAGAGCGGGTTCGACTGTCATTGGGCTTACCGTTTCTCACAGACACTTCCGGAACAGATCAGAAGCTTCGAGCGCGATCACAACGATTGCAGCGAACGCGATACTCGCAGCCGACGCCATCGGCGTGCTGGAAACAACCGTGGCGACGTCTCGTAGCTCGTTGAGGACATAAAGCTCTCTACTCCGATCGACGATCCAATTCGAAGTCACGCCAGGCTCGTGCCCAATTCAGCTCTGTGCTCAAGCGACGGCTCTGACCCGAGCGGCAACTGCGCTTCCGCCGGCTTTATGCGGAACCACGTCACGTAGAGCGCAGGCAGGAATACCAGAGTGAGCAGCGTCGCCACGACAAGGCCACCCATGACGGCGTAGGCCATCGGCCCCCAGAATACGGTGGGCGCGATCGGGATCATGCCGAGGATCGCGGCGGCAGCCGTCAGCAGGATCGGGCGCAGTCGATGCTCCGTCGCCACGATGACCGCATCCCAGGCAGGGCGACCGTTGGCGATTTCCGTCTCGATCTGATCGATCAGGATCACCGAGTTCCGGATGACCATGCCGGTCAGCGAGAAAATGCCGAGGATGGCGACGAACCCCATCGGCGCGCCCGATAGCAGCAGCGCCGCGGCGACACCGATGAGCGCCAGTGGCGCCGTAGCAAGCACGAGGAACAGACGCTGGAAGCTCTGCAGCTGCACCATGAGGATCGTCATCATGACGAGCAGCATGAGCGGGAACACAGCGAAGACGCTGGCCTCGGCCTTGGCGCTGTCCTCGACCGTGCCGCCGGCGACCACGTCGTAGCCCGCCGGCAGTTTCGCCCTGAAGTTGGTGACCTCAGTGGCGAGCGAGCGCACCACGGTCGCGGCCTCGACGCCGGGGGCGGTATCGGCCTGGACGGTCACGGTCGGAAGGCGCTGCCTGCGCCAGATCAACGGCGGCTCGAGGCCATAGGAGAGCTTGGCCACCTGCTCCAGCGGCACCGCTTTCCCACCGGGGGTCTCGAGCATCAGGCTGCGCAAGGTTTCGAGCTTCGCGCGCTCTTCAGGGATTGCACGGGCGACGATATCGATGAGATAGATGCTGTCGCGCAGCTGCGTTACGCTCGTGCCAGACAAGATCGCGTTGATGGTCTGGCTCAAGGCTTGTGAGCTGATGCCGAGCGCACGCGCGCGGTCCTGATCCACTTCGACGCGGACAACCTTCGAGGGCTCGTTCCAGTCGAAATTGATGTTGCGTGCGTTCGGGCTGTTGCCGAGCAACGACGCGAAGTCGTGGGCCAGCTCGCGCACTTTCGTCGGGTCTGGTCCGCTGACACGGAACTTGAGCGGCCAGCCGACAGGCGGTCCAAGCTCGAGTGGGCTGACCCGTGACATCACCTGTTCGAACTCAGGCCGTTGCAACGCGGCGATAATGCGCTGCTGTACGCCGGAGCGCACCTTGAAATCCTTGGTCACCACCACGGCTTGGGCGAAGAAGTCGTTCGTGAGCTGCTGGTCGAGCGGCAGGTAAAAGCGAATGGCGCCGCTGCCGATATAGAACGACCAATGCTCGATATCGGGATCGGTCTTCAGGATGGCCTCGAGGTTATCGACCACTTTGCGCGTCGCATTGACGGAAGACCCTTGTGGCAACGTGACATCGACGAGCAGCTCGGGACGGTCGGAGCTCGGGAAGAATTGCTGTTGCACGAGCTGCATGCCGAGGAGTGCCGCAACGAACAAGCCTGCCGTGCTAGCGATGACGGCGTACCTCATCCGCAGAACGCGATCGAGAACGGCGTGGAAGGCACGCGCAAAGCGCGATGGCTCATGGCCATGGCCTTTCAGCTTGTCGGGAAGAATGAACACGCCGGTCAGTGGCGTGAACAGCACGGCGACCACCCATGAAACAACGAGCGCGACCCCGACGACCGCGAACAGGGTGAAGCAATACTCGCCGGCACTGCTTGCGGCGAAGCCGACCGGGATGAAGCCAGCGATGGTCACGAGCGTGCCCGTCAGCATTGGGAAGGCGGTGGATGTGTAGGCGAAGGTCGCGGCGGTGATTTTGTCGTGACCCTCCTCGAGTTTGGTGATCATCATCTCGACCGCAATCATCGCGTCGTCGACGAGAAGTCCGAGCCCGATGATGAGCGCACCGAGCGAGATGCGCTGCAGGCTGATGCCCGTCAGCTTCATGACCACGAAGGTGATGGCGAGAACCAAAGGGATGGCGATGGCAACGACGATGCCGGGACGCCAGCCGAGTGACAGGAAGCTCACGCCCAGCACGATGGCGACGGCCTCGATCAGGGTCTTGATGAACTCACCGACGGCCTCCTCGACAACCTGCGGCTGGTCTGCGACAAGATGCGACTCGATGCCGGCCGGCAAGTTTGAGGTGAGCTGCGCGAGCCGTTCCTTTATGTGCTCACCGAACTCCAGAACATTGGCGTTTTTGGTCATCGAGATGGCGAGGCCGATCGCCGGCGTGCCGTTGTAGCGGAACATCGGCTGCTGCGGGTCGACGTAGGTGCGGCGCACGTTGGCGATGTCGCTGAGGCGAAAGAACCGGCCATTGAATTGGAAGTTGACTGCCTTGAGGCTCTCTTCCGACGTGAATTGACCAGAAACCCGCATCGCGATCTTCTCAGATCCTGCATCGACCGTGCCGCTGGGCTGGATGACGTTCTGCGCCTGCAGCGTCTCTATCAGCTGGGAGAGGTCGAGCCCCATGGCGGCGAGCTGCTGGGTAGAGAACTCCAGATAGATCTTCTCGTCCTGCGTGCCGATGAGATCGATCTTGGCAACGTCAGGGACGCCGCGCAGCTCGCCACGCAGACGCTCGGCATGGTCGCGCAAGTCGCGATGCGAAAAGCCGTCCGAGGTCAGGGCGAAGATGAGCGAGTAAGTGTCACCGAACTCGTCGTTGAAGAACGGGCCCTGAATTCCTTGCGGCAAAGTCTGCTTGATGTCGCCGACCTTCTTACGCGCTTGATACCAGAGGTCCGGGACCTGGGACGCGGGAGTCGCGTCCTTGAGGGTCACGAACACCACCGACTCGCCGGGCTTGGAATAGCTTTTGAGGTAGTCGAGGTTCGGCAGCTCCTCGAGCTTCTTCTCGATCCGATCCGTAATCTGCTGCACAGTTTCCGGCGTCGTCGCGCCGGGCCATAGCGTCTTCACCACCATGGTCTTGATGGTGAACGGAGGGTCCTCCTCGCGCCCGAGCTCGCGATATTCCATCATGCCGGCGAGTGCAAACACCAACATGAGGTAGACGAGGAGGCTCTTGTGCTCGAGCGCCCACCGGGAGAGGTTGAAATTCTTCATTCTCTGGTGCTCCCGTTTGAAGAGGCCTCGGCAACACGCGCCTTCTGACCTTCCCGCAGAGTGTTAGCGCCGGCAGTAACGACCACGTCTCCCTTGGCGAGCCCGTCGGCGATGACGGCGGTGTTGGTCTCGTAGCGAGCGACGGTAACTGGTCTGAGCGCCACGCTGCCGGAGGCCTGATCGAAGACCCAGACGGCGGGCGAGCCGTTCTTTTCGAAAACTGCTGAGAGGGGGAGTGCCACCGCCGGATCAGAACCGGCCTTCAAGCGACCGGCGATGCTCATTCCGAAGCGCAGCTGCGGTGGCGGATCCTTGAGCGTTACTTTGACCGTATAGGTGCGTGTCGTGGAGTCGGCGACGGGAGAGATCTCGCGTACTATGCCGTTGATGCGCAGTTCCGGGTTGGACAGCGGCCAGACGATGACTTCGGGATGCTCGCTGCTCACGGTGTGATCCGCGAAAGCGGTCTCGGCGATGCTGAACACGCCGTCCTGATCGTCTGGCCGAGCAAGCTTCACGACCATCTGGCCAGCGTCGACATTCTGACCCGGCTCGGCACCGACGGCGGTGATCACACCGTCGAACTCGGCCTTCAGCTCGGTGTAGCGGAGCTGGTCGCGGGTCAGGTCGAGATTGGCCTTGGCAGAAGTGAGCCTGGCCTCGGCGGAACGCAGATTGCGCAGCACCGCATCGTAGGTTGCCTTTGGCGTCCAGCCGTCAGACAAGAGCTTCGACTTGCGCGCCTCATCACCTCGGGCTTCGACGAGGACGGCGTCGGCAGATGCGACCTCAGCTTCGGCCGAACGCAGGTGGTTCTGAAAATCCTGCGTGTCAAGCGTGGCCAGGACGTCCCCTTGTCTGACGGACGCCCCGACCTCGACCCGGCGGGCGAGCACCTTACCCGCGACTCGGAACGACAAATCGCTCTCGTAGCGGGGCCTGACCTCACCGATCGCCTGGCGATAATCGCCGATCGGCTTTGGATCCACGACGAGCGTCCGAACGGGCCTCGCCTCTATGGACATTTTCTCCGGCTTACAGCCGGTAACGGCCGGAAGAAGCGAAAGGGTCAGGAGAATGGCCAAGGGCCGCATGAGGGAAGCTCCCATCAACTCGCCTAGAATGTGGACACCGCCCACTTACTGGCCAAAGTGGGCGACGTCAACTTAGAAACGGGCTGCGACCCTGCGGCAAGTTGACATCGCCCACTTTCGCACCTAGTTTTCGGTTATCAACTTGGAGTTTCCCCATGGCCAGTACCCGAGAACCTCAAGAGGCGCGCCCCTACCACCACGGCGATTTGCGCCGGGCGATCGTCCAGGCCGCATTGGATCTACTAAGCGAGACCGAGAGCCTCGAGTTTTCACTCCGCGAACTCGCGCGCCGCGCCGGCGTGACCCACAACGCGCCCTACAAGCATTTTGCCGACAAGCGCGATTTGCTCGCCGCCGTCTCGGCCGCGGGCTTTGACATGCTGACGAAGCGAATGGCGCGCGAAATCGCGGCGCTCAGAGATCCGCAGGCGCGCCTATCCGCCATGATGGGCGCCTACATTGGTCACGGGGTCGAGAACCCGGCCCTCTACCAGCTTATGTTCGGTGGCTATCTCAGCGGCCCGGATGAGCGACGGCCGGCAATCGAACGCGCGGCAGCGGAAGATACGAAAGCTCTGCTAGCAAGCGCTATTATTGACGGCGCTCTGGGACGGCCCATTCCCAACAACGCCAGAAACGAACGCAGGATTTCTGGTGCGATCCTAGCGTGCTGGTCCCTTGTGCACGGACTCACATTGCTCGTCGTGGACGGTCTTGTCGGCCCGCCAGAAAAGGCCAATGAGCTTTGTGAGAGTCTCGTAGAAGGAATGCTTAAGGGGCTTAACGTCAAGCTGCCTACCTTGCCACCCGGCGCCTGGGTTGGTCCCCAGGCTTCCACAACGTGATGTGCACTACAGGCACGTCTTCTGATTGTGGATGCCCAGCGTTCCGACCGTCATTGGTGACAGCTTCGGGTCAAAATTCACCGTCGCGGCGTCGAGTTCGGCGCGCCCGCTTTGGCCCAGTAAGCGGAAGCGACAGTCATGCATAGGGTTCGGTGACTTCGGGCCACGAGGAGACGACACGTGCGATTGGCTCGGAGTCATGAGATCGCCCACATTCGTGGTGTCTCAGATGGCAAATACTATATCCCAGCGCGCGGCAGCCGCCTGAGGTGACCGAACGATTTTCAGGAAGTAGGTCTCGCCGCGGCAAGCTCGTGCGCGGTCTCCGAAATACCTTGACGGTTCACAACCCACATGATGCCGTTCGCACGCACAGCCGAGCGAAGCGTATCGCCGATGAGCGGGGTTCCTTGCGCAACTGCTGTTTGGCGAGAGCCCAATGCGAGACGGTTCGACACGACGCGCGCTTTTTGGATCATTGGCCGTGCTGGCGACGGTCGTTGCTGGATGGCCCATGGAAACCCCGGGCCAGTCGAGGCCAGTAGGGTCCGATGAATACAACGAGCGGATCAAGCCGATCTTCGAAAGACGATGTATCGCCTGTCACAGCTGCTACAACGCGCCCTGCCAGCTCAACCTGCAATCCTATTCGGGAGCCACGCGAGGTGCCACGACACGCAATGTTTACGATGCGACGCGCGCAAGCAGCGTGCCGCCCACCCGCGTCGACATCGATGCGACGACGTCGTCAGGCTGGCGCGAAAAGGGGTTCTACGACGTGCTGGGCGCCGGCGATCCGGGCCGCAGCCTGCTGCTCCGACTGACGCGGCTTCGCAGGGAGCACGCCTCGCTGCAGCCGAGCAGACAGGTGGCTGACAGCAACGTCTGCGCGGCAGACGTGGACGACCCGCGGATCGCCGACAATGGGGCCGCACTCGGCATGCCCTACGGTCTGCCGCCGCTCTCCTCCGATGAGATCGCAGCGCTAAAGGGCTGGGTCGAGCGCGGCGCTCCGGAGCCGAGCTCCGCCAGCCGGCTGGAACGTGCTGAGATCCCCGAGCGACTAAGGAGTGAGGTGCAGGCGTGGGAGCAGTTCTTGAATGAACCGCATCCCCGCCAGCAGCTGGTGAGCCGCTATCTCTACGAGCACCTTTTCCTGGCGAACCTGCATTTTGCGGGCAGCGCGTCTTCCCCGACGAGCGCTGACCCTGTTGGACATCCGCCCTTCTTCAGGCTGGTGCGGTCAGGGACGGCTTGCGACAGCGACATCGAGGAGATTGCGACCCGCCGTCCGACCGATGCGCCGGGCACGCCCGAGATGTTCTACTGCTTAAGGCCGGTACTGGGCGCCATCGTCGAAAAGACACACATTCCCTACGAGTTGTCGCCGCGCAAGCTCGAGCGCATCAAGTCGCTATTCCTCGACAGCCACTGGAGCGTGTCGCACGCGCAAGCGTATGGCGATGACCAAGCGAACAACCCGTTCGCGACGTTTGCCGACATTCCCGTGAAGGCCCGCTACCAGTTCCTGCTGGACGATGCGCATTTCCACGTCGCCACATTCATCAAGGGGCCGGTGTGCAACGGCACCGAGGCGGTCAATTCCATCCAGGAGCACTTTTTCGTCTTTTTCCTGAAGCCGGAAGCCGACAGCATGGTGATGTCCCCGGAGCACGCCGCCGCGGCGCAAAGCCGGCTTGTCTTGCCCGGTGCCTGGGGCAGCGACATCACTGTGTTGCAAGACCTTCCGTTCCTCACGCGCCTCGTCGAGCACAGGGAGGAGTACCGCAAGCTTCGCGCAGAGAGCGTTCGCAAGCTGCGCCCCGACGGCTACGCGCTCGACGATCTCTGGGATGGCGACGGCACCAATCCGAATGCGCTGCTGACCGTGTTCCGTCACGATGACAATGCCGCAGTGGCCAAAGGAGCCATCGGGGACCTTCCCAAGACCGTGTTCGTGCTCGACTATCCGCTGTTCGAGCGGCTTGTCTACAATCTGGTCGTCAACTTCGACGTGTTCGGCAACGTCGGTCATCAGGTGCTGACGCGCGTCTACATGGACCTGATCCGGATGGAGGCGGAAGAGCTGTTCCTGTCCTTCCTGCCGCCCACGGATCGCCAGCGATTGCGCCGCGACTGGTACCGAGGCGGCTTGCTCACGGACGTCAAGCTCAACTACGTGTTCCCGCTCAAGAACGAGAGCCAGCTGACCGCCATCAAGTTCCGCAGCAAGACGGGTCATAAGTCTGAGTTGGTTCAGCGCGCGTTGTTCGAGCGCCTGCCTGCTTCGGTCCGCGGCCCTGTTGACCTGATCAACTGGCGCGTCCTCCGGATGCCGGAGGCCGCCGGGGATGGCGCGCCATTGTCGACGGCGGAGCGGGCACTGCGCCGCATCGCCTCGGTCAGAGCGGTCAAGGCTACGCCGTTCGCGCGCTATTTCCCGGAACTCGCTCTTGTACTGCTTCAACGCAAAGACGGCAGGGCACAGGTCTACAGCATCGTGCACAACCGCGAGCATGCGAACGTCTCATGGATCATGGGCGAGCGCCTGCGGCTCGCACCCCACGAGGACACGTTGACCATAGGTGAGGGAATCCTCGGTGCATATCCCAACATGCTCTTTGTGCTTGACGAGGCACAGGCGGACGCGTTCAGCACAGGGGCAAGCGGCATCACCTCGCGCGACGACTACGATCGGCTTGTGGAGCAATTCGGCGTCAGGCGCACCTCTGACCGCTTCTGGGAGGTTTACGACGAGATCAACGCGGTTGCCCGGCAGAAGCAGCCGATCGAAAGAGGCACGCTCGACCTGACGCGGTACGAATTGGAGAGCCGTTAGTGGAGCCGCTAATCCACGGGTGGGGGGTCAGGGGGCGGCGCCGATCCGAGCCCGAGACACTGGGCCCAATGTTGACTACACGCGGCGCCGGATTTCATCAGAAAGGGTCAGGTCCTTGCGGGGACTTGAGAGAAAGCGTGACGTGAATGGTGTTTCCCTCGCGCCGCTGACTTATCGGTAGCCCGCTACGCTGAAACACGGCAAGCATCGGTGCATTGTATGCAAGCACATCGGCCTCGAAGGCAGATAAGCCAGCGTCCTGAGCGATGCGGGCAAGATGCCTCAACAGCAGGGAGGCGATGCCGCGTCCGCGATACAGCTCTGCAACTAGAAAACCAAGCTCGGCGCGTTCCCGCTTACCCCCGTTGTCTGCGAAATAGCGGCCATCGCCGACCACGATCTCCTCGCCGTCGGCTTGAGAGACCGTCGCCACCAGGGCCACGATTTGGCTGAAATCCAAGTGGGTAACTTGCTCAAGTTCGGCGTCCGTCAGATCCTTCTTCGCAATGAAGAAACGTCGGTATACCGCCTCACGATCAAGAGCCCTGAATGCGTCACGAATACCTTCTTCGTCGTCGGTCCGGATCGCGCGAATGGTGACGGCGGTGCCGTCCTTGAGAATCTCTTGGGCGTAGTAGTTCCGCGGATCTGCCATGATAGCCCTTTCCTGAACAGTCGCCCTGAGGACTGCGCCAGCCGTGCCAAACGCTTTCTTCCCCTTGAGCAGCGCGGGCGATGAAAGATCGATCATTGCGCGTTTCTTCCTAAGCGATGCTGTCGCCCGCTGTGCAGGCTGCCCTTCATCAAGAACTCAGCCTTGCCGGTGCGGACAAGCTCGACGGCCTTCTCTGCGGCGCGCTCGCCGTGCGGGACATCGATGATTTCGATGCCTTCGATGTCGAGATCGAGGGATTGTGGAACGCTGCGGATCCTCTCCGCTGGCCCGACGAGAACGGGCGCAATCATTCCTGCTTGTGCCGCCTCGAGCGCGCCCCGGAGCGAGGTCTCATCACAGGGATGGGCAACTGCTGTCGGGAGCGCCGGCAGGCCCTTTGTGGCCGCGACCAGACGTTCGTATTTCTGGTGCGCGCGCAGCTGGGAGACTACGGCTTTTCTGGTCATGGCGCTGGTCCTTTCTCAAGGTGATGCGCAGCGCTGTCACAGGCCCTCACTACTTCGGGCGCGGGGCTGTCGGGACATTAAGACGGAAGGGCTGAGGAACCGGCCCACTGAGGCTCGGGTGATCCACATCGCAAGCAATTGAAGTGCGACGGGACGCCGTGTCTCAAGCGTCAGCGTTCCGGTTCCGCACCCCTGCGGGCCTACAGCTCGCTTCACTGCAGCGTTGTAGGCAATCTTGCTCGCGCGGTCGAAAGCCTTGCGGGATTCCACCAAGGCGCCACTCAACGCCGTCCAGGACCGGCTTCCTCGCCTCACGCCGCAAGTGCTTCCTTCGTGAGTGTCCACGCTTGCTTCAGCTTGGCAGATCGGGCCTCGTGCTCGGCTCGTACCGCCGCGATACGCTGTTTGATTTTTTCCCGCGCGTCTGCTTTCGCGTTTGTGATCTGATTCTCTAGCGCTGCAACCTTGGCGCTCAATTCTTTTTGCAAAGCATCGAGCCTGACCTTGAGTCGCTTTTGCGTTTCGTCGAGAGCCGCTTTTTCTTTTTCCAGCTTCACCTTGAGTCTTGCTTCGGCGTCTGCGCTTGCCTGTGCGTATTCAGCCTGCAATTGCTTCAAGTCCGCCCTGCGTCCGGCAATCTCATTGGCGATCTGCTCATCCTCGAAGTCGGCGCGCCAAGTCCGCAGGATGGTGCCACCCAGTGAACCCATGCGCGTGTCCAAAGGGGTCGTCCAGGACTCGGCAATTTCAGCAATGATCGCGGTCCTGCCGGGGGCCAGCAGCTTCGAGATTCTCGCGACAAAGTCTGCTCCGACGCCGTAGTTGAATAGGTCGGCTATACTCCCGATAAGACCGCCCGCCGTTACGCCTGCGAGCGCGCCAACCGGACCTCCGATCACACCGACGAGACCACCCACCAAAGCCCCAACCGCGGTGCCGAGCGGGCCGGCATCAGCGGACTTCTTGATCGAGACGTTCGCTTCGGCATCTTTCGCGATTACGGCCATGCCGTAGAGGGTCAGGCTTCCTTCGGCATGAAGCTCTGTCAATGCGCGCGTACCCTCATAGGCCTGCGCCTCACTAGGAAAAACAATAACGACGAACTTGCTCATCACTAAACCTCCATCTAAGGGACACCTTGCCCGCCCTAATGTCCACCCGCTTGACCGTCCGGGGTCATTTTTCAGCGAGGCCTGCTGGAGTGCCTCTCCTTTAGCTCCTAGATCGGGAACATATGCTTCGGTTTTGCCCGCGCATGCCCCATCTGGCGATCTCGTTCACGTCTGCGGCGGAGCTGCACGCTTTAGTGCGTCCCAGGCGGCCTGGTTGGCACGGTCGAAAGTCTTGCGGGATTCCGTCAAGGCGCCACTCAACGCCGTCCAGGACTCTCTGCCTGCCTCTCTCAGCTTCTCCAAGCGGGCTTCTGCATCGGATGCATCGACCTTCATCTGCTTGACTGCCGCATCGATGTCGGTGCGCCGGTCGGCCGCTAGCTTTTTCGCTGCACCGCTAAATTTATCGGCCGTCTCACGCCAAGCCTTCACCTGAGCTGCGGAGACATCGCGGAAGGTCGCCTGCTGCTGCTCGATCTGCTTGCCGACGGTGTCGATGTAGACTTTCACTTGCGCCTCGAAACCGTTCCATTGGGATTCCAACTGCGCCTTCGTCCGCACCCAAGCGGCCTCGCCAGCGTCGGCATCCTTTTTGAGAGCGGTCTGAAACTCGTCACGCCGCTTTTTCAGATCGGCAATCAGTTGATCGGCCTTCACTTTGGAGTCGGCCTGTACCTCGCCCGCTTTGGCTTCGAGCGACGCCAATGTGGCATCCATCTCGTCGATCCGCTCTTTGGCCCAATTTAGGTAGAAATGCATGCTGCTTTGCTCTGCCATCATTGCCTCCATGCCTGGAACCGCACAACCGACTCTTGCCTCTTCAGTCGATGCCAAGGCGTCATCGATTGCGAGATCGTGGGTCGTTCTAGGCGCGTGACGGAGCGCCCGCATGCCTCAGGGCGCCAGACTTTGCATGGCAATGCCAATCATGATGCCAGATACATTGCGCCGCAGCGCGAGGAAGGGCGCGGTAGAGTTCGCCCAGCAGACCTTGATGCATCGACAATGGAAGAGCTCAATTGATCCGGTGATCGAGCCCGCAGCCGTGCTCAAGGCCCTTCGGCCGCACGCGCTTAAGATAGAGCCAGGTTCCGCCTAATCGAATGGACCGCTTGGCTAGGCTGTGGCATGTGAGCTTTGCGATGTAAATCGCCGTCCTCTACTTCACCGCAAGAGGATAGCCGATATGTGCTTGGAGGGACCCCGAACTCGTCCTTGAAGAGCCGACTGAAATGCGAGCTGCTGTTGAAGCCCCAAGAAAAGCAAATATCCGTGATCGGCCGACGCGATTGCCCGGGATCACGCAATTCAGCCGCACAATGGCTGAGTCGCCGCCTCCAGACGTACTTCCAAACCGAGCCAGCAGCATCTGCGGCAAAAGTTCGATGAACGCTTCGCACGGATGTGCTGCAAGCCTGAGCGATGCATTCAACAGACAATTCCGAATCTGTCAGGTGCGATTCGATATAGTCCTTGAGGCGAGCGCGTTGTATGTCGTGAGGCCCCACAAGTGGCGCAGCCTCGAGTTGTTCCCTTAGGGCATCCCATGTCATTGCCGATATCGCGTTCTGCAAGCTCCTTTCACTGCGAGGTCCGAGGCGGCTCATTTGATTGAAGGCCTCGGCCAATGTGGACTGCAGAACCCGCGATATGCCTACCTTGGATTCAAATCGGCGGGCCACTCCTCGCTCGAGCAACGCGAGGACCTCAGGGTCGGATGGCCGTTCGAGGACCATAATCTGATACTCGCTCGTGCCGCCGAAGCTTGATCCTTCAAACGGGTGGATAGTGTCTATGAGACTCCAGTCTGCCGAGTAGAGCGTGCAGGAGCGATTACGTTGGGTTAAGCGGGCGCTTCCGCTTACTTGAACAAGGAGTAGGACGGGTCGCGGCAGCGTCGGCGTTGCGGTTCGAAGCGAACGACTGAAGTGATTCGGCCTTGCTCCTAGCCTGGCCAGCACTGTCTCGCCCAATAGCCCATACTCGATCCGCCCAGAAAATTTTTCGATACTCCGGGGAAAACAGTGAACCACCTCTTGGTCTCTGAGTGAGGGCGACACCCGCCCAACATGCGTGCTTAGCGCCTCCGCCCATTGCGGCAGCGTGTTCTGGTATATGTCTTGTTCAATAGAGATAACCCGGAGTCTTGGCATGTTGGGCTCGGTATGATCCCGACAATTCTGGCCATCATGCCATGCCACGTGGCCACAATCTGCATTGATGTTCGTCAAAGGCGCATCGTGCGCATGGTTAATAAAACGTGCCGGTCTGCTCTGCGCTGCAATCGGCATGTGCAGTCAAGATTTGGCACTAAGAGGCATGCGCACATCCTTCGATTGGTTCTCTTCTAGATCGCCGCGGACCGCAGCTGCGAAGGGACCTAGCGTATGACGCATCCTCCCACGTCGATGACGTCTCACAAGACCATTCGCGTATTCGGACCATGCTTCCGGGCACCTGTTCTCTTTTTCATTGCCGCTTGCATCGCCGGATGGGCACTTGGAATTTCGCGTAGCGCGCTGGTCGTTGACACCGCACACGCTGAATCCGCGCAGCCTAGCCCGATCGAACGGGCTCGCACAGAGGTGGAGAGCCTGATTGCGCGGTTGCGCGGCCGTGATATGCCCGAAGGAATCGTGAAATCGAATGGGCGGCTCGAAGCCACCGAGGTCGACGTCGCAGCAAAATACCCGGGCCGGCTTGCGACGCTGACCGTGAACGAAGGCGATGAGGTTACGGCTGGGCAGGTCGTTGCCACCATCTCATCTCCAGAAACCGAAGCCCAGCTGCGCGGAGCGCAGCAGCAAGTTCTCAAAGCCAAACAGGAAGTGGCGGCAGCTATAGCGCTCATAGCGCAGCGTAAGAGCGATTTGACGACCGCCAAAAGCGATTTTGAGCGTGGAAAAGCGCTGGTGGGGCAAGGGTGGCTCACGGAGCAGGTATTTGATCAGCGTCGCAATAAGCTCGAAGCCGCCGAGGCGGCGCTTACTTCAGCAAATGCACAGCGCGATGCGGCCGAGGCAGCGATGAAGTCAGCCGAGGCTGATGTCGAACGACTGCAATCAATCCTCGCGGATCTGGTGCTCGTCTCGCCGCGGAGCGGACGCGTGCAGTACCGGCTTGCGCGCGCGGGCGAGGTCGTCGCCGCTGGTCAGCGCATCCTGACAATTCTCGATCTCAAGGACGTCTACATGACGATCTACCTGCCCGCGGATGCGGCGGGTCAAATTATGCTCGGCGACGAGGCGCGCACCATTCTCGATCCGAATCCGCAATATGTTCTCCCCAACACCATCAGCTTCGTGGCGACCGAGGCGCAGTTCACGCCCAAAAGCGTTGAGACCGCCGAGGAGCGGGAGAAGTTAATGTTCCGGGTCAAGCTCCAGGCTGACCCCGCGGTCCTCGATGAATTCCATCGTTTTGTGAAGACGGGTGTGCGCGGGCTGGGTTTTGTCCGCACCAATCCCAAAGTCGCTTGGCCTGACGAGCTTGCAGTGAAGCTTCCGCAATGACGAATAATTTCGTCGCAAGGATCGAGCGCGTAAGTCATCGCTACGGAAAGACGTTCGCACTCGACAATCTGACGCTTGATATTCCTGCCCATTGCATGGTGGGGATGATCGGGCCAGACGGCGTCGGCAAGTCCACCTTGCTCGCCCTGATTTCCGGGGTGCGCAAAATTCAATCCGGTAAGGTGATAGTGCTCGACGGAGACATGGCGGATGAGCATCATCGCAGGGCGAGCTACGGCCGCATTGCATACATGCCGCAAGGCTTGGGCCGGAATCTCTATCCAACCCTCAGCGTTTCCGACAATATCGATTTTTTCGGGCGCCTCTTCGGCCAGGGTGCGGCCGAACGGCGCGAGCGCATCGACGAGCTTCTGAAGGCCACCGGGCTCGACCCCTTTCCGGATCGACCGTGCGGCAAGCTCTCAGGCGGCATGAAGCAGAAAGTCAGCCTCTGCTGCTCGCTGATGCACGATCCTGATCTCCTTGTTCTCGACGAGCCAACTACGGGCGTCGATCCGCTTTCGCGCCGGCAATTCTGGGAGCTGATCGATTCGATCCGGGCGCGTCGGCCACTGATGAGCGTGATCGTTGCGACCGCCTACATGGACGAAGCGAGCCGGTTCGATTGGCTCGCCGCAATGGACGACGGCAAAGTCATCGCGCACGGCGCGCCAACGGAGATTCTTGCCCGAGCAAATAAGTCCACGCTTGACGATGCCTTTATCGCCCTTCTTCCCCCGGAGAAGCGCGGGTTGCACCAGGAGGTCATCGTGCGCCCCCGCGCCGAGACCGAGGACAAGACGCCGGCCATCGAGGCCGAAGGACTTACCCGCCGGTTTGGCGATTTCGTCGCCGTCGACCATGTGAGCTTTCGTATCGGCCGCGGCGAGATTTTCGGTTTCCTTGGCTCGAATGGCTGCGGAAAAACGACGACCATGAAAATGATGACCGGGCTCCTGCCGGTCACCGAAGGCTCGGCCAAATTATTCGGGAAGCCGATGGCGGCGGACGACATGGAGGCGCGCCAGAACGTCGGCTACATGTCGCAGGCATTCTCGCTCTACAGCGAGCTCACGGTGAGGCAGAATCTCGAGCTGCATGCGCACCTCTATCATCTCCCTGCAAACGAGATCGAACCCCGACTCAAAGAACTACTCGAACGCTACGATCTCAAGGCCGTGGCTGACGCCAAGCCGGAAAGCCTGCCGCTCGGCGTCAAGCAGCGGCTGCAGCTTGCGGTCGCGGTACTGCATCGGCCGTCCATCCTGATCCTCGACGAGCCCACGTCGGGTGTCGATCCGGTCGCCCGCGACGCCTTCTGGCGCACGTTGATCGATCTCTCCCGCAACGACGGGGTCACCATCTTCCTTTCGACCCACTTCATGAACGAGGCCGACCGCTGCGACCGTATCTCGCTGATGCATCAGGGCCGGGTGCTCGCCGTCGACGCACCGAAGAAGCTGGTCAAGGAGCGCGGAAGCGCTTCTCTCGAGGACGCATTCATCTCCTATCTCGAGGAAGCAGCCGGATTGGGAGAAAAGAAAGAAGCGGAACCCGCGCCGCGGTCCGCAAGCCAGCCGATCAAGCCTGTTGCAGAGCCGCAGGCGAGCGACCAGCCGCCCGAATCGCGCGCGTCCAGGCGATTCGATCCCGGACGGCTATGGGCTTATGCCCGGCGCGAAACGATGGAGCTCCTGCGCGATCCCATCCGGCTGGCATTCGCGTTCCTCGGTCCTGTCATCATGATGTTCGCCATGGGCTATGGCATCACGTTCGATGTCGAGAATCTGAAATATGCGGCCTTCGACCAGGACCAGACGCCGGCAAGCCGCAGGCTGCTCGAAAGCTTCTCCGGCTCGCACTATTTCTCCGAACGCCCTCCGATCGGCTCCATTGCGGAACTGGATCAACGCATGCGGAGCGGAGAGCTCGCCGTCGCCATTGAAATTCCATCCGGCTTCGGCCGCGCTCTCGCAAGCCAGCATCCGCCCGACATTGCCTTCTGGATCGACGGCGCCATGCCGTTCCGCGGGGAGACGACCAAGGGGTACGTCAACGGCCTGGTCTTGCGTTATATGCAGGACCTCGCAGTCGAGCGCTTTGGCCCCAACCCTGTGTCCAACGTTTATGTTGGCCGCGTGAACATCGAAAATCGGTTTCGCTACAATCAGGGTTTCAAGAGTGCTTTCAGCATGGTTCCCAGCGTCATTGTGATCATGCTGGTTCTGATCCCGGCAATCATGGCGACCATCGGCGTGGTCCGCGAGGTGGAGACTGGATCGATCGCCAATTTTCGCTCCACGCCCATCAGTAAATTTGAATTCTTGCTGGGCAAGCAGTTCCCCTATGTCGTCGTCGGCATGCTGGCGTTTATTCTCTTGGTGCTGATGGCTTATGTGGTTTTCCACGTCCCGGTGAAGGGGTCGTTCGGAGCGCTCGCGCTCGGAGCGCTGCTCTACGTCTTTTCAACCTGTGGCTTCGGACAACTCATCTCGACGTTCGCCAAGACCCAGGTCGCGGCAGTGTTTGCAACCACGGTAATCACAGTCATCCCCACGGTGAACTTTTCCGGCCTGCTCGTGCCCGTGTCGTCCCTCACCGGCCAGGGACGGCTGATCGGGCTGATGTTTCCGATGGCGTGGTTTCAGCCGATGAGCGTCGGCACCTTTACCAAAGGCCTGGACTTTTCCGATCTCTGGCTCAATGCACTCGTCCTTGCGGCGTTTGCCATAGGTTATTTCATTGCCGCTCTCATTTTGTTGCGGAAACAGGAGAGCTGAGATGTCGGCGAGCCCGGGAGCAGATGCGCAAAAACAGGGAGTGCCGCTTACCGTGACGAAAGCGGAGCGGCCCGGGAGCGGTCGGCTCGCCAAGCTGCGATTGCATGTAACCAACGTCTTTCGGCTGATGATCAAGGAGCTGCGCAGCCTCCGCTCCGACCCGATCATGCTGTTGCTTGTCGCCTATTCCTTCACCATTGCGATCTACGCCGCTGCCACCGGCGCCTCGACCGAGGCGACCAATCTTTCAGTGGGAATCGTCGATGAAGATCGCTCCGATCTCTCGCGCCGCATTGCCGACGGCCTCACGCCGCCCACGTTCAAGCCGGCGGTCCAGATCGAGGCGACCGAAATCGACGCGACCATGAATTCGCAACGTTTCATTTACGTGATTGAGATTCCCCCGAAATTTCAGGAGGATATTCTTGCTGGGCGGCAGTCCACCGTTCAGATCAATATCGATGCAACCGCGTCGGCCCAGGCTTTCAATGGGATGACTTACATCCAAAATGTCATCAATACCTACGTGACGCAGTTTATTGTGGGACGCGAAGGAGGAATTGGTTTACCGGTCAAGGTGGTTATCCAAGCAAGGTTCAATCCGAATCTAAAGTCGAGCTGGTTCACCTCGGTGATGCAGATCGTCAGCAATCTCACCATGATCACCGTCATGCTCACCGGTGCGGCGCTCATTCGCGAGCGCGAGCAGGGGACGGTCGAGCATCTGCTGGTGATGCCTGTCGTTCCGGCCGAGATCATGCTCTCGAAGATCCTGGCCAATGGCGTTGTCATTGTGGCTGCGGCGGCCCTATCGCTGCTGTTGGTGGTGCAGTGGTGGATGCAGGTGCCGATTACCGGATCGATTCTGCTGTTTCTGGGCGGCGCGTGCTTTTATGTGTTCACGGTCGCAGCGCTTGGCATTGCTCTGGGTACCGTCGCTTCCACGATGGCCCAGTTCGGTTTGCTGTCAATTCCGGTGCTGCTGGTCATGATGCTGCTGTCCGGAAGCACCACGCCGATCGAGAGCATGCCGGTGTGGCTGCAGCACGTCATGCAGGTGATTAGTCCAACGCCACATTTCGTAATTTTCGCCCAGGATGTGCTTTATCGAGGAGCAGACTTGCCCATTGTCTGGACGGAGATTTTGGCAACGGCCGTTATCGGAACTGTTTATTTCGGTTACGCTTTGTATCGCTTTCGCCGCGTTATTTTTAGCTGAACGTCGGGCAGAAAACCAGATATGGCGCGCAGCAATCGAGCGTCAGGGTGAGCGCATCAAACCGGGTAATGCCAGGAACTCTCAAAGTCGTATTTACGGAGTCATATCATGACTCGCATCGCGAAAGTCACCGGCGGAACCAGAGGCCTCGGAGCCGCGATTTCACACGCGCTTAATTCGCAGGGTTGCCGGGTCGCCGCCGTCTACCACGGCAATGATAAAACGGCCCGGGAATTCGAGGTCGCTTCAGGTATCCCGATCTACAAATGGGACGTCGCAGATTTCAATGCCTGCAAGTCTGGAATTGAGGAGGTGGTGCGATTGAGCCTCGCCCCGGCGAGCGTAGATTGCACTTCGAATGGGAGGCCGCGGCATGGCCAAAAAAGAAATCCTCGAGCGTATACAGAACTACCTTGACCCGTTCCGCATAACTAAAGGCAAGGGCTTCCAGCTCAAAGACTTTGACCCCGGCGATACGTGCGGCCTCCAGTTGGACAAGGGTGAAGCGATCGAACTCCTGCAACGCGGCACGGCGTGGCTGGCAGAGCAGCAGGACATGCTCTACGCCCAGGACCGTTGGTCCCTGCTACTCGTCTTTCAAGCCATGGACGCGGCTGGGAAAGACAGCACGATTAAGCACGTCATGTCCGGCGTCAATCCCCAGGGGTGCCAGGTATTTTCGTTCAAGCAGCCCTCGCTAGAGGAGCTCGACCACGACTTCATGTGGCGCTACGTCAAGAACCTACCCGAACGCGGGCGCATTGGCATATTCAACCGCTCGTATTACGAGGAAGTCCTAGTGGTGCGTGTGCACCCCGAGATCCTGCAGCAGCAGAAGTTGCCCCCGCCGCTCGTAGGTAGAGGTATCTGGGACGAGCGACTGGAGGACATCGCGCATTTTGAGGACTACATCACACGACAAGGAACTATAGTGCTGAAGTTCTTCCTCAACGTGTCGCCAAAAGAACAAAAGAAACGCTTTATGCAGCGCCTCGACAAACCTGAGAAGCGTTGGAAGTTCTCGGCTTCGGATGTGCACGAGCGGGAATTTTGGAGCGACTACATGCGAGCGTTCGAGGAGGCCATCCAGGCAACGGCGGCCAAGCACGCGCCGTGGTTTGTCGTGCCTGCTGACAATAAGTGGTTCACCCGCCTCATCGTCGTCGCGGCGATTGTGGAGGCAATGTGGAACCTAGAGCTCTCCTACCCTGAAGTTGGCGCAGCCAAAGAGAAAGAACTCGAGGGTGCGCGCGACGCGCTCTCCCGCGAGCGGTAACTGGCTCTTCCTCAGTTGGGGCACGCCCGATCATCAATCCTGTGGCCTGCCCTCATCACGATAACAGGATCTTAGTCCCGGCCTTTCCATTGGCTGAGGTTTGGCCGGCTCAAAACAGTTTAGACCCTGAGGACGAACTACGCGCGTCAGAGGTATCTCCTCAGGAACGGCAGCGCCTGATTGACGACTGCGCGCCCCTCGGCAATTGTCTCGCCTGCTCGGTTGAACTCCAGCATCCGATATGTTTCAGTCTTGGCACTAGCATTACGTGCGGCGGCTCCCCGGCTAGCCGAGCACGGGTAATCTGATCTTGCATGACGTTGATCGAGGTCATCAGCACCTCGAAGTAGCCGGGAGAGGTTGGCGCCGACGATACCAGCTTTGGCAGGATTGCCGATGCCTGCTGACGCAATGCCGTTGGCATCTGATTGACAAGTCGCTTCACGAACTCCGGCGGTGCGCTGGTCGTGCCCGTGTTGTGCTCGTCGTCGCCCAGTCCATAACGTCCGACGATATCGCCGTTAAGGTTCACCGCTATCACCACGTCGGCGCCAAGCGCACGGCAGACGGAAACGGGCACGGGATTGACCAAGCCTCCATCCACGAGCAGGCGACCTGCATGCCAAGATGGACTGAGTATGCCAGGTATTGAGATCGACGCTCGGACAGCCTCTTCTATTGGTCCCTCTCGCAGCCAGATTTCACGCCCGGTTTCGAGATCGGTTGCAACAGCCGCAAAGGGCTTGGCGTAGGTAGCGATTGGAGCTGAGATCTTCATTTTGCGGAGAAGGGCTACGATCTCCTGGCCGCCAATAAGCCCGCCGCCGGATAGCTGAACATCCAGCATACCTGCAATTTCCCGCCAGGTGAGAGATTGCGCGAAGTCCTTCAGAGCCGGCAACCGGCCAGCTACATACGCAGCGCCGACTAGAGCTCCGATAGAGCACCCGCAAACGATGTCGGGCGTTACGCCGGCCTCAGCCAGCGCTTCGATAATGCCGATGTGCGACCAGCCGCGGGCTGCGCCGCTGCCGAGTGCAAGGCCGATGCGTGGCCCAGCCATTGAGGGTCGCTCCTAGTGGTTTTTCGCGGCGCGAAGGCCCATCCCTGCGCGACCTGCCCGGGTCAGTATCTGCCCGCGCTGCGTCACCGTTGCGATGAAAGAAAATCAAGCCGGAAGCGGCGTTGATCCAGATCAGCTCCACGCGGTCCTTTCAGTGCATTCAGGCCCATCGCGCCCAGTTTTCTGACGAATACGTGAATGAGGTGGATTAATGCGCCTCTCCTTCAGCAGTTCTTACCAGCTACCGGCGTTGCTATGACGGCGGCCGATTAATTGATTTAAATCAATGGATAGCAATTCACGGGCAAATACGGTGTCAGCATTGCCCTTCACGCTCGGCGCAACATAGCCGGCGGGTAAAATCCCTGAGGTTTTCGCTCGTAGATTGGCGTGAAAATGAAGGGCTTTCGCGGTTGCATCGGCGGGTAGCGCAGCCTTCGGTGTGAGCGCAAATCACCGAGCGATACGAGACCCGAGCCGTGCTGGCGGGTTCGAAGGAGGATGCATGGCCCTTAATGCCGCGATCCCACCCCACGACCCGACGCCACCCAGAATGATCGAGGAATTGTCGCGGCGGATCGGCACGCAGGCGCCGACCGCTTACCTCGAGGAATTGTCGGGCCAGATCGGGAAACTGGCGCCGACCGCATTCAATGAGACCGCTTTCAATGAGTATGCGCGCGACTTCTGGGAGAGGTCGATTCTGTTTTTGGACATCCTGCGCCAGCGCGGCAACCAGCGCGAGGCCATGTTGGCGCACCAGGCAACTTCGGTCCTGATCTACGAAACCGAGCTGGTAATGCGCGGCGACGAGTTACCCCATCCGGTCAACTACTCGCTGTTGCGCGTCATTCCGCCGGAGGACGTGGAGATCGACGACGGCAAGCGCCCCGTACTCGTCATAGATCCGCGCGCCGGGCAGGGACCAGGGATTGGCGGCTTCAAGCGTTCGAGCGAGATCGGCGAGGCGTTCAAGGCCGGGCACCCCGTCTACTTTTGCGGCTTTTCCGCTTCGCCAGCGGAGGGACAACGGGTTGAGGACGTCGCCCGCGCCTATACCATCTTCATCGAGAAGGTCGCAGAGCTGCACCCCGCGGCCCTCGGCAAGCCGTTCGTGTTCGGCAACTGCCAAGCGGGCTGGCATGCGATGATGGCCGCTTGCATGCGCCCCGACGTGGTCGGGCCAATGGTAATTGCGGGTGCGCCCCTCTCTTACTGGGGCGGTGTCCGCGGCAAGAACGCCATGCGCTACCTGGGCGGCTGGTACGGCGGAAGCTGGCTCGATCGCATGATGAGCGATATCGGGGGCGGCATCTTCGACGCTGCTTGGCTGGTCGGCAACTTTGACAATCTCAACCCCGCCAACACGTTTTGGACCAAGCCATACAACGTTTGGGCTAACCCGGAGCAAGAGAAGGACCGCTATCTGCAGTTCGAGAAGTGGTGGGGCGATTTTGTCCTGCTGCGTGGTGAAGAGATGCAGTGGATGGTCGACACTCTCTTTATCGACAACAAATTCTCGACTGGCCAGATCGTCACTAGCGATGGCATTCGCCTCGATATGCGGGAAGTCAAAACGCCGATCGTCTGCTTCTGCTCGCACGGCGACAACATCACGCCCCCGCAACAGGCTCTGGACTGGATTCTCGACAATTACCAAAGCGTCGAGGAGATCCAGCAACATCGTCAGAGGATCTTCTACAACATTGACGCCCAGGCCGGGCATTTGGCTATTTTTGTCGGCACCAAGGTGGCCGAGAAAAACCATGCCGAGTTCATCGACAACATGGAGCTTATCGACGCGATGCCGCCGGGGCTCTACGAAATCGTAATCACCGCGAAGCCGGGTACTGAAGCCTCGAGTCAGGGGCAAGGCGACAATTTCGATCTGTCGATTGAGGAGCGCAGCCTCGACGACATTCGGGCGCTGGGGTGCAACTCGCCCGAGGACGAGCGCGAGTTCGCGGCTGTCGCACGCGTTTCAGAGCTCAACAACGCCCTCTATCAGACCTTCGTGCAGCCCTGGATCAAGATGATCAGCGGCCCCCAACTCGCGCGCGCAGCGATTGAGCTCAACCCCCTGCGGCTCGGCTATTCTTCACTGTCCGACAGGAATCCAATAATGCGACCAGTTGCGCAGTTCGCTGATTACGTTCGGGCGAAGCGCACCCCCGCCTCGGCCGACAATCCATTCATCACAATGCAACAACAATTCTCGCAAGCAATGGTCGACGCGCTCAATCTGTTCCGTGATAGTCGAGACGACTTGGTCGAACGCAGCTTTCACGCGGTATATGGCTCGCCCTTGGTTCAGGCCGCCTGCGGAATCTCTCAGAATGATGGTGCGCCCCGGCCGCGGCCTGGGCTGTCGCCGTCCACCCTCTTGGACGCCCAGGAGGAGAAACGGCGTTTGAAGGGACGCATTGCCGAGGGTGGCGCGGTCGATGCTGCGGCACGGGTGTTGGTGTATATCGGCAAGACCCATCATCGCATCGAGGAGAGCACCTTCGAGGCCCTGCGCAAGCTGCTTCTGGCGCACCCGGAAGTCTCGCCGGCTGAGTTCATGGCTGCCGTGCGCGAGCAGTGGGCGATCCTGGCCGTGGACGAACGCGCGGCAATCGAGGCGCTGCCGCATTTGTTGCCCGCGGATGCCGCAGCGCGTCGCGCGTTCTCCGACTTGGTCGAGGCAACGGTAGCAGCCACCGGCAAGCTCAAACCCGAGGGGCAGCGCCGCTTAAGCCATGTCTTGCATTTGCTGGCGGCTGATACGAGTCGACGCTCGGCATCGTGAGGCAGGGATGCTGCCGAATGAGGCACACAGTCTGCCAAGACGCATTGTTCATCACAGCAATTTCGTAGTGCGAATGACCGCTCCGGGTCTGACCTCGACTTCGTTCGCGCACGTCGTCCGTTAGAACCCCGAGAGCAAACGAGACGCCGAGCTTCGTCAAGGTCCGAGAAGGGCCAGGAACTGACGTTGCGGCGCAGCCTCCCCCCGATCCCGGGCGCCCACGGATCAGCGCGTCTTGCGGCGCGCCGCGGTACGACCTGCCTGATCGGCACCTAGGAGTCTCGGCGTCACGTCAGCGATCAGCTTGTAAACGTCGAGGCCCGGCGCGACACGCTCATAGTCGCCGTCGAGCTCGAGTGATGACGCGCCGTGCACGAACGTCCAAAGTCTGAGCGCGATCGCCTCCGCGTCGGCGGTGTGTCCGTGCTTGCGGCTGTAGGCGGCGACCTCATCAATCACACCCTTGAGGCACTGATTGCCGCTCTCATCGACCTGTTTGACCTTCCTCAGCTCGGATTTGTGGCCGAACATGAGACGGAAAATGGCCGGCTGGGCAACGGCGAATTTGAGATAGGAGATGCCCATGGCCGTAATGCCAGCAATCGTGCCAGGCCCACCTTCGGCCACTGCCTTGGCATTGGCGGCCGTCAATTCCTCGAAGCCTCGAGCTACGATTTCCTCCAGGACCTCCTGCCGCGGCGACGCCCGCGACGACTCTCTGGCGCGCCGACCCGGGAGTCAGCGCCACCCATGCCGCCCGTGCCTGGGAGAGCGAGACCGCGACCGCCGCGAGGATCAGCACCGCGCCTGCGAGACTGACGGCGTGACCTTGGACCGCGACGGTGAAGCGGTCGAGATGGGCTCCGAGCCCGTAGGCGCGGAGGGCATTGGAGACGGCCTCGGCCGCGATCGCGAGCGGGATCGGAACCCAGGCCACTGGCGAGACGCGCCAGCACGTGGTAGGTGTCTGCATGTGATAGTCCTTCCTGCGAGGGTTGGATTGCACCGGCCCGGAGGCGTTTGCGCGCCTACCGGGCCAACTCGTTTGAGGGAAGCCGTTGCCGCACTCCGCATTTAACGTAATACAGAAAATACGCGGGCAACAGGCTTCTCCCGTCCAATTTGGTCGATTTTTCGTGATTTCATGTAATACGCTTGTCGCATTAGGCTCCGAGCATGAGCAACCGTGTCCGCAAAGGCCGAGGCCGCCCTGCTAAATCAGAGGGCGAGCGCCTGGAAGTCGTGCCCGTACGCTTCAGCAGGATTATGCTGGAGGCGATCGATGCCGAACGGGAGCGAGAGCGAGAGCGGAAGCTGGATGCTCCTGATCGCTCGTCCATGATCCGGGGGCTAGTGGCCGAGGCGCTGAAGTCGAGAGAACGCAGGGTGAGGCGGTGAGAGAGACGACGTGACGGAGGTGGTGATCATGGACGGGGGCCTGATCGAGGATCGCGACGGCGTGATCGCCTCCGGCGTCCAGCAAAACAATCTCGACCACCGCGACGGGGTCACGCTGATGATGGCGAAGGCAGCCAAGTAGCCCCACCCGTGGGCTACGCCCGACGCGCTTACCGCTGCGCCATGGGCGGGGGCAAGAAAGTAAGTTCCGGCGCTGGCAACACAGGTGGGCTACACCCAGGAACAGGCTGTGGACGCGCTCGACGTCTCGCGCACCTTTGCTCCCCGAAATGCTCCCCAGTCTGCTAACCAGACCGCCGCGCACGGAGCTAACACGCTGATATTATTGGCGATCCCGGCAGGATTTGAACCTGCGACCCCCTGCTTAGAAGGCAGGTGCTCTATCCAACTGAGCTACGGGATCGTGGCCGCACCATCGGGATATGCGAGCCGCACCGTTATGGCAAGCCGCGCGCAGGCGCGGCTCCGCCAACGAGCCCCCGCCCACACTCCCCTTTGCAGTTGACGCCTGGAGCCAGGGGCGGAACTCTCGCCGGATCCTGGGGTTAGCGGGCGGCGTGAAAGCCGGTCGGAGGGGGGAATTACCGTGCTGAAAGCCGCTGCGAGACGAGCACCATCAAGAGCGCTGGCATCGATCGTCGCGCCTCTCGTTGCCCTTGCCCTCCTCGCCGGGCCGGCGGCAGCACTTGCTCCAGCACAAGCCGCCGCGGCGGCAGCAGCCGACCCCTACGCCCTCTTCGGCATTCCGATCGACTTTATCCTCTTTGCCCTGACGCTGCTCGGCGTGGCGCTCTTCCACCACCACACGCTCCCCGTCGCCCTCACCGGGCTCTTGGCCATAACGGCCTACAAGCTCGTCTTCGCGGGCTTTGCGACCGGACCGGGCCTTGCTGGGCTTGGCTCCCACATGACCCACGAATGGGTCGTCCTCGCCAACCTGTTCTGCCTCCTTATGGGCTTTGCCCTGCTCTCGCGCCACTTCGAGGAGAGCCGAGCTCCCGAGGTCTTGCCCGCGATCCTCCCTGACGACTGGACGGGCGGCGTTGCCCTGCTCGCCCTCGTGTTCGTGCTCTCGAGCTTCCTCGACAACATCGCCGCCGCCCTCATCGGCGGCACGGTCGCGCGCTCGGTCTTCCGCGGCCGCGTCCATCTGGGCTTTCTCGCCGCCATCGTTGCAGCCTCGAATGCCGGCGGCTCGGGAAGCGTCGTCGGCGACACGACGACGACGATGATGTGGATCGATGGCGTGAGCCCCAAGGACGTGCTCCACGCCTATGTTCCCGCGATCGTCGCATTCCTCGTCTTTGCCATTCCCGCCGCGCGCCAGCAGCAGTCCTTCGAGCCGATCATGAAGGATATGGTACCGGGCGTTCGCATCGATTGGCCGCGTGTCGCCGTGGTCATGGGCATCCTCGGCGCCGCGATCGCCGCCAATGTCTGGGCCAACCTGGCCAACCCCGAGCTTCTCGATCGCATTCCCGTCATCGGATTGGCTGTCTGGTTCGCCATTCTCGCCAGCGCGCCGTGGCGGCGGCCCGACTGGTCGGTCATGCCCGAGACCTTCAAGGGCACGCTGTTCCTGCTCGCTCTCGTCATGGCCGCGTCGCTGATGCCGGTCGAGAAGCTGCCCGAAGCCTCCTGGCAGACGACGTTCGGACTGGGATTCGTCTCGGCCGTCTTCGACAACATCCCGCTGACCGCACTCGCCCTCAACCAGGGCGGCTACGATTGGGGCGCGCTGGCTTTCGCCGTCGGCTTCGGCGGCTCGATGATGTGGTTCGGATCGTCCGCGGGTGTCGCGCTCTCGAACATGTACCCCGAGGCGAAGTCCGTGGCCGGCTGGCTCAAGGCCGGCTGGCACGTCGCCTTGGGCTATGTCATCGGTTTTCTGGTGTGGCTCGCCGTTCTCGGCTGGCAGCCGCACGACGCCCATAAGCCGGCCATCGCCCCTGCCGCGGGAGCGGGCACGACATCCGGTCCCTGATCGCGCGAAGCTAGTGCGTCCAGCTGCCGATGCGGCCGAACTTGAAATTGTCGGCGTAGGATTTGCGCACCTGCCGCCGCGGCTTGGGCTCGGCAAGCGAATAGGGAATGCCGTTGCGCTCGGCGTAGGCCACGGCCTCTTCCTTGGTGTCGAACGAGAGCCTGAGCTCCTGGCGCATATCTCCCGACGACGTCCAGCCCATGAGCGGATCGATGCGCCGCGGGCTAGCGGGCTCGTGCTCGAGCACCCACTCCTTGGTGCGAGCTTCGCCCGACTGCATGGCCGTCTTGGCCGGTTTGTAGATGCGTGCCGTCATGTGCGAATCCCGCTCACGTCGTGGTCCCAGCTCTTCTATCGTTGACCGCTGTTGCAGACAAGCGGCGCGCATTACCGTCTCAAGATCAGATCACCCGCGGCAAGGCGCTCCTGCCACCCGTGACGCACGAGCTCCGGGTCGAGATGCTCCTCTTCCGGCCATCCGAGACAGAGATAGGCGACGAGTGCCCATCCGCCGGGCACGTCGAGCGCCTTCGTGACGACGTCCGGCTCGAGGATCGAGATCCACCCGAGGCCCAGCCCCTCGGCACGCGCGGCAAGCCAAAGGGTATGAACGGCACCGACGACGGAGTAGCGCAGCGTCTCGGGCATGGTCTGCCGCCCGAGACCCGAACCGGCTTCCGTCGCCTCGTCGGAAAAAACGGCGAGATGGACCGGCGCCGCCTCGAGCCCCTCGAGCTTGAGACGCGCATAGCGGCCGCGCTCCTCGCCGCAGTAGCCGTCGAGCGCTTGGGCATTGGCCCTCCCGAACGAGGCGCGCACGGCGGACCGGCGCTCCTCGCGTCTCGACGAGAACGAAGCGCCACGGCTGGCTGTGCCCGACCGACGGCGCACAACTGGCGAGCTGGATCAGGGAAAGCACGAGCTCGCCGTCGACAGGATCGCGGCGAAAGCGGCGCACGTCGCGTCGCCAGAGCACGAGATCGCGCAAGCGGGCGCGGAAGGCGGCATCGAAGCGCGGAGGTTTTTTCACCCCTGCCATGCGTCAGGCCGCCCTGTCGATGACATGGAAAAAGGTCCCGGTGACCGAGCCGCGCCGCGAGCCGGCCTCCGGCAAGCCATCCTTGCTCGCGCCCTCGGTCGCAACCAACGGCTCGTCGCTTGCTGCGACCAGCGAGGCATAGTGGAACTCGTGCCCGAAAAGCATGGTCCCCGCCCGACCCAGCGCCGAATCCGCGAGCAGCCGCACGCGCCGGTAGCCGAGGTGCAGCTTGCGCCGCTTGAACGACGTCTCGACGCCGAGCAGCCCCGCCATGGCATGGCGCCCGCCGTCCGCGTCCTCGAGCCCGGCGCCGAGCACCATATAGCCGCCGCACTCGCCATGCACCGGCACGCCGCGGTGAGCGAGATCGGCAAGCCCGGTGCGAAATCTCTGATTTGCCGCCAGCACCCCGCCGTAAAGCTCCGGATAGCCGCCCGGCAGCCACACCGCATCGGCCGCCGCATCGGGCGCCTCGTCGGCGAGCGGCGAGAAGGGCGCGATCTCCGCCCCCGCCGCCCGCCAGCCGGCAACGATGTGCGGATAGACGAACGAAAAGGCACGGTCCTGCGCCAGCGCGATCCGCTGCCCCGGCGGAGAGAGGCCGCGCAGCGCACCGCCGGAGTCTGCCATCGATGCGCCCGGCGCAGCGACACTCAAAAGCCCCGCGATCTCGACACCCTTCTCGACAGCGTCGGCAATCCGATCCAGCTTCGCCTCGATATCCGCCATTTCCCCGGCCTGGACCAGCCCGAGGTGGCGCTCGGGCAGCGACAGTCCGTCATTGCGGGGAAGCGTGCCGAGCACCGTGAGACCCGCCCGCTCGATCGCCGGCCGGATGAGGCCCGCGTGGCGCGCGCTGGCGACATTGTTCAGAATAACACCTGCGACCCGCACGTCCCCGCGATAGGACGCGCAGCCGCGCGCCACCGCCGCCGCCGTCTCGGTCTGCCCCGATACGTCGAGCACGAGCACGACCGGCCAGCCGGTGAGCGCGGCGAGATCGGCCGTCGACCCGCTCCCCGATTGTCCGGGGGTACCAGCGCCGTCGAACAATCCCATCACGCCTTCGGCGATGGCAATGTCGGCGCCGCACGCCATGCCGCACGCGAGATCGCTGATCAGCTCGCGGCGCATGGCCCACGTATCGAGGTTGTAGCTCGGACGCCCCGCCGCCACCCCATGAAACGCCGGATCGATGTAGTCGGGCCCGCACTTGAACGGCTGCACGGCGAGCCCTCGGCGCGTGAGCGCCCTCATGATGCCGAGCGCGACCGTCGTCTTTCCCGACCCCGAGCTCGGAGCCGCAATGATCAATCCCGGCGTGGCAGGCAATGCCGTCATCACCCGACCATCCCCGCGATCAGCTCACGCCGCAAGCCGGCAATGCTGCCGACGATGATGATCGTCGGCGGCTCGATCGCGTTCGCCTTGGCGTCGGCGGCAGCGCTGCCGAGGCTTGTTTCGAGCACGCGCTCGTTCTCGAGCGTCGCCGAGGCGATGATGGTGACGGGCGTATCCGCGACTGAGGCCGCCGCGTCTGAAACGCGCGCGCGATCACGTCGAGATGCGGCATCGCCATGTAGAGAATGATCGGCTGGCCGGTGCGCAGCCAGCGCCTCCCACTCCCGCTCCGCCGTCTCGTCGATCGCACGATAGCCCGCCGCAAGGATGATTGCGTGGTTCGTCTCGCGCGTCGTCGCCGGAATTCCGGCGAGCGCCGGCCCGGCCAAGCCCGATGTGAGGCCCGGCACGACGCGGAACGGAATGCCCGCGCGCACCAGCGCCAGCGCCTCCTCGCCGCCGCGCCCGAACACGAAGGGATCGCCGCCCTTGAGTCGCAGCACCCTGAGCCCCTTCTTCGCCAGCGCGATGATAAGCTCGTTGATATCGCGCTGATGCGGTGACGGCTTGCCGCCGCGCTTGCCCGCATGATGTATCTCGGCCCCGGCCCGCGCTAGCTTGAGGATGCGCGAGTCGACCAATGCGTCATGGACGACCGCGTCGGCGACACCCAGTGCGTGCACGGCCATCAGCGTGAGCAGGCGCGGATCGCCGGGGCCCGCGCCCACGAGCCAGACCTCGCCCGGCTTCATCTCGGGGAACGGTGGAAAGATGTCGGACGGGAGGTTCATGGGTCAGCGTGCTAGATCTCGGCCGTCCATAAGGAGCGCCGTTCTTGAGTGACGACGATGCAGCAATGGCCGACGTCCCGCCAGGACCGTTGCGGCGCGGCTGGACGACCGGCACCTGCGCCGCGGCTGCGGCCCGCGCGGCCTATGAGCTGCTTGTCACAGGCGAATGCCCGGCGATGGTCGAAGTGATCTTGCCCAACGGAGCCCGGCCCTCTTTCTCGGTTGCCACCTTTGAGCGTGGAGACGCTTTCGCGACGGCCGGCGTCGTCAAGGACGCCGGCGATGACCCGGACGTCACGCATGGCGCGCTGATCAAGGCCAGGGTGTCCCCGGGCGCCTCGGGCTCCGGCATCACGTTCCGCGCCGGACCCGGCGTCGGCACGGTCACCAAGCCGGGCCTTCCCGTGCCGCCCGGCGAGCCCGCCATCAATCCCATTCCGCGCGCCATGATCCGTCAGGCCGTAGGCGAGAGCATCGCAGCCCACGCCATGCAGGGCGATGTCGTGGTCGAGATCTCGATCCCCGACGGCGAGGAGCTGGCGAAGAAGACGCTCAACGCCCGCCTCGGCATTGTGGGCGGCCTGTCGATCCTCGGCACGACGGGCATCGTGGTGCCGTTCTCGTGCGCCGCCTGGATTCATTCGATCCACAGCGGCATTGACGTCGCGCGTGCGACGGGCATCACGCACATCGCCGGCGCGACCGGCTCGACATCCGAAGCCGCCGTGCAGAAGCTGTTCGGGCTCCCCGAGGCGGCGCTGATCGACATGGGCGACTTCGTCGGCGGCATGCTCAAATATCTGAAGCGCCATCCCGTGGAGCGCGTCACCATCGCGGGGGGCTTCGCCAAGATGGTCAAGCTCGGGCAGGGCCTGCTCGATCTCCATTCGAAGCGCGGTGAGATCGACCGTGAATGGCTCGCGAGCCTCATGAGCGCGGCCAACGCTCCGCCTCCACTCATTGAATTCGCCCGCACGGCGAACACGGCTCAGCTCGTGCTCGAGGAAGCGCGCCGCGCCGCCTTCCCGCTGGGCGAGATCGTAGCGGACGCCGCGCTGCACACCGCCTCCCGCGTGATCGAAGGCACTGGCATCGCGCTCGACGTCGCCGTCTTCGACCGCCAGGGCCAGCTCGTCGGACAGGCGCCTGCTCCATCTGCTCATGCGCCCCTCCCGCGGTAGCGGCGCTGATAATTGGCGTCGTAGAGCGCACTGTCGCGGAAACCCTCCGCAGCGAGCACGCGCCCGACCAGGATCAGCGCCGTCCGCTCCATCGGGCTCTCTTGCAGTGCCGCGACGATCGTGCCGAGCGTCCCGCGCACGATGCGCTCTTCCGGCCAGCTCGCCCGGTAGACGACGGCCACGGGGCAGTCCGCGCCGTAATGCGGCGTAAGCTCGGCCACCGTCTCCGCCAGCGCATGGATCGAAAGATGAATGGCGAGCGTCGCGCGCGTTTGCGCAAATGCAGCCAGCGTCTCCGACGGCGGCATGGCCGAAGCCCTCCCCGGCGTCCGCGTGAGCACGACCGATTGCGCGACCTCGGGCAGCGTCAGCTCCTGACCGAGTGCCGCCGCCGCCGCTGCGAACGACGGCACGCCCGGCGTGATCGTGTACGCAATCCCCAGCGCATCGAGGCGGCGCAGCTGCTCGCCGAGCGCACTCCACACCGACAGGTCCCCGGAATGCAAGCGGGCTACGTCGTGCCCGGCAACCGTCGCCCGCTCGCATTCGGCGATGATCTCGTCGAGCGACATCGGCGCCGTGTCGACGATGCGTGCGCCCGTCGGGCAATAGTCGAGCAGCGCCCGCGGCACCAGCGACCCCGCGTAGAGGCACACGGGACACCGCGCGATGAGATCGCGGCCGCGCACGGTGATGAGATCCGGCGCGCCCGGCCCGGCGCCGATGAAATGCACCGTCATGGGCCTTCTCCGACGGCGATGGCGCAGGTCGCTTCCTTGGTCGCGACGCGTGGCACCAGCAAGCGCGCCTTCCGCCCGGCGGCGGCCAGCGCGGCCGTCTCTGCGACCGACGGCAAGCCGAGCGCGGCGAGCGAGTACGGCGACACGGTCTTCGTGAATTCGGCCACGCTCACGAGCTCCGACATTCGCGGCAGGATGACGGACAACGCCCAGCGCTCCGCGAATTCCCGCAAGCCCGGCTCGTTGCCCTTATCGCTGTGCGTCGCCAGCGCATCGATGTCGTCCCGCGCCAGCCCGCCCTCGAGCAGCGCCACGCGGATGACGTCCTCGATCGACTTCGCCGACACCCCGCGCCGGCATCCGATCCCGGCCACGATCATGGCTTCCTCACGCGCCACTGCGTGACCGGCATCGCGGACCGCCAACCGTGCATGCCGCCGACGGCCTCGGCGCGCGAGACGGCAATGCGAGTCATCTCGCCGCCATGACGCGCGAAAAGCTCCGCCAGCCGCGCTTCGCTCTCGAGCGTCACCGCATTCGCGACCAGCCTGCCAGCCGGCTTGAGCGCTGCCCACGCGGCTTCGAACACACCCGCGTCACCGAGCCCGCCGCCGATGAACACGGCGTCGGGCGCCGGCAATCCGGCGAGCACCTCCGGCGCGCGGCCCGTCACCACCTTGAGATCCGGAGCGCCAAGCGCCAGCGCATTGCGCACGGCCCGCCCGGCCCGGTCAGCGCGCTCCTCGATGCCGATCGCCGAAAGGGAAGCATCGCAGAGCAGCCACTCGATCGCGACCGATCCCGCACCGAGTCCGATATCCCACAACAGCTCGCCGCGCTTAGGCGCAAGCGACGACAGTGTGAGCGCGCGCAACTCGCGCTTGGTGAGCTGGCCGTCATTCTCGAACAGGTCGTCGTCGAGCCCGGGCGCAAGGCCGATGACCCGGCTGTCGCTGCCCGCGACGACCTCGATCGCGAGCGTATTCAGGGCGCTGACGTTCGACAGGCTGAACGCACCGGCAGTCTGGCTGCGGACGTGCTCGCTCGGGCCGCCCATGGACTCGAGCACCGTCAGCGTCGAGTCGCCGAACCCGCGCGCACTGAGCAAGGCAGCAAGCTTGGCCGGCGTCGTCCCGTCCCACGACAGCGCGAGGATGCGTGCCCCCGGCTGCAGATAGCGCAGGATGCCTTCGAGTGCGCGCCCGTGCAGCGTCACGCAGGCCACGTCCTGCAGCGCCCACCCCATCCGCGCCGCCGCCAGGCTGAACGCCGAGGGCTGCGGCAGGCACAGGATCTCGTCCGCCGGGACCAGCCCCGCGAGCTGCTTGCCGACGCCGAAGTTGAACGGATCGCCGGTAGCGAGCACGGCGACCGACCGGCCGCGGCGCCGCAGAATTTCGGGGAACGCCCCATCGAGCGGGCTCGGCCAGGAGAGCGTCTCGCCGCGGATCAATTTGCCGGCAAGCTTGAGATGCCGCGTCCCGCCGACCACCAGCTCGGCGCTCTCGATAAGGCTCTTTGCCAGCGGGTTGAGGCCCGCGACCCCGTCCTCCCCGATGCCGACGATGGACAGCCACCGCCGCGGCGTGGTCTCTCTCGGCTCGATACTCGCCAGTGGGCTCGACATGCGCATACTTATACTAGGCGGCACCACCGAAGCACGCGAGCTTGCAGGCCGCGTGGCCGGCGACCGGCGCTTCGAGCCGACCCTTTCGCTCGCCGGACGCACCAGCGCGCCCCTCTCCCAGCCGGTCCCGGCCCGGGTGGGCGGCTTCGGCGGCAAGGACGGCCTCGAAGCCTGGCTCAGACAAGAGCAGATCGCGGCCGTAATCGACGCGACACATCCGTTTGCGGTTAACATCTCCGCCAACGCCGTCGCCGCGACCGAGGCTCTCGGCATCCCCCTCGGCTCGCTTCGGCGTCCCATGTGGCAGCCCGCGCCTGGTGACCGCTGGACGATCGTCGAGACGGCCCAAGCGGCGGCGACCGCACTTGGCGAGGCCCCACGGCGCGTGTTCCTGACCGCGGGGCGCCTCGAGCTTCCGGCCTTCGCCGCCGCGCCGCAGCACGACTATCTCGCCCGCACCATCGACCCGCCGGGCGACGTGCCGCTCCCGCCCCGCATCCGCTTCCTCGCCGACCGCGGTCCCTTCGATAGAGACGCGGAGGAGACGCTTCTCGCGTCCGAGCGCATCGACGTGCTGGTCTCGAAGAACTCGGGCGGCGCCGCGACCTACGCCAAGATCGAGGCCGCGCGCCGGCTCGGCCTCCCCGTCGTGATGATCGCCCGGCCCGAGAAGCCCGCAGGCCAAGTCCTCGCCGATATCGGCGCCTGCATTCGCTGGCTCGAAGACCTGCATGCGGCTCATGGGGCACCCCGCTCGGCACGCGGCGTGTACACCCACGGCCGTTGACCGTCGCGCTCGATCACCCGCGTCTGGCTCGAGCCGACGATGACGAGCGTGCGCATGTCGGCCGCGCTGGCATCCACGGTCGCGAGCGTCCCCGCCGTGATTTGCGCCTCCGCCGTTCCGGCCGCGCGCACGAGCAGCGCGACCGTATCCGCGCCCTTCGCCGCCTTGAGCAGCTCGAGCGCCTGCCCGAGCTGATGCGGCCGCGCCCGCGACGCCGGGTTGTAGAGCGCGATGACGAAATCTCCGTCCGCAGCCGCACGGAGGCGCCGCTCGATCGTCGCCCAGGACTTGAGATTGTCCGACAGCGAGATGGCGCAGAAGTCGGCGCCGAGCGGCGCACCCGCGAGCGCCGCCGCCGCCAGCATGGCCGTGACGCCGGGCTCGACCGTGACGTCGAGCGCACGCCAAGCCGGCTCGCCGCTCTCGATCGCCTCGAAGACCGCCGCCGCCATGGCGAACACGCCCGGATCGCCGCCCGACACCACCGCGACGCGCCGGCCCTCTGCAGCCAACGCCAGCGCATGCCGCGCCCGGTCGAGCTCGACGCGATTGTCGGACGCGTGCCGCCTCTGATCCGGCTTTGCTTCCCGGCACGCGGTCGAGATAGGGGGCGTAGCCGACGAGATCGGTGGCATCCGCGAGCACGCGCGCTACGGCAGGCGTCACGAGCTCCGCGCCGCCCGGCCCCAATCCGACGACCGTCAAGGAGCCGGTCACAGCCGCCTCCCCTGGCCCGGGATCAGCACCATGGAGAAGTAGGGGCCGTTCACCTCCGCGCAGTCCGCGAGCGGCCGGATGCGCTCGCCGTCCATCGTGCCGCGCTCGATGTAGATGGCCCGCGCCAGGCAGCCCGCGGCGCTCGCGGCGCGGCGCACCTTCTCCAGGTTGCGCCCGACCTTCATGATCACCGCGGCGTCCGTCTCGCTCAAACGCCGCACGAGCTTCTCCTCGTCGAGCGTGCCCGTGAGCACGGTCATGATGTCGTCGCCCCAGGTGATCGGCATGTTGGCGCGCGTCCAGCATCCGGACATGCCGGTGACGCCGGGCACGACCTCGACCGGAAAATCCGCTTCGAGGCGCCGCCACATATGCATGAACGAGCCGAAGAAGAAGGGATCGCCCTCGGCGAGCAGCCCGACCGAATTCCCCTTGCGAAGCTCGGCGGCCAGCGACGTCGCCGCCTCGCGGTAGAAGTCGATGATCTGGCGCTGATAGTCGGGATGCGCGACCGGCAGCTCGTTCGTCACCGGATATTCGAGCTTGATCTCGGGCCGCGCGCCGTCGAGCAGGGGCGCCACCGTCCGCCGTGCATTGCCCTCGCGGCCCTGCTTGGCGAAGTAGGCGATGACGTCGACACCGCGCACGAGGCCCGCCGCGCGCAGAGTGAGATAGCGCACGTCGCCGGGCCCCACGCCGATGCCGTAGAGCGTCCCGCGCTGTGCCGTGCCGGCGATGTCCTCGAGCGTTGTCATTCCACGTCGCTTGCCAGCGCATTGACGGCCGCGACCGCCATGGCGCTGCCGCCCTTGCGGCCGCGGACGATCAGGAACGGCACGCGGCCATCCGCCACCAGAGCCTCTTTCGATTCCGCCGCGCCGACGAATCCGACCGGAAGCCCGATCACGGCTGCAGGCTTCGGCGCTCCCCGATCCAGCATCTCGAGCAGATAGAAGAGCGACGTCGGCGCGTTGCCGATCGCGACGACGGCGCCAGCGAGCTTGTCGCCCCACAGCTCCATGGCCGCGGCCGAGCGGGTTGTGCCGAGCTTCTCCGCCAGCGCCGGAACGTCCGCATCGCCGAGCGTGCAGATGACTTCGTTCTTGGCCTTGAGCCGGCTGCGCGTGATGCCGTGCGCCACCATCTTGGCGTCGCAGAGGATCGGCGCGCCGCCGTCCAGCGCCCCCCGCGCTGCGCCGGCAAAATCCGGCGACATGACGATATCGCGCGCGATCTCGACCATGCCCGAGGCGTGGATGATGCGCACCGCCACCTTCTCCTCGTGCCCCTTGAAGCGGCCGAGGTCGGCCTCGGCGCGGATGATGGCGAACGAGCGCCGGTAGATCTCGGCGCCGTCGCGGATGTAGGTACGCGCTTCACTCACGGCGCCCGCCTCCTCCGCCTGCCGCAATCAACGCCGGCAGGCGCTCGAGGTCGTGCGGCGCGACGAAGCTCTCGGGCGTGCCATCGGCGCGGCCGTTGCGGACAAGGCCGAACCGGTCCCGCCCGCCGACGAGCACGAGATCGGCCGCCGCCGAGCAGGCACAGCCCTTCGCGCATCCCGAGACATGAACGCGGCGAACTCCGTCGAGCCGCTGCAGCAGGCGCGAGATCGCAACCGCGGCCGCGCGTGTATCGAGCGCCGCCGACGTGCACGCCGGCGCGCCCGGACAGGCCTCGATCTTGAGGATCGCTTCATCCGGGTCGATTACGAACCCGAGCTTCCGCGCCTCTTCGAGAAGCCTCGAGCTTCTCTCGTCCCCGGACACCGGCAGATAGAATGCGCGCCACGGCGACACGCGAATTTCGGACACGCCCTGCTCGGCCGCCGCCGCCGCGAGCCCGCGCAGCATGTCCGCCTCGACCCGCCCGAACGGCGCGGCGATACCAACAGCAAAATCCTGGCCCCTGTCTCTCAGCGCACCGAGGCGACGCGGACCGGACCGCTCCACATGCGGCTGATTTCGAAGGTATCGACGAAAGGTCTGACAGCCTGCGCGACAACCTCAATTGCGGCCATTCGCCACGTCACGTAAGCGCGCACGGCTGCCGGCCGACTGCTGCCGCGAGAAAGGCGCTTGCCGCACGGATTGCCATGCGCGGCGCATCATCAGGTGCTCGAACTGCCGAGCCAGACCACGCCCTCTGGGCGGTCGATGTCCGATCGCAATCGCATGCTTGACCGTCCCGGCGGACCGCTTCGAGCCGAATGTCAGCCCGCTCATCCGCGAGCGACAACGCGCCGCCACCGTCGACCACGAACCCGAACTTGGTGGGCAGCCGCCAGAGCCCGGCATCCGCAGCAATCAGCCGTTCGAGCGCCAGCGCAATCGGACGCACGTCCAGCACCTCGCTCGGATCGGCACCGGCCAGCGGGCTGACGATGATATTGCGCACGGCCTCGGCCTCAGGGCTCGCATCGAGCAGCCCGAGATCGTCGATTGCCGCCTGCAAGCCGGGAAGCGCATTCGCGGTCACGCCGCGGATCTGCAGGTTCGCGCGCCGCGTAAGATCGACATGCCCGTTGCCGAAGCGCGCCGCGGCGCGTGCGAGCGCTACGGCCGCCACGACGCTCAGCGTCCCGGCGCGCGGGCGCACGCGCACGATGAGCCCGTCGCCGCTCTCCATGGGCCGCAGCGCCCCTGGGCAGGAGCCTCGCACCATGGCTCTGGCCGCAGCGGTCATTGTGCCGCCTCCAGAGGAAACGGCCCGCCGCGATCCTGCTGGCGCCAGCGCTCGAGCTCGGCCCGGACGGCATTGCGCCGTGGCGTCCAGAGCCCGCGCGCGATGGCATCCTCGAGCCGCGCCGCCATTGCATCGGCCGCCGCGGGATTGGCCGCCCGGATCCCCGCACACGTCGCTTCATCGCTGAAGAGCGCTTCGTGCACGGCGTCAAAGAGATGAGACGGCACCGCATTCGTCGAGGCTGCAAACGCGTACAGCGCATCGACGCCCTGCGCGATCTCGGCCACGCCGCGATGACCATGGGCGAGCATGCCGGCGATCCAGCGCGGGTTGGTGAGCCGCCCGCGGACGATGCGCGCGATCTCTTCGGAGAATGCGCGCACGCGCGGCGCGTCCGTCTGGCTCGTGTCGAGATGATAGAGCGCCGGATCGCGGCCGAGCATCGCTGCCGCCGCCGCGAAGCCGCCGGCGAAATCGGCGACCCCGTCGCCGTCGAGGATGTCGCGCTCACGATCGTCCTGAGGATGTACGAGCGCATCAGCTGCGGCGACGCGATTTCTGAAACCGTCACCAGCAGAAGCGCCCGTATCGTTGCGGCCGAACGCATGCGATGTCGCAGAGAGATAGGCGGCGCCGATGTCGTCGCGCGTCGCCCAGCTTCCGTCGAGCATCAGCTCGCCCGCAGCCGCGCCATAGGTGCCCGGCGCACCGCCGAAGATGCGGTCGAGGCTTTCGCCCCGCCGCCGCGCCGCGGCAAGCGGATTCCACGCCTCGTCCTCGTCGAGACCCGCGACGAGCCCCACCGCCATCTCGAAGAGCGCGATCTGGGTTTCGAAGATGTCGCGGAAAAGTCCCGAGATGCGCAGCGTCACGTCGATGCGCGGCCGGTCGAGCTTGGCTTGCGGGATCACCTCGACGCCGGTGACGCGGTTCGATCCCGGATCCCAGACGGGACGCACGCCGAGATAGGCGAGCCCCTGCGCAAGATCGTCGCCGCCCGTGCGCAGCGAGGCTGAGGCCCACAAGTCCAGCACCAGCGCCTTCGGATAATCGCCGTGATCCTGCAGATACCGCTTCACGACCTCGTCGGCCGCGCGCGCACCGATCACGGCCGCCGTGCGCGTCGGGATGGCGCGCGGATCGATCGTCGTCAGGTTGCGGCCCGTCGGCAGAACGTCGGCACGCCCGCGCGTCGGCGCGCCCGATGGTCCGGGCGCAACGCGCTTTCCGTCCAGAGCCGCAAGCAGCGCCGCACACTCCTCCTCCGCCGAGCGCGCGATCAGCGCCTCGATATTCCCGCTCGATGGCGCACCGCTGGATTGCGCCGCCTTGCTGATCGCTGCCGCGAGATCGGCCCGTGCGCGCAGCGTCCGGCACGCGCCCGAACACATGCAGGCGGTCGCGGATCAAGAGCTCCTTGATGTCGCAGAGCTGCGCGTCGAGCTTGCCGATCGCGACGCGCGGGGCATCGCTTTTCGCGAGCCCGCAATCGCGCGCAAGCCCCGAGCGCCAGGCACGCTCCAGAATCTCTGCTTCGAGCAGAGTCATACGTCGCCGGTCGACGCCGTCGGCTTCGGCATACTCCTCGATCAGGCCCTCGAGCTCGGCCAAGCGGCCCGTGCAGCCCGGCTTCTCCGAGCGGCGGCGTCAGGTGCCCGATCGTCACGGCACCGAGCCGGCGCTTCGCCTGCACGGCCTCGCCCGGATTGTTGACAATGAACGGATAGACGACAGGGACCGGGCCCAGCACCGCCTCGGGAAAGCACGCCGCCGACAAAGCGAGCGCCTTGCCGGGCAGCCATTCGAGCGTGCCGTGCGTGCCGAGATGGATCATGGCGTCGATCCGCTCTGCTTCGCGCAGCCAGGCATAGAGCGCCACATACGCGTGGCGCGGCTGGCGTAGCCGTGTCGTGATAGCCCTGCTTGCGCTCCGTGACCGAACCCCGGTCCGGCTGCAGAAGAATGATCGTCTTGCCCGCTCTGAGGCACGGAAATCGGAAGCGCCCGTCCTCATGCGCCGGGTCCGCCTCGGGCGCGCCCCACGTCTCGCTGATCTGCGCCTGGACACTTTCCGGCAGCTTGCCCAGCCAGCGCCGATAGAGAACTAGCGGCACGTCGATCGTCGGACCCTGGCCGGCCAGCACAGGGCCGAGATCGGCGGCGCTGACGTCCAAGCCGCCGGTGTCGTAGCCCTCAGCCGCAAGCAGGCCCAGTATCTGCTCGACGCTGGCCGGCGTATCGAGACCGACGGCATAGCCCGTCCGTCCGCCGCGCTGCGGATAGTCCGAGAGCACAAGCGCCAGCCGCCGCTCGCCGCGCGCCTTTTGCCCGAGCCGCACCCAGGCCGCAGCGAGGCGTGCAACGTAGTCGACGCGATCGGGAGCGGCCTCGTGCCGGGCGTTTGCATACTCGAGGCGAGCATCCACCGCGGCATCGGCCTTGAACGAAATGGCGCGCGTCAGAAGACGGCCGTCGAGCTCCGGCAGCACGACGTTCATGGCGATGTCGGACGGGCCGAGCCCGCGTGGCGACGTCTCCCAGGCTTCCCGAGACGCCCCGGCCAAGACGACCTGAAGCACCGGCACGCCGGCAGCGTCGAGCGCAGTCGTGTCGTCCTCTCGCAGCGCCGAGAACGCGGTCGCATTGAGGATGATTTGAGGTCGCCGTTCGGCGATCAGCGATTGGACTTCAGTTGCAGCCGCCGGGTCTTTGAGACTTGTCACCGCCACGGCCAGCGGCTCGAGCCCTTCACGCGCCAGGCTCTCCATGAGCGCCGTGATCGGCTGCGTGTCGGCCGCGAGCAGGCTCGCCCGATAGAAAACGACGAGCGCGACCGGCCGCTCACTCGTAGGCATCGCAAGATCGCCGAGGCTTGCCGACTCGCCGCTGGCCGTCATGCCGACCGCAGCACCCATATGTTTCGGCTCGGACCACCCTGTCTCACGGCCGAGGAGATGCGCGACGTAGCCCAGCGCATTGCCGACGT
This sequence comes from uncultured Alphaproteobacteria bacterium, assembly GCA_963716835.1. Taxonomy (GTDB): domain Bacteria; phylum Pseudomonadota; class Alphaproteobacteria; order Rhizobiales; family Hyphomicrobiaceae; genus Hyphomicrobium_C. The sequence continues at coordinate 28,784 of CAVQUQ010000018.1, read as the reverse complement.
TCTCCGTCCCACCTTCCCTGAAATACCTGTCGAGCAGCGCGACCGCCTCAGGGGCCGCCGTCGAAAGCGCCGTGAGGCGCGCGTCGGGCCGGTCGTCGCCCGGAAGCGCCGCGAGCAGAATGCCCTTCTCGCACGCCACGCTGGCAAGGCGCTCGAAGCCGTAGCGCCAATAGTCGAGCCCACCGAGGCAGCGGACGATCACGGCGCGCGCATTCCGTGCGACGCTGTCGATATAGAGATCGATCGAGAGCGGATGCTTCAGCCGTTTGAGGCTCGCGAGTCTCAGCGTCGGCAGCTCATGCGATTTGCGCTGCCACGCCGCGGCCGCCGCTGAAAGATCGCTGTCGCTGAACGACAGCACCACGACCTCCGCCGGTGTCTGACCGAGGTCGACGGCTTGGTCGGCCTCGTCGAGCGTCACGGCTTTGGTCGCGAGCAGATGCATCACATCGGGTCCACGATGATGCGCCGGATACCCTCGGCATCGAGCCCTTTCTCACCGATCACGACCAGCGCACCGCGCCGCGTCTCGCCCGGACGCCAGGCGCGATCGAACTGGCTCTGAATGCGCGACCCGACGCCTTGCAGCAGGAGGCGCATCGGTTTGCCCTCGATCTCCGCAAATCCCTTGACGCGCAGGATGTCGTGCTCAGCGGCGGCCGCCGCGACGCGCCCCACGAGCGCTTCTGGTGAGCTGAGCGTCGGCAGCTCGATGATGAAGCTCTCGAAGTCGTCATGGTCGTGCTCGCCTTCCGCATCGTGATGCGAGGGCCGGGCCGCGAGGTCGGATTCGGCGGCGGCGCCGATACCGAGAAGGATCGCCGGCTCGAGGCGCCCGCCCTCCGCCTCGACCACTTTGACGGCGCGCGGAACAGCCGCCTTGATCTCGCGCGCCACGCGCGCGCGCTCTGGCCCTGACATGAGGTCGGTCTTGTTCATGACGATGAGGTCAGCGCACAGAAGCTGGTCCTCGTAGACCTCCTCGAGAGGATTGTCGTGATCGAGCGAAGCGTCCGCGGCACGCTGGCGAGCCACAGCCTCCGGATCGTCCGCGAACCGCCCGCCGGCCACGGCCGCGCCGTCGATCACCGCGATCACCCCGTCGACGGTCACCCGCGAGGCGATCTCCGGCCAGTTGAAGGCCTGGACGAGCGGCTTCGGCAGCGCCAGGCCCGACGTCTCGATGACGATATGATCGGGCGGATTGGCGTGATCGAGAAGCGTGGACAGCGCTGGTATGAAGTCGTCCGCGACCGTGCAGCAGATGCACCCGTTGGCGAGCTCGACGATCCGGTCCTCGGGACAGGCCTCGTCGCCGCAACCCTTCAGGATCTCGCCGTCAATGCCGACGTCGCCGAACTCGTTGACGATGATCGCGAGACGCCGCCCGTTGGCATTCTGCAGCACGTGGCGGACGAGCGTCGTCTTCCCCGCGCCGAGAAATCCGGTGACGATCGTGCACGGCACTTTGGCGAGCGAGGTCATGCGGTCTCCGGCAGCGGTTGTTTGAATCCCAGTGGTGGCACGCGCGAGATGACGCCGCGGCGGAACGTCGGCGGCCGTTCCTTCCACGGCACGATACCGTGCTCCGAGCCTTGATAGGAGACCGCCGCCGCGGCGATTTCCGCGACATGGAGCTCGGGATCGAGGTCGCCGATAAGATACGTCCATTTCCCCGAGGCGGTGATCGCGAGCGTGCAGGGGCGCTTGCATACGGCAAGGCACTCGACGGGCTCGACCCTGACGCGGGCCACACCCGTCTCGGCCATGTGCTTCTCGAGGGCAGCCACGAGCTGCCTCCCCGGTTCATCATAGGCTTCGCCGGCGTCGCCCAAGCGACGCCGGCACGAGACGCAGACGAAGATCGTCGCGTCCGATTGCGTGTTGTCCTGGCTCACGAGCTCGAGCCGGACCTTACGATGCCGCCGCGCTCTTTTCGCCGGATCGGGCGAGGCGCGGCCAGAGAACGCCGACGGCAAACCCCGTCACCACCCAGAGCGCCGCCTGCACGGCAAGCGACATGGCAGCAAAGCGGGCCGACAGATCCGGCGGTACGAGGCTCTTCTCGGCTTCCGCGAGGTGCGGCGCCCCGACGATATGCGGCGCGAGCAGCAGCAGCACCGCCCCCACGCGCAGCCATGGGTTCTCGAAGCGCAAAAACACGAAGATCGACAACGCGGTCGACGCGGCCGTGAAGAACCACCAGGCCTGCCGGCCGACGAGATCGGCCGCCGCCATGCCCGGAACCTCGGGCGAGAGCCCGGCTCCCGGGGCAAGGCCCGTCACGACAAACCCCGCAGCCGCCCAGGCCAGCGCGTTGCGCTCCGATATGGCATCACCCGAGATCAGCATACCGCCGATCAGGAGCAGGGCGAACCCGATCGACGTCGCGATCGTCGCAATGCTGGCGTAGACGGTACGCTCCAGGCCATCCTGGGGCTCCCATTCCTCCTCGCCGGCGGCGGCAGCATGGTCTTCATGCTCGGCATGGACCAGTACGACGCGCGCTTCGTCTACACCGAGGCGCGACGGAGCAAGAGCCGACTTCTCGGCTGCCTTCTCATAGACCTCGGCCTCGAGAATGATCGGCGTCGTCGTGAACTTCTGCAGGGTCGCAATCGCCAAGCCGGCAAGAAGCCCGGCCAGAAGGCCGGTCGCAAGAACACGCGTGATCATGGGGTGTGCCTCAGTGACAGGGAAAGCTGAGGGCGTGGCGCGTATCGTGCGCCGCGTTGTGGATCGTCGACGGGTGCGAAAAGCCGGTCGTAAAGACCAGCCCTGCTCCGAACGCGAGCGCGATCAGCGCTGCGATGAGCGTTTCCGTACGCGCGGATTCCCGCACGCCGGCCGTGGTATCGGTTCGTGTGTTCAAGTGAGCCTCCTTGGCCGCCCCACCGGCGGCCGTTCCCGTTGCCAATGCGAGGGCAGGTCTCCTGGCTCGCGGGTCGGGGCCCTTGCCTCGCCTTCCCGGCCTTTGGAGCCAGTGGCAGTTTGAGGCTTGGACTCGCCGCTTACAGTTGCGGGGGCAGCTCCGGAATTGAGGCTCGCGCCCCTCACCGGCATTCCCATTTCAGCGCCAAATCGGCGCACCGTCGCGCCATTGAGATAGCCTTGTTGGGGAAGAGCTGTCAAACACTGCCGACCGGCCTCCCCAGAACGTCCAGCCAGAGATGAATTCCAAGCTTCCCCGTTTAACCCTCGTGCTCGGCGGCGCCCGTTCAGGCAAGAGCCGCTACGCCGAAAGCCTTGTCCGCAGGCTGCAGCCGCCGTGGCTTTACATTGCGACTGCCGAGGCGCTTGACGCTGAAATGCGCGAGCGGATTGCCGATCACGCCCTCCGGCGCGGTGATGGCTGGACGACCGTCGAGTCGCCAATCGACCTTGCGTCGGCGATCGCGACCCACAGCAGTGCGGGCATCCCCGTCCTTGTCGACTGTCTGACGCTGTGGCTGAGCAACATCATGCTCGCGGGCAAACCCATCCCTGCCGAGTGCAATCGTCTCTGCTCCACCCTGTCCGCCGCGAAAGGCCCGCTCGTCGTCGTCTCGAACGAGGTGGGGCTCGGCATCGTGCCCGAGAGCAGGCTAGGGCGCGATTTCCGCGACGTGCAGGGCCGCCTCAACGCCGAGGTGGCAGCGCTGGCCGATCATGTCGTATTCATGGCCGCAGGACTGCCCCTCATCCTGAAGCAACCCTGAGACGCCCCGTCATGGCCGACGAACACGCAGACGACGCACGCCACAAGACCAAGATGGAGAAGCGCAAGGCGGCGCAGGATGCCGAGGTCGCCTCGAAAAAGATCGAGAAGGGACTGCTCATCGTTCACACCGGCAAGGGCAAGGGCAAGTCGACCGCGGCCTGGGGCCTGCTGCTGCGCGCATTAGGGCGCGGCTTTCGCGTCGGCGTCGTTCAGTTCGGCAAGGGCGCGTGGGAGACCGGCGAGCGCACGGCGATTGCGAAATTCGGTGATCAGGTCGTCTGGCACACGCTCGGCGAGGGCTTCACCTGGGAGACCCAGGACGCCACCCGCGACATCGCCGCCGCCGAGCGCGCCTGGGCCAAGGCGTGCGAGCTCATGGCCGACCCGTCGATCGGCCTTTTGATTCTGGACGAGCTCAACATCTCGCTCCGCTACGATCATCTGCCGCTCGCCGGCGTCATCGCCACGCTCGCCAAGCGCCGCCCGGGCCTGCACGTCGTCGTCACCGGGCGCAACGCCAAGCCGGAGCTGATCGAGGCGGCAGACCTGGTGACCGAGATGACACCGATCAAGCACCACTTCGCGGCGGGGGTGAAAGCCCAGCCGGGCATCGAGTTCTGATGGCCGCGCGCGCCATCATGATCGCCGGCACCGGGTCCGACGTCGGCAAGTCGCTGATCGTCGCCGGCCTCGCGCGTCTCTTTCACCGCCGCGGCCTTCGCGTGCGCCCGTTCAAGCCGCAGAACATGTCGAACAACGCCGCTGTCACCGCCGACGGCGGCGAGATCGGCCGCGCCCAGGCACTGCAGGCCCGCGCCGCGTGCGTGGCGCCATCCGTCCACATGAACCCGGTGCTCTTGAAGCCGCAGAGCGAGATCGGCGCCCAGGTCGTCGTCCAGGGCCGCGTCGTCGGCAACGCGAAAGCCCGCGACTATCAGGACATGAAGCCGAAGCTGATCGGTGCCGTCCTCGAGAGCTTCAGCCGTCTCGCCTTGGAATCGGATCTCGTGCTTGTCGAAGGCGCGGGCTCGGCCTCCGAGATCAACTTGCGCCAGGGCGACATCGCCAATCTGGGATTCGCGCGCGCGGCGCTAATCCCCGTCGTGCTCGTCGGCGACATCGACCGCGGCGGCGTCATAGCGAGCCTCGTCGGCACCAAGGCTGTCGTCGCGCCGGAGGACGCAGCGCTCATCGCCGGCTTCATCGTCAACAAGTTCCGCGGCGATCCCTCGCTCTTTGCGGGCGGCATGGCGGAGATTGAGCGCGCGACCGGCTGGCAGCCGCTGGGCCTCGTCCCGCATTTCGAGCCCGCCGCACGCCTGCCTGCCGAGGATGCGCTCGCTCTCGACCACCGCGACCGGACGTCGGGCAAAGGCAACACGCTGATTGTCGTGCTTGCCTACCCGCGCATCTCCAATTTCGACGACTTCGATCCGCTGCGTCTCGAGCCCGGCGTGAGCCTCGTATTCCTGAAGCCGGGCGAGCCCATCCCCGGCGACGCCCGCCTCGTCATCCTACCCGGCTCCAAAGCCACCATCGCCGACCTTGCCGCGCTCCGCGCCACCGGCTGGGACATCGATATTGCCGCACACGTGCGCCGCGGCGGTCATGTGCTCGGCATCTGCGGCGGCTACCAGATGCTCGGCAAGCGCATCGCCGACCCGCAAGGCATCGAGGGCGCGCCGGGCTCGGTCGAAGGGCTCGGACATCTCGACGTCGAGACCATGATGACCGACGACAAGACCCTGGTCGAGGTCGAGGGAACAACCGCAACCGGCGAGATCCCCTTCAAGGGCTACGAGATGCATGTCGGCCGCACGGCCGGGCCGGGCTGCGCCAGGCCTTTTCTCCGCTTCGCGAAAGGCAAGAGCGACGGCGCCGTCAGCGCCGACGGCCGCGTCGCCGGCTGCTACGTCCACGGCCTCTTCACCGGCGATCGCATGCGCTCCGACTGGCTGTCGCGCCTCGGCGCAGAGACTTCGCCGCTTCACTACGAGTCGGACGTCGAGGCGACGCTCGACGCGCTCGCCGCGCACCTCGAGCAGCACGTCGCCGTCGACCGGCTCCTCGCCCTCGCACGAGAGCCCGCGTCTAAGCCAGGAGCGTGACGAGCGCGAGCGCACCGACTGCGGCTCCCTGCAGCGCGCACGCCAGGCGGTAAAGCTTCACCGCCCTGCGAATGTCGGCCGCAGACAATTCCTCTTTGCCGTCCCCCACGAAGCGGTCGTCGACTTTCACGCCTCCGTACGCGCGCGGGCCGGCGAGCTTGATGCCGAGCGCGCCCGCCATCGCCGCCTCCGGCCAGCCGGCGTTGGGCGAGCGGTGATGGCGCGCGTCGCGCCGCACGATCGTCCATGCCGCGCGCGCCGAGCACTCGGGCAGAAGCGCCGCCGCGGCGACGATCCAGAGCGCCGCGAGCCGCGACGCCGGAAGATTGACGAGATCGTCGAGCCGCGCCGACGCCCACCCGAACGCCATGTATCTTTCGCTTTTATGGCCGATCATGCTGTCGGCGGTGTTGATCGCCTTGTAGGCGGCGCCTCCCGGCAGCCCCGCAAGCGTGAGCCAGAACACCGGCGCCACGACGCCGTCGGAAAAATTCTCGGCAAGGCTTTCGATGGCGGCGCGGCTCACGGCCTGCTCGTCGATCTCGCGCGTATCGCGGCCGACGATCTCGGCCACCGCCGCGCGCCCGGCTTCGATCCCGCCCGTCTCGAGCCCTGAGGCCACGGCGCACACATGCTCGTCGAGGCTCCGCTGTGCGATGAGCGTGCTGGCGAGAAGCGCAAGCAGCAGCGTGCCCGCGGCCCATGGCAAATATTGTCCGGCGGCAAACTCGAGACTTGCCGTGACCGCAATCGTGAGCGCCAGCACGAGGAGCGAGCGTCAACACGCCATTGGCGCGCCGCCGCGCAAACGACAGCCGCGGATGGTTCCACGCCTCCTCGCACCAGGAGATCACCGCGCCGATCCAGGTCACCGGATGGCCGATCGCCGCGAAGAGTGGCTGCGGATAGCCGGCAAGCGCCTCGATCGCGAGCGCCAGAAATGCGAGAGGAGCGAACATGGCCTACCGCATGAGCGTGACGAGGAGCACGAGCAGCAGCGTCTCCGTCACCTCGATGCTGGCCCCGTGGCAATCGCCGGTGATGCCGCCGACGCGGCTGAGCCAGTAGACGGCAAGCGCCGGCACGATGATAAGCGCGCCGAGCAGCGCCGGTGCCATCATCACGCTGGCCGCGACCAGCACCGCGCCGTGAAGCCCCACCACGCGCCAGTCGATGCCCTCGGCAAAGCGCCGGCCGAGCCCCTCGCCGAGCGGCGGCACGATCTTGCCGAGCACGAGCGTCCCCCAGCGCGCCCAGGCAGCAACGAGCACCAGTGCCGGAAGCAGCGAAGCGGCGGCGACCGCTGCCAGAAGCACGAGCTTGCTCAGGAGCTGCAGCCCGATTGCCGTCACGCCGAAGCCGCCGATGTGCGGATCGTGCACGATTTGCAGGAAGCGGCCGGGCACGCGATGTGCGCCGCCGAGCCCGTCGGCGACGTCGCCGAGCCCATCGAGATGCAAGGCCCCCGTGACCAGAACCCATGCCACGAGCCCGAACAGCGCGCCGATCCAGGGACTGAAATGCGCCCCCGCCCACGCAGCGACCGCAACCACCGCACCGATCAGGGCGCCGGCCACGGGAAACCAGTCGCTGGCGCGTGCCAGCTCGCCGGGCTCGGATGTGGCAAGACGCGGGGTCGGCAGTCGCGTCAGGAATTGGATAGCAACGATGAGGCCGCGCAGGCTCATGGCTGGGCCACCTCGATGATCTCACCCCAGAGTCCGTGCCGGGGATCGCGGGCAACGTGCAATCTAACCCGAGTTGCCGGTTTGATCCTGATACCCCACAGCGCGCCGAGCGGAATGCTCGTCGCCAGCGACAGCGCGGTGCGGATGGACCCGGCGTGCGCCACGACGAGAGCATCGCTCTCCAGATCCGCCAATCGCCCCAGCGCCCGCGCGACACGCGCCGAGAGAGAGCCGAAGCTCTCGCCGTTCGGCGGCTCCGCCGTCGTCGGATCGCGATAAAACTTTGCCAAGAGCGCCGCTGTGGCCGCGTCCGCTCTGAGCTCGGCGAGCGGCCTGCCGTCCCAGTCGCCGAGGTCGATCTCCTGCCAGTCGGGATCGATGTCGACACGAATTCCGCGCGCGCTTGCGAGACGCTCGGCGGCATCCCGCGCCCGGCGCAACGGCGAGGTGACCACCGCGGCCCATGTTCTTCCGGCCGTCTGGCGCTCGAACTGGCGCCAGCCTTCCTCCGAAAGCGCGACGTCGGTCCGCCCCGCGAGATCGCCGGGCCGCTCGGTCACGCCATGGCGCAGAAGATCGATCACCGGCATTACGCGGGTCCCGAGACGGCGGCTTCCTCGAATGTGGCCATGCCGTTGTGCAGGCTGCAGGCGAGACGCACGACGGACAAGGCGATCGCCGCGCCCGATCCCTCGCCGAGCCGCATGCCGAGATCGAGGATGGGCTCGGCCGCGAGCGCGTCGAGCACGATCCTGTGTCCCTTCTCCGCCGAGCGGTGCGAGAAGAGGAGCCACGGCCAGCACGACGGATTGAGCCGCACGGCGGCCAGCACCGCCGACGTGACGATGAACCCGTCGACGAGCACGGGAATTCGCGCCTGCGCCGCGGCAATCGTCGCCCCCGCGAGCGCCGCAATCTCGAGCCCGCCGACGTCGGCCAGCACCTCGATCGGCGATGCGTCGCGGCGCGGCAGTCCATGGCGCGCGAAAGCACCCGCGATGACATGCGCCTTGCGCGCGACCCCCTCCTCATCGAGGCCCGTCCCGGCGCCGACCATCTCTCCCGGCGCGCGCCCAAGCAGCGCCGCAGCGACAGCCGCCGCCGAGGTCGTGTTGCCGATCCCCATGTCCCCGAAGAGAATAATGTCCGCGCCCTGCTCGTCGACGCGTGCGACTGCCCGCTTGCCGGCTTCGAGCGCGTAAGCGACCTCTTCGGCGGTAAGCGCAGGCTCGCTTGCGAAGTCTCGCGTGCCGCGCCGCGGCTTGTCGACAATGACGCCCGGGATCGCCGCCTCGGCAAGCGTCCCGGCATCGACCACGGTCAGCGGCGCGCCGAGCTCGCGGGCCAGCACCGAGATCGCCGCCCCTCCGGCCGCGAAGTTCTTGAGCATCTCGACGGTGACGGCGGACGGATAGGCGGAGACCCCTTGCGCCGTCACGCCGTGGTCGCCGGCGAAGAGCACGATAGCCGCGCGCGCTGCCTGGGGCTTGTCGGTGGCCTGCAGCCCGGCCAGACGAATGGCGACCGTCTCGAGCGCCCCGAGCGCGCCCGCCGGCTTCGTGAGCCGCGCCTGGCGCTGCTCGGCGGCGGCAACATGCGCCTCGGAGGGTTCCGGACAGGCCGTGCTGATCCAATTCTGCGCCACGTCTCGCGAGCCCGTTGAGCCTCAACCCCAAGGCTCCTTCGCATGACCATCCGCGAGCGGCAATACTAGACTTGGCTCGCGGCAATGAGATCGAAGTCGCCGCGCAGGACGGCGTCGAGCCGTCCGCTGCGCCAGCCGCCGTTCATATCGCGAACAAGCGGCGACGGATCGCCCCGGTAGCGGCGCACGACGACGCTCGATGAGCCGGCCCGGCGCAGCGCGTCCTGCAAGGCCACGCGCTGTTTTTCGGCTGAGAGCTCGACGAGCGGCGCCACCGCCAGCCGCACCCTCGCCGTCGCGCGACTGGGGCCACCTCCGTCGTCGTCCGAGATTTCGAGAACATGCAGCCCTGCTTCGCGCTCGAGCAAACGGTGCGCTCCGAAGCCGCTGATCAGAAGCAGCGGCAACGCCTGGCCTCTCTCCCCCGCCACCTCGGCGAGCTGCATATGCCGGTTGCTCGCCCACCCGCGATACATGTTGTGCAGCTGGGCGCACCAGTCCTCCGCCGCCTCGCCGTCGCCGAGCCTCTCCAAGGCCGGCTCGACCATGAGCACGACCTCGATCGGCGCACTGTCGAAAACGTCCCGCATGCCCTCTTTGATCAGATGCAGTTGCAGCGCGAGCCGCTGGATCAGCTCCCGCGACGACTTGCCCTGGCGCTCGGTCCCTTTGGCCAGACGCGCGCGAAGAGATTGCGCGGTGCTTGCCGCCGCTTTCACACGGTCCATGAGTGCGAGCCGCGACAGCGTCTCGTGCCGGTCGGGCCGCGACCAGAAGTCGGAGCCCATAATTTTGTCCGAAAGGCTCGCCTTCAAATCCTCCCACGCATGCGACGCAAGCGCTGCCTCCATGCTCGCATACTCGGCATCGATCGCCGCAAACTCGCTCTCGGTTCCGCTCGCCGCGAGGATCATAGCCGGCAGCCCGAACGGCTTGCCCTGCGTCGCCTGAGCCGCCGAGGCGTCACCCGGCGCATCCTCGTCGGGATCGACGAACTCGGCCTGGATCGCCCGCCCGTCGCTGCGGATGAAGACGAACTGGTCGCCCTCCGGGAACCTCTTTTCCACGATCGTGGCCGCGAGCGGCGCGACGACATACTGGTCGATGGCCCGCTTCAAGGGCCGCGCGCCCATCTCGGGCGAGAACCCCTTTTCGAGCAGGAACTCGAGCGCGGAGGCCTCCCACTCGACCGCCCATTCGCGGTCCTTGAGGCCGCGGCGCTCGAGAATGCGCGCCAGCTCCTTTTTCAGAATGCCGCGCATGAGATCGCGGCTGAGCTCGCGGAACACGATGACCTTGTCGAGCCGGTTCTGGAACTCGGGGCGGAAGGTCTGCGCCACCGCGCGCATCACCTGCTCGCCCGTGTAGGCGTGCGCGACGGGCGAGAACCCGAGCCCGGACCCGCGGTGGCTCGTCGCCCCGAGGTTGGTCGTGAGGATGATGATGCAGTGGCGGAAATCGGCCACCTGACCGAGCTGGTCGGTCAGCCGTCCGTCGTCGAACACCTGCAGGAAAAGGTCCCAGATATTGGCGTGCGCCTTCTCGAACTCGTCGAGCAGAACGACCGAGAACGGCTGCTTGCGCACGAGCGTGATCAGCGAATCCACGGGATGCGCCGCGTCGCCGCTGCCGAGGATCTTCATCGTCGAGTCGGCGGTCTGAAACTCGCTCATGTCGAGGCGGATCATGCGCTCGATCGAGCCGAACAGAAACTCGGTCAGCGTCTTGGCGAGCTCCGTCTTGCCTGTGCCCGTCGGGCCCGCAAACAGGAACACGCCGATCGGCTTTCCCGGATCGTTGAGGCCCGCCTTCAGCATCGCGATCCGCTCGACGACGGCGGAGACGGCCTCGTCCTGCCCGATGACGCGCGCCGCGAAGTAGGCGCGCACCGCGGCGAGATCGACGCGCTCCTTGTTGTCGAGGATCGACGACGGCAGTCCCGTGAGCTGCGACAGCGTGAGTATGACGTCGTGCGGCTCGATCCTCCCGTTGCCGCCCTTGGCGGCGCGTCCCACGGTGAGCTTCAGGAGATCGAGACCCGCGCCGGGAAAGCTCGACGCACTCAAATACTGCCGCGCCGACGAGAGCGCGGTGTCGACGCAGCCGGGATCGATCTTGAGCTGCAGGGTCTTGGAGAACGTGCCGACGACGTCGCGGGCCAGCGCCTCCGTCTCGTCCTGATCCATGGGCTCGAGGCGGATCACGTCGAGGATGCCGCGCAGCACCGGCCGCAGGCGAAGCAGCCGCGAGGTGCTCGCCGGGGAAGCTTCCGTCCACACGACGAGCCGGCCGGCGGAGATTGCCGGAAGTATCTGATCCAGGACGCTCGCGGCTTGGCCTTGATGCGTCCCGGAGAGCGCGATCTGCAGGATGTCGGGGATATACCAGATGAGTTTCTTCGAGACCGCAAGCTCCTCGATGGTGCGCTGGATCCGCCCTTCGAGCTGGCCGAACCACTGCTGCCCCGCCATGAGGTCGGCGCCGCTCGCCTCGAACACCGTCCAGCCGTCCGGCTCCATGCGTTTCGCAAGCAGGCGCAAGAAGGACGTCTTGCCGACTCGCGGGTCGCCGCTCGCGAGCAGCGACCGCACCGGCGCCTTGCGCAAGCCTGCCTCGGCGGTTTTTAGTCCCTCCTGCCACGGCTCAGGCTCGCTCAGCGTCTCGATCCCGCGCGACCTCAACCAGAAGCGTCCGAACGATGTCAGAAACGCACGGTCCACATTGGCGCGTTGCAGCACGTCGAGCTCCTCGGCCAGCGCGATCCCGAGCGGGTGATTGACGCGCTCGAGAAACGCCTTGATCACCGCGTGCGTGCCGGCCGGCGCCGACGCCAGCGCGGGCCCGAACTCCGGCGCGTCGCCGAGGCGCTCTCTCTGGGTCAGGTAGTCGCGAAAGAGCGGCGGGATGATCACGTTGTCGCGCCACCACTCCTTGGCGGCGACGAGCGGCGCTCCGACGGGCGGCCGCGGCTCGAGTGCCAGATAGTACTTGAGCGCATAGTGCATGGCGTACGGTGCAAGGTTGTCGAAGTAGACCGAGACCTCGGATAGCGCTTGTGCCCCGTCGGGACGTCCCGGCAGCGCCGCAAGCGCCGCGCATGAAAGGATCCAATTCGCCCCGAGCACATATTGGATGACGGTCTCGAGCGAAACATCGGCGTCCTGCAGAAGGCGCACGGCCTCCAGAAACTCGGGCAGCTCGGAGAGCTCGCGCGGATGCGCCGAGTTGCCGGCGATCGGCGATATGACGCTGTCGAGCTTATAGAGGCGGCTCGCGAGCAATTCACTTTCGGCCGGAACCGCCGGCACGGCATCTGCAGGCGCGTCGTGAACCGCCGGCTCTGGCGCCGCTGGCGGCTTGGATGAGGCGTCGCCGAACAGCGCGTCGAACCACGCCGGCCGCGGCAAGCTCCACGCCACGGCGAGGCCGATCAGGATGCCGATGAAATATGCCAACCCTGCTGTCCTCTGCAGGTTCAAAGGAGAGGGCTTAGACTGTCAGGTTACGTTTCATCATGTCAACGAACACCCCCGGGCTGGCCGCCCGGGCACGCCCGATTGATCGCTATTCGGTCACTAGGGTGCGCTAAGCTGCGTTGTGTCGCCGCCACGGCATTTGGGGCAATTCTCGGCCCCTGAAACCCTGAGGCGGTACCCATCGTAGCTGCCCTGATGAACGAGCCAACCTGAGGAGCCCTCAATGCGCCCCGTCGCCCTCGCCCACACGATTCTGCTCGCGATCTTCGTCACTTTCGCCGGCGCCACCGTGGCCTCTGCCCTCGAGCAGAAGCCCTACGACGCCGACGGCTTCAAGGCGGCCCAAAGCGCGGGCAAGCCGGTCGTCATCCACGTCACGGCCCCCTGGTGCCCGACCTGCAAGGCCCAGCATCAGGTGCTCGACGGCCTTGCCAAGAAGCCCGAGTACGCGTCGATCACCCTCTACCAGGTCGATTTCGATAGCCAGAAGGACGTCTTGAAGGCCTTCAAGGCGACCTCGCAGAGCACGCTCATCGCCTTCAACGGCGCGACCGAGACCGCCCGCCTTGTCGGCCTGACTGACGCCGCGTCGCTCGAGCGCTTGCTCGGTGATTCGACCGGCAAATAGCAACGGCGAGCCCGGCTCGCGAACCTGAGGAAACCCCGATGAAGCTCATCGTCGACTGGCTGATCGAATGGCCCGAGCGCGTCGCCCGCCACTTTGCCTGGCTTGCCCCACTCTTCGCCCGCATCACCGTCGGTTGGGTCTTCATGTGGTCCGGCTGGGGCAAGCTCAACAACCTGCCGCAGATCACCGAGAACTTCATCGGCTGGGGTATTCCCTTTCCCCACGTCCTCACCCCGTTCGTCTCGGGTGTCGAGTTCCTCGGCGGGCTATTGCTCCTGCTTGGCCTTTTCACGCGCATCGCCGCCCCGCCCCTCGTCGTCGTCATGATCGTCGCCATCATCAGCGCCAAGTGGGATCAGATCGAACTCACTCGAGACGCTGCTCGGCTTCGAGGAGACGGCCTATATGGCGCTCTTCGGGTGGCTCGCCATCGCCGGGCCGGGTTGCATCTCGCTCGATAATGTCTTGAAGCGGGCGAGCAAATCCTCGTCCTCGGCTGCAGACCCGACGGCACGCGTATGATCACCTTCGCCTTTCTCGCCGGCATCCTCTCGACCCTGTCGCCCTGCGTGTTGCCGCTCGTGCCGATCGTGCTCGCCGCCGCTGCGGGCGAGCACCGCCTGGGACCGCTGGCGCTTGCCGGCGGCGTCGCGCTGTCGTTCGTCGCCATCGGCCTGTTCGTGGCGACGATCGGCTTCTCCATCGGCCTCGACACGGGAGTGTTTCGCGTCCTCGGCGGCCTGATCATGATTACCATCGGCCTCGTGCTGGCCGTGCCCCAGATCGAGGTGCGCTTTGCCGCCGCCGCGGCGCCGATCAGCAATTGGACCGACAGCCGCTTTGGTGGCTTCGCGACGGCAGGTCTCACCGGCCAGTTTCTGCTCGGGCTTCTTCTCGGAACGGTATGGAGCCCGTGCGTCGGCCCGACGTTGGGAGCGGCGTCCTTGCTTGCCTCCCAGGGCAAGGACCTGGGCCAGGTTGCGCTCACCATGACCGCGTTCGGCATCGGTGCCGCGACACCCCTCGTCGTCCTCGGCCTGCTCTCGCGCGAAGCATTGATGCGCTGGCGCAACCGTCTGATGGCGGCCGGCAAGGGCGGCAAGATGCTGTTCGGCGGATTGCTCATCGTGCTCGGCGCGATGATCCTGACCGGCGCCGACAAGCAGATCGAAGCGTTCCTGGTGCAGGCGTCACCAGCCTGGCTCACCGAGCTGACGACGCGCTTCTGACCCGGCCGCGCGGCAGACTAGATGCCCGCGTACCACTCGTAGCCGCGGTCCTCCCAGAAGCCGCCGCGCCCGCCGTGGATGCCCGCAAAGCTCGAGACGACCTCGATGCGCATGACATACTTCGCCATCTTGTAGCCGAGCTGGCGCTCGACCCGCAGCCGAAGCGGCGCGCCGTGCGCGACCGGCAATGTCTCGCCGTTCATCTCGTAGGCGAGGATCGTCTGCGGATGGAAAGCATCGATGAGGTCGACGCTCTCGTAGTAGCGCTGGCCGAGACCGAGCGTATCGGCACAATGAAACACCGCATAGCGCGCGTCCGGCTTGAGCCCCACGCTCTGCAGAAGCGGCCCCAGCTGAACGCCGGTCCATTGCCCGATCGCGCTCCAGCCCTCGACGCAATCGTGGCGCGTGATCTGCGTCCGCGACGGCAGCCGGCGCAGCTCGTCGAGAGAAAGCTTCGTCGGCCGTTCGACGAGCCCGCCGATATCGAGCCTCCAATCCGCGAAGCTGCTCGCGACGTGCGCAAGATAATCGGCGTCTTTCGGGTTCGTCGAGCCATTGGCCTTGAAGCTCTTCGACAGATCGGCGATCGCGTATTCGCGCGCCAGCGAGCGCTCGCCGAGCACCAGCCGCTGCAGCGACTTGGTCGCTCTTTCGGCGCTGTAGAGAATCTCGCGGAATGTCGGCGATTGCGAGAGGCTGTCGCAGCCGCCGAGAATGAGGGCGCTCCCCGCAGCTGCGGACCGCGTGAGAAAGCCGCGCCGGTCGAGCAGAGGCTTATTTGTCATCGGACATTTCCTCGGGCTCGATCTCATAGCGGCCCGTGATCATGGAGCGGATGTTGTTCCAGACACCGGACACGAGCACCATGAACACATGCACCATGACGAACAGAACGATGGTCCACGCGCCGATGAAGTGGATGGTCCGCGCCGATTGCCGTCCGCCGAACATGTCGAGCGTGATCGGGAAGGCCGCGTTGAGGCCGGGCGACATGGCGAGGCCCGCAAGGATGGTCACCGGCAGCACGACGAAGATGATGCCGAGATAGGCGAGCTTCTGCAGCACGTTGTAGTGCCTCGCCTCCTCGCCCTTCGGGAAGCGGAAGCGCGCATGCTCCAGGATCGATTTTCCGATGTGGCGCAATTGATCGCCTGACGGCACGAGGTCGCGCCAGGTGTGCCCGCTGCCGAGGCTGTAGGCGAGATAGACGAGGCCGTTGAGAACGAACAGCCAGGCGAAGAAGAAATGCCACCGCCGGCCCGTGGCGAGATCGCGATAGCCAGGAAGCGTCAGCCAGGACGGCCACGCCCGCGACTCGAGCTCGCCGGTGGGCCCCGCGGACAGACCCAGGAATCCCGTCGTCTCGAATGTGTAGCCGCCGATCTGCGTCATGCCGACCATCGCCCCGCTCTCGTTTTGGCCGCGTCCGATCGACAGCACGGCCGTGTCGGGATCGGAGCGATTGCCGAAATAGAGCGCCGGGTGGGCATTGAAGATCTGCAGCCCGCTCATGAAGAGAACGAGCAGGCAGAGCACGTTGATCCAGTGCGTGATGCGCACCACAAGCGCGTGGCGATAGACGACCAGCGGCTTTTCGGAAGCGGCAGAGCTCAGGGCTTCACTCATCGCGAACGTTCCTGGTCATGTCCCATCATGGCATCACGTGGCATCGGCTGCAGGCTTGAGCTCACCCAGCACGGTCGGGATGAGCTCGGACACGGTCGGGTGAATGAGCACCGAGTGCCGCAATGTTGTATACGGCGCCCCGGCATACATGGTCGTCAGAATGCATTGCACGGCCTCGTCGCCGCCCGTCCCGAGAATCGAGGCGCCGAGGATCTTCTTGCTGTCGCCGTCGACCAGCACCTTCATAAACCCTTTCGTCTCGCCTTTTTCGACCGCCCGTCCGACGCGCGTCATCGGCCGCGTTCCGATGAGCAGGTTGCGGCTCGCCGCGCGCGCCTCCCGCTCCGTCATCCCGGCCCGCCCCAGCGGAGGGTCGATGAATAGCCCATAGGTGACAATACGGTCCGAAGCCCGGCGCGTTTCACCATCGAGGAGGTTTCCGGCGACAATCTCGTAGTCATTGTACGACGTATGGGTAAAGGCGCCGCGGCCGTTGCAGTCTCCCAGCGCCCAGATGGACGCAACATTGGTGGCGAGCGTGTCGTCGGTCTTGATGTAGCCGCGTTCGTCGACCTCTACCCCGGCAGCCTCGAGACCTAGATCGTCCGTATTGGGCACCCGGCCGATAGCAAGCAACAGATGCGAGCCCGTAACTTCGTCCCTGCCTTTGGGCGTCTCGAGGCTCGCATTAATTGTCGCACCCTCTTTGCTCAGGCCCGAGCATTTCGTGCCCGTGCGAATATCGATCCCCTCGCTTTCGAGAATATCCTTAATGGCCGCCGAGACGTCGTCGTCCTCGCGCGGCACGAGCTTTGGCGCCGCCTCGATGACGGTTACTTGACTGCCGAAGCGGCGGTAGATCTGAGCGAACTCGAGCCCGATATAGCTCCCGCCGAGCACGATCAGGTGCGCGGGAACCGTCTCGAGATCCATGACCGTCTCGTTGGTCAGATAGCCCGTGCCCTCGATTCCGGGGATCTGCGGAACAAGGGCGCGTCCCCCGACGTTGATGAATATCTTCTTGGCGGAAACGCTCTCCGTCCCCACTTGGATGTCATGCGCAGAAGTCAAACGGGCGTGACCCTTGAGCACCGTGCAGCCTGGCATCGATCTGAGCCAGGCCTCGATGTTTTTTGTCGCCGTACCGGAAACGGCATCCTTGCGCGCCCTGACCGTCTTCATATCGATGCCGACGCGGCCCTCTATCGTGACGCCGTACTCCGCCGCCCTGGCGACGAGATGCGCCGCATAGGCGCTTGCCACGAGAGTTTTCGTCGGCATGCACCCCGTATTGACGCACGTTCCACCGAACCGCCCGCGCTCGATGACGACGACCTTCATGCCCGCTTGCGTCAGCCGGTTGGCGAGCGATGGTCCGGCCTGCCCCGTTCCGATGATGGCGGCGTCGAACTGAGCAGGCATTTTGGTTCTCCACGGCATCGCGGCGCGTCACTGAGATCAGGCGAACGGCTCAGTGAAGTTTGGCCGAAAACCCCATAGCTTTGGGGCATCAAATCGAGAGCCAAAGGGTGCGTTGGGCGGGCCCGGCGTTTGGGTATCTTCCTTGCACACCATCCAGCCAGCCACGACCGACGTATCGACATTGGGACGATCAGCGACAAGGGGACGTCAATGGCCCAACCAGCAACGACGCGCACCGTTCCGGCAAAAACGCCCGCTCCTGGGCCACTTGGCGACCGTCTCATGGAGACGCGGCGCCTCTCGCTCGAGCTCGCTAGCCCGCTCACGCCCGAGGACATGGTTGTCCAGGCGATGGAGGACGCAAGCCCGACCAAATGGCATCTCGCCCACGTGACATGGTTTTTCGAGACCTTCGTGCTCACGAAGCATCTCGCCGGCTACACGCTCTTCGACGAGACGTTCAACTACTGCTTCAACTCCTATTACGAGAGCCAGGGTAAGCGTCAGCCGCGCCCCAAGCGCGGTCTCCTCACCCGCCCATCGGCCGAGCGCGTTCTCGCCTACCGGGCGCACGTCGACGCCGCGTTGGAGAGGCTGTGCGCCGGCGGCGTGCCGGAGGGCTCCGAGCTCGCCCGCCTGATCGAGGTCGGCATCAACCACGAGCAGCAGCACCAGGAGCTGTTGCTTACCGACATCCTGGCGCTCTTTGCATCGAACCCGCTCCGCCCTGCCTACCGCGCCCCGCGCCCGCGCGCCCATCGCCCGGGGCCAGAAGCCGTCCGCTGGATCGACTTCCCGGGCGGCATTGCCAAGATCGGTCACGACGGCCAGGGCTTTGCCTGGGACAACGAGGCGCCGCGTCACGACGCTCTCATTCACCCGTTCCGGCTTGCCGACCGTCTCGTCACCAACGCCGAATGGCTCGAGTTCATGGCCGACGGCGGCTACGGCACCGCCTCGCTCTGGCTCGCCGACGGCTGGACCGCCGTCAATCGCGAGGGCTGGCAAGCCCCGCTCTACTGGGAGGAGTGTGACGGCGAATGGCGCGCGATGTCGCTCGAAGGCTTGGCGCCGATCGATGCGGCCGCGCCGGTATCACATGTCAGCTACTACGAGGCCGACGCCTATGCGCGTTGGACCGGAAAGCGTCTTCCAACCGAGTTCGAATGGGAAGTCGCGGCTGAAGGTCTGCCCGTGACGGGGAACACGCTCGCCACCCGCGCCCTCCGCCCCCTCGCCCCCGACACACCCGCGAGCGGCAAGCCGCGCCAGATGTTCGGCGACGTCTGGCAATGGACCCAGAGCGCCTACCTTCCCTACCCCGGCTACCGCCCGCCGCAGGGAGCGCTCGGCGAATACAACGGCAAGTTCATGGTCAGCCAGCAGGTCCTGCGCGGCGCCTCCTGCGTCACGCCCGGCGGCCACTCGCGCGCGACCTACCGCAACTTCTTCTACCCCCACCAGCGCTGGCAGTTCGTCGGCCTGCGCCTCGCCTCGGAGATCGCCTGATGTCCCCCGCAAACGCCGCCGCAGTCCTGTCGGTCGTGCCGGAGGCACGCAGCCGGGAAGTCGTGCCGGAGGCACGCAACTGGGAAAATTTGCCCGGGACACACGCTCAGGAAATTCCATCGCTTCCCGAGCACGAATTCACCTCCGCCGTCATCGAGGGGCTGTCGAAAGCCAAGAAGAGCCTGCCCTGCCGCTTCTTCTACGACGCACGCGGCAGCGAGCTCTTCGAGGAGATCACCCGCCTGCCCGAGTACTATCCGACACGCAAGGAGACCGCGATCCTCGACGCGCATGCGGCCGAGATGGTCGAGGCCATCCCTGAAAACGGCGTGCTGATCGAGTTCGGCTCGGGCTCGAGCCGCAAGACGGAGCTCATGCTCGATCGTCTCGCGCCGGGCGTCGCCTATGTACCGATCGACGTCTCGGAGACCGCGCTCGAGGAGGCCGCGAGCCGGCTTGCGCGGCGCTTTCCGGCGCTCGACGTGCGCCCGATCGTCGGCGATTTTTCACGACCAATCGCCTTGCCGCCTGATCTTGCGCGCCGCCCGAAAACGGGCTTCTTCCCGGGCTCGACCATCGGCAATCTTGCCCCTGCTGACGCCGCCCACCTGCTCGCCGTCTTCAAGTCCGTCTTGTCGCCGGGAGGGCGCCTCATCATCGGCGTCGATCTGAAGAAGGACGCGAGGAAGCTCGTCCTCGCCTACAACGACGCCGCGGGCGTGACGGCGGCCTTCAACCTCAATCTTCTCGCCCGCATCAACCGCGAGATCGAGCCGGCCTTCGACCTTGCTTCATTCCGCCACGAGGCGATCTACGATCCGCGCCAAGGCCGTATCGAGATGCATCTCGTCAGCGCCTGCACCCAGGAGGTCAGCCTCCGCGGCCGCCGCTTCAAGTTCCGCGCCGGTGAGAGCATTCACACCGAGAATTCCTACAAGTATTCCATCGAGCAGTTTCAGGAGCTTGCCCGTTCCGCGGGCTGGCAGCCGGCGCGCGTCTGGACCGACGACGACGACAACCCCCACTTCTCCGTCCACGATCTCGTCTCCCTCTGAGGCGAGTTTCGCCCTAAGCTAAGTCTATCTGGGGGCGGACTTTTCGCCCGATCTCACGCGCCCCGCCAACAGATTTGCGACAACGACGCCCGCTCCGCGGCCATACATTCGCCGCCGATTTCCAGGAAGCGTGCACGCGAGAGTGGATAACTCATCCACGTCTCTGAGATGCGGCGCATGCACATTTGATGTCACGATCAGTTCCATGATTGAGCGTCATAGCGCGTGCCTCTATAACACGCTGTCCTTTGTGAAAAATCGGAATGGGGAGTGATCGATGAACATCAAGCGCGCTCTGACATTGGCATGCATGACTGCGCTCAGCGCATCCGTTGCGGTGACCACCGCTTCCGCGCGCGAGTGCAAGAAGGAATCCGTGACTGCCGAGGGATCGGTCAAGAGCTTGCGCGATTTGGAGGCCTATCCGAGCTCGCTCTTTGCCTGGCGCGCCGCGGTCAAGGAGAAGTTCGGCGGCGAGTGGAACTCGTGGCGCTATGCCGAGGAAGCCAAAGTTGACTGCAAGGAGATCAAGTCTGACAAGCAGTCCGGCTGGCTCTGCACGCGCACGGCAAAGCCCTGCCAGGACACCCTGAGCCAGGTGGTCGGCGAAGTTACGAAGAAGGCGAACTGCAAGGAAGAGGCACTGAGCTCCTACGGCTCGAAGAAGGATACGGAAGCCAAGGCCATCGACGAGGCGAAGTCGGGCTGGAGCATCGACACCTCCAAGAAGTTCGGCGCCGATTGGGCCAAGTGGGAGAACGCCTCCGGCGGCGACCAGGACTGCCACAAGGTCGGCGGCGGCTATCAGTGCATCGCCGTCGCAACGCCCTGCATGCCGAAGTAGATCACGTCCATTTCTGGATCAACCTAACCTGCCGGGGCGACGTATCGCCCCGGAGTTTCACATCCAATCTCTCCGGCATCCTCGTTCGCCAACGAGCAGTAGTGCCGGAGAGATTGTCGTTTTTGCGCATGCACGCCTGGCGCCTCGGTCGCAGCGCTGCTCCATCCCAAAGCGAGCGATCTCCACATACGGATTAGTAAGTTCTGCTCTTCCGATGTTTGCTGATAATATCCAGTCTCGGGGTGGCCGCCGGCCGATGGCCGCAATTCGCGTTGAGATCTTCCAATGCTCCGAAATTGCGTGTCGCCGATTTCTCAACCCGCATTCCCCATGTGTACGGCATTTCATTCCATCGGCCGCGCAAGGGTTCGACCGGCACGGTTCGCACGCCATGAAGTTGGCAGCCGTCCCGCACTATGCAGTGGCGTCGCCTTCGCGCTCCTGCTCATGATTGCCGTCACGCCGATTGCGTCTGCGGAATCCGGATCTTCGAAACTCGGGTGGACAGCCGATGTCGCAGCCGTTGGAGAAGTCTCCGCGCGACATGTGCGTGTCACTGACCAACGGTATCAAAACTCGGATCGAGAATTTGAAGCAGTTGACAACAGAATGGGGCTCGAAGATCCGATCGGGCCAGGGAGACGACGCCTCCGACAAGATGCGCGACGAACGGCGCACGATCAAAGACCTGAACGACATGCTTGCCGGGGTGGGCTGCAAACCGCTCGACATCGAATACGAGCTCGCACAGCCGCCGAAATCCGTTCCTTCTTCACCCGCCGCCAAATTGAAGTTGGGCAAGCACCATCACCGGATCTGACCGGATACCGCTCGCGGCACCGGGCATCGACGCTTGTCGCACGCGCGGCTACTTGAACAGAGAGGAGAGTGAGAAGGAGGAGGCGACGACCACAGGAGGGGCTTCGGCGACCTGCGGATAGGGCTCATCGATGTAGACGTTGATGGCCGTCGCACGCCCCTCCTTGATCAGCGACGCGACATAGGCCCAGCCTTTCGGCTCCAAACCGATGCAGGCTTCCGACATCTCGCCCTTCAAGCGCATATGAATGGCGATATTTCCCCGCGCCAGGATGGCCGCCGTCTGCTGAGCGCTGAACCGGTCCTTGTTCCAAAGCTTCCGCAAATAGATGCCGGCAACGTGCCGTTTGGTTCTGGGTCCAAAGCTCACCCGCTGCCCCGGGTCCCCCGCGAAGGAGTATTCCCCCGGAGGCAAGGGACCGATGGCCCTGGCAGCAAAGCAATCGGGATCCGGGTTGTTCCGGCAAACGTCTCTGCCCGAGAGCCCCCAGGCGATCGTCTGGCCGCTCGCTTTTGGGTCGTCGGCAATGACGAAGAGGCGCCCGGTTGAAATCGTGTAGCCGAGACGGAAGCTTCCCGCGGATGCGGGCACTTCGCGCACCACGTCCTCGTACGGGTTGCAGATCTCGCCCCCCGTGAGCTTTCTCTCATAGCCGTTGAGATGAATGGTGACGTAGTCGACCCCCGGCGCACAGTCCCACTGCGGCAGACCCTTCTTGCCTGCGAGAGCGACGGCCGGCGCCGGCACCGTCTGCGCGGGCGGCGCCTTGGGCGCGGCCTCGACCGCCGGCTGCTTCGGGATCGGGAGCGTGGTGACCTCCCAGCTTGAGGTCGCGGCATTCGGCGAACGTCTGATCTGCTCGCATTTTTCCGACAACGGAGGCGGCTGAATTTGCGTCGCCGCGAGTTGGCTCGCGGCCTTGCTGGTGGCCCCCGCCTTTAGGTAGGACATCATGAGGGCAAACTGAACGTCGACCTGCTCCGGCGAAAGCTCGAAAATGCATTCCTCGTAGATCTGATCGCCGATCTTGCTGAAGATGTCGGCGATCTGGTCTGCGGCCGTTGCTGCCGCGGCGGCTGGTGCCTCGGGTGGGGCACTGGGCTCCGCCGTTCCGATGTCGGGCGGTCCGGTGTCGGGATTTGCCGGCTGGACTGCCGGCCCTGGCGAGGCGGGCACGCGTTTTACCGGCTGCGGAGCGGGTGCCTGAACCGCCTCTTGCGCAACGGCTTGACAGAGGGGCGAGAGCAGGAGTCCCGCCACCACTGCGAGTGCCGACCTCCTCAGTCCGTCCATAGGCGCCTTTTGCGACACTCGATGCCCTGACCACGCATTCTGTGTTTCATCCACCTGCGCTTCATCGGCGATGCGCGACGGCGCACCATCCGCTGCTCGCGATGGCACGGTAATTCCGTGGCAATTCGTAACGCGAGAGTCGTGGCAAGAGAAAGGCTTAGGGCCCGTATCCCCCGTTTCCCGAGGGGTACGAGAGGTTTTTCGCGGCCGTCGGGCGCCGCAGGCTCTCCCCCCGCCATTCCAAGGGCCGAGTTGGCTCGCCCAGGCCAATCGCAGCCGGATCGCAATACCCCGTCCCGACGACAAGCTGCGCACCGGTTCCCGGGCTCACGTTTCACTTCCAAGCATTGGCTACTGCACTCGACGACTTCAAGTCGCTCGAATGACCTTGCCAATCAGCCCCAAGTCGGGATCTCACCCGAGCTATTCTAGGTCCTGACGCATCGGCCTGCGTCGAGGTGATACCCAACCGGGCACGCCTTGACGTTACGTACGCAGACGCCATTGACGCGGTGAAAGCCCGCACCGCATGCTTCGCGGATCATCGTGACCATGCTGGCTGAACTATCGATAGGTGTGACTGGCATGGCCTGTGTCGGCGACACGATCGCCAAGGCAAAGAGAACGGCGATGAATTTGAGCATCGGATCTCCTCCCATGTTTATTCTCGTTACATGTTTCTTCTCGCTAAATGAAAAGTTTCGCGCGCTATAAGACGAGCACGCGTTGATTTCGATCAATCGCTAATTGAACGTGTATACTGTTCTGGAGTTTTTGGCAGTCGGCCTACTGCAGCGCCGCCTCGCAAGAGCAGAGCTCCGCACTCAGATACCGAGGTGCCGTGCCGGCACGGGCCCGGCGAGCAGGTCTTGCACGTTTCCGGCTGGCGTTGTCGCGTGCCAGTGGCGAAGATGTCGAATTCGATTTGATGTGCAGAGCCTCGAGCGCGGGAGAACAGGCATGGTGCGCCAATTCCTGATGGGCGGTGCCGTCAGCGTCTGCAACATCATAATCCATGCTCTGGTCATGACGATCGTGGTGCGGACGTCGCAAATGACGGCCGCCAGTGCTGCACTGCGGCCGAACCTGCGGTTGATGGCCGTGATGGTTGCGACGGTCTCAGTATTGATGGCCGCACACACGTGCGAGGTGATCGTTTGGTCGCTCGCTTACGGTCTGGTCGATGCGGTCCCCGCCGGGGCGCCGCATTTGTACTTCGCCTTCGTGAACTACACGACTCTTGGCTACGGCGACGTGCTTCCGGTGGAGCGTTGGCAGTTGCTGGGGCCGATGACCGCCATGAACGGCGTGCTTTTGTTCGGATGGTCGACCGCCGTCATTTTCGAGGTTCTGCGCAAAGCAATGGGTTACGACCCCGCGCCGTAGCTCCGTCCAACAGAGCAGATCCCTCCATGCATGGCCGCACATGAAGCTCCTGCTCGAGGACGTTCGTGGTGGTGCTATAGGTGGGGCGTCCGGCGCGAGTTGCCAATGACACACCGCAAAAGCCAAAATCGTCTGAGGGCGTGAAATGATTGGTCGGGGCAGCGGGATTTGAACTCGCGACCCCCTGCTCCCAAAGCAGGTGCTCTACCAGGCTGAGCTATGCCCCGACATGCGGCCGCCCGGTATTCGGGCCTTTCGCTCCCGTAGTCAAGATCTCCACGCTGCCCCGCAGGGGCGAAGGTAAGGCGGCGACCGGAAAACCGTCGCGCGCGCCATGCTCGGCCACGCGCACCATGCGTCCCGGATCGAGCTCGAGGACGCGCACGCGGCCGCTTTCACACACGTCACTCATGGCGGAAAACCGGCATCGCGACCTTCGCAGCAGCCCCGATCGCCTCAGCGCGCCGGCGCTTGGAAATAGTGCGGATGGCGGACCTGGTCGCCGGGCTTCAGGCCGAGCCGCTCGGCCGCCCCGCCCGCAAGCTCGAGCACCGCCGTCACCGGCCCGTCCGACGAGATGATCCGCTCCGAAAGCGGCTCCGTCTTCGCCTCGATGCGATGCACCGTGCCGTCGGCGCGGATGAAGACCATATCGAGCGGAATGTAGGTGTTCTTCATCCACATCGTGAGCTCGCGCGCCTCGCCGTAGGGAAACAGCATGCCCTTGGTGTCGGCGAGGCTCGTCCGGAACATGAGGCCGAGCGCCTGCTGCTCGGGCGTCGCCGCGACCTCGATGTCGATCGATTTCGGCCCCGCCGCCGTGATGAGCTCCAGGTGATCCCGTGCTGGCAGCCTCGACCGGCGCCGTGCGACGGCTCATGCCATTGCGTATATCCGACGACCGCCAGCCGGCACGCCGATCAAAAGAAGAAGGGCCGCCGATCTGGCAGCCCCGCTCGATATTCCTGGCTCTGCGCATCGTCCCATCGCTCAATGCGGCGACGTGATCCCCGCTGCCGCACCGTCGGGTCGCAGCTCCGCCGCCATGCAACCCTTGGAGCCCATACCCCAGCGCACCTGGACCATCTGCCCGGGCCTCAGCTCGGTGAAGCCGAAGCGGCGGAGCGTCTCCATGTGCACGAAGATATCGGGCGTGCCCTCGCCCTTCGTCAAGAAGCCAAAACCGCGGACGCGGTTGAACCACTTGACGATCGCCCGTTCCCAGTCGCTCTCGGGCTGCACGTGGACGTGCGTCCGCTGCGGCAGGAGCGAGGGGTGGATTGCCGTGCTCTCGTCCATGGAGAGAATGCGGAAGGCCTGCATGCCCTTCGGACGGCGCAGCACCTGGCAATGTACCCGGGCGCCCTCATAGGCGGTCTGGTAGCCGCCGGCCCTGAGGCAAGTCACGTGCAGCAGGACGTCCGCCAAACCGTTGTCCGGAACGATGAACCCGTAGCCTTTGGCGACGTCGAACCACTTGATGACGCCCGCAATCTCGAAGACCTCCAGCCCGGCCTCGTCGAGACGTTCAACGTCGTTGTCTACTCAACACCCCGCCGCCCGGAAACTCCGGAGGTAGCTTGGAATCCCCCATTTTCGTACCCCGCCTTACTGGTCCACGTTGAACATCTTGCGTCTCGGAAACCCTCGATCCAGCCTCTGCCCTCTACATTGGCCGGACTGCTCCCGCGACGCGCCGGAGAATAACACTTGAGTTGCGTCCCGCTAGCCCCCCTCGCGCCCGTCCGATGCCCTGCAACGGCTCATTGCCTTCATGTCCACATGAGAACAATGCGACATAACGGCTTGATACGATTAACCGTTTTTTAGTAATTGATTCTTCCCCAAAATAGTTTTCTTAATCCTGTTGAACACTGATCGACCTCGGCGCTTTCATGCGATTACTGCGCACGCACGGCTCGATTTCTTCCGCTCTGATTTGCCCGTATTGTCTCGCTCCGCAGACTGATGAAGCATTGTGGCGATCGAATGAGACGTGCTCGGATCATCCACCGCTTATCCCCAGCCGCACCGCCTCGAGGTGCGCGTGTAGCGCTCGACGCGCTGCAACCACCTCGTAATGTTCCGTTTGAGCAAAAACAGCCATCTCCACGGCCCAGCGGTTCTTTTTGCATGCCGCCTTGAGCGCCACGCGCGTAATGATCAGACTTCGACCACAAGGAGAGCCGATGCGCTATTTGCATACGATGGTGCGGATCAGCAACGTCGAGGCCAGTCTCGCATTCTACTGCGGGCTCCTGGGCCTCGAGGAGGTCCGCCGCATCGACAATACCGCGGGCCGTTTCACGCTGATCTTTCTTGCGGCTCCAGCCGACAAGTCTCGCGCCGATACCGAGCGCGCACCTCTTCTCGAGCTCACGTACAACTGGGACCCCGAGACCTACGGCTCGCGCGCGCAACTTCGGCCATCTCGCGTTCGAGGTCGACGACATCTACGCCGCCTGCGCCCGCCTGATGGCCGGCGGCGTGACCATCAACCGGCCGCCGCGCGACGGGCGCATGGCCTTTATCCGCTCGCCGGATGCCATCTCGATCGAGCTACTTGCAGAAAGGCGCGGCGTTGCCGAAAGACGAGCCGTGGGCCTCCATGCCCAACGCCGGCGCATGGTAAAGGAGATGTAAATCCACGATAGCGGAGCCCATTTTTCCGCCCGCGGAGGCACCGCGTGTGCGGCGCGAAGCCCGAGTGCAATAAATCGTTCTCCGCAGCCCGTAATTGGTACAATTTTTCCTCAATAGCCGGGCTGGAGGAACGCTATCCTATTCTTATTTATTGGATGCTCTTTATTCGGGAACAGTTTTTCACTACGTTCCCGGCATACGGAGGACCCCCTGATGCCCAAAGTCGACATCCGGCCGCGCCGCGGCAATGAGCGGCGCGGGCCGGGCGCACCCCCTGCGACCCCCAAGAAGGCGGCCGAGCCCAATGATAAGGACGGCATCCGCCGTGCCCGCGCGCTCGACCAACGCCTCGCCAAGCTCGACAATCTCGAGGACCGCCTCGCCGCGATCGCCAGCGCCATTCCCCGGGCGCGTCACCTTCTCGACCAGCCTCGGCATCGAGGACCAGGCCGTGCTCCACGAAATTGCCAAGACCACTCCGCAATTCGATGTCTTCACGCTCGACACCGGCCGCCACTTCCCCGAGACGCTGCAGACGCTCGAGGACAGCGAGAACGTCTACGGAGTGAAGATCCGCGTCATGTTTCCCGACGCCAAGCAGGTTGAGGCGCTGGTGGCGCGCGACGGCATCTTCGGCTTTCGCAACTCAGTCGAGAACCGCAAGGCCTGCTGCGACATCCGCAAGGTGCGCCCGCTGAACCGCGCCCTTAAGGGTGCCAAGGGCTGGATCACCGGGTTGAGGCGCGAGCAGTCCGCCGGGCGCGCGCACGTTCCGTTCGCCGAGTGGGACGCAGAGCACAGCCTGATCAAGGTCAATCCGATCGCCGACTGGACGCTCGAAAAACTCGAGCGCTTCGTGGCCGATCACGCGATCCCGATCAATCCGCTCCACGCCAAAGGCTTCCCTTCCATCGGCTGCCAGCCGTGCACGCGTGCCATCCGTCCCGGCGAGGACATCCGCGCGGGACGCTGGTGGTGGGAAGCGAAGGAGAACGGACAGGAATGCGGCCTGCACAACGGGCCGGACAACTGAAACCGGCAGCGGCCTTCGAAGCCGCGGCCACCGCAGCTCCGAGGCGATGAGCGCATGACGGCCAACATCTCGCATCTCGACCTCCTCGAAGCCGAGCATCCATATTTTCCGCGAGGCTGCGGCCCAATTCCGCCGCCCCGTGCTGATGTACTCCATCGGCAAGGACTTGCAACCGTTCTCCTGCACTTGGCGAGGAAGGCTTTCTGGCCGGCGCCGCTCCCGTTTCCGCTTCTCCACATCGACACGACGTGGAAGTTCCGCGATATGATCGCCTTCCGCGACAAGACGGTTGCCGATTTCGGCCTCGAGCTGATCGTCCACACCAACGAGGACGGTCTCGCCAAGGGCATCAACCCGATCGACTACGCGCCCTCCGTCTACACCGACGTCATGAAGACCGTGCCCTTGAAGCAGGCGCTCGACAAGCACGGCTTCGACGCGGCCTTCGGCGGCGCGCGCCGCGACGAGGAGGCGAGCCGCGCCAAGGAGCGCGTCTTTTCGTTCCGCTGGGCGCCGAGGGTCATCGCTGGGATCCGCGCCGCCAGCGCCCCGAGATGTGGCGCCTCTTGAACGGCCGCCTCGGCGCCGGCGAGACGGTGCGCGTCTTCCCGCTCTCGAACTGGACCGAGCGTGACGTCTGGCGCTACATCCTGCGCGAGAAGCTCGACGTCGTGCC
>CAVQUQ010000017.1:0-155397 GCA_963716835.1 uncultured Alphaproteobacteria bacterium | reverse complement strand
GAAGTAGTAACACGCTTCGGAGCGCGGATTCAGAGGGGCTCGCGAAAAAATGAGGCCGTCGGGCGACGGCCCAAGGCTAAGGAGGAACCACGCATTGTTGCGTGAAGTTCGATCAGCCCCTTTCGGTTCGACCGAATTATGGCGCGCATGAGGATATCCCGTCCGTTGCGGTCTCAGAACCAGGTCGCGCCGAATTGAACGATGCAACAAAGCGCGCGCAAGCCTCGACCAGTTGGGGTCGTCGAAGGTGAGACACCGGGTCAAGCCTGCTGGTTCGGCAAATGGTGCTCCCGCGCTGAGACTTCCGCACGGCTTTTACTTGTCGAAACATGCTGCCTCACGGCGAAATGTGCCTTGCCGAAGGTGTAAGCTGTGCAAGTGTGCCTTGCCGGCTGGTTAGTCGGCGTTGGCTGAAACCGAATAGGTGTAGCCGTGAACGAGCAGTTGCCCAGCCAGCCCCAAGAGAATTTCAGCGCCGTAAATGCGCACATTCCTGAGACCGTGCGGGCATTCGCCGAGGAGTGCGTCCTCAAGACGCGCGAGCGTTACACAAGGATGAATGCGGTCGGAAAAGAGGGCGTGCAGGCTCTCGAAGAGGCCATGCTCGCTGCACAGTCGGGCTCACGGACGATTGGCGATAAGGCATTCCACTACACCGTCATCAACGTGGAAACCGCATTCGATGCCGCCAAGGCCATGACCCGCGCTAACACGATCCCCGAAGCGATCCGCATTCAGGCGAGCTACATTCAGCAGCAGCTCGCCATCGGTAGCGAGCAAACCAAGACTCTGTTCGAGCTATCCGCGAAGGTCGCCAAGCAGACCTTCGACGGGCTCAACAGAGCGGCGACAAAGACCTTCGAGCAATTCAAGGCCGTCAGTTGACCCGCGAGTTCCAACGAGCTTTGTGACCTGGGTCGGCGAGCAATCCTCGTGCCTGCCCGTTACCGGCTTTCCTGGCTTCCTACTTCCGAAGCGACCGCCGTGAAAAACCTGTCTACGGCTTCGTTGAGCTCACTGTCGGTTGCCCCCTCCGGTGTTCGTCCTTCGAAGAACTTCTTTACGAGTGCCGCGAAGGCGAGCACGTCTTGCGGTGTTTGCCCTGAGCGGACGAGGTTCTCTCTGACGATCACGCCGACGATGCGTTCAAGGACTGTCAGTCTTGCCAGGATTTGCGCTATCTCGTGTGGTGTGGGGTCGGACATCGCGGCATCTCCTTGTGCCTCTCACCAGTAGGGGCACGCGCGGGGAATGAGCAGACCCAGCATGAGTTTGCCGAGTGACACCTCGGACTGGGCTACTCAGCTCGTGGTGCGCCAATAACGGTCACACGAAGTTTAGCTATCCCGCTCTCAATGATCCCTAACGTCTCCGCTGCCCCCTTTGAGACATCAAGTTTTCGGTGCGAATGGTATGGCCCAAGTGGCTAATTCGTAGGGTCACACTGCGTTGCGTCGCCGGATTGAACACTGAGATTGTCGTTCCATTGGGATAGATCGGGCTTGCGGCGTTGTCGGCATTGCCAGGCCGGAACTTCTCGCCAGAGGAAAGTGCCGTGCACGGGTTTCCCTTATCGCGCGTGCAATCATCATAGAATGACGCAAGTTGCCAATCCGCGATGCCAATCAGCGCTTCTGTCTCTGCAATCGTCATAACACGGTGGCAAACCTCGTTCTCACAATAGGTCTTTCCGGTGTCTTGGCTTGGGCTGATGACGCAGCTCCGGCCGCGAACGCCGCCACCGCTACCAGGCGGAGGCTCGACGACAGAAAAGTGTTGTTGTTGTTCGGCATCTTGCACGTCCTTGATAATGTGAACGTGCGTCTTTAGCTAGATGTTCCAACTTACCGAAATAATTATCGTTTAGGCAGGAAGGAGCGTGTCGATAATCGATCCCGCTGTCATCGAAACCAGCGGCGGCCAGTTCGACCTGGCAGCGCTTGCCAAGCCGAAAGAATTTCGCGAAGACGCAACTCTTTACTTTCGCGATTGTCAGGTTCCAAGTCGATGCACAATCGGCGCACGTCGGTCTCGCAGGCAGCACGCAACGCGGGCGTCACTTCCTTTGGGAGTTTCAGCTCCGCCGGGATAACCGGCATGGCTATGGTAAGGGCAACGAAAAAAACAATCAGATGTCCCATCCGCATGGGATTACCCTCCGATCGTAGGTCTGGTTGGCAGCGCTGGGCTTCGCATCGTCAGCGCACTTGATGCTACTCGGGCGCCGCCGAATTCAAACGCCGTTGAATGCCAGCGAGTTTGAGCTTGATCGGATCGCGCTCGCCCGCCGCTGCTGCGGACAAAAGTCCTCTGGTTAGCCGGGCTTTGGTCGCTCCATGGCGGCTGCATTCGTCACCTCAACCTCACGCCAGGCTGCGTCGAATGCTTCAAAGAGCAGTTTGGATGTCAACTCATGGTAGTGGCTGAACGGTGCCATGGATGCTCTTCCTCACCGTTACAGGCGGGAGCAATTCGCATGGGCTCTCTCGGCCAGCGACGCCTGAGGAGTGCATGTCGCCGATTGGCGCATCAGTGCGCTTGTCGCGACGAAGTGGCCAGAGATTCGGAAATTACTCACGTAGCAGGCGTGTGGAGGTGGGTGCGGCGGCCCAGGTGCTCGGCCATGCCGCCTACGACGCAGGGCAGTGGGTCAGCTTGAAATCTGGCGTTCCGCAAGCAAGCCTTTAACGGTTGATACCAACACCGAGATACTGGCTGGTTTCCTGACGTGCACGCCGTCGCGGCATTCACGATGGTCGTACCCACTATAAGTAACGAACGGGATGTTGCGTTCCGTCATGCGTTCACAAATCGTGGGGCTATCGCCGTCACTCAACGCATGATCCAAGATGGCAGCGGACAAGGCAGGGTCTTCAACCGCGCGTAAGGCTTCGTCAAGCGTGCGGCCCTTATGACCGTTGCTCCCTCGTTCTCAAACCCTGCGTGATATCGAGTGCAATGAGCGGCTCGTCCTCGGCGATGAGGATAAGGCGCCCCGCGAGCGAGGCTTCCATAAGAGCCCCTTTCTGCGCTACTAGGCGCGATCTCTAGGGACGCATAGAAGCCCACGCCGTCGGCACAAACCAAACTCGGAAAATACCTACCCTTGCTCATGCTGGCTTTACCTCGCCATTCTTCACTTTGGCGGTGGCAAGCTCGCCCGCAGTTAGGGGGCGGACTATAGACCCGAGCGCCATGTTCACGCCAGACGTATGTGAACGAGTTCAACGGCTTTGTCGTAGTCCCTGACCGCAACGTTGTAAAACGCGAAGACGGGTGGCTCGCCGCCGTTTGGAGCGGTGACCTGGATGACCCAGCCCGCAGGCGATGCTTCATCGGTCATGCACAAAAGTTGGCACCGTGCGGGGATAAGTTCAATCCGAGTCATGAGGCTGTCGGATTCAAACTGGCCTTACCGGATGCTCCCCCACGAACGCGTCCGTTCGCCTTCTTAATAGCGGCGACGCTGGAATAACTTCACCGCCGAGGCGTGGCCTGCGAGCACGTTGGTCGTCACGAAGGGCAAGGGCTGGAGTAGCCGAAAGTTCGGCATTTAAATCGGTTCGTCCGCTGGAGTTCTCTGACCAAAGTCCTTGGAAGGCCGAGGGGCACCAAGTGACGAGAGCTATGAAGACCTGGTGACGCCGCTTGCCATCCCACCGCTTTCCTCCGATCTGCTTTCTCATCTTCCTCCGCGCTATTCGCCCCTCAACAAGACGGGCACCGGTGCTCAAGGCTATCTGTTCCCGCTTGCAGATGAGGCAGGGGCATTGCTGCTCAGGGCCATGGGGAGGAGCGAAGATGTTTCCGGCATGGACGTAGGGGTGCGCGCCGCAGTTGCGGCAATCGAACACTCGGCGTTGTCATCGACGGAGAAGCAGGCATTGATCAAATCCAAAATCGGGCAAGGCCGCTTCCGAGCTGACCTGATCCGTATCTGGGGAGAGCGATGCGCTGTTACTGGGCTTGGGCTGGCCCCCCTTCTCAGAGCATCTCACATAAAGCCGTGGAGTTCGTCTGATAATCGTGAACGACTCGATCCATCCAATGGCTTGTTGCTGGCTCCTCAATACGACGCCGCGTTCGACGCGGGGCTCATCTCCTTCTCAATAGCGGTGAGCTTCTCGTCTCAGGTCATGTTGATCCGGCAGAGTTCGACCGGGCCGGTATCCTCAAGACCGGACGGCTCAGGAATGTCCAGCCTACTCATTTGGTGTATCTGGACTTTCACCGTAAGCACATAGCCCACGTCACATCGCTTTCACTGGCCAGGGAATAGAGCCTCAAGCTCGCTTGGTGCAATCGGTCGCCGCCCGTCGAGCAAAAATTGCACATCGCCGATGCGTCACCCATAATCTCTGCCACTGCTCACAAGTATTGATAAAGCGCATATCCCAGGAACCACGCAATGAACACAGCCGGGATGACGACCGGCGGGACGAACCATTCGCGCCAATCAAACGCATGAGGTGTTTTTTTGACCATGCACGCAAGCTATCACGACTTCAGGAAAACGCCGAACTAACACTTCAATTTTCAAAGTGACCCAATACCTTCTCGCCCTGCCACTTGAAAGCTCATCAGCAAACGGCGATACTGACACCATCATCAGGACGAGCGCTGGCGCGCTCCCCAACCTGCCATCCGTGGTAAGGTGGTTTCCACAAATGTGGGATGTGGCCCCGTCGGGCAACTAAAACGGAACGTCGCCAGCCTCCTCCGAACGCGGAGTTGGACATGGCGAGTCACTTGATCCTGCTCGATACGCCCTGCGAGCTGCACATTCCCTATTTCGCCATGCCTCTGCCCGCATCGCGCGAGAACGAGATCGCGCGCCTGAATATCGACAGTGATCTAATCAAAATTGTAGGACGACGCTGCGCTGCTTGGATCAAGGCCCGGCTTGAGCACGATAAGATCGAACTGGTTCAGACCAGAGACTACGTTCCCCTCGGACGGCCTTTTATTCCAAGTGGCTGCTCTTTCGGAATGAAGCCGCCGCCGCAGCCTTTCTCAATTCTTGGCCACGTTATAGCTTGGATGAGCGACTTACGAAGATCGGCGAGGAACGCGTGGCGTTAGCGAGCACGCTCGAACGCCGCCTCAAACGAGGCGATGTTTGACCTCGGTCATATCGGGGATGAGCAGCAGCGGGAAAATCTCGCGCATCGATACACCGAGATTGCGAAGACACTGCGCGGTCTTCGGTCACAACTGAGTCTCCTGGAGACGGCAAAGGGGCTTGCCGAAAAGTGGCAGGCCGCGCTCTAAGGATACCCAGTCAGCTCTCGCGGTGAGAGACTGGGCTTCCGACGACGACGTTGAAAATCGAAATTGGTAGGAGAGCGACAATGGCAGTCAATATACCGCACAATGCACTCGTCGTGGTCGCTGACGGCACGGGCGCGCGGTTCTTTCGCAATTCAGGTCGTGAAAAGGTCGTGTTGACATCTGAAGCCGAGTTCAAGCCCACCCATCTTCTCGATGACGGCCCTGCGGGGAAACGTCCACCCGAGTCATCACATCAGGAGACCGACGAGGCGACCTTCGCAAAGCAACTGGCAAAAGAGCTTTATCGCCGTGCCCATAGCGGGGACTTCGCGGCCCTCGTCCTCATCGCCGATCCACAGACCTTGGGTCAAATGCGCCCGACGCTGCACAAGGAAGTGCGGGATCGGCTGGTATCCGAGATCGGCAAAACTCTGACGAAGGCTTCCATCGCGGATATTCAGAAGGCGCTGCACTAGTCTGGTCTCGCCCGCTTGGCGCCGCCTTTTCGAGACGACGATATGGAAAAGGCCCAGCGCCATGCATTGGCGACGTGAAGGCGGCCAGCATGAGACACGAACCGCAATCAAGCCGCGTTAGGAATGGGAGTGTGCTGCTCGCGCCTCGACCCAAAGTGAGCCGAAACCATGAAGGGCGTGCACTCGGCTGCCAACGTGTCTTTGGCCCATTGCATTGACCGCTGCGATCATTCGACCGAGGTTCGACCCGTTACGCTCTAAGCCTCTGGGGTGGCCCCCTTCTGCGGAGCCGGATGCTCCCCTTCAGCATGCGATCCATAGCGGCGAACCAAGAGTTCTTCGATTGGCCCGCCCGCCAGGAGCACAACGCCGACCAATACGGTGACAATTGCTGTCACGCGCCATGCTCCGAGCCCACAAAGTATGCCTGCGACGGCCGAGACCCACACCGTGGCAGCAGTCGTCAATCCATGCACCTTGTGGCCGCGTTCGCCTTGGACGATCACGCCAGCGCCGATGAAGCCGATCCCGGTGACGATGCCCTGGATGATCCGGCTGACCGCTGCAAGCTGATCACTGCCGCTTCCAGTCTCTTCTAATGCAGCCACAACGAGCGCGGCGGCGCCCAGGGAAACTAGTCCAAGGGTTCTGACGCCAATAAACCTGTGGTGTGCGAAGCGGTTGAGTCCGATCATGCAGCCAATCAGTGTTGCTACTGCGAGCCGGATGCCGATGTCCTCTAAGATTCATGTTCGCACTCCCTACCCCGCCGATCCGCTGCGCTTGGTCGATGATATTCCGGGCCTGGCTGACTAACCGAGCTACGCCGGTGGCGGCCAGCAGTGCCCCAAGCATCTCACGACGGTAAGGCGAGGATCAGCGCACATCACAGTGTGAACGGTCGCCTTCAAGGCCACCCTTAGCTGGCAGAGCTGCTGTAGCCAGCTCGCGGAGCGCCTCGCTAAGACACTTGGCCGAAGCAGTAAGTGCGAATGGCACCAAATTCAAAGTCAGGGTCCGGCCGGGCGTAGAGCGGCGCGCTAAGGGCTTTCCCGGATGTTCCACACTGGCCACGGCGGAACGTCACGCGGCACTCGATATGTCTGTGGGGAATTCGCCAATACTCCCGAAAGCGGCCGGAAGTTCGAATGGAATGGTCTCTGCCGCCGCCCTGCTTTGGCCCATGCCGTTGACCGCCGCGATCATTCGACCGTCACGTCCGAGCACCTTGTCAGCAAGAGTGACGAACAGGCGGTTTGGACTGGCTGTATCCGAAGACCGGCGCAAACCGCTCGCGATCACCTCTTCAGGTGTGTGGGGATTGAGGGCGCACAGCGCAATGAAGGCGGCAGCCGTCGAACGGCTAATCCCGCATAACAATGGACCAGCATCGGTTCTCGCCGATCCCAGCTCTGCACGAAATCGAGAAGCTCCATGACGTGCTCGCTTGCCGGGAGCACCTGATCAATTCGCCTCTCAACAATGTCATGCATAGCGAGCCTCAGATGACGCTCGGGCGAGATCATTTCGGGTGTGGTCGGTAGGAAGTCCGCATCGATGGCGCTAACCAGGTGACGCGCACCGGTGCGTGTGATCATCTCGGGCACCAGTCTGAGTGGGCAGACGTGGACGCTCACGGATCTCGCATGTGTTTCTCTCCTTATGGCTGGCGCGGAGTTACAGCCAACCTTGACGGTTTCAAGGACGCGCGAGTCGCTCATGAGGCGCTGGTAGGCGCGTAGCCAGTGTTTCGAATTGTCCGATCAAATCCGTCTCAGACCGAACCAAATTGTGGGCTGAAATGTGGGGTGCCGCCGCCCGATAGCGCAGTTTATCTTTGCAATACAATGATATAGAGAGGTATAATGGCGGAGAGGGAGGGATTCGAACCCCCGGTACGGTTGCCCGTACTCCGCATTTCGAGTGCGGCGCGATCGACCACTCTGCCACCTCTCCGGAAGCCGTGGCGCCTAGTCGGCGAGGCCTTGGCTTCTAGCCCGCGTCGCGCCAGCGTGCAAGGGTCCGTGCAAGCGATCAGAGACCCCCTCAAGAATCGCGAAAATAGGCGAGCTGGTAGAGAAGCCGGCCGAACAGCGGATGCACGAGCGAGAGGCGAAACGAGAAGGCGCGTCCGTCGGCGGCCCCGGTCCTGTTCCTCGCGATGGACGATCTCCATCGCCCCGGGCGCGAGCATCCGCGGCAGATAGATGCGCAAGCGGCCCAGCTCCACGAAATATCGCTCGGAGCGAAAGAACAGCGCCCCGTCCTCGACCGTGACGCGAAGCGTCATGCCGACTCCGCATCCGACGTATTCCTCGAGGCCGGTCGGCCCACCGAAGCGCTTCGCCGAATGCACGACCTGCGGCAGGCGGCCGGGCCTGGCATAGGCCCTGGTCCAGCTCTGTCCTCCGAGCGCCGGGTCCTCCATGACGATCACGACCGCCGCGCCGGTGGCTCCATGCGTGAGCGGCAGCGGCCCGCCGATCGCGCGTGCGAGGAGCGCGAGCACGCGGCCGGCGCGCGAAAGCTCGGTCACCGTGACGTGGCCTTTGTAGACCGTCGCCGCGTCCGGGCCGAGACGCTTCGAGAATCGGCGCTGTACCGCCTCGGGCAGTCGCCCCCACGCTTCCTCGCCGACGAGCGCACGAAACCGCAGATCGACCAGTTCGCCCGTCTCGCGCCTCGCTTCGGCGCAGGGGCTCCGCACCGACGTCTCGGCGTGCAAGGTCTTCTGCAGCGCTCATGCTGTCCCCCGCGACGCTTTACCGTTTCGCCGGCTTCTTCGCTTTCGACGCGCCGACGAAGCGCGCCACCGCGCCGCCCATCTTGATCAGCCTGCCGAGCACGGGCGTCGGCAGCCTCATGATCTCGTCGAAGCTCCGCCCCACGCCTTCCGTGAACTCGAGCATGGACTGGAAGCGCTTCTTGACGGCGTCGGAGATCTGCGGATCCCCGCGCGCGTCCGCGACACAGGCTCTGAGCACGGCGATCGCCGGATCGATTTCGCGCGCCTTGCGCCCCTCTGCGATGCGCCGGACCATCTCGAACATGTCGGCTTCCGCCTCGTAGTAGTCGCGCCGGTCGCCGAGCATGGGCACGCGCCGAATGAGCGACCAGGTGAGAAGCTCACGCAGAGAGGTCGACACATTGGAGCGGGCGAGCCTGAGCCGCTCCGCGATGTCCTCGGCGGTGAGCGGCCGCTCCGCCACGTACAGCAGCGCCTGGATCTGGGCGACCGAGCGGTTGACGCCCCACACTTCGCCCATCTCCCCCCAGTGCACGACGAAGCGCTCGACCGCGGCCGGCAACTTTTGCTTTGTTACTGTTATTTCTGTCATGAGAGAAATATCGCCCGGCCTCATACTTTTGTCAATCCCGCGGCCGACGATCCGCGAGACCGAAATCAGGAGAGCAGCCAATGTCCGAGACCCCGACACCTGAGAAGATCCTCCAGCTCGGCATGGGCTTTTGGGGCTCGAAGACGCTGCTCTCGGCCGTCGAGCTCGGTCTCTTCACCGAGCTCGCTAAGGGCCCGCTCGATTTAGCCGCGCTCTCGCAGCGTCTCGGGCTCCACGCCCGCTCCGCGCGCGACTTCCTCGACACTCTGGTCGCCTTGAAGATGCTCGAGCGCAGCGACGGCCTCTATCGCAACACGGCCGCCTCCGGCCTCTTTCTCGATCGCAGCAAACCGGCCTACGTGGGCGGCCTCCTGGAGATGGCCAACGCCCGCCTCTATCCGTCTTGGGCGGCCCTCACGACGGCTCTCAAGACCGGCGCGCCGCAGAACGAGAGCAAGGACGCCGACGACATGTTCGCTGCCCTCTATTCTGACCCTGACCGGCTCAAGGTATTTCTCGCCGCCATGAGCGGTGCCAGCCTTGGCGCGGCGCGCGCGATTGCCGAAAAATTCCCTTGGAAAACCTACAAGTCCTTTATCGATTGCGGCTGTGCGCAAGGCATGGTGCCCGTCACGCTTGCCGCCGCCCACCCGCATCTGACCGGCATTGGCCTCGACCTGCCGCAGGTGAAGCCGATATTCGAAGACTTCGTAAACGAGAAGGGTCTCGGCAACCGGCTCTCCTTTGCCGCCGTGGATTTCTTCCGCGAACCGATCCCCAAGACCGACGTCGTCATCATGGGGCACATTCTCCACGACTGGGACCTCGAGCAAAAGCGCGCGCTCGTAGCCAAGGCCTTCGACGCTATCCCGAAGGGAGGCGCCTTCATCGTCTACGACGAGATCATCGACGACGACCGGCGCGAGAATGCGTTCGGCCTCCTCATGAGCCTCAACATGCTGATCGAGACGCCGGGCGGCTTCGACTACACGGGCGCCGACTGCCAAGGCTGGCTCATAGACGCTGGCTTTGCCGAAACGCGCCTCGAGAGCCTCGGCGGTCCGACTTCGATGGTCGTCGGCATCAAGTAGAGCGCCCGGCCGGAGCCCTGCCCACGGCGGCTCCCGCAAATCGGATCACTTAACGCGAAAAAATATAGTCCCGCCCCGCGCGAAACGGCCTCGCGCGAGCTCCCGTAGCTCGGCTCATCACGAGGGGTGATCACGTCGGGGTCTCGAACGAGATTGGGGACCGGACTCCTCTCGCGAACCATCTGATCCGAAACAACGCAATTGGAGTACATTCTATGTCGAAGACACTCAAAGGCCTGATCCTCGCCGGCGCGATCGCCTTCGCGCTTCCCGCCCTCGCCAAGGGCACCGTCATCGTCGGCGGCGAGGAGATGTTCCCGTCGAAGACCATCGTCGAGAACGCCGTCAATTCCGCCGACCACACGACGCTCGTCGCCGCCGTCAAGGCCGCGGACCTCGTCGAGACGCTCTCGGGCAAGGGCCCGTTCACGGTATTCGCGCCGGTGAACTCCGCATTCAACGCGCTGCCCGCCGGCACCGTCGACACGCTTCTGAAGCCCGAGAACAAGGGCCAGCTCACGGGCGTGCTGACCTATCACGTCATCGCCGGCCGCGTGACCTTCGATGACCTGAAGTTCTGGATCAAGAAGGGCAAGGGCACCGCCGAGCTCAAGACCGTCTCCGGCGGCAAGCTGTGGGCATCCATGAACGGCCCGAACAACGTCATGCTGAAAGACGAGAAGGGCGGCTGGGCCAACATCACGATCTATGACGTGATGCAGTCGAACGGCGTCATCCACTCGATCGACCACGTGCTGCTGCCGAAGTCGTAAGGCAATAAATCGTCCCTCCGACGGAATGGCCCGGCGCGCGCGAGCACGCCGGGCCTTCTTTGCGAGAATGCAGCCGCTTCGAGCCGTTCTCGATGCAAATGCGGCGCTTGATCTCGAGCGATCAAAATCGCATCTTACGGCTGCCTCCAGCCAAGGCATGTGCCTTGAAATCGGGCAGATAGACGCGCCGCGTGGGCGCCGGCCGCCCGAATTTACGCCGTTGTCGAGACTGGCCCGGCTCTTGCCACGCAGCACGGATGGAGCAAATTCGGGGCGCGATGTTGCAGCCAGCCTTCGACGAGATGAACGGGCTCGGACAAGGCGTCCGCGAGCCCTACGCCGCTTTGGCAGAGTGGCTGGGAACGCTGCGCGTCGATGACCTGAAGCGGAAGCGCGCCGAAGCCGAAGTGCTCTTCCGGCG
This sequence comes from uncultured Alphaproteobacteria bacterium, assembly GCA_963716835.1. Lineage (GTDB taxonomy): Bacteria > Pseudomonadota > Alphaproteobacteria > Rhizobiales > Hyphomicrobiaceae > Hyphomicrobium_C. The sequence continues at coordinate 144,027 of CAVQUQ010000017.1, read as the reverse complement.
CACGGGCATCACCTTCAACGTCTACGGCGACGAGGATGCCGCCGAGCGGCTCATCCCCTTCGACATCATTCCGCGCATCATCTCGGCCGCCGAGTGGCGCCGGCTGACGGCTGGCATCGAGCAGCGCGTCCGGGCGCTCAATGCCTTCATGTACGACATCTACCATCGTCAGGAGATTCTGAAGGCCGGCCGGATCCCGCCCGAGCTCATCATTCAGAACAGCGCCTTCGTCCCCGAGATGATCGGCGTCGAGCCGCCGCTCGGCATCTATTCCCACATCATCGGCATCGACCTCGTCCGCACCGGCGAGAACGACTTCTACGTGCTCGAGGACAACACGCGCACGCCGTCGGGCGTTTCCTACATGCTCGAGAACCGGGAAACGATGATGCACATGTTCCCGGATCTCTTCGCCAGGAACAACGTTGCCCCCGTCGAGGTCTACCCCGAGAAGCTCCTGCAGACGCTCGAGAGCGTCGCGCCATCAGGTCTCGACCGCGATCCCGTCATCGCCGTGCTGACGCCGGGCATCTACAATAGCGCCTATTTCGAGCACTCGTTCCTCGCCGATCAGATGGGTGTGGAGCTGGTCGAAGGCCAGGACCTCGTCGTTCTCGATGGCGCGCTTCACATGAAGACGACGCAGGGGCTGACCCAGGTGGACGTGATCTACCGCCGCGTCGACGATTCACATCTCGATCCGCTCGTCTTCGATCCGAGCTCGCTGCTCGGCGTGCCCGGCATCTTCGACGTCTACCGCGCCGGCAAGGTCACGATCGTCAACGCCCCCGGAGCCGGCATCGCCGACGACAAGGCCATCTACAGCTACATTCCGGAGATCATTGAATTTTACCTCGGCCGCTCGCCGATCCTGAACAACGTGCCGACCCACAATTGCCGCCATCCCGAAGGCTTGAAGTATGTTCTCGAGCACTTGTCCGAGCTCGTCGTAAAGGAAGTCCACGGATCCGGCGGCTATGGCATGCTCGTCGGGCCCGCGGCGTCCAAAGAGGAAATCGAGACCTTCCGCGCCAAGCTCAAGGCGAGGCCCGAGAACTATATCGCCCAGCCGACGTTGGCTCTATCGACATGTCCGACTCTCGTCGATGACGGCTTGGCACCTCGACACCTGGATCTCAGGCCGTTCGTTCTCATTGGCGATCAGGTGCGCCTCGTGCCCGGGGGGCTGACGCGGGTGGCGCTGAAGAGGGGCTCCCTGGTCGTCAACTCGAGCCAAGGCGGCGGCACCAAGGATACGTGGGTCTTGCAGGACTGAGCGCGGGCGGGAGCCAGACAGGCAGAACACGGAATGCTAGGTCGAACGGCTAACGATCTCTTCTGGCTCTCGCGCTATGTCGAGCGCGCCGAAAACATGGCGCGCCTGATCGAGGTCGGCTACCGCATCGCGCTGCTGCCGCGCACCGGCGACGCCCCCAACCAGGAATGGCGCTCGACGCTCGAAAGCGCCGGTTGCGCGCCCGGCTATTTCGCCAAGAACGAAGAGCTCAACGCCCGCGACGTCGTGAACTACCTCCTCTTCGATGCGACCAACCACTCGAGCATTCATTCCTGCCTCGCGACGGCGCGCCAGAACGCCCGAGCCCAGCGCACCGCGCTGACCCGCGAGATGTGGGAGAGCCTCAACAGCTCGTGGATCGAGTTCCAATCGATCAAGCCGCACACGCTGACCTCCGACGGCCTCCCCAAGCTGCTCGACTGGATCAAGGAGCGCTCGGCCGCCTATCGCGGCGCGCTCATGAACACGATCCTGCGCAACGACACCTATCACTTCAGCCAGCTCGGAACTTTCCTCGAGCGCGCCGACAACACCGCGCGCATCCTCGACGTGAAGTATTACGTGCTGCTTCCGTCGAGCACGATGGTCGGCGGCGGCATCGACAACGTGCAGTGGGAGGCGATCCTGCGCTCCGTCTCCGCCCACCGCAGCTACCGCTGGGTCTACAAGGACAGCTACCGCGCCTGGCAGATCGCCGACTACCTCATCCTCAATCGCGCCATGCCGCGCTCGCTGCGCGCCTGCTACGGCGAGATCGACGGCTCGCTCAAGGATCTCTTCCGCCTCTACGGCACCGAGATGCCGTGTCTCGATACCGCAAAGACGACCCTGACCCTTCTCGAAGACGGCAAGATCGACACCATCTTCCAATCGGGACTGCACGAGTTCCTCTCCGATTTCATCGCCCGCAACAATCGCGTCGGCCACGAGATCTCCGAGGCCTATCACTTCAATGCCTGAGGCCGCGCATGCTGATCGAGATCCGCCATCAGACGACCTACACCTACTCGACCGCCGCGCGTTACTCGATCCAGAGCCTGCGCCTGACGCCGCCGTCGTTCGAGGGGCAGGAGATCGTGAGCTGGACCATCGACGCCCCGGGCATCGAGAAGGCGATCAAATTCCGCGACGGGTTCGGCAACATCGTGCATCTCGCCTCGATCAGCGCGATCCATGACGGCATCTCGATCGTCGCCTCCGGCGTCGTCGATACGATGGACACCTGCGGCATCTTCCGCGGCCCTCCCGAGCCCGCGCCCACCCGCGTCTATTTGCGCGAGACGCCTAAGACGGCGCCCGACAAGACCATCCGTGAGCTCGCGAGAAACGTCTGCGGCAAGGAGATGAAAGAAACCCTCGACGGCCTTCACGCCCTCATGCGCGCCGTCCGCGACGCCATCGACTACGAGATCGGCGCCACCCACGAGCACACCAGCGCTGCCGAGGCGCTCGCCGACGGAAAGGGCGTCTGCCAGGACCACGCCCACGTCTTCATCTCGGCCGCGCGCGTGCTCGGCGTGCCGGCCCGCTACGTTAATGGTTACTTCCTTTCCGGCACGCTCGCGCCCTCGGAAGCCCACCACGCCTGGGCCGAGGCCTGGGTCGACGGCCTCGGCTGGGTCGGCTTTGACCCCGCCAACGGCATGTGCCCAACTGAGCGCTACGTGCGCCTGGCCTGCGGCCTCGACGCCGGCACGGCCGCGCCGATCCGCGGCGCCCAGCGCGGCGGCGAGAGCGAGGCCCTTGACGTCAGGGTCGAAGTTGAGCAGCAAGACGCTCAGCAGTAACTCACAACCAGGGAAAGGGGCTCGCGATGACCTATTGCGTCGCGCTGCGGCTCGACCGCGGGCTCGTCTTTGCCGCCGATACGCGCACCAACGCCGGCGTCGACAACGTCGCCCAGTATCGCAAGTTCCATTTCTGGCGCGTGCCGGGCGAGCGCGTCATCGTGCTGCTCTCGGCCGGCAACCTCGCCGTGACGCAGTCGGTCGTGAGCATCTTGAACGAGCAGCTTGGCTCGGCCGAGCCCGAAACGAACTCCCTCTTCTCGGTCTCGTCCATGTACCGCGCGGCGCGCCTCGTCGGCGACGCCGTGCGCGAGGTTCGCAAGACCGACGGCGCGGCGCTCGAGATGAGCAAGGCCGGCTTCACGGCCTCCTTCATCGTCGGCGGCCAGATCGCCAACGAGCGCCCGCGCCTGTTCCAGATCTACGCCGAAGGCAACTTCATCGAGGCGACCGACGACACGCCGTTCCTTCAAATCGGCGAGCACAAGTACGGCAAGCCGATCCTCGACCGCGTCGCGCGCCCCGACGATGCGCCTCGGCGAGGCGGCGAAGCTGGTCCTGCTTTCGTTCGATTCCACTCTGCGATCCAACCTCTCGGTCGGCATGCCGATCGACATCTTGATCTACGAGCGCGACAGCCTTCGAGGTCCGTCGCGAGAAGCGCATCGGACAGGACGACGAATACTTCAAGAAACTGTCATCGGCCTGGTCCGATGCGCTTCGCCAGGCCTTCGGCAAGATCGAGGAGTTCAAGATTTGACGGCCAGATGCGCTTTGCCGCATCTCGTAGTTTGCCAACGGCGCACTTGAATATTGCGCGACTCGGGGCCTCTACGCTAGCGAAGGGCCCGGACGGGCCCGTTGCGAGGGTGATCTGACCTCCAAATCCGCATTTTTTGCCCGCCAAGGAGAACACGCGTGAAGATCTGCATGATCGGCGCCGGCTACGTCGGACTCGTCTCGGCCGCTTGCTTTTCCGAGTTCGGCTGGACCGTCACCTGCGTCGACAAGGACGAGGCGCGCCTTGCCGAGCTTGGCCGCGGCATCTCGCCGATCTACGAGCCCGGCCTCGACGACCTCATCGAGCGCAACATGAAGGCCGGGCGCCTGCTGTTCACCGACGAGCTGGCCCGGCCGTGCGCGAAGCCGACATCGTCTTTCTCGCCGTCGGCACGCCGATGCGCCGCGGCGACGGGCACGCCGACCTCTCGTACGTCTTTGCCGCTGTCGAGGAGATCGCGCCGCATCTCGAGGGCTTCACGGTCATCACCACCAAGTCGACGGTGCCGGTGGGCACGAGCCGCGAGATCGAGCGCCGCCTGCAAGCTCGCGCGCCCGGACGGCGACTTCGCCGTCTGCTCCAATCCCGAGTTCCTGCGCGAGGGCTCGGCCATCCAGGACTTCACCCACCCCGATCGCGTGCTCGTCGGCACCGACAGCGAGCGCGCGCGCGAGCTGATGGAGCGCCTCTACAAGCCGCTCGCGATCCGCAACGCGCCGGTGATGTTCGTCGGCCCGCGAATCCGCCGAGCTCGCAAAGTACGCCGCCAACGCCTTCCTCGCCCTGAAGATCAGCTTCATCAACGAGATCGCCGACCTGTGCGAGGAGGTCGGCGCCGACGTGCAGGAGGTCGCGACCGCGATCGGCAAGGACCGCCGCATCGGCGACAAGTTCCTGCATCCGGGCCCCGGCTACGGCGGCTCGTGCTTCCCAAAGGACGTCTCTGCCATCATCCGCACCGCGCGCGACGCGAAGACGCCGGTCTCGATCATCGAGCAGGTCAAGCGCGTCAACGACGAGCGCAAGATCGCCATGGCGAGCCGCATCGAGAAGGCGGCCGGCGGATCGGTGCGCGGCAAGACGATCGCCATCCTCGGCGTCACCTTCAAGCCCAACACCGACGACATGCGCGATGCGCCGAGCCTCGTCATCGTGCCGATGCTGCAGGAGCGCGGCGCCACCGTCCGCGCCTTCGACCCGCAGGGCCGCAAGCACGCCGAGGCGATGCTGCCGGGCGTGACATGGTGCGACGGCGCGCTCGAGGCCGCGACCGGCGCCGACGTCCTCGTCGTCGTGACCGAGTGGAACGAGTTCCGCGCCTTGAACCTCGAAGACGTGCGCGCGTTGATGGGCGGCGACGTGCTCGTCGACCTGCGCAACATGTTCCAGCCCGGGGCCGCGCGTGCGGCAGGCTTCAAGTACTCGAGCATCGGCCGCGCGTGACGCGGCGGCGCTGCCAGCGCACGGCAGCATGCTCCGCCATCATCTTCAGCACCCGCCCTCCGCAATGGCGTGGCTTGAGCTCGACGTGCGCGGGGCGAAACGCCCGGTCGATATCCCCCAGCACACTTGCCCGGGATGCGCGCCGCGCCCGCTCCAATTCGAGCACTTCAAAGAGTGCGCAGAGACGCCGATAGCTCTGCCGTGTAGCGGCCAGAGTGCGCCAGTGCATGCTTGCCTGCTCGATTGGCGCCAAAGCCCGCGACATCAAGATGGAGGCCGCCATGATGATGCCGGCGGAGATTTCCGCGCGCATGAGGAGATAGGCACCAAAACCGAGAAGGCCCGACTGCACGATCATGCGCAACGTTTTCGATGCCCCGGCGAAAGCACCCGCCGCATCGAGCGCGATCTGGTGGCGCACAGCTTGAGCGTCGCTGAGCTCCCGCCACCGGCTCTGCAAATGCGAGCGCGTGGCACCGGCAGTTTTGGCGTCCCGCGCCACGGTCTCGCAGAATTCGAGACGCAATCCGCTGTGCTTTGCCGCCTCCAGGCGAGCATCCGCAGTCATAGCGTTGGCGAGGAACGCCAGAAGCCCGACAAACATCGCACCGCCAAGCGCGAAAAGACCGAGCGCCGCGTTCAGAAAATAGATGGCGGCGATGTAGGCCGGCACCCACATCAGATCGAGCAGCGTCGCCGCGCCGGCTCCAGACAGAAATGCGCGAACCTGATCGAGGTCGCGGATCGGCAGCAACGGGTCGCGAATGCGTCGGACTCTGAGCGGCAGAAGCTGGATCGCCGCGAAGGCATCATCGCGGAGCGCGGCGTGGAAGGCGTTGCCGCTGAGGCCGAGCACGCGGCTGCGAACCACATCCATGAGGCCGTGAATGACGTGAAGGCCGGCCACCCCGAGCGACAAGCTGACAAGAAGAGGCACGCTCTCTGCCGGCAACACGCAGTCGTAGATCGCGACGAGGTAGAAGGACCCGGCAAGCGCGAGTACGTTGATGAGCCCCGTGAGGGCGACCGCACGAACGAGAGCCGACCGCAGGCAAATGAGTGCGCGATGCGGGCACCCGGTCTGCGGGCGACTTGGTAGACGTCGGCGTATCATCGGCCCCGCGGCGGCAACACTTACCTTAATCAACCTAGGATTGCACAATACATCAAGACTCGCGTAAAATTACATATCTTCGCGGGGAGGAAAAGAGCCGACGTCGAGCGCTACACCATTAACCGCAATTGGTTAGCCTGCGGGCAACATGGCTGTTGCGTCAGCGCCGCGAGCACCGTCGAATAGAAAGCTGCGCCTGGTCCTCAATCGTCACGTGCGAGATGACCGGACGCCACAAAGAGCCAAAAAGAATTGGGCTGAGATGAGTGAGCTCGGGGAGGGCTCTTGGGAACCACCGACACGATCGAGCTGGGCCAATACCTTGACCGCTGGGCGCGAGGCGACGCGGCGCGCTCCGACATCGCCATTGCGTTGATCCGCCTGTCGGAGGCCTGCCGCCAGATATCATGCCTCGTCGGAAGAGGCGCGCTCGCCGGTGCGTTGGGGTCCGAGACCGGCAAGCAGAGTGGCGCCGACCCGCAAAAGGACGTCGACGTCCGCGCCAACGACCTCATCGTGGCCGCGCTCAAGGGCGCCCCGGTCGCGACGCTCGCTTCCGAGGAGCTCGAGTGGGCGCTCCCCATCAACCCGGGCGCACCCTTGGCCGTCGCCGTCGATCCGATCGACGGATCGTCGAACATCGACGCCAACCTCTCGGTCGGCACCATCTTCACAATTCTGCCCGCGCGCGCCAACGGCGCCGACACCTCGAGCTTTCTTCAGCCGGGCACGAGCCAGCTGGCTGCGGGATTCGCCGTCTACGGACCCTACACCACGCTCGCCATCACCGTCGGTCAGGGAACGGCGATGTTCACGCTCGACCGCGGCACAGGTCAGTTCATGCTGACCCACTCGTCGGTCTCCATCCCGCCCGCGACGCGCGAGTATTCGATCAACGCCTCGAACTACCGCCACTGGGACGAGCCCGTACGCACCTACGTCGACGATTGTCTGCGCGGCAGGGATGGCCCGCGCGGCAAGAATTTCAACATGCGCTGGACGGCCTCGCCCGTGGCCGACGTCTACCGCATCCTCTCGCGCGGCGGCATCTTTCTCTACCCCGGCGACCTGCGCGACAATTACACGATGGGCCGCCTGCGATTGGTTTATGAGGCCAATCCCATTGCTTGGATCGTCGAGCAGGCCGGCGGCGCCGCCTCCACAGGCTACGAGCGCATCCTCGACCTCGTGCCGAGCGCGATTCACCAACGCGTGCCTTTCATTACCGGCTCGAAGACCGAAGTCGAGTATGTGGTCAGGCTCCACCACGAGCCGCACGGAGCCGGGCGAGCGATCGCCGCTTTTCGCCCGGCGCGGCCTGTTCAGAACCTGAGAGCGATCGACCAGACCGACATGTCCGCCAAGCACCCCATCATTTCGGTCACGGGCTCTTCAGGCGCCGGAACAACCTCCGTGCGCAGAACGTTCGAGCAGATCTTCCGCCGCGAGAAGATTTCCGCCGTCTTCATCGAGGGCGACGCCTTTCACCGTTTTGACCGCGAGGAGATGGAACAGGCGTCCGCCGATGCCGCGAGCCGCGGCAACCTGACGATGAGCCACTTCGGCGAGGACGCCAATCTGCTCGACGAGCTCGAGATGCTGTTCAAGACCTACGGCGAGATCGGCACCGGCCGCGCCCGCCACTATGTCCACGATGCCGCCGAGGCGGAGCTCTTTGGCGTGCCGCCTGGAAAGTTCACCGACTGGGAGGAGATCCCCTACGGCACCGATCTCATGATCTATGAAGGCCTGCACGGCGCCTCGATCACGAAGCGGGTCAACATCGCCCGCTACGCCGACCTCAAGATCGGCGTCGTGCCGGTCATCAACCTCGAGTGGATCCAGAAGATCCATCGCGACAAGGAGGAGCGCGGCTACTCGGCGGAAGCGGTCGCCGACGTCATCCTGCGCCGCATGCCGGACTACGTGAAATACATCTGCCCGCAGTTCACCGAGACCGACATCAACTTCCAGCGCATCCCGACCGTCGACACCTCGAACCCGTTCATCGCCCGCTGGATTCCGACGCCCGACGAATCGATGGTCGTCATTCGCTTCAAGAACCCGCGCGGCATCGACTTTTCCTACCTGCAGTCGATGATCCAGCAGAGCTTCATGTCGCGCGCCAACTCGATCGTCATCCCTGGCGGCAAGCTCGACCTCGCCATGCAGCTCATCCTCACGCCGATGATCCTGCAGCTCATCGAAAGAAAGCGCCGCACGTTCTTCTGACGGGTAGAAGTCGAGGAAACCCGTCGACCGCCGCGGCGAGTTTTGATAGTAGCGCCCTATGACCAGGCCGATCCTCATCGCCCCGTCCATACTTTCCGCCGATTTCGCGCGTCTCGGCGAGGAGGTGCGCACGGTCGACGCCGCCGGCGCCGACTGGATCCATCTCGACGTGATGGACGGCCACTTTGTGCCCAACATCACCTTCGGCCCCCCCGTCGTGAAGGCGATCCGCGGCGCGTCGAAGAAGATCTTCGACTGTCATCTGATGATCGCGCCCTGCGATCCCTATCTCGAGGCGTTTGCAGCGGCCGGCGCCGATATCATTACCGTTCACGCCGAAGCCGGCCCGCATCTCGACCGCTCGCTGCAGGCCATCCGCGCGCTCGGCAGGAAGGTCGGCGTATCGCTCAATCCCTCGACACCTGAGAGTGCGATCGAGCACGTCCTCGACCGGCTCGACCTCATCCTCCTGATGACCGTCAATCCCGGTTTCGGCGGCCAGGCCTTCATCGCCTCGGTCATCGACAAGATCCGCCGCGTCAAGGCGATGGTCGGCAGCCGGCCGATCGACATCGAGGTCGATGGCGGGGTGACGCCCGAGACGGCGCCTCTCGTTGCCGCGGCCGGCGCCAACGTCCTCGTCGCCGGCTCCGCCGTCTTCAAGGGCGGCACGCGCGACGCCTACGCCGCAAACATCGCCGCCATTCGCCAGGCTGCGGAAAAGGCGCGCGGCAAGGCCGCGGCCTGACCCGCCGCACGCGTTTACCGGTCGTTTACCGACTCGCCCGAAGTCTGGGTCCCTGTGCGCGTCTGCGACGGGGACCGCCATGGTTGCACGACTGACCGACCTCCTCATCGAAGAGACCGAAAAACTTCGCGCCGCCGCCCGAGCGCCGCGCCCGGCTCCCGCGCAGGGGCGTCTCGTGCTGATCGGCCCGACGCACCACGAGGACGGCCAGCCGATGGAAATCTCGGAGCTGCCCGCGAATTCACCGATGTTCATCGGCTGGTGCGAATCGGCCGAGTACGGCGGAGTTGCTGAACAGCCTGCAGGAGGGCAACCCGCACCGCCTCGCTCTCTATGGGACGTCGGCCGCCGAGCGCCACGAGGTCTATCGCCTGAAGCGCGTGCTGCGCCACGAGCTCATCCGGGGCGAATGGTATCGCGTCGGCGCACCGCTGATCGCCGTCATCGAGCTCCTGCAGAAGAGCTTCGTTCCCGACGACCTCGGCGGCAGCGTCTACTGTTAGCCCGGAGCAAGAAGGCTCTCTTCGCCGCCCGCTGCACTACTGAACGGTGTGGTGCGTGCGCGCCATGACGTGTGCCGGCCGCTCCGCGCCTCGCCGCCGCCCGATTGTGGCGCCAATTTGTCGGTGTAAACCAAGATCATAGATGACATTGCCTCAGAGACGGCTTGAGACTTAAGTTCGCCTCTCGGGGTGTCGCATTGATGCCTCTCAGATATCGCAAAAACGAATTTACGGGGCGTGCGAGCGACCGAAGTCGACGGTCCGCTTGCTTTGCACATGAAAACCGCCATGGCGTCGAGTACGAGCATACTGAGCGACCCGACCGGCCCGGAAACTCACTCTGAGTTGCTCGAAGCACCTGCTCGGTTGTCTCCATCCTTCGGCGAGGGCCTCGTCAGGCCCACCTGTCATTGGCTGACCGAGAGGATGAGCGAGGCGCAACTTTCCCCCGTCGATGACGCCGCTTCGGATGAAAGCACGAGCGGCAGCACGTGCGAGACCGCGACGGACTCTGACGCCGAGCGCATCGCGGCGATAGAGACGCTCGTCGCGCTTGCCGCCAAGATCGAAGCTGCGCGAGCTGGCGGCGAAACTTACGTCGCGCCAGAGACTGAAGCGCCCGCCGCGGTTGAAGAGCTCCGCGCGGATGCGGATATGGTGCCCCAATTCATCGGCGACCAGCTCGAGGTGGCCGGTATCCCGACCGTGTCTCATGCCGCTGAAATGCCAGTGGCCTACGAGGAGCAGGCGCCGGCAGATCAGCATGACGAGAACGCGCCGGCAGAGGCCATAGAGCGACCCACGCCAGGCGACATCGACTATGCTTTGCGGCTGAGGGAGGCATTGCGGGCCCACTATCCCGAGTCGGCCCTTCTCCTCGTCGCCATCGCGCTCGTCGGTGTGTGGGCGTATGCGAGCACGCCGCGCACACGCGACCACGTGCCCGTCCCCGCCATTGCAGAGATCCGCCCCGATGAGGCCGTTCCAGCGTCTGCCTCGCCCGCACCCGAGAACGCACGCCTGAAATTCGTGGGCAAGCAAAGCTGCGCCGGCGGCGCCTGCGAGACCTTGCTGACACTCGCTCCCGCCCCGGCGGCACCCGACGCCCCTGGTGGCAGCAGCGCCTCCTATACCGCCGCCGCACAGCCGGAAGCAGCCACGGAAAGCACGCAAGCAAGCGAGCCAACGTCGCCGGCAACAGAAAGCGAGGCGCCAGCGCAAGCTCCCCCGCCTGCAGTCGCTTCGACGTCTGCCGGCCCGGCTCCCGAGACGGAGCGGGTCGGAACCGAGCCGGTAGCGAGCCCATCAACGGCCCCGGAAGAACCGGCCGCCGCCCCTGCGCAAGACGCCGCTCCCGTGGTCGCTACGACGGCCGCTGACACGGCACCTGAGGCGGAGCAGATCAATACTCAACCCGTCGCGACGGAACCGATCAAGACAGAGCCGCTCGCGCCCGAGCCGGCGTTGGCCGCGCTGGAGCAGCCCCCAGCCACGATCGAGCCGCCGGCAGATGATGTCTCCGTCGCCACGCCTTCTGCGCTGGAAGCGAGTCCCGGCAGCGCCACCGAGGCGCCTTCCGAGAGCGCCGCGATCGTTCCCGAGGCGTCGCCAGTCGAGACGCTCGACGTAGAAATGCAAGCCAAGAGCAAGGACGCCGCCACGCAACCTCCTGCGAGCACGGCCGCGGCCATCGCACGCCCGGCAAAAGTTCTCCCGGCCAATCGGAAATCATTGCCGCCGCAGACGGCAAAGAAGAACGCGGTCGCAGCGCTGCCAAAGACGGCCCCTGCGAAGACCGCCTCGACCAAGACCGCTTTGCCCAAGACCACCTTGCCCAAGACCGCCCTCAAGGCGGCCCCGGCGGAAAAGCAGGCCGCCACCTCCGGCAAGCCGGCAAACAAGGCGCCTGGCTTCCCGGCGGCAAGCCCGTCCGCGCTCTTCAAGCCCGCGCCGCCCCCAGCGGCCGCCAGCAATGCGCCTGAGCCGGCGCCGGAAGCAGGCTTCGCTGCCGGCGACAAGCCGCCCGGCTTCGAGATCCAAACCAATCTGGGCGGTGGCTTCTTTGCGATGCAGCCCTACTAAGAGCACCGGCGACCGCCCGCGTCGCCCGATTGAGCTCGGCCGACCATACCGCCGTTCGAGAACCCGCGCTCGCCCGGTGCTATTGCCCGGAGGCTCTGCGCTGTTCGACCTCTTTGCGCGAGATCTCGCCCGCCTCGACGAGCGCGTCGACGCAGGGCCGCGAGAGCTTGCGCCCCGCCTTCCGCATGCACTGCTTGAGCGCGTCGCTCCCCACCTCGTACGAGCTGCAGTGGGCCATATAGTCGTCCCTGCAGACCTTCCTCACCTTTTCGCTGACGGCGCCGGCCTGCTGCGGCAGGGCGACGGCCAGCGCCAGGGCGATCCAGTACGTGCGATACATTGAATGGATCCTGTTCTGCGAGCGCTTCGAACACGGGCTAGAGCGCGCTACCTCTTTTTCTTAGCGGCCCGCGCACGCGCGCGCAGCACCCTGCGCGCCACACGAGATTTTTATTCTCGGTCAACGCCTTGAGAGCCGTAGGCTTTATGCTCTTCGCCTGATTTTTGTGCGCGCGCACGATGCGCCGTCTCGCTCCGGCGCACGGCGCATCTGTCGTCCACAGTGTTGCTGGCAAACCTCTGCCAGCGCGCATTTCGCCTGCTATAAGCCCGCAAGAGTGCGAGTCGGCTGTTGGGAGCTAGAGCCGCTCCAAACAGTTTGGCCGCGCGCTACCGTTCAAGCGGAGAAGAGACACATGGCCCTGAAGTCCCCTGGCATCCTGACGTTCATGATCTCCGTGATTTTGACCGTCCTCGCCCTCGTGACCTATTTCTTCTCGGCGACCATTCCTCTCATCACGGGCCAGGAATTCTGGGTCCTCCTCGTCGCCCAGATCGTTCTCGTCTTCGGCTGCATCATGCGCGGCCTGTAGACTGCGCCGAGGTTGCAGAAGGCACCCAATCTCGATGGCCGCGAGGACGGCCCAGCCGCCGGTTGGCGGCTGATTCCGGCGAGCAATGTGCGCTTGTGTCGCGCGACGCTAGGCACCCTGGAATCTCGACCCGCACCCGAGCCAAATGCCCGCATGATATTGCGGATATTTAAATCGGGTCATCTTGCGCGGCGCATTCGCCGTTCGGCGCGGGAGATCATTCTTGCCGTCGTCTTAACCCTGGCGGCCGTGGCTTTCGTGATCGCCGCCATCAGCAGCAGCACGCCTGAGACGGCAGCCATTGTCGATCCTGGCGAAAAGCCAAAGACCGAGCCGAACTAGCCTCGTCGCGACAATGCTCCTCTGGCGCGGTCAGCTGCCTGGCTCGGCCGCGCCGATGAGCTGCGCCGGCACGAGGCCGCGCACCGAGTTGCCGAGATAGACCGCGTCGGCCGACTTGAGATCCTCGAGCCTGAGCACGCGCTCGACGGCCTTGCCCGTCGCAATGAGCTCGGAGCGCAGCACGCCCGGAAGCAGCCCGGACGTGAGCGGAGGCGTGGCCAGCACGCCGTCCCGCTCGACGAAGATGTTCGTGCGGCTGCCCTCGGCCAGCTCGCCGCGCTCGTTCAGATAGATGACCTCGTCGGCGCCCATCGTCTCCGAGTAGTGCTGCCATTCCCGGTCGTAGAGCTCGCGCCGCGTCGTCTTGTGGAACAGGAAGGCGTCGGCGCTGTCGAGACGCGTCGTGGAGACGGCAAAGCGCATCACGGCACCGGGCTTCGGAGCAGGCGCGGCGTCGACGTCACCGTGCTCGTTCCATCCTCCTTGAGCAGCAGGCGCACGCGCAGGCGCTCGGACTTGCGCCCCGCGACCTCGCGCTCGAGCAGCGTCCGGATTTCCGCTTCGTCGAAGGCAAAGCCGAAGTATTTGGCCGACGCGCCGAGCCGCTCCATATGCCGCTCGAGCAGCCAGTAGCCTTGCCCCGCCTCGTGCAGCAGCGTCTCGATGAGCTCGAACGTGCGCGGCGGATCGGTGAGGAACTTCATCTTGAGCAGGCACTCGGCGTATTCCTTGGCGCCCTCCGAATCGTAGACGACGCCCGAGCCGATGCCCATCTCGCCGCGCCCGTCGCGGAAGACGACCGCCGTGCGGATCGCCACGTTGAACAGCGACTTGCCGCCGGGCGAGATGTGTCCGATGGCGCCGCAGTAGACGCCGCGCGGCTCGGTCTCGTAATCGCGGATCAGCTCCATGGCGCGGATCTTCGGCGCCCCGATCACCGAGCCCGGCGGAAAGATCGCCTTGAGCAGATCGAGAAGACCGACGCCCTCTTTCAGCGTCGCCGCGACGCCCGACGTCATCTGGTGCAGCGTCCGGAACGTCTCGACCGTGAACAGGTCCGTGACGCTCGACGCTGCCGATCTCGGCGATGCGGCCGATATCGTTGCGCATCAGATCGACGATCATCAGGTTCTCGGCGCGCTGCTTGACGTCGCTCGCGAGCACGCGCGCGCATCTCGGCGTCGGCCTCGGGCGTGCCGCCGCGCGGCGACGTGCCCTTCATCGGGCCGTGTCGAGACCATGCGGCCTTCCTGCTCGATGAACAGCTCCGGGCTTGCCGACAGCACGGTCACCTCGCCCGTATCGACGATGCCGCCGTAGGCGACGCGCTGGCGCTGGCGCAGGTCGCGGTAGAACGTGAGCGGCGAGCCCTCGAGCCGGAAGCGCGCCTTGAAGGTCAGGTTGAGCTGATAGATGTCGCCGGCGCGGATCTTCTCCTGCACGGCCGCGAAGCGCTCCTCGTAGGCCGCGCTGTCCCACGCCCGCGTCACGGACGTGAACTGGTAGGAGCCGCTCTTCGTGTGGGTCGTCAGCCAATGCTCGACCTCGGCCGCTGTCATCTGCCGCGGGCCTTTGTAGAGACCGAACCACAAGAGCGGCACGTTGCGCCCCTCCGGCATGAGCGCCCGCGAGCTTGGGCTCGAGCACATAGCCGAGCTCGTAGGCGAAGAAGCCGGCCGCGTGCAGCCCGCTCTTGACGCCGCGCTCGATCCGGTCGAGCGCATCCGGGACCTCGTCGGGGGTCGACGCCGAGACGATCGTCTCGGGCTCGCTGAACAGGAGCGACGGCGCGCCGCGACCGGAGCTGTTGTCGAGGAGTACGAACGTCTCATCGAGATTCGCTGCCGGGTGCTCGCGGCGTGGTCCACCTTGGCTTCGGTCGGCTGGCGTCATTCCTGCTCAATTCTCGGCGTGGCTTGGGACCTCGATGGGCCGCGGGCTGGCTCGGCTGTCGGCGTCCGGGGCCAGGCCCTCGAAGGCGGATGCGCAATCGGCATTATAGGTGAAATCGTTCCTCGCGGCGCCGAACATGAGCGGGGCAGCCCATGCTGCATCGGCACGCGAGCGCCTCGTTTACGACGAAAAGCCAGCCTTTGCAGCAGGCAATCTCGCAGGCGGCGAGGCCGGGCTTCCCAAACCTGAAAATCGTGCTATAGACCACGCCAACGCCGCCCGTGAGGGCGGCCTTTTTACTCTGCGGACCATATCTCACGGGATGGCTTGCAGCGTTTGGGCTTGGCGAGCGCGCCTTTCGCGCCTATGTCACGCCCATGACGAAGTGGTGACGCGGGGTGGAGCAGCCCGGTAGCTCGTCAGGCTCATAACCTGAAGGTCATAGGTTCAAATCCTATCCCCGCAACCAACTTCCTTCGCGCGGCCGATCGACGGCTCGCGAAATCACTGCCGCCAAACTCTCCGACGAAAATGCGCTTGGCGCCTGCACGTGCCGGCGTGGACTCACGCGGCAAGAGTGGCCCGCTCGCGGCCATCGGCCGAAGCGATGAGCGGGCTCGAGCGATGGATGAACGCCACATGCAGGCCGTCGCGGGCGCGCGCGATCGGTATGAGAGAGCCATGCTCGATGTCGAACGCGCGATACCCCGCTCTGCTCATCGCTGACCAGAGATGGCTCGCCGAGGCCCCGAACCGCGCCAGCAGGCTGTCCCTGACCTCCGCGATGATCACCGGCCTCAGCGTGGCGAGCACATTGGCCGCGCCGTCGAGAATGGCCCGCTCCGCGCCTTCCGCGTCGATCTTGATCAGCGACAAGTTGGTAATGCCGTTCTCGAGAGCAAGCCGATCGAGAGTGATGGTTGCGACCTGCTCTTCGAAGCGCGTCCGCCAGCCGTCCTTGGCCCGCAGCGAGGATCCCGTGTGGTTGAATTTTCCCGAAGCCTTCGTCCCCGAAAAGAGGGTCGATAGGCCGCAGCGATCCGCGGCGGCGAGCGGCTCGATCTGGAGATTGTCCAGGCCCATCAGATGGGCGCGCTTTTCCAGCACCCATCGCGCATAGCTGCCGGGCTCCAAGGCGAAGACGCGGCCGGCGTCGACCCGGATGCTGAACTGCCGGCTGAAGTGGCCGACGTTTGCCCCGACGTCGATGACGTCGCTGCCGGGCCGGATCGCCGCATCGAGGAACCAGCCGAATTCATTGTACTTCGGCCTTGCGACCGCTCCGGCGAGCGTACGATAGCGCTGCACCGTCGTACGAAGATGCGCAACACGAGAGGACGCTGCTGAGCGCAAAAACACCAAGCTCATCATGACTGCCCCGCCTGAATTCCGACCGCTTACCGAGCGTCGGCGAGTCGCACGACAGCAAGAAGGCGCAAACTTGGGGACAATGCGGCAATTGTCGTGCATGAACGGGACTCAGTGCGGAATGCCCTACCGCCCGAGCCCGCTCTCCGCGGCATCGGGCGCGGTGCGCTTGAGCACTCGCTCGCAGAGAGCATCGATCGCGAGCTTCTCGTCGAGCGAGACGCCCTCGTCCTGGACATCGCCCCCGGCAACCTGCTCCGCCGCGCGATTGAGGCACTCCTCGCGGAACGACAGCTGCTCCTTGGGCTTGGCAGTCTCCGTCGCGCGCTTCTTTTCAGCCGGCGGTAAGGCGGCCGTCGTCGGCGGCGCGGCGGCCGGCCGCGAGCTGGCGGCGGACGGCGGCGGACCTGTCTCCGTCGGCGGCCCAGGAGCAGCGAGCTGCTTCGAGCTGGCGGAGGACGGCGGCGGCCCGGCCTCAGTCGGCGGTAACGCATAGACGGGTGAGTTTGCGTTCGCCTCGGGCAGCTCGCGTTCGGATGGCGGCACGGCGACCCACTGCTTGCGTGCTCCTTCAGGCGGCGGATCCGGCTTTGCCGCTGACAGAGGCAGCGGGGGAGCTTTCGAAGCCGCGGCCGACAACTCGGCGTCCGTCGGCGAGACCGTGACCCAGCGCCCCTTCTTTCTCTTTGCGGGAAGTTCCGGCTTGGTCGCGGCCTTGGCAGGGATCGCCGCTTTGGCCGCCGTCCCCTGAGTTTCTTTTTCGGCCGGCGATTGAGGCGCTGTCGGCGCGGTCGCTGTTTTCGCCGGCTGCTCCGGTTTCGGCCGTGAGGCGAGAATAGGCGGCACGGTCTCGGGCGCTGTCTGCCGTTCCGCCTTCGTCGGCTCGACGATGACCGGCGGCGGCCGCACGGCTGCCACCGGCGGATCTGCCTTCTTCGGCTCGACGATGACGGGAGGCGCCTTCACCTCCTTGACCGGCGGCTTTGCTTTCTCCGGCTCGACGATGACCGGCGGCGCTTTGACTGTCGCCACGGGCGGTTCGGCTTTTTTCGTTTCGGCGGCAGGAGGGGCCTTGACGGCCGCCTTTGGCGCCTCTGCCTTCGCAGGCTCGACAATGACCGGAGGTGCCTTCACGACGGCCTGGGCAGGCTCCGGCTTCTTCGGCTCTGCGACGACCGGGGACGTTTTGGCCGTGGTGACCGGCGGCATCTTGCTGGCAGTCGCGTAGTCTGTTTCGGCATCCGGATCCGTGCTGGCCACAGCAGGCGTGCTCCGCCTCGGGACCGGCCGGCCTCTTGCAACGCTTCCCTCTGGGGGGCGCGGCTTCGCGTCGTAGTAGGCTTGCAGCTTGGCGAATGCGTCGGGTTTGATGGCACTGGCAACGGCCGAGCCGACGTCGTCGGGATTGAGGCCGCAGCCCGCCGTCAATGTCGACGCCATGAGCAGGCACACGCCGCTCGTGCGGATGATCGGCCTCACCGAAGCGTCCCTCTAGCTGACACGCAACCTGCCCACCGGCCCAGGGGCGGTGCTTTCCTCCCTCGCCATTGGAACCATGTGCCGATTCGTGCCTCGAGCAATAGTGACCCCTGTGAACCGGGGCGATTCGCCGTTGGAAGAGCGTCACGCCGGCCGCTGGACCGATTCGTGGTTGTAGCCACAGGTACCGGACCAGCCTTGCGTCAGGCTGGGCATTGCGGTGCCCATTGCCGCGCGCGAGCGCCTGCCGCCCGCCACCCATGACAACGCGGATGGGCCGTGCTTAGGTCGCGCCGATGATCCGCCAGACAGGTGTGAATTGAAGAAGATCGCAGGACCCGAGATCGAACGGCTCGTCCAGCTGCTTGCGAAGCTGCCGGGCCTCGGACCCCGCTCCGCTCGCAAGGCGGCGCTGGCCCTGCTCAAGAAGCGCCATGAGCTCATGATCCCGCTCGCGGAGGCGATGGGCACCGCGGTCCAAACCATCGTCGAATGCCCCGAGTGCGGGAGCCTCGACACCGTCGCGCCGTGCACAATCTGCCGCGACGAGCGGCGCGACCGGTCGCTCATCGTCGTCGTCGAGGAGATGGGAGATCTCTGGGCCCTCGAACGCGCCTCCGTCGTCAATGCCCTCTATCACGTCCTCGGCGGACACCTGTCGCCGCTCGACGGCATCGGCCCCGATCGCCTCAACATTGCGCGCCTCGTCGAGCGTGCGGCCTCGGGCGAGGTGAAGGAGGTGCTGCTCGCCTTGAACACGACGGTCGAAGGCCAGTCGACCGCTCACTATATTTCTGAACGGCTGGCGGCGACCGGCGTCACGGTCTCACGCCTCGCTCAGGGCGTCCCCATGGGCGGCGAGCTCGACTACCTCGATGAAGGAACGCTCGCCGCGGCCATCAAGGCGCGCAAGCGGGTGTAATTTGACCGACACGAACGGCCGGTCTTTGCGCCTCGCGCGGCCCATCCTCGTCATGGGCGGCACCGCGCGCTCCCCCAGACCCGCAGACAACCGTTTCTGAACGCCAATTCCCTGTGGATATTGGCAGGGGATAACCCATCCCGTGCCCTTGTTGCGCGTGAAACGGACACTGTAAATTTTCGCTCTGTTGTGCCTCGAACTTGATGCGGTTCGCGGGAAATCCGTACGACGAGGGAACTGCGGGGTTGATTTCAGTCACCGAGACCATGGGCCCGCGTGCGCGATGGCGGACATGGATCATTGAGCAACCGCGCTATTTGAAGCGCTTCGTCCTCGTGAGCGTGGACTTCCTGCTCTTGTGCCTGGCGCTGTGGATTTCGATCTCGCTGCGATATGAGAAGCCGTTTCTGCCCGAGCAGGCCGGTACGGCAGCTCTCCTGCTGGCTGGTCCGATCATCACCATCCTGACTTTCTCCTACACCGGCCTCTACCGGCTCGTGACGCGCTACATCAGCTTGCGCGGCACGATGCAGATCTTTCTCAGTGTCGGGTTCTCGATACTGCTCTGGTCATTGCTGGTGTTCATGTCGGGCCAGCTTGGCGTGCCGCGCGTGGTGGTGATCCTCTACGGAGTGCTGGGAGCGAGCTTGATCGCCCTCAACCGTCAAGTGGCGGGCCTCATCCTGAAGAGCGCAGGCATTGTCATTCCGGTGCCGCTCCGCGAACGGACGCGCAAGCCGGCGTTGATTTATGGCGCGGGCCCCATGGGCATCCAGCTGCTTCAGGCGATACGTCGGGCGGGAGACCGCGAGATCATCGGCTTCATCGACAATTCTCCGAGCATGTGGGGACAGTATGTCGCCGGCGTCAAAGTTTTCCCGCCGGCAAAGATTGAGCGCCTGATCGAGCGCGGAAGCGTCCGCGAGATCCTGCTTGCCCTTCCGGGCACGCAGCGGCGCGAGCGCCGCAGAATCCTCCACGAGCTCGATCGCTTCCCCTTGGAGGTGAAGGTTCTGCCGGCCTATGAGGATATCGCTTCGGGCCGTGTCGGCATCAACGACCTGCGGCCCGTCGACGTCGGCGATCTGCTTGGCCGCGACACCGTCCTGCCGAATGCCGAGCTGCTGGCGCGCAACACCAATGGCAAGTCCATTCTCGTGACGGGAGCGGGCGGCTCCATCGGCTCGGAGCTCGTCCGCCAGATCATCAGGCAGCATCCGCGCCGCATCGTCCTCTTGGATTTTTCCGAGATCGCCCTCTACACGATCGACTTGGAAGTGAGGGAGATTGTTGCCGGTCTCCCGGCGGAAAGCCGGCCGGAGATCGAGACCGCGCTCGGCTCGGTCCTCGATGCCGGCCTCATCACCGATGTGATCCGCCGTCACGAGATCGAGACCATCTACCACGCCGCCGCCTACAAACACGTTCCCATCGTCGAGGACAATCCGATCGTCGGGCTCCATAACAATGTATTCGGAGCGCTCGTGATCGCCGAGTGCGCGAGGAAGCTCGCAGTCGAGCGCGTCGTCCTCATCTCGACGGACAAGGCTGTGCGGCCGACCAACATCATGGGCGCGAGCAAGCGCCTGGCGGAGCTCGTGCTGCAAGCCGAAGCCGCGGAGCCGAGCGTCACCACCGTGTTCACCATGGTCCGCTTCGGCAACGTTCTCGACAGCTCGGGCTCTGTGGTGCGTCGCTTCCGAAAGCAGATTCAATCGGGCGGCCCGGTCACCGTCACCCATCCTGACGTCACGCGCTATTTCATGTCGATCCCCGAGGCCGCCGAGCTTGTGATCCAGGCCGGAGCCATGGCCACCGGCGGCGAAGTCTTCGTGCTTCACATGGGCGAGCCGGTGAAGATCGACAGCCTCGCGCGCCTCATGGTCCATCTGTCCGGGCTCGAGGTGCGCAGCGAGAGCAATCCCGGTGGCGACATTGCCATCGCCTACACGGGATTGCGGCCCGGCGAGAAGCTATATGAAGAGCTTCTCATCGGCGCCCATACGACGACAACCGAGCACCCGCGGATCCTGAAATCCGACGAGCCGTTCCTCTCCTACGACAATCTCAAGCGCGAGCTTGATCTCTTGAGGGCCGCCATGGCGGTGCGCGATCAGGACGGTATCCAGGCGATATTGATGCGAACCGTCGAAGGCTATTCCAACGGCCGCACGCCCGAGGCGAGCGGTCTGCACAGCGCCTGGAAGCCCGCTTCGCAGACCTTGCACTGAAATGGCCGCCACGACCTCGCCGCCGGCCTCCTCGTTGCGTTTCGCTCTGGTTGCACCGTCCGCGGAATCCATCATCGCTCTGCGCGACGGGCTCATCCTCGATGCGGTCACGCGCCGCCACCGCGTCCTTTGCATTACGCCGCCGGCCAAATCGCGCGCGGTGCACATGCTGCGCGATCTTGGTGCCCAGCACCGCGCCGTGGAGATCGATTCTCCGCGCATTCCCTTCCTGGCCGACTGGCAATTGACGAAGCAGCTCGTCGACGTCTTCCGCGACTGGCAGCCCCAGGTGGCCATGGGCTTTGGCTTGCGGCCGATGATGGACGCTGCGATCGCGGCACGGCGCGCCAAGGTGAAGCGCGTCGTCAGCCTATGCAACGGCCTGCCCCGCGACGGCGTGGACGGCATATCCCAGCGCCGCTTCGCCCACGCCATGCGTGCGAGCGACGCGGTCGTCTTTCACAACCAGGACGACCAGCGCCGGGTCGCGGCCGCCGGGCTTGATGGCGGAGGGGCTGCAGGCGGTCGTGGTGCCGGGAGCGGGCGTCGACCTTCGCCGCTACGCCTCGAAGCCGCTCCCTCCTCACGACGACGGCATCGTCTTCCTGATGATTGCGCGCCTCGAGCGTCAGCGCGGCGTGATGGAGTACGCGGCTGCCGCGCGCGATCTCAAGGCGCGCGCCAACGGTGCCCGCTTTCTGCTGGCAGGCCCGCTCAGCAAGGGACCCGACGCCGTGACCATGGACGCGCTCGCCGCGGCCGGAGGCGCGGTCGAGTACCTGGGCTCCCTCGACGACGTGCGCAAGACGCTCGCCTCCTGCCATGTCTTCGTCTACCCGTCCCACGCCGAAGGCATGCCGCTCGCGGTGCTCGAGGCGTTGGCAACTGGCCGCCCCGTCATCACGACCGACATCGCCGGCTGCCGCGAGACGGTCGACGACATGGTGAGCGGCTGCCTCGTCCCCCCGGGCGACGCCAAATCGCTTGCGACCGCAATGGAAAGCTTCCTGAAGCGCCCCGATGTCATTCCGGCGACCGGCCGCGCGGCCCGCCTCAAGGCGGAGCGCCGCTTCGACAGGACCAACGTCAACCGCACCTTGCTCGAGGTGCTGGGTCTCTGACCGAGCAAGGGTGGACTAGAGCCCTTCGCGCCCGCGGCGCCGATAGAGCTTCGGGCTGAGCCTCGGCTGCAAGAACGAGTTCGCCGGATCGACGAGCATGCCCGGCTGGATCGCCTGGCGCCCGAGCAGCATCCGGTGCGTGAGACCCTCCCGGTTCGTGAGGCCGAGCTGGATGGGCCATTCCATCGAGGCGATGCGGACCCTGGTCTCTATGATGAAGCGGCTTTCGGTGTCCCCGCTCGAGCTCGTGATATCGCGCGCGCCGATGAGCGCCGCCTCGCACACGACCTCGATATCGGAGCGCTCGAGAAGCGGATGCACACGAAACCGAACCCTGGGCGCCGAAGCCGGGCCGAACGTCTCGATGCCATAGGCGTGGAGTGCCGACGTCCGGGCGCCGGTGTCGACCTTCGCCTTGACGGCGAAAAGGCCGAGTTCCGGGAGGGCGACCCATTCCCTGCGGCCGAGAATGAAGGGATCCATGATCTCTTCCATCGCGCGCCCTGACCGGCCCCTACCCCCGCCGAGCCCCGATATTTGGGGCGATGGACCATTGCTATTGGCACTTCCCGTCACGCCGCGCACCAGCTTTTCGTGTTAGTTAATCAGCCGTCGGATGCGAGTTGCACCGGCCGATTGACCAATGCTCGCGACTTTCTTATCTCACACCAATGTCCAAGCTGACTATCGTCTCCGTGCCGGATCCCGTCCTGCGAAAGGTCTCCGCCCCGATCGAGCAGGTCGATCGGGAGATCCTGAAGCTTGCCGACGACATGCTCGAGACCATGTACGCCGCGCCGGGCGTTGGTCTCGCCGCCGTTCAGGTCGGAGTTCTGAAACGCCTCGTCGTCCTCGATGTCTCCGAGGACAAGGAGGCACCGCAGCCTCTGACGCTCATCAACCCGGAAATCCTGTCCAAGGGCCAGGAGTTGCGCCTGCACGAGGAAGGCTGCCTGTCGATCCCGGATTTCAGGCTCGACATCGAGCGTCCCTCGGCCGTGACGGTTGCCTACGTCGACCGCGAGGGGAAGCGCCAGGAGCTTGCCGCCGAGGGTCTCCTTGCGACCGCCGCTCCAGCACGAGATCGACCACTTGAACGGCAAGCTCATCATCGATTTCCTGTCGCGGCTGCAGCGCGACATCATGGTGAGAAAAATGAAGAAGCAGGCGCGCGGCGAGGCCCCTCTTTAGGCCGGCACTCACGGCTCTCCTCTGACCTCCCGGGGCACCGCTGATGCCGCTCAAGATCGTCTTCATGGGAACGCCCGACTTCTCGGTCCCGACGCTTGAGGCCATCATCGCCGCCGGCCACGAGGTCGCCGCCGTATACTCACGGGCCCCCCGCCCGGCCGGGCGCGGCATGGCCGAGAAGAAGTCGCCGGTCCACGCCTTGGCCGAAGCGAACGCCATTCCCGTCCGCACGCCGAAGAGCCTCAAGGACGAAGCGGAGCGAGCGGCGTTTGCGGCCCTCGGCGCCGATGCAGCCGTGGTCGTCGCCTACGGCCTCATCTTGCCCCGCGCCATTCTCGATGCGCCGCGTCTCGGCTGCTTCAATCTCCACGCCTCACGCCTGCCCGCGCTGGCGCGGCGCCGCTCCCATCCAGCGCGCCATCATGGCCGGCGACACGGAAACGGCGGTCGCGATCATGCGCATGGAGGAAGGGCTCGACACCGGCCCCGTCTGCGCCACCGAGCCCGTCCCGATCGGCCCCGAGACGACAGCCGGCGAGCTCCACGACGAGCTTGCGCGGCGCGGTGCTGCGCTGATGGTGCGCGCCTTGGGCGAGCTCGAAAGCGGCCGGCTCAAGACCACGCCGCAGCCAGCCGAAGGCGTCACCTATGCGGCCAAGATCGACAAGGCCGAGGCGCGCATCGATTTCACGCGTCCCGCTCGCGAAGTCCACGACCTCATTCGTGGCCTCTCGCCGTTTCCCGGCGCCTGGTTCGAGGCGACGCCCCCGGGCGGAGCCAAGGAGCGCATCAAGGTCCTCCATTCAACGGTCGTGGAGGGACGCGGAGCGCCAGGCGAGGTGCTCGACGATGCTCTGACGATAGCCTGCGGCGAAGGCGCCCTCCGCCTCGTCGAGGTGCAGCGCGCCGGCAAGCGGGCCATGACGGCCGCCGAGTTTCTGCGCGGCTTTGCGCTGCCCAAGGGCTCCCGCATCGCAATTTCCTAACCGCCATCCTTAATGCCCCTGCGTTAAGCCCGCCGATTAAGGATGGCCCGCGGTCCCGCGCCGCCTAAGGCCCCATCTGGCCTAAACAATGCTTCACTGTCTCACGCCCATTGCAACCCATGGAGCATGTGATGTTGCGTTCATTCATTGCGGCCGCTGCCGCAGCCGGCCTGCCGCTCGCGCTTGCAGTACCGGCTCTCGCCATCGATTCCTACACCACCCGGATCGAGCCCCGCGCCGTTTACGGAGCCACCGTGACCATCGAGGAAGGCGTGCGCGTCTACCGCCCGATTCCGTCGGAACAGCATGTCATCATCAATCCCGGCGGCACGACGCCCTTGAGCCTCGGCTACTACACCTACACCGGTCCAAACATTGATCCGCGCTTTACACGCAATTACAGCGGGGGAGCGGGCGGCAGCAGCAGCGGCTCGGAGGACGACGCCGGCGCGGCGGGTTGGTATTGGAGACCGCATCGCGTGCGTTGACGCCGGTTGCATAGTCGGCAGTAAAGGGCGGAGCGTTCATATCCTGGCGATCGGTCGCCAGCGTGCTCCAGCCGGTGGACGAGAGCGTGATCGCGTCGGGCCGCTTGGGCCTGATCCAATCATGGTCTAGTGATGGCGCGCTTCGTGCGACCCTGAGGCGAGCCCATGCCCCGCTACCGCATCACCATCGAGTACGACGGCACGCCGTTCGCCGGCTGGCAGGTCCAGCCCGTGAGCCCGTCCGTCCAGGGCGCGTTGACCGAGGCCATCCAGCGCTTCTCGGGTGAGTCCGTCGTCGTCAAAGGTGCCGGGCGGACCGACGCCGGTGTGCACGCGCTCGGCCAGGTCGCCCACTTCGACCTCGCCAAGGACTGGGACCCACTCCGCGTCCGCGAGGCGATGAACTTTCACTTGAAGCCCGCGCCCGTCGTCGTCCTCGAGTGCGTCGCCGCGGAGAGCGATTTCGATGCCCGCTTCAGCGCCACCGCGCGCCACTACCTCTATCGCATCCTGACGCGTCGCGCCCCGCCCGCCCTCGACCGCAACCGCGTCTGGTGGCTGACGACCCGCCTCGACGCCGGCCGCCATGCGCGAGGCGGCGGCGATGCTCATTGGCCGTCACGATTTCACGACCTTTCGCGCCGCCCAGTGCCAGGCGAAGTCGCCGCTGCGCACGCTCGACCGCCTGGACGTCGAGGAGGTTGGCTCAGGAGATTCGCGTCCAGGCGTCGGCGCGCTCCTTCCTCCACAACCAGGTGCGCTCGATGGTCGGCAGCCTGAAGCTCGTCGGCGAGGGCAAGTGGCAGCCTGAGGAAATGCGCCGCGTGCTCGACGCCCGCGACCGCGCCCAATGCGGACCCGTGGCTCCCTCAGCCGGCCTCTACCTCGTCCGAGTCGACTATGGCGCGGCCGCCAGCGCAGATACCGAACTCGCCGAGGACGACGACTAGCGAGCTAATGCCGTTTCCGACCTCATGGTGAGCGTGTCGAACCATGAGGCGGAAGCGAGAACGTTTCTCCCCCTCATCCTTCGACAAGCTCACGATGAGGGGGACTGAATGCGCCGAAATTTACGGCCTACCACGCCCAGAGCAGGAACCGCGCGACGCGCGTGTGGACCTCGGCCGGCACGAGCGACCGGCCGAGGATCAGGAGCCAACCGTTCGGCTTATAGCGCATGCGCCATCCGGGCCACGCCGTCGCCGCCTTGAAGATGCTCCTGGCAACCAGCTCGGGCCCTGGCGCATCCGCGCACTTCGCCTTGATGTTGGCGAAGACGCGCTCGCCCCAGAAGCCGTAGTCCCGCACCCGCGGCCCCTCGGGCTCATCGAACGAGCGGCCGAAGAACTCGGTCTTGATCGCGCCGGGCTCGATAATCTTCACTTGAATGCCGTGCTGAGAAACCTCGTAGCCGAGCGCCTCCGAGAAACCCTCGACAGCAAATTTCGAGGCGCAATACAGTGTGTAGAGCGGTAGCGTCATGCGTCCCGCCACCGACCCGACGTTGATGATCCGCCCCGACTTCTGCGCCCGCATCACCGGCAGCACCGCCCGCGTGACGTTCATCATGCCGATGACGTTGGTATCCATCTGGCGCCGTACCTGCGCCTCGCTCATCTCCTCGAACAGGCCGATGAGCCCGTAGCCGGCATTATTGACCAGCACATCGATGCGCCCGAACGCGGCCGTCACCTCGGCAAGCGCGCTCTCGATGGACACCTTGTCCGTGACGTCGAGCCTGAACAGCTTGATGCGCCCGCCCGGCCCCTGGCCGAGGTCGCTCTTCTCCGGCGCACGCATGGTCGCGGCGACGTTCCATCCGCGCTCGGCGAAGAGGAGGGCCGCGGCTCTGCCGATGCCGCTCGAGGCGCCGGTGATCAGGACCGTCTTCGTCGTTGGATCGCTTGTACTCACGGCGCAGCCCTCCGCTCTCAGGCTCTTTACCTGAGATAGCCGAAGACCATCGCGAGGGAAACCTAAGCTGGAGCCGCCAGGCCTAGTCGATCATCGACAGGAATTCCTGCCGCGTGAGCGCATTGTCGCGGAAGCACCCGAGCATGCGGCTCGTCACCATGTCGGTGCCCGGCTTGTGCACGCCGCGCGTCGTCATGCAGTGGTGCTCAGCCTTGATGACGACAGCGACACCCTGCGGCTGCAGCACCTGCTCGATCGTGTTGGCGATCTGCGCCGTCATCTTCTCCTGGATCTGGAGCCGCTTGGCATAGGCATCGACGACGCGGGCGAGCTTCGAGATGCCGACCACGCGCCCGTTGGGCACATACCCCACCCAGGCGTGCCCGATGATGGGCGCCATGTGATGCTCGCAATGGCTCTCGAAACGGATGCCGCGCAGCACGATCATCTCGTCGTAGCCCTCGATCTCCTCGAAGGTCTTCTTGAGGATCGCCTCGGGGTCCTGGTCGTAGCCGCGGTAGAATTCGTCGTACGACTTCACGACCCGCTGCGGCGTGTCGTGAAGCCCGTCGCGCTCCGGATTGTCGCCGGCCCAGCGGATGAGCGTGCGTACGGCCTCCTCGGCCTCGGCGCGGCTCGGACGGACCAGTTCGGGCTCACTCGTCTTGATGAACTTGCTTTTCATGGGATGAAGCGGGGACTCCATGGGCACACCTCCCGACATACGCAATCTAAACGCGCGAGCCGCGCCTCTGGATCACTGCGAGCGGGCTGAAGCTGAGGGCAATTGTGAACGGGTCCCGGGTCGGGCCGACATCTGTTACATTGGTAGCATGACCATGGCTGGTCAAGGGCACGGATTTTGATCTTCGCCGCCACCGGCGGCTCCATCGCGACCCATGCTTAATGTTCCGTGGCTGGATAATGAGACTTACACAGAGCCAAAAACGGCAAAGCCGCCGGGGAGCCGAGGCTCCCGAGCGGCCCAGCACCTGTTACGGCGCCTGACGTATGCTGTCGCATCCGTCTGGGTATCTAACCGCGAGATTTGGAAAAGGTTCCGGGAGCTGCTCGCCGATCGTGGCGGCCGCGACCTCACCTTGTCCGGCGCCACCGCAGGTCGAAAACGCGGCCGCCGCCAAGAATGGGGTAGCCGCGGAGCGGCACGAGGTAGGGCGTGTATGCCTTGCCGTCTCTCATCCTCGGACGCCACTCCCAGTCGGGGTACATGACAGCACCGCGCGGAGCCCTTTGCGCCCAATTATATTCGCGCTCCAAATTCGATTGCGCCGACGCCGGTGATGACGAAATCAAAGCTGCGAGAGCGATGCTCGATATGATCGTTTTCATCCGATGGAACCCAGGCCGGTGCTGCCGATGTGCGGTCAAGGTCTCACGCCCTCGGCTGTTCCGGCGGGGCATTCGCCGAGAAGGCTACTGAACATGGTGCTGCCGGTGTGGATTGAACACACGACCTCTCCCTTACCAAGGGAGTGCTCTACCACTGAGCTACGGCAGCTTGCGGAACCCACCGGCAAGCAACTGTAAAGCAAGCCCGCCTGAGTTCCAGACGGCTTTTAGGAGATTATCGAGCGCCCCACAAGCGGGCCCGATGTGGAGCGGGAATTGCGCGGTGTGAGACCGCGATGTGGGCGGCCAGGGTAAATCCGACGCGTACACTCTCTAGTGCCTGGACCCACAACGAAAACGACGCCGAGAGGACCTCGACGTCGTTCGCCTTCGACCTCGCCACAGGTTCCGGCTATTCCTTTTTGCCTTCTGGGGCGGCATCGCCCTTATCATCGGGGGGCGCGTCGCCCTCCGCCGGCGGTTCGCCGGCCGGCTCAGCGCCCATGCTCGACGTATCGGGTTCATCAGCCGGCGGCGCCTTTGCATCGCCGCTGTCGGCGCCACCGCTTGCCGCCGCATCTTTTGCGTCGTCGGCGGCGCTGGCGGGCTGCGACAGCATACCCGCCGTCAGTCCGAGAAGTCCGCAGAGCGCGATGGCCGTGAGCAGCTTCTTCATGGTTTCCTCCCTATGTAGCTTGTCGTCCCCGCCCGCCGACATGGCTGCTCACCGTGGAGATTGTGTGGCCGGCCGCGGCCCATCCCGCATCTCGGGAAAGCCGCGCAGCCCAGAATCGCCGGAAATCTTCTGAAGCCCCCATATCCCGCAACGGCCGCCGATCACCACCGTCAGGGGGGCAAAATTGCGTGCCGGTTCACGGGCCGCGCCTCGAGCATTCTGCCCGTTGCCCGACCCGCTCGGAGCCTCTCCGAATGGGTTTGGCATGGGCCATGCCGAGCCCTGTGAGGGCAAAGCAACAACATGAGTTTATTCACTATAGCGGGCTTGCCTTTTCGATAGCGTCCCAAGGGGTTGTGGGCCACAATCTTGGCTCCGGCGGCAAGGTGCACGGAGGCCGATTTGCACGCAGTTTGTGGTCGTCTTGTCGTTGCCGCCTTGGTGCTCGTCGTGCTTTCCGCATCTCTCGCGGTGCACAGTGTCGCGCAGCCGCTCATCGGCATTTCCACGCGGGCACAGGTCGCGGACGGTTCAGCCGTCGTGACCAAGGTTCATGGCTTTCATTGCCGCAAAGAGCTCGGCTGGGATCCGCGAACCGGCGTCTATCGCTACCATCGGCATGAAGGCATCTGCAGGGATTACAAGCGCTGCATGCGCGAGATGTACAGATGCAACCTCCTCATGGGCCGCGGATGGGATCAATATTCCTATGAGCGGTGGGGCTGGGACACCTGGCGATTCAGCTCGTGCATGCTGGATGCCGGTTGCTACTGAGCTCCCAGGAGAAAGTGTCAATTCCGCGCGGGCTTGCCTTGTCATAAACGTGCAAACGGCGCACAATCTGCGCGTCTTGAGGCAAGCTCACACCACCGGATAGCAGGTCATGTCACGCGCGGGCTGGTCAGCGTTTGTCGCCGCATTTCTGCTCTGGCAGGCGCCGCTCCACGCGGCCTCGATAACGATCGATGGCGACGATCCGCGCCGGAGCATCACAGTTGCAATCGAGAACGCCACCGTGGAAGCCGTGCTCGAGGACCTTCGTAGCAAATACGGGTTTGAGGTCGGCGGCCTGCAAAACGTCGATAAGAGTGAGCCGATCTCGGCGACGATGTCCGGCGACCTCCGGAGCGTTCTGGAGCGGCTTCTGCGCAACTGGAACTATCTGATCGTGCGCTCTCAAAGTGACGATGCCGATATTGAAAAGGTCGTGATCATCGATTCGAGCTACGGAGCACCGCCTTCGAAGCCGGGACCGAGCGCGGGTGGCGAGAGCCCCGACAAGCAGATGCAGGCGCTTTCGGGACAAAATGGGTCGTGATAATCGAGCCGACTACGCCATCCAACCGTAGCTCTGCCTGAACGCCGCGATCATTGGCGGAAAAGAGATACTGTCTCCGACGTCCCATCGTCGCGCACCAGAACGACGGCCCGCGGCTCGACTTTCGAAACCTGCCAGCCGCCCAACATGTCGCCCACCTGAACTCTGTAGCTCGTGCCGTCGCTCTTCTTGCGCAGCAGCGCGATGGCATGACCGCTGTCGCGGACGACGCCCATCAGGTCGTAGCTCGGAGGCAACGCCTTCGCGCCGACTATTTTCGACGCCGGGCCTGCGGCCGCGGCAGGCGGAGGACGCTTGCGGCTCGGCGCGAACAGCGGGCGCTCGACCCAATCCCTGAGCGAAGACTTGTCGAGAGATGCGAGCGGATTTCCGCTCTGAGGCACTTCGGCGGATTCGGGACCGGAAGCTGCTTCGGAGGCAGTCCCATCTGCATCGGTCGCCTCGGGGCTCGCCGCCGGCCCGGCCCCATCGCCGGCCGCCGGCTCGGACTCTTCGCCGACTGTGGGCTCGGCCTGATCTCCGGCGGCTTTCGCACTCCCATCGCCGATCGGCTGCACACTATTGCTACTGGGCGCCCTCTCACTCTCATCGGCGGCTTCGCGCGCAACCTCGCGGGCCGGTGCCGTTGCAGCGGCCTCACGCCGAGGTTTCTCGGCGGGACGATTGTCGTACCAGACGAGCGCGCCGAGGACCAAGCAGACCAGAATCAAGAGAAGGGGCCGGTTCTTCATTACCGATTACGAGGTCCCTTTTTGTATTGCAAACCCGCTCACCTGCAGTGTCACCTCCAGCGGGCCCAGATAGTTCGGGTCAGGTGCACGGAAGTCGTCCTGCGCGGATCTGATGATGATGTCGTCGATGAAGATCAGCGGCGTCGATGTCTCGAGACTGTGCAGGATGTCGCGCAGACCGTCGATGCCAACGCTGATGGACAGGCTCATCGGAATGCGCGTGAGATTGCCATCCTCCTTGGCCGGGAGGATCTGGAAGCTCGACGCCGTGCCGCCATGCTCCGTCACGAGTCCATTCAGTAGCTTTTGCAGGTTGGCGCCGGCGATGCCCGTCTTCTCGCCCTCGAGCAGCAGGCTCACGTCCTGTCCCAGCGCGGCGAGATCGGTGTTCTCTTTGCGGAGCTTGCCTTCCTGCGTGATCTGGGCTCGGAGCTTGAGAAGCTGCTCCTGATTTTCTGCAAACGTTTCCTCGAGCCCGTTCAGGTGCACGAAGGGCGCCACGGCGACGAGACCCATGAGCACGAGCGCCGCGACGAACAATGCGACTGGGAACACTGCTCCCGCGTGTGTTGACGTCATCTTCACGGTTTCTTCTCCATGGGCGCGCCCCCTTGAGCCCGGCCGATGATCGAGAAGGTGCCGAGCGTCTCGCCTTCCTCGCGCGTCGTCGGCGCGGCAAATCGAACGTCCTCGAACTCGGGCGTGTCCTCGAGCAAGGTGATGAGCCCGGTGGGGTCGGCCGACTTGCCGACGATGCGGGTCTCGCGCTCGTTTATTTCGAGCTCAGCGAGGTAGGCGGTGTCCGGCAAAGCGCGGCTCAAAGCTTCGATCAAAACGACCACGGCGGGATTGTCTGACTTGCGCTTGGCCAGTCGCTCGCGCTGCTCCCTCAGCGTCGAGTTCTCGGCATTGAGGCGCTTGACCTCCTCCACGCGGGACTTGGTGGCGGCGATCCTCGCTTCGAGGTCATCGTTCTGCGCCTGGCGGTCCCAGACCTGGTAGAGGCCGAAGGCGCTGATCGCGACGCTCGCGGCCAGCGACGTGGCGAGAACGGCATGTAGGCGGCTGGCCGTCTTCTTGACGGGGTCCGCTTCGAGCGACATGAGCTCGATGGCCGGCGCCGTCTCATCCGCCGACGCATAGTCGACCGCGTTGGGAGCGAGCCCTAGGCTGCGGGCGCGCGCGAGCGCATTGTCCAGGATGTTCCTCGTCGTTGCGACGACCTGAATGTCGATCTGATCGGCAGCCGCGGCGTTGGGACCGACGATGCGATAGCCGTAACGTGTCTCCTCCTGGGCCCAGGGAACGATTCGCTCCATCTGGTTTTCCAGCACCGGCTCTATGAGGTCGCTCGCAGCCTCGGGTATTTGAATGACGCGCTGGACGACATCATCGGGCGACAGGCGCAGCAGCACCTGCTTCGAGCTCTGCGCGGCCTGCGCCATCACCAGTCGTCTCAGAGCCGCCACCTGATCGGGATCAGCGTCCGGCCCGAGGATGCCAAGCAGCTTTGCGGGACCCGAGTTCTTCGAGTAGAGCTCAAATCCTTCCGTGGTGTGCAACAGAAGTATGCGCCAGGGCCGCGCGCCGGAGCGGCGTGGTGTCAGCGCCCTGCTCAGCTCGCGAATCCACCAGGAATAGAACCTCTGGACCCTGTTGGGGCTCTCGTTTCCTATCATCGGACCATTCCGTCTCGAGCTCGGTGCGTTGTCATCCATTCGTCAGCGTTATCGGCATCCTGGCGATAAGTCGGTACGGCGCGACCTGATCGAGGCCAATTGCGATGACGTAAAGCTTGCGCGCGCGGTAGGCCTCGTTCGAGCGCCGCGCCTCGACCGAGACGTAATAGGCCGGCCCGCGCTGGTCGGTCAGATGTGATCCCGCTCGCTGCATGACATCGGCCAGCGCTGCGCTGTTGCTCTCCTGTTTCGTCTTCAATGCGTCGCGCAACGTTTCGACGTCGCCCTTCGTTAGCTTCGGTATGGCGGCGAGAACCTCGCTCGGTGCCGTCATCGGGTTGATGCGTCCGGTGTGGCCGTAGACTGTGAGGAAAGGCGCGATCTGGCGGTAGACATCGGGCGTCATGCCATTGAGACCGCGAATCTGGGCAGCGTCCACGAACGCGATCCCCTGTGGGATCTGCTCTATGCTGCCTTCCATTTCGCCACCCATGCTGTCCTCCATGCCGCCCTTGCCCTTCCGGGGGGCGACGTCCTCGCGGGCGCTCAGGATCGCGTCGCGGAGCTGCGCCGCTTTGGTCTCGGATCCCGCAAACTGGCGCAAGAATCCGAGCAAAATCTTGCCGTCGGTCTTGTTCAAATCGATGAGGCCGTTCGCATCCAGTATGGTGATCGTGAGATCCGAGCCGCCGAAGCTGACCTTGCGGCGGCTGCCATCCGCAGGCCAGCGGCGCGCTTCTTCCGAATCGATCAGGTGAGCGGCGGCAATCTCGGCGCCTGCGTCGAGTGCCGCCTCGACCTTCGCCTGCTCGATCTCGGAGATGACGAACGAGGCACCGCTCTTGGCGGTCACATTGAAGGCGGAAACGAGTATGGCCGCGGACACGATGATCCAAAGGACGACGAGCAGCGCGAGGCCGCGCTCACGGGCGCTGTCTGCGGCTCCCTCGTCCATGCTCGATTTCGCTCCTCTCGCCTTCATTCTCTATTTCCCAGGGCGGTCGGCGCCGGGCGTATTGTCATTTCTTCTTGCGAGCTCACCCCTTGAGGTCGGGCTGCAGACCGTTACCGTCTCTGCCAGGCAGTTGAGCTCCGCGTCGGCTCGAACGGCGACCACGAACGGCGGCGATATCGGCTCGCCATTGCGCGAGTTCATGACGTTGAGGCGGATGAAATCCGGAAGGCGCGACTGCTCCGGCCAGCTGTTCCTCCAGGTTCCACCCTTGGCGCCCTTCTGTGCGTAGGCGAACTCATACTTATAAGGCCCCTCCAGCAACGAAACGCGGTTTGCCGGCGTCGCCCCGGGGAACACCTGCATGTTGGTCTGAAAAGGAGCCCGCGCGCGTATCAGCTCGGACGTCTTGCCGTTGGCGGCGACAGAGTAGTTGATGAAGTAGGGGCCGGCCTCGGACGGATAGGGCGGCTCGAGTGTGACAAAGGAAAGGCTGTCCCGCGTGCCGGTGAAGATGAAGCGCGTCGTTTGCCCAACCGTCGCGACGAGGCGCTGCAGTCCGGAAGCGTCGCGTTGCAGGATGTCAAATGCACGCGATGCCATGTCGAGCGCTTCGATGCGCTCGGTGTTCTCGTCCCAATTCTTCGCCAGCACGCGCAAGGCTCCGCCGAGAAGTCCGAGAATGACGGCAAGGATCGTCAAGCTCACGAGCAATTCGATGAGAGTGAAGCCCCGCTCTCGGAGGCGGCTTGCGATATATCCAGCAGTATCAGCCATTTGCGCGACCGAGTTTCAAGGTTTCGAGCTCGATCTTCCGGCCCTTCTCCCAGGCGACGGTCACGCGGATGCGATGCAGGCGCCAGTTCTTTTCGGACTTGATCTCGGCCCACGGCGCGCGCTCCTCGGAGACATCAATCGACCATGCGAAGCGACCTTCGTTGCCGCGCTTCGAGACGAGGTCGCCGCTCCAACCGCTCATGGCATCGGCCAGCAGACCCTGGCCGAAAATTCGCGCCTTCGCATAGTCCACAGCCGTCCCAGCCGTGCTGAGGCCCTGCGCATGCGCCTGGAACAGGCTTACGAGCACGATCGAAAGGATCGTCAGCGCGGTGAGCGTCTCGAGCAGCGTAAAACCCGCCTCGGGTCCGGCCGCGCAGCCCTCAATCGATCGCGGCTGTCGAGACACGTCCCGTAAGCCAGTTGATGCGAACCTCATAAGCCTGCCTTTCCGATCTCAAATCGATGGTGGCGCCGGTCGAGCTTCCATTGGGAAAGAATCGGACGCCGGCCACCGATACCGAGCGCCGCTCGCTGTCCGCCCCCGTGACCGCGACGTCGATCGTCTTGCTGAGCTCGAGGGGCGCGCGCCCGTCGCTGAAGCGGATGACGCGCTGCGCGACGTCGATCGTTGCCGCGCGCTCGGAGCCGGTGCTCATGGCGGAAGTGCGCAGATCGCGAAGCCGGGAGGCAGTGAGAAGCGCGCTGACCTTCACTTGCGTGCCGCTCGACGGAGAGCGGTAAAGCGTCGAGATCGCGGCAATCGTCATCGTGATCACGACCATGACGATCAGGACCTCGAACAGCGTGAAGCCCGGACTACCAGCGATGCTTCTGCCGCTACAGCCAGCTCGTGACATCCTGATCCTCGCCCTCCCCGCCCTCGCGGTTGTCCGCTCCGAGCGAGAAGATATCGAACGCGCCGCGCTGGCCCGGGTAGCGGTAGTGATAGGGCTGGCCCCAGGGATCGAGCGGCACCTTGTCCTTCTTCAGATAGGGGCCGCTCCAGTTCTTGATATCGCCCGGCCGCTGGACGAGGGCCGTCAGCCCCTCGCGGTCGTTCGGGTAGCGGCCGGTGTCGAGCTTGAAGAGCTCGAGCGACGTGCTCAGGCTCTCGATCTGCACTTTCGCCGACTTCGTCCGCGAGCTGCCGAGATAGCCGATGACGCGCGGCGCAACGAGGCTCGCCAGCAGCACGAGGATGACCATCACCACGAGAAGCTCGACGAGAGTGAAGCCGGCTTCGTGAGCCCGGCTCTCCAGTGACCCTCTCCGGCGCTTGCGGCCGGCTCCAGCAATCCAAGAATTCTCTCTGCTACGTGCACAGCTTTCCCCATAATTCAGACTGCCAGATCATTGATGCTGATCACCGCACTCAAGATCGAGATGATGATGCCTGCGATGATGCCGCTCACGAGAAGGATGATCAGCGGCTCGAAGATCGTGAACGTCCGTTGCACGGACGTCTCCAGTTTCTCCTCGAACATCTCGGCCATATGAAAAAGGGATGTCGTGAGGCTTCCCGTCTCCTCGCCGACGCGGAGCATGTTGACCACGACCGGCGGGAAGAGACCAGACTGCGATAGCGGCTCGAGAAAGCCTCGCCCCTTGCGCAGCGCGTCATAGGCCTGATCCAGAACCTCAGAGGCATACTTGTTGCCGATGACGTCGCGAAGGAGCTTCATCGCCGCCGGCAGCTCGACTCCGTTCTCGAGCAGCATGCCGAGCGTACGGCAGAACTGGATGGTTAGATTGAGCCGCATGATGTGCCCGACAACCGGCAATCGAAGAAGAAGCAGTTCGATCTGCTGGCGACCCCATCCCTGCCGCCAGCCCCAGACGATCGCCACGACTAGCGCACCGATCGCAATGGCCAGAAGCTGCCCGTTGGCGAGCAGCCAATCGGAGGCCGCGATCACCATGCGCGCCTGCTCGGGAATTTCGGTGCCGGAGTGGACGATCATCTCCTTGAAGCGCGGCACGACGAACGTGAGCATGACGGTCACGGCGGCAAAGGCCATGACGATCAGCATGCTCGGGTAAAGCATTTCGGACAGCGCCTTGCTGCGAAGCTTCTGCGACTTCTCGCGCCCCAGAGCGATGCGCTCGAGAACCGTCTCGAGCGTCCCGCTCGCCTCGGCGACGCGCACCATGTTGGCGTAGATGGGGGGGAACGCGTCGCCTTGCGCTTCGAGCGCCTCGTGGAGGCTCTTGCCGCTGCTAATCTGGTTGGCGACCCTGCCGATCAGCCGGGACAGCTTCTTCGACCCGGCATCCTTCTCCAGGAATCCCAGCGATTGATCCAGCGGCATGCCTGCCTTGAGCAGCATGGACAATTCGCGCGTAAAGAGTGTGATCTGGCTGCCGGAGGGACGGCCCGAAAAGAGCCCGCCGCCGGCGCCCTGGCCGGGTGTGCCGCCCTTGCTTTCCGTGACCTCGATCGGGAGATGGCCGAGCTGGTGCAGGTCCTCGAGCACGCTGGCGCGGCTTGCGGCCTCCATCTCGCCGGTAAGCCTGCCGCCCGCGCGGCTGATGGCCGTATAGCGATAGAGCATTAGCGCTGCTCCGTCGGCCGGTCGCGGCCGCTATCCGAGCGCCATTTGCTCTCTGATTGCGTCATATTTCCTCCCCGTCGTCTTTTCTTCTTTCACTTTTTTCTCGGCCGTCTTCGCGGCCCTAGATGTCGAGCGCCACGCGGCGAACCTCCTCCGGCGTCGTCAGACCTGCCTGACATTTCGTGAGGCCGTCGGAAACCATCGTCGTCATGCCTTTGCGACACGCGGTCTCCTCGATCGTCGCCGGCCGCGCGTTGGGCACGATCAGGTCCCTGACCTCGTCGTCGACATCGAGAACCTCTGAGATGACGAGCCGGTCGCTGTAGCCGGTGCCGAAGCATCGATCGCAGCCCACCGCGCGCCAAAGCCTGGTCGGCGTATCGCGGCCTGTCGCGCCGCGACGGCTGAAGAGGGGATCGCGAGATGCGGGGACGCTCTCCTTGCAATGCGAGCACAGGACGCGGACCAGCCGCTGGCCAATGACGCATCTGAGCGACGAAGCAAGGAGGTAGGCGTCGATCCCCATATCCAGCAGACGCGGGATGGCACCCGCCGCCGTGTTGGTGTGCAGCGTCGACAGCACGAGATGGCCCGTCAGCGCCGCATGGATGCCGATGCTCGCCGTTTCGCCGTCGCGCATCTCACCCACCATCAGGACGTCCGGGTCGTGACGCAGAAAGGAGCGCAAGGCGTTGGCGAAGGTGAGTCCGACGGACGGCTTTGCCTGGGTCTGATTGACGCCATCGATCTCGTACTCGATCGGGTCCTCGATCGTGAGAATTTTACGGTGCCCCTGATTGAGCAGAGAGAGAGCGGTGGCGAGCGTCGTCGTCTTGCCGCTGCCTGTCGGGCCGGTGACGAGGATGAGACCATAAGGCGCCGAGAGATGCTTGCGGATGATCTGCTCATCTCGCTCGCAGAAGCCGAGCGAGGCGAAATCGAGCACTCTTCTGACGTTGTCGAGCAGGCGTATGGCGACCGCCTCGCCGTAGATCGTCGGCATGGTGGCGATGCGCAGATCGAGACGGTGCTCGTTTATGCGGATGCGGGCGCGGCCGTCCTGCGGCAGACGGCGCTCGGCGATATTGAGCCCCGAAAGGATCTTGACGCGCGAGACGACAGCCTTGGCCATCTGCGACGGCGGCGCCGCCACGTCGCGCAGCAT
Source organism: uncultured Alphaproteobacteria bacterium (assembly GCA_963716835.1). Lineage (GTDB taxonomy): Bacteria > Pseudomonadota > Alphaproteobacteria > Rhizobiales > Hyphomicrobiaceae > Hyphomicrobium_C. The sequence goes on along the minus strand of CAVQUQ010000017.1, from coordinate 106,009 downwards.
TCCGTCGACGCGCATGCGAACGGCCACGCGCCCGTCGAACGGCTCGATATGAATGTCGGTGGCACGCGCGTGCACCGCGTCCTGGATCATCTGATTGACGAAGCGGACGACGGGCGCGCCGAGCGCCATGTCGCGCAAGTGCTCGACATCGTCGCCCGAGGACTCGGACTTCGTTTCCTGCCATACGCGTGGCGCTGCCGCGATCCCGCGCGGATCGCTCGATCGCGGATTGAATGTCCTCGGCCGCGGCGACGCGCGGGATGATCTGGCGCTCGAGTGCGATCCGAACCGCGTTAATCGCGTATTTATCTGACGGATCCTCCATAGCGAGCAGGATGCCGTCGTCGATCTCGCCCAGCGGAAAGACCTTATTTTCACGCAGAAACGCGTGCGAGATATTGCCGAGTGGCGGCTGGACTTTCAGCCATTCGTCCTCTTCGACCAATGGCACATTATGATAATCGGCGATGGCCCGGACGAGCGCCTGAGATTGTAGTCCGGATGCCTTCCGAAGAGCCGAAAAAAGGTTGGTGCCGGTTTCCTTGCGAAATTTATCGACCTTGTCGAGGTCGGCCTGCGAGATGAGCCGCTGGCTTACGAGGTACTCCTCAAAACTCAGACTCATTGGCCCACCCGTCAACGCATGCGAATGTCCACGACAATATCCGGTAAGATGTGCTGCAGAAACGTTTTTTGAGACTAGTACGCTGGGGTGGCGCAATCAAGCGCGCGATATCGTCTCGGTGCTGATCGAGTCAATTGCTGCTTCTCGACTTTTCGACCGGACCAGCAAATTAACGATGACGTAGTTCACTTATGCCAATTCCGTTCGCTCTACGCCAAGCAATGACTTCGAGATGCTTCGCGTTAAGTTACGTGATGGCCACATCCCTCTAGCCAATCACTCCCGCGGCCGCGAATTTTGTGTGATGCCCAGGCGCACCAAGCTAAAGTCTCAGTGAGGCTCTGAGCGAAGAAGCCCCAATTTCACCCGGAACTTACCTCACGAATGTCAGGCTGCACCTTTGGCAGACGGGAGGAAGACATTGCCGCAGTCGGGACGTGCCAGTGATCCGGCGGCGACGGCAGACAACGTGATCCGACTACCAGTAAGACTGGCAGCTGGATGATCATCAGTGAAGTGAGTTTAAAAAAAACGTAGCGCACAAGAAAGAAACGCCGGAGGAAGCTCGTTCATGGTTCGTTGGAAGACTCTGTTTATCGTGAGTCTCCTTTCAGCGAGCTTCGCTGCCTGCTCGTCATTGCAGAAGCCGTTTATCGAACCGCCCGATATGATGGGGCAGCTCGCAAACGCAAACCTCGATGCCGCCAATCCTCCTCATGGGGGCGCGCGCGCCGACCGGCCGGACGGAATTGACCCCGCGCCCGCTGCGGAGAAATTTCCTGGCGACGATCGCGTCGTGACGACGAGGAAGCAATTCGCAGGAGTTGCGCAGAGGGGGGGCAACTATGAGCTCAACTTCAGCGACGCCGAGCTCTCGGAGCTCGCCAAGGTGATCCTGAGAGACACGCTCGGGATCACGTATGTCTTCGATCCGCGCGTGCAAGGCCGCGTCACCGTCTCGACCGGCGGCCCGGTGTCGCGCGCCGAGCTGTTGTCGATCCTCGAGAGCGTGCTGGCGATGAACCAGGGCGCGCTGATCGTCGAAGGCAACGTTTATCGTATTATGCCGGAGGGCGAGGGGCACCAAGCGGCGGTCTCGACATTCAACTACGCCAAGGAAGCGAGGGAGGTCGGACCGGGATACGGCGTATCGGTCTTCGCGCTCAAATACGTCTCGACTGAAACGATGATGCGTATGCTCGAGTCGCTCGCAGCAAAGCAGGACGGCCTCAAGGCCAGTGTCGACAACAACCTTCTCTTTATCCGCGGAACGGGCAAGGAGCGTGAGTCTCTCCTCGAGATCGTCTCGATGTTCGACGTGGATTGGATGAAGGGACAGTCTGCCGGAATCTACACGCTCAAGAACTCCGCTCCTGAGGACGTGATCAAAGAGCTGCAGCACGTCTTCCAGGCCGACAGCCAAGGCAAGGGGCTGGTGCGGTTTCAGGCGATCACCCGCCTGAATGCGATCCTCGTGCTCACTCAAAAGGCGCATTTGCTCGACGACATGGACGACTGGGTCTCGCGCCTGGATCGCAACGGCTCAGAAGGCGAGAACTTCTACGTCTATCGCGTTGAGAATGGACGCGCCAAGGATCTCGCAGCGCTTCTGACGTCGGCCTTCAATGGCGGGAGCAGCGGCGGTAGTCGTCCTCCCGAGGAGACTTCGGTCGCGCCGACGCTCGCGGCTTCACGAGCGACGACGTCGTTCCCGCAACCGTCTTCATCTTCGTCCGCCGGACCATCGTCGATTGGCGGCGATGAAAGCTCCCAGGCTTTGGACTTAGCGAAGAAGGATACGTCGTCCTCGTCGTATGATTCGACCGGCTCGGACTCCTCGACAGCGGAGCCGCCGACTGAGTCGGCAACCAGCGGCGGCGTACGCATTACGCCAGACGAGCGGAACAACAAGCTGCTCATTAGAGCGTCGGCGAGAGACTACCGCAAGATTCTCGGCATCCTTCGGCGGATCGATCAGCCGCCGCTGCAAGTCCTGATTAACGCCACGCTCGCGGAGGTCACGCTCAACGACAACCTCGCCTACGGTGTACAGTTCTTTCTGCAGAAGAACGGCGGCAAGGACGGGCTGCTCGGCTACACCAACGGACAATCGATCTCTATCGCGCCTGCTGTCCCCGGCCTCAATTTCATTATCGGCAACATTGCCTCGAACCCGCGCATCATTCTCGATGCGCTCGCCAAGGAGACCTCGGTCCGCGTGGTCTCATCTCCGTCCGTGGTGGTGCTCCACAATCAGCCGGCCACGCTTCAGGTCGGAGACGAGGTGCCGTTCACCACCCGTCAGGCGGTGAGTGTCATCGATCCCCAAGCGCCGATCGTCAACGAGATCCAATACAAGAACACGGGTGTAATCCTGAAGGTCACGCCGAGAATCAACTCCAACGGCCTCGTGACGATGGAGATCGAGCAGGAGATCAGCGCGGTCGCGCGCAACACGACCAGCGGCACCGATAACCTAACACCCACGATCTCACAGCGTCGCATTAGCAGTACGATCGCCGTGCAGAGCGGCCAGATGGTCGTGCTGGGCGGCCTGATCAGCGAGCAGCTCGATCATGAAAAGAGCCGCATACCGGTCTTTGGCAAGATCCCCTACATCGGCGACGTCATCGGCGGCTCCACGGGCGCCGGCAGAGCACGGACGGAGCTTGTCGTGTTCCTTCAGCCTTCTGTTATCCGCGATCCCCAGGATGCGAGCAACGTCGCTCAGGCGGTACGCGCCAGCATGCAGTCGCTCGCGCCGCGGCCTGCGGCTTGGGATGTCGAGGTCGAGGATTCTGGTTCTCATCCGGTCAAGTAGGTAGTTGACCTGACCTTGGCCCCGCGGCGCCGGCCGATGGTCACCCCGAGCGCTGCACTCACCGTAGGCCGATAATCGCGACTTCCGATTGAACGGCGAGCGTGTTGACGCACCAGATGAGCCAGATCGAGGGCGCGAGGAAAAGACCAAACGGCACCGCCGTCGTTCCCTCGATCGTGCGCAAATTGCGCAGATTGGTGATGACCACGTAAGCGATCGCCAGCACGCAGGCGACCAGAAGCACATGGCTCAGACCTTCGAGCCCGGTCCAGGCGCCGGCGACAGCCGCTAGCTTGACGTCGCCCAGACCCAGCCCTTCACGATTTCGCCAAAAGAGATAAAGCCGCTTGATCGCATAGATCGCCGCCGCGCCGGCGACGGCAGCGCTGGCGTGCTCCAGCACGGTTGCGTGGGTCGCATCGCTATCCGCTAGGACACGCGTCACGATCAGGCCGGCCGGAATAGAGGGTAGCGATAAGACGTCGGGAATAATGAATCTCTCGGCATCGGTCGCGGCGATGGCGAGCATTGTCCAGCCGAGCAGGCAAGAGACAACCGCCAATCTGGGCTCGAACAGCATCAGGGAAATCGCGGCGACGGCTCCGGCGATTAACGCGAGCACTGCGGGTGCGCGGAGCGTGGTCATATCGGACGGAGATTCCGGATCTGTGAATAGACGCCTCACCTAGCATATCCCGTATGGAGGCGGCTATTCGTCATGGGCGTGCTCGAATGCGGAGTTGGCGCCCGATATTCTCCCTCGGCGATCGGAGAACCGCGATGGTGCGGGATGTCGATTTTGTGAGTGCGGCTCGGCGTGCTCATTGCTCTGCATTGAAGCGAACCATGACCGAGCGGGCTCATATGGGCCGCGGCAAATCTTAGTTGCCCGCGCTCAATCCTGTCCGCTTTCACCCTTCCTGCTTTTCAGCTCGTCGCGGAGTGCCTTCTCGAGGATGTCCCGCATGCTGCTGTCGAGCCATTCTCTCACCAACGCTCGGATGGTTGCGGCCGCTGCGTCTTCTACCCGGCCGGACTGCAGCCCGTCGACGGGTTCTACCCGGGATGGCGCGTCGCGTTCCTGGGACGCGCGCTCTTGCATCTCGGGCGGAGTTTTGTCTGCGAAATTCGGTCCCTCCAGCGCCACGGGCGATTCCGTGAGTTCCGGTTCTCTCCGCACCTGCCCCATGCGGCCAATGACTGTGTCCTTGCATGGCGACATCGTGCGCGGAACATTTATTTCAGCGGTGTGTTCGCCCTGGAGCGCTGGTGTGTACGCCGGCACTTGCGGAGTCCCGTCGAGCGACGATGGAGAAGGAAGGCCTTCTTGCTCGATGGAACTTGCTTGTATCGCCTCCAACGTGCGCGCAACGGCAGACAACGTATCGAACCATGCTTCGAGCGCGGGCGCCTCGATTTGCTCGGATTCCTGGTTGCCGAATGCGTTCAAATCGACCCCAGGCCCCTGCGCATCATCCGGCGCATCCTCGTCACGTCGCTCGTCGCTCAGTGCGGGCCATTGGTTGTTGCCGCTTCCTTTGCGAGATCCGCGGTAGAGAGCCGGCAGCTCGAAGCTGCCGTCCGGATCGAGAGCCTCTGCCAGCGCGGCGAAATTTGGCAGGTCCGGTGGTGGAGCGTTCGATGGATCCCGCGCGGCGTCGGCAACGAGTTGACGGATAAACGCCAGGATCTCTTCGATGGTAGGGGCGTCGTCCGTGCCGTCCGTGCGCATTTTTCCCGTGCCTCTTGTTTGGTAGACAAGCGCCTACGTGTTGCCTGCCAAAATTGCCGATCGTGATCCGCGGACACTGTCCCCTCTGACCTCGAAACCCGACATTGTTCGATCCCTCTGAAACGGCCGGGATGGGCCAAAAGCGGACCGTTGCCTTACGCACGCTCAGCAAACAGCCCTGCGCCGCGCGAGGCGGGCAGGGCTGGTAACTGGAGTAGTGGCTGTCGCGCGTCAGGCAGCATCACCGTCCCGCGAGGGACGGTGACCGCCATGGATCATCAGTCGTCCCAGCCCCAGTGGCCGCGCGACTTCCTCGGATAGGTGTCGAGCTTGTTCTTCTTCAGAATTCTTGAAGAGCAGGTCGGCGACCTTGTCGTTGTCCATGTCGGCGAACGGGATATGCGTGCTTCCCGTGAGGCCCGCACCGCCGGCCGACACGGGGTCGCCGAGCTTGACGACTTCCGCGTTGCCGCCGTAGGCGTTGATCAGCGCGGCGCACTGGCGGGACTGGATGACGTAGAGGTATGTCTCCGGCCTGTTGTCGCCCCACACGAACTGGATCTTCTTGAGCTTGGCGAGCTTCTTGAAGTTCTCCTCGGGAATGCCGATGGGCCCGAAGGCGCAGGCCGCCCCGGACATGTCGCACAGGGTAGCCGGCTTCGGCAGATTGGCTGCCGCCCCCGAAGTTGTGAGCGGGAACACGTAGCCGATGCTCTCGTAGGTACGTTATGCCGGCGATGTTGTTCCCCGTGGTCTTGGACGTCGTCACCATGGAGCGAAGTCCACCGGCGGAGTTCGTTAGGTAGTAGATCTGATTGCCGAGCCTGCCGGAGTCGGCCGCTATGGCAGCAGCATCCGTCTCGATGTCGATGTTCCTACCAATATCGAACTCGTCGTAGCGAGCGCCGGTCGCGTTCCACCAATACTCCTCGAGCTTCGGGCTGGTAGATGGGAACTGGGAGCCCGGATAGAACTCAGCCGGCGTCGGAACTTGTCCGACCGGAATCGCGGGGCCGAAAACCCAGGCGGTGAAATTGCCCTGGTCACGGTTGCTCGGCACGTAGTTGACGTTCTCGCAGCTCCAGTTGGCGCGGCCTACGCGCGGGCCGTCCCAGATGTAGGTGGGATAGTCGGCGCGCAGCATCTTGTCCTTATAGCCTTCGCCGCCGTCCCAGCGGTTCTGCCACACCTGCGCGCTGGAGCTGTGCCACAGCACGATGCTCGTCTTGCGCGGGTTGACCGGCAGGAAATACTCGACGTAGCCGTGGTCGCAGGACAGCGTCCGGAGAGGGTTGGTCGGGATGTTGGGGTTGGTAGACGGGATGGTCTTGTGATACCCGCCGATGATAAACCCGCCCGATTTCTCGAGCACGATTGGATCCTTACGATCATTGTCATGATCATTGTGCGCCAATGCGCTGCCGCTCGTCGCAGCGACGAGCAGAAGCGCGCTGAGCGCGCATTTTCCTCTCACGTTACTCATATGGTTTTCTTCCCTTGTTGGCGTTTTCCTCAGATGACGGATGAGCATTTCTAACGTCTCACTCGTCATGTTTGGTCTTACGCGACGTGCGGGAGGCGACTACAACGATCCTGCGTATTCGGGTACTTTTCTGCTCTCACTCGGGATATTTCGATGCCGCGGTGCAATAGATTTCAGGCGAATAGATGCGTCCGCGCGAGCGGCCTTCGCGACCGCACGCTGCACGATCAGCTTCAGGGGTGAAGCGCGCTAGATGCCGGCCTTGTACTGCTTGGGTGTTGCGCCCGTGAACTGGCGAAACACCTTTGCGAAGTGGCTCTGGCTCGAGAAGCCGAACGCCATGGCGACCTGGCTCGCGGTAAGTCTTGTGCTTGCGAGCAAGTCCTTGGCGCCCTCGATGCGCTCCTGCATGACGAACCGATAGGGCGTCATGCCGAACGAAGCCTTGAACACGCGAGCGAAGTGAGAAGGACTGAGCTGCACTAGTCCTGCAATTTCCGTCACGGAGATGTTGCTCGTCAGATTGGCGCGGATGTAGTCGACGATGCGCCGCTTCTGGGCCGGCGACAGATGAGCCGCGGTGCTCTCCGATGGCTGGGGCGTCGCGTATGTGCCGGCGAGATAGGCGAGCAAGGCAAGAGAGATCGACTCGCCGTAAAGCCGGCCGGACGGGCATCCCTCCCTAACTTCCATGCGCATTGCTGACAGCAGCGCGGCAAGCCGGAAATCGAACGTCACCTGCGCCGACTCCAACGATCTCTCGATGGCGAGAACGTGATCGGGCGCAATGTGCTGCAGTTTGGAGTTGTCGAGCTGCAGCACCATCATGGGAAGAGACGTGGTTAGGCCCGAAGACTGGATTTCAACCTCGCGGCGTACGATCGATACCGTTCCTTGCCGACAAGGGTCTTTGTTCCAGACGCCGCGATGCTTCCAATTCAGAACGGCCTCTCCCTCAAGGACATACAGAAGGGTCGTTTTGGCATAGGAGTGGCTCGGCAGCGGGTCAGGCTTGGGACCGCGGGTTGCCTCCTCGAAGCTGTAGCCGGCCCATGGGTGGTCGGCGCTGTTGAAATCAGCCGCCGCGCCGAAAAACGGCACCCGGCGCCCATTCGCGATCATCTGAATGCGGGACGTGCTCACTAGAATCCCGCCTTGTACTGTTTCGGCGTAACGCCCGCGAACTGATGGAATACCTTCACGAAGTGGCTCTGACTGGAAAAGCCGAACGCCATGGCGACCTGGCTCGCAGTGAGCTCCGTGCGCGCCAGCATGTCCTTCGCCCCGTCGATTCGTTCACACATGACGAACCGGTAGGGCGTCATGCCGAACGAAGCCTTGAATACGCGGGCGAAATGAGAGGGGCTCATACCCACCAGACCTGCGAGCTCTGTCACGGAGACATTAGTGGTCAGGTTTGCACGGATGTAGTCGACGAGGTCCCGCTTCTGAGCAGGCGAAAGACCGGTCTCGCGGGGCTCTGCAGGCCGGGGCGTCGCATACGTCCCTGCGAGATACGCCAGCAACGCGAGCGAGATCGATTCCCCAAATAGTCTTCCCGAGGGACAGCCTTCTCTTACTTCCTTACGCATCACAGACATCAGTGCGGCGAGCCGGCAATCGCTTGCCACCTGCGCGGAGTCCAACGATTTATCGATGGCGAGAACATGATCCGGCGCGATGTGCTGCAATTTAGAGTTATCCAGTTGCAGCACCACCATCGGAAATGAGCCGCTTGGCTCCGTCGCCTGTATCTCCGCGTCGCGGCGTATGATCGACACGGTTCCGGTCTTAATGGCGTCCATGTTCCAGATGCCCCGGTGCTTCCAGTGCAAGGCACCCTGCTCGCCGGTGGAACGCTGCGGGCCGGTGACATACACGAGCGTGGTCTTGGGCCAGGCATGACTCGGCAGCGGCTCGCCGTTGCTGTACGCCTCCTCGAAGCCGTAGCCTGCCCACGGATGGTCGGCGCTCCTGAATTCCGGGGTGCGGAAATACGGAATGTGGCGGCCTTTCGAGACCAGCTGAATGCGTGAAGAGCTCATCGACCTCGAAGTTCCCAGCGCTTGGAGCGCCCGCTAGAAGCCCGCCTTGTACTGTTTCGGCGTGACGCCTGCGAACTGACGGAAGACCTTGACGAAGTGGCTCTGGCTCGAGAAGCCGAACGCCATGGCGACTTGGCTCGCACTGAGTTCAGTGCGCGCCAGCATGTCCTTGGCCCCTTCGATCCGTTCCTGCATGACAAACCGATAAGGTGTCACGCCAAACGAAGCTTTAAACACGTGCGCGAAATGCGATGCGCTCATGTGCACCAGTCCGGCAAGCTCCGTGACGGAGATATTCCCGGCCAGGCTCGCTCGGACATAGTCGACGAGCGCGCGCTTCTGAGCGGGCGAAAAGCCGGCCTCGACGGGGTCCGCGGGCCGGGGCGTGGCATAGCTGCTCGCCAGATATGTGAGCAGTGCCAGCGAGATCGATTCTCCGAAGAGTCTACCGGAGGGACATCCCTCTCTGACCTCCTCGCGCACTGTCTGCATCAGCGCAGCGAGCCGATCATCGTCGGTCGCCATCGCTGAGACTAACGAATTCTCGATTGCGCTCACCTGGTCTGGCGCCATGTGCGCCAGCTTGGAGTTGTCCAGCTGCAGCACCATCGTCGGCCAGGAATTGGTCGCCCAGCGAGCCTGGATCTCCGAATCGGCGCGCGCGATGAAAAGGGATCCGGGCCGGATACGATCTTCGTGCCAAACGCCGCGATGCTTCCAATGGTTAGTTCCCTGCCCGCCGGTGCAGAGAAAAAGCGTGGTCCTGTCCCAGGAATGGCGCGGTACGGATACGTTTGGGCTCTCCGTCTCCTCGAACTGATAACCCGCCCACGGGTGGTCGGCGCTCCTGAGACACGCGTCGGCAAAAAACGGCACCTTCCGCCCATTCGAGGTCAATTGGATGCGTGACGTGCTCATCGACCTCGAGCCCCCAACGCTCGGCGCGCGCGCTAAAAGCCCGCCTTGTACTGTTTCGGCGTGACGCCTGCGAACTGACGGAAGACCTTGACGAAGTGGCTCTGGCTCGAGAAGCCGAACGCCATGGCGATCTGACTCGCACTGAGTTCGGTGCGCGCCAGCATGTCCTTGGCCCCTTCGATCCGTTCCTGCATGACGAAGCGATAAGGCGTCACGCCAAACGAAGCTTTAAACACGTGCGCGAAATGCGATGCGCTCATGTGCACCAGTCCGGCAAGCTCCGTGACGGAGATATTGCCGGCCAGGCTCGCTCGGACATAGTCGACGAGCGCGCGCTTCTGAGCAGGCGAGAGGCCGGCCTCGACGGGGTCCGCGGGCCGGGGCGTCGCATACTTGCCCGCGAGATAGCCGAGGAGGGCAAGAGAGACCGATTCTCCAAAGAGCCGGCCCGAGGGACATCCTTCCAGGACCTCCTCGCGCATGGCGAGCATCAGCGTCGCCAGACGCTCGTCGTCAGTCGTCAACGCCGAGGCCAGCGATTTCTCGATCGCGTCGACTTCGTGGGGCGCGACGTGCTGGAACTTCGAATGATCGAGCTGCAGCAGCATCGTCGGCCAGGGATTCGACGTCCAGGCGGCTTGGATCTCCGTATCGCGCCGCACGATGAACACGGATCCGGGCCGGATGTGATGGTTGTTCCAGACGCCGCGATGCTTACGGTGTGCGATGCCTTGCCCGCCGGTGCAGAGAAAGAGCGTCGTCTTGAGAAAGGCGGCGCGCGATATCGGCGCGTTGGGTCCGTTGGATTCCTCGAACAGGTATCCGGCCCACGGGTGGTCTGCGCTGCTCAAGACTGGGGCAGCGAGGAACGGAACGCGCCGGCCATTCGCGATCAACTGAATACGCGACGTGCTCACGTACAGCTCCAATTTCAGACAATCCGGCAACAACCTGCGAAAATTTTTGGCAGACCGCACACTGCAAATCAACGGCGCGTGCGGCCGCCTGTTGGCATGGCCAACAGATGATCATTTGACGGATGAAGGCATGTCGCACAGAGTTCATTCTATGATTCAAGCGAGTGACATGACCGGAGTCCTCGAACGACTCGCGCGCCACAACGCACTGCAAAATTGCCGATGAGGTTAATTGGCGCCCGCGCGAGCGGCTTCCGGGACGGCGCGCCGAAGCTCCTCGAACATCCGTTGCAACGTGAGACGCTCCCGATTCGGCTTCTCCGCGTTGGCCTCGAGCAGCGCTTCGAGAGCCGCCACAAGCAGACAACACTCAGCGCTAAGCCGATGTCCGAGTTGGGCCGGGAGCGAACGCAGACGGGGTCAATCCGATGTAATCCCAAACGCACGTTCCTCCCCGAGCTCTGCAACGCTCGGGCCCGAGGTGACGCACTTGGAGGCGGTCGCTTCTACATGCTAACACGTGCCAGACAGCCGTTCCCCGGCGCCCGTTTGAATTCTGAGAATGCCACCTCCTAGTCCCCAAGACCTTTCTATACTTGTCATCGACGAGAACCTCATCCGTGCTTCGATCATCGAGGCGGGTTTGCGCGATGCGGGCTACGTGAGGCTGACGGTTCTCGGGGACGTGGCCGGTATCGCGCGCCGGATCGTCGAGCTGGAGCCCGACGTCATCGTCATCAGCCTCGAAAATCCCAATCGCGACATGCTCGAGAACCTGTTCCAGCTCTCGCGGACCGTGCAGCGCCCAATCGCCATGTTCGTCGACCGCTCCGACCAGGCGTCGATCGAGGCCGCGGTCGAGGCCGGCGTGTCGGCCTACGTCGTCGATGGCCTGAAGCAGGAGCGCGTGAAGCCCATCCTGGATATGGCCATCAGCCGTTTCAATGCATTCTCCCGGATGGCCCGCGAGCTGCAAGAGGCGCGCACGGAGCTGGAGAGCCGCAAGCTCGTCGACCGCGCCAAGGGCATTCTTATGAAGACGAGGGGCCTCTCCGAGCAGGAGGCCTACGCGCTCTTGCGCAAGACGGCGATGAACCAGAACCGCAAGTTGTCCGACATCGCGCAGAGCCTCATCACTGCGGCAGGCCTCCTGGCGCCGCCGGAGGATGAATGACCATGGTCGCCGATCACCAGATCACCGCCGGCTTCATGCCGCTTCTCGACAGCGCGCTCTTGGTCGCGGCGAAGGAGAAGGGCTTCGCGAGCGATGAAGGTTTGGACCTCGCGCTCGTGCGCGAGACCTCGTGGGCCAATATCCGCGACCGTCTGGCAGTGGGGCATTTCCAGGCGGCGCACGTGCTGGCGCCGATGCCGATCGCCTGCAATCTCGGTCTCACACCGCTCGCGGCGCCGACGGTCGTGCCGATGGCCCTCGGGCTTGGGGGCAATGCGGTGACGGTCTCGAACGCACTTTGGAGCGCGCTGTCGGGTCTGGGAGCGCGTGCCCGATCTCGATCCCAAGTCCGCCGGGGCGGCGCTCAAATCCGCCGTTTCGGAACGCGCAGCAAAGGGCATGGCGCCGCTGCGGTTCGCGGTCGTCCATCCCCATTCCGGGCATAACTACGAGCTGCGCTACTGGCTGGCCGCCTGCGGCGTCGATCCCGCCCGCGATATCGAGATCGTCATCGTTCCGCCGCCGCTCATGGCCGACGCGCTGGCGAACGGCGTCATCGACGGCTACTGCGCGGGCGAGCCCTGGAACACGGCGTCGGTGGTCCGCGGTGTGGGGCACATCCTCACCGTCAAGGCGGCCATCTGGCGTTCGAGCCCCGAGAAGGTGCTGAGCGTCGACTCGCACTGGGCCGAGTCCAATCCGGAAGCTCTCGCGGCGTTGCTGCGCGCGCTGGTGAGATCGGCGCAATGGTGCGCCGCCGCCGCTAACCGCGAAGAGCTTGCGGGTATCCTCGCGGGCCCGGCCTATCTCCAGAAGCCGGCCGAGTGGATGATGCCCGCGCTGTCGGGTCAAATCGGTGTCGGCGGCGCGCAGACGGAACGGATCGAGGACTTCTTCATCCCGTTCGCCAAGGCCGCGACGTTTCCCTGGAAGAGCCACGCGCTCTGGTTCTATTCGCAGATGGTTCGCTGGGGGCAGATCGCCCACAGCAAGGGAAATGAGACGGTTGCTCGCGAGACTTACCGGCCCGATCTCTACCGCGCCGCCTTGAAGCCGACTCGGCATCGCGATGCCGGTTGCGAATGCCAAGGTCGAGGGCGCGCTTGACTGCGGAAACGCCGGTGGGCTCGGCGGGCGCGAGCCTTTCACTCGGGCCCGATGGCTTCTTCGACGGCGAAATATTCGATCCCGACAAGCTCGACGACTACATCACACGCCAGCACCGCTGACGCGCTCCATCGATTGCTTCGTCTGCATACATTTTGTGCGCGTCGCGAGCGCATAATTGCCAATTGTTTGGACTTGCCCTTTTGCCTCCGACCTGAGCCAACGATGCTGCAATGCAACTGAATCGACCCGACGCTTAACGCGGGCACGGACATTCAGGTGCGTGAAGGCGTCCACTGCCGGGCGCCAATGGCAAAGCTGCCGTTCAAGACACCGCTGCCCCGGGGCTCCCGGCGCGCGATGGCTTGGCCGGCAGCTTTTTTATTTGGAGCAAGCGATGAGCGTGCGCGAGACCGCAGCCTTGAGATTCGACAGCGAACAGGGACGGGCCCTGTGGATGTCCACCATCGCCTTCACCGTCTGTTTCGCGGTGTGGACGATCTTTTCCATCATCGGCGTGCGCATCAAGGAGGAGCTGGGGCTCAGCGAAACGCAGTTCGGCTTGCTCGTCGGCATGCCGATCCTGACCGGCTCGCTGGTACGCATCGTGCTCGGCATCTGGACCGACCGCTTCGGCGGGCGCGTCGTCTACACGCTGACCATGCTGACGGGGGCCTTTGCGACGGCGCTGCTCTCGTTCGCACACACCTATCAGCAGATGCTTCTGGCGGCGCTCGGCGTGGGCATTGCTGGGGGCTCGTTCGCCGTCGGCGTCGCCTATGTCTCGCGCTTTTACCCTTCGGGCAAGCAGGGCACCGCGCTCGGCATCTTCGGCGTCGGCAACGTCGGCGCCGCCGTCACGAAGTTTCTTGCCCCGATGGTGCTGATTGCGTGGGGCTGGGAGACGGTTGCGCAAGTCTGGGCAGCAGCCCTCGTCGTCATGGCCGCAGTCTTCTGGTTCACGACCAGCGACGATCCCGTGACGCGCGAGAGCCGCGCCAGCGGCAAGGCGCCGACGCGCCTCAAGATGCAGCTTGCGCCCTTGAAGGACGTGCGCGTCTGGCGCTTCGCGCTCTACTATTTCTTTGCCTTCGGCGCCTTCGTGGCACTCGCCTTGTGGCTGCCGCGCTATCTCATCGGCGTCTACGGCTTCGACATCGCCACCGCCGGCATCGTCGGCGCGTGCTATTCCATTCCGGCGAGCATCTTCCGCGCCTACGGCGGCGTGCTCTCCGACCGCGTCGGCGCGCGCACCGTGCTCTACTGGACCTTCGCGGTCTCGGCTGTTGCCACGCTCATACTTTCGATGCCACCGACCGACTATGTCATGCGCGGCATCAAGGGCGAGATCGCCTTCCACCTCGAGCTCGGCCCCTTGGCCTTCATCATCGTGGCCTTCGTGCTTGGCTTCTTCATGAGCCTCGGCAAGGCGGCCGTCTTCAAGCACATCCCGACCTACTATCCCGACAATGTCGGCTCCGTGAGCGGCCTGGTCGGCATGATCGGCGGTCTCGGCGGGTTCGTCCTGCCGATTGCCTTCGGCTTCCTCAACGACCTGACCGGCCTTTGGACGAGCTGCTTCATGCTCATGTTTGTGGTCGCCGTGGGTGCGCTTCTGTGGATGCACCTCGCGGTCCGGCAGATGGAGCGAGCGCAGGGCGCCTCGGCCGAGCGTGACGATCGCGCCTATGCCTACGCAACGCGATAGCGGGAGGCAGGAATAATGATCGAGAAACTCGTCGTCATCGGCAACGGCATGGCGCCGGGTCGGATGCTGGAGCATCTGTTCGAGAGGGCGCCGAGCCGCTACGAGGTCACGATCTTCAACGCCGAGCCGCGCGTCAACTACGACCGCATCATGCTCTCGCCGGTGCTTTCGGGCGAGAAGGACTATCGAAGAGATCATCATCCACGGCGACGGCTGGTACATCAAGCACGGCATCACGCTCTACAAGGGGCACAAGATCGTCGACATCGACCGCGCCGCACGGACGGTGACGTCCGACCACGGCGTGGTCGCGCCACTACGACAAGCTCGTCATCGCCACCGGATCGATGCCGCTCATCCTGCCGGTGCCGGGCAACGACCTGCGCGGGCGTGCTCACCTACCGCGACCTCGACGACGTCCAGGCCATGCTGCTTGCCGCGCAGTCGCGCGCCAAGGCGGTCGTGATCGGTGGCGGCCTGCTCGGGCTCGAGGCCGCGGCCGGTCTCGAGCAGCGCGGCATGGACGTCACCGTCCTGCACCTGATGCCGACGCTGATGGAGCGCCAGCTCGATCCGGCCGCCGGCTATCTGCTGCAGCGCGCCGTCGAGGAGCGCGGCATCAAGGTGATCACCAAGGCCAACACCAAGGCGATCCTCGGCGACGCGCAAGGTCGAGGGCGTCGAGCTTGCCGACGGCACGCGTCATCCCGGCCGACGCTCGTGGTCATGGCGGTCGGCATCCGGCCGAACGCGGCGCTGGCCAAGGAAGCCGGCCTCGACGTCAATCGCGGCATCGTCGTCGACGACGGCATGCGGACCTCCGACCCCGACATCTACGCGCTCGGCGAATGCGCCGAGGTCGGCGGCCACGTCTACGGGCTCGTCGCGCCGCTCTACGAGATGGCGCGCATCGCGGCCGCGCATCTGGCCGGCGATGCCGACCGCCGCGCTTCGTCCACAACGACACGCCGACCAAGCTCAAGGTCACCGGCATCGACCTCTTCTCGCTCGGCGACTTCGCCGACGGCGAGCGATCGCCAGGAGATCGTCCTGCGCGACGCTTCGCGCCGGCGTCTACAAGCGCCTCGTCCTCAAGGACGACCGCATCATCGGCGCGGTGCTGTACGGCGATACGGCCGACGGCGCCTGGTTCTTCGACCTGATGAAGAAGGCGATCGACATCTCGCGAGATGCGCGACACGCTGATCTTCGGCCAGGCCTATCAGGGAGGGTCCCCGCTGGACCCTACGGCGGCCGTTGCAGCCTTGCCCGATGACGCAGAGATCTGCGGCTGCAACGGCGTCTGCAAGGGCAAGATCACGGCGCGATCGCGAGCAAGGGCCTGACCTCGCTCGACGACGTGCGCGCCCACACCAAGGCGTCGGCCTCCTGCGGCTCCTGCACCGGCCTCGTCGAGCAGCTGCTGAAGCTCGACGCTCGGCGACGCCTACAATCCGGCCGCCGTGCAGCCGATGTGCGCCTGCACCGACGCTCGGCCACGACGACGTGCGCCGCCTGATCGAGGCCAAGAGCCTGAAGACGATCCCGGCGCTGATGCAGGAGCTCGAGTGGAAGACCTCGTGCGGCTGCGCCAAGTGCCGCCCGGCGCTCAACTACTATCTCGTCTGCGACTGGCCGGGCGAATACGCCGACGACTATCAGTCGCGCTTCATCAACGAGCGCGTGCACGCCAACATCCAGAAGGACGGCACCTATTCCGTCGTGCCGCGCATGTGGGGCGGGCGTGACCAGCGCCAAGGAGCTGCGCGCCATCGCCGACGTGGTCGACAAGTTCGACATCCCGACGGTGAAGGTCACCGGCGGCCAGCGCATCGACATGCTGGGCGTCAAGAAGGAGGACCTGCCCGCCGTCTGGGCCGATCTCAGCGAGGCCGGCATGGTCTCGGGTCACGCCTACGCCAAGGGACTGCGCACGGTGAAGACCTGCGTCGGCATCGGAGTGGTGCCGCTTCGGCACGCAGGATTCGACCGGCCTCGGCATCCAGCATCGAGAAGTTCATGTGGGGCTCGTGGACGCCGGCCAAGGTCAAGATGGCGGTCTCGGGCTGCCCGCGCAATTGCGCCGAGGCGACCTGCAAGGACGTCGGCGTGATCTGCGTCGACTCCGGCTACGAGATCCACTTCGCCGGCGCCGCCGGTCTCGACATCAAGGGCACCGAGGTGCTCGGCCTCGTCGAGACCGAGGACGAGGCGCTCGAGGTCATCGTCGCGCTGGTCCAGATGTATCGCGAGCAGGGCCGCTATCTCGAGCGCATCTACAAATGGGCCAAGCGCGTCGGCGTCGCCGAGATCCGCCGCCAGGTGCTCGACGATCGTCGAGAAGCGCGACGCGCCTACTACGACCGCTTCGTCTATTCGCAGAAGTTCGCGCAGGTCGACCCGTGGGCGGAGCGCGTCGCCGGCAAGGACGAGCACGAGTTCAGGCCGATGGCGACGGTCGGTCTCATGGCAGCGGCGGAGTGACGGCGATGAACTGGGCTCGCATCGGCGCGATCGCCGACATTCCGCTGCGCGGCGCGCGTTGCGTGACGACGCCCGCCGGCCGGATCGCCGTGTTCCGCACCGCCGACGACCGCGGTCTTCGCCATCGACGACCGCTGCCCGCACAAGGGCGGGCCGCTCAGCCAGGGCATCGTGCACGGCGCAGCGGTGACCTGCCCGCTGCACAACTGGGTCATCTCGCTCGAGACCGGCAAGGCGCTGGGCGCCGACGAAGGCTGCGTGCGCACGATACCCGTCAAGGTCGAAGGCGACCGGCTCTTCATCGCGCTCGACGCGGTCGCAAGCCATGCAGCCTGAGCCGACGGAGAAGGCACGCACGGTCAAGACGACCTGCCCCTATTGCGGGGTGGGCTGCGGCGTCTCGCAGAGGTCGCCGCCGACGGCGCGGTCGACCGTGCGCGGCGATCCCGATCATCCGGCCAATTTCGGCCGGCTCTGCTCGAAGGGCTCGGCGCTCGCGCGAGACGATTGGCCTCGAGGACCGGCTGCTCGAGCCGCAAGATCGACGGCGAGCGGGTCACGCTGGGACGACGCGCTCGACCTCGTCGCCGCGGCGCTTCTCGGACGCGATCGCCGAGCACGGCCCGGATTCGGTCGCCTTCTATGTCTCGGGCCAGCTGCTGACCGAGGACTATTACGTCGCCAACAAGCTGATGAAGGGCTTCATCGGCTCGGCCAACATCGACACCAACTCGCGCCTCTGCATGGCCTCGTCCGTCGCCGGCCACCGCCGCGCCTTCGGCGTCCGACACGGTGCCGGGCTGCTACGAGGATCTCGAGCTCGCCGATCTCGTCGTGCTCGTCGGCTCCAACCTCGCCTGGTGCCACCCGGTTCTCTATCAGCGCATCGCGGCGGCCAAGGAGAGGCGGCCCGGAATGAAGGTCGTGCTCATCGATCCGCGCCGCACGATGACGGCCGACATCGCCGATCTGCACCTGCCGATCCGCGCCGACGGCGACGTCGCGCTCTTCACGGGTCTCCTGAGCTATCTGGCCGCAATCGGAGCGATCGATCGCGACTATGTGCGCGCCCACACGACCGGCTTCGATGCCGCGCTTGCTGCGGCGCGCAGCGATCGACGTCGTACGGCATCGCGCAGCAGACGGGCCTCGACGCCGCGACGCTGCAGAAATTCTACGCGCTCTTTGCGCAGACGGAGAGGACCGTCACCGTCTACAGCCAGGGCGTCAACCAGTCGACCTGCGGCACCGACAAGGTCAACGCCATCATCAACTGCCATCTCGCGACGGGCCGCATCGGCAAGCCCGGCTGCGGACCGTTCTCGGTCACCGGCCAGCCGAACGCCATGGGCGGACGCGAGGTCGGCGGGCTCGCCAACATGCTCGCCGCTCACATGGAGATCGAGAACGCGGAGCACCGCGACCGCGTGCAGCCGCTTCTGGCGCGTCGCCGCGCATCGCCGAGCGGCCCGGGCTCAAGGCCGTCGACATGTTCCGCGCCGTCGCCGACGGGCGCATCAAGGCGCTGTGGATCATGGCGACCAACCCGGTCGTCTCCATGCCGGAGGCGGACGAGGTCGAGGCGGCGATCCGCGCCTGCCCGTTCGTCGTCGTCTCCGACGTCGCAGCCGAGACCGACACCGTCCGCCACGCGCACGTCCGGCTGCCCGCCGCCGCGTGGGGCGAAAAGGACGGCACGGTCACCAACTCGGAGCGGCGCATCTCGCGTCAGCGCCCTTCCTGCCGGCACCCGGCGAGGCGCGGCCCGACTGGTGGATCATCTCCGAGGTCGCCAAGCGCATGGGATTTGCCGAGGCATTTTCCTATGCGTCGCCGGCGGAGATCTTCGCCGAGCATGCCGCCCTCTCCGCGTTCGAAAACGACGGCGCGCGCGATTTCGATATCGGTGCGCTCTCCGGCATCGATGCCGAGGGCTTCGATGCGCTGGAGCCGTTCCAGTGGCCGCGCCGCGCGTCTGCCGCAGCCCCGCCGGCCACGCAGCGCTTTTTCGGCGCCGGCGGCTTCTACACGCCCGATCGCAAGGCGCGCTTCGTCGCCGTCACCTCGGACTCAATCGTCCGCACAAGCCCCGCGTTCCCCTTGCTCCTCAACACCGGCCGCGTGCGCGACCACTGGCACACGATGACGCGCACCGGCAAGAGCGCGCGCCTTTCCCAGCATCTCGCCGAGCCGTACGTCGAGATCCATCCCCAGGATGCCAGCCGTCACAACATCGAAGACGCTCATCTCGTACGCGTGGCGAGCCCCTGCGGCACGATCATCGTCCGCGCCCTGCTGTCACCCCGCCAGACGCCAGGAACACTTTTCGTGCCGATGCACTGGACGGATCAGTTCGCCTCCCGCGCGCGCGTCGGCCAGCTTGTGCCGGCGCTGACCGATCCCGCATCCGGACAACCGGCGTCGAAGCACGTGCCCGTAAGAATCGAACGCTTCGCAGCAGCGGCTTTCGGCTTTGCAGTCCTACGCGAGAAGCCAGCAAATATTGATGCGGAGTACTGGGCGTTGGCCAAGTGCGAGGGCGGCTGGCGCGTCGAGCTCGCCTTCGCCGAGGACCGGCACGATTGGGCTGCCCTCGCCGCGGATCTCTTTTCCGCTCCCCCCGGTGTCGAGACGCTCGCCTACGGCGATCTTCATGCGGGCCTCCATCGCTTCGCCTGCTTCAGCGGTGCCGATCTGATCGGTGCGCTGTTCCTGGCACCCGCGCCGGTCGCCGTCTCGCGCACCTGGGCCGTCGAGCAGCTTGCCGCCAGATGCGGAACGCACCGCATGCGCCTTGCCGTCATGGCGGGCCGTCCGGGGAAGGGTGCGGCAGATCGCGGACCGACCGTCTGTGCCTGCTTCGGCGTCGGCGCGCACGAGATCGCGGCCGCCGCGGCCCGTGGCTGCCGCACCGTCGCGGCCGTCGGCGCTGTCACGCAGGCCGGCACCAACTGCGGCTCCTGCCGCGCCGAGATCCGCGGCATCATCGAAGCCCATCAGCTCACGGCCGCCGAATGACCGCTCCGCAAAATCCAGCTGAAGGAAACCTGCCTTGCTCCTGATCAAGCGATTGCTTCGTCCAGCCATCGTCCTCGGTGCCGCGCTTGCCTTTGCGGAAGCGGCCGTGCCGGCCGCGCGAGCGGCTGATCTCGGCGGAGATTGCTGCGCCGACCTCGAGGAGCGCGTCGCCGAGCTCGAGGCGACGGCGGCCCGAAAGGGCAACCGCAAGCTCTCACTCACGGTCTCAGGCTACATTGCCACTGAGATCACGTACTGGGACGATGGCGGTGAGAGCAACACCTACATCCACGGCCTCGGTCCCACGCAGGCCTCGAACTTCAGGTTCTTGGGTCAGGCGAACATCGTTCCCGGCTGGACGGCGGGCTACCTGATCCGCATCCAGGACTTGCAGTCGAACCCCTTCGGCCGGTCCGGGACCAGCGCCATGGACCAGAACCAGGACAACTTCGACCAGGGCCTCAACGCGCAGATGGCCTACTGGTATCTGCAGAGCAAGGATCTGGGCAAGGTCTCGGTCGGCAAGCTCGCGCACGCGGGTAAGAGCGCGGCCATGTTCACCGACGTCTCGGGTACGCAGATCATCGACAACTACACGTTCCTCGACGGCTTCCCGCAGTTCATCATTCGCTCGAACGGCGATCTCAACCCGGCCTCCCTCACCTGGGGCCAGTTGGCTTTCTGCTACTCGCAGGCATTGCCCTTGGGCGGCGACTGCGATGGCCTCGTCATGAACGGCGTGCGCTATGACACCCCGTCGGTTGCCGGCTTCTCCGCCTCGGCCTCCTGGGGCGAGGACGACTTCTGGGAGATCGCGGGCCGCTACGCCGGCGAGGTGGCGGGCTTCAAGCTCGCCTTCGGCGTCGGCTACTCCGAGATGCACGACGAGGCGACGACGGGGGCGTCCGTGTTTGCCTCCGAGAAGGACTCGCAGTTCTTCCAGGTCGGCGGCTTCGCCCAGCATCTCGCGACCGGGCTCTTCATGCATGCCGCCTATGGCAACGAGGACAACAACGACGCGTTGCTATCGAACGGCAAGACCGCGGCCGATGGCGAGCACTGGTATGTGAAGGCCGGCATCCGCAGGAAGTGGACGACGCTCGGCGCCACCATCGTCTACGGTGACTATGCCCGGTACATCGACCAGCTTGGACCCGGCGCGCTCGCCCTCGGCGCCACCTCGAGCACGTTCGATCGTTTCGGCGGCGGCATTGCCCAAGAGATCGACGCGGCGGCGATGACCGCCTACGTGAAGTATCAGCGCTACGAGGCCGATCTTTCCGGTGCTGGCCTCTCGCCCGCGGTCACGAATCTCGACGCCCTCGATCTCTTGAGCGGCGGCGTGCTCATCAATTTCTGAGCGGCCGCGCGCGGAAATGTCGGGAGCGGACAGATTGGCGTGCAGTTCGCGTCCCGCACACGAGGCAGTCAGCACTGGAATTAACCCACCGCCTCTCGGATCGAACGGGGGACCCGTTTGAGTTCGCGACGGACTCGCACAGTGGCTAACTTCCGCGGCGAAAATCTCCAATGTCGATCGGCACTTCGTCAATCGAGCGAACGCCAGCCAAGGCCGCGAGGGGCAGCGGTCAGCCACAAAAAATCGCGAAAAACGCTGATTTTATTTGGTTTTTTGTAATTGGTGGAGCCGAGGGGAATCGAACCCCTGACCTCTGCAGTGCGATTGCAGCGCTCTCCCATCTGAGCTACGGCCCCGCCGGGTAACCGGGATCTATGGGTCGCGGCATTTAGGGGTGGGGCTCGAGCCTTGTCAAGAAACGCACCCGCCTTCTCCGCCGGGGGAAAACGGCGCCCCGGCTTGCCGCTTGCCCCCCCAGACGCTAGACCTGCGTGGGTTATTTGCAACGGGGACAAGGGCACCATGATCGAGCTGCTCGGCTTCATCAGCTATTTGATCGACCTCTATGTTTACATCGTCATCGCGGCCGTGATCCTGAGCTGGCTGATGGGGTTCGGCGTCATCAACCCCTACAACCCCTTCGTCAGGTCGCTCCACCAGGCGCTCGGCGCCGTGACCGAGCCCGTGCTTCGCCCCATCCGCAATGCGCTCCCGAGCCTCGGCGCCATCGACATCTCGCCCGTCGTACTCCTTCTCATCTGCTTCTTCATCCAGCAGGTCATAATCCCCAATATCGCCAAGCTGTTCGTGTGATGGCCGGGGCGGACCTGCCCTGGCGCGAAGCCCCAGGGTGCGTCATCGTGCGCGTGCGCCTGACGCCGAAATCTTCTCTAGATGCAATCGAGGGCTTGGAGGCCACCGCCGACGGCCCGGCGCTCAAGGCACGCGTGCGCGCACTGCCCTCCGAGGGCGAGGCGAACCGCGCTGTCGAGCGGGTCTTGGCGGACTGGCTCGGCGTGCCGAAGACGAGCGTGACGGTCGCAGGCGGGGGCAAGTCGCGGGTCAAGTCGCTCAAGATTACGGGCGAGGTTAAAGAGCTCAAGGACCGGCTGCAAACGAGACTGGGCCGCCTGAGCGCATAAGAAGACGAGAGGGAGAGGAAATCTCAATGACCACGGTGATCGACGGCAAGGCCATTGCCGCCCAAGTCCGCGCGCAGGTCGCAGCCGACGTCAAGGCGCTCGAGGCGAGCCACGGCCTGAAGCCGGGCCTCGCGGTCGTCCTCGTCGGCGAGGATCCGGCGAGCAAGGTCTACGTCAAGAACAAGGCCGCGCAGACGGTCGAGGTCGGCATGTACTCGGTCGAGCACAAGCTCGTCGCCGAGACCAGCGAGGCCGACGTCCTGGCGCTCGTCGACAGCCTGAACCGCGATCCCCAGATCAACGGCATCCTGGTCCAGCTGCCGCTGCCCAAGCACATCAATGCCGAGAAGGTCTTGAATTCGATCAATCCCGACAAGGACGTCGACGGCTTCCATCCCGTGAACGTCGGCCGCCTCTGGGTCGGCGAGCGCTCGCTCGTGCCGTGCACGCCCAAAGGCTCTCTGATCCTGGCGAAGTCGGTGAAGCCTGACTTGAAGGGTCTCGACGCCGTCGTCATCGGCCGCTCGAACATCGTCGGCAAGCCGGTCGCCGCGCTCCTGCTGCGCGAGAGCTGCACCGTGACCGTCGCCCATTCGCAGACGCGCTATCTCGAGGGCGTCGTGCGCGGCGCCGACATCGTCATCGCCGCCGTCGGCCGCCCGGAGATGGTGAAGCGCGGCTGGATCAAGCCCGGCGCCATCGTCATCGACGTCGGCATCAACCGCGTGCCGGCCGAGAACGGCAAGACGAAGCTCGTCGGCGACGTGGCCTATGCCGAATGCGCCGAGGTTGCGGGTGCGATCACGCCGGTTCCGGGCGGCGTCGGCCCGATGACCATCGCCTGCCTGCTGCAGAACACGGTCGAGGCGGCAAAAATGCAGCGTGGGATCAAATAGGCAGCCGGCATCGGCAAGAGGCAGTCAGGCAGTAGGCAGTAGGCAGTAGCGACTCGCCGCTAGTCGCCGAGCTTGCGGCCGCTTCGCTCGCTTTGGACCGACGCTGATGAGTCCCGATTGAGCATTTTGCCGACGTCGCTCGGCACTGCGTCACAAGTGCG
This sequence comes from uncultured Alphaproteobacteria bacterium, assembly GCA_963716835.1. Lineage (GTDB taxonomy): Bacteria > Pseudomonadota > Alphaproteobacteria > Rhizobiales > Hyphomicrobiaceae > Hyphomicrobium_C. Next base: position 82,418 of record CAVQUQ010000017.1, on the reverse strand, counting down.
TTCGGCTCGCCCGCTGTCGATAAGGCCGACCCTTGTCGGACAAGCAGAATGTGCGTCTCCAGCTCCTTCAGTGATCCCCTGCGCGGTCTTCAGAAATTGAACGTAGGACCGGTGCTGTCCCGCCCATAGCCCTCGGCAATGTTTGCCGGCACTGGAAGCGGCTGATCGTCGGATCTGAGCAGTCAGCCCGTACGTCTCCGATGCCTGGCATCGTATCGACGTCGACGCGATAAGCCGCTTCGGCGAAGTCCATCGCCCACTGCCAAACCCTCAGGTCTCGATACGACGAATCACGGACACCTTCACTTCTGACTACTGCCTACTGCCTGCTGCCTGTTGCCTGCTGCCTCAGCCACTGGCTGCCTCAACGTCTCCCCTCGATACGACAGCGCTTCCGCGACGTGGATGCGACCGACTTGATCCGCCGCGTCGAGATCGGCCAGCGTGCGCGCCACCTTGAGCGTGCGATGAAATCCGCGCGCCGAGAGCCCGAGCGTGTCGGCCGCATGGCGCAGAAGCGTGAGGCCGGCCTCGTCCGGCATGGCGATCTCCTCGAGCAGATGCCCGGAGCAATCGGCGTTGGTGCGCACGCCCTTCGCCCGCAACGCTTCGAAGCGCTCCCGTTGACGTAGCCGCGCAGCCGCCACCCGCGCCCGCACCTCCGCGCTGCCCTCGGACGGCGGCGGCAGCACAAGATCGGCCGCGGTGACGGCCCCCACCTCGATCTGGAGATCGATGCGATCGAGCAGCGGCCCCGAGATGCGCGCCTGATAGTCGGCCGCGCAGCGCGGTCCGCGCTTGCAGCTCTGTCCCGGGAGTTCCGCCCCCGCAGCGGCAGGGGTTCATGGCGCCGATGAGCTGCACGCGCGCGGGATAGGCAATGCGATGGTTGGCGCGCGCGACGATCACCTCGCCGGTTTCGAGCGGCTGGCGCAGAGCGTCGAGCACGCCCGGCTGGAATTCGGGCAGCTCGTCGAGAAACAGCACGCCGAGATGCGCGAGGCTTGCCTCGCCGGGCTTCGGGCGCGTGCCGCCGCCGACGAGCGCCGCCATGCTCGCCGAATGATGCGGCGCGCGGAACGGACGTGCGGTCGCGAGCTTGCCGCCCATGAGCTCGCCGGCCAGGCTGTGCACCATCGAGACTTCCAGCATCTCTTCGGGGCTGAGCGGCGGCAGTATGGAAGGCAGCCGCGCCGCGAGCATGGATTTTCCCGAGCCCGGCGGACCGATCATGAGAAGATTGTGCCCGCCCGCAGCGGCGACTTCGAGCGCGCGCTTGGCGCTCTCTTGCCCGCGCACATCACGCAGATCGAGGAGCGCCGCCTCGTTGCGCTCGAGATTGGGCTTCGGCCTGGCGAGCGTCTGCGTGCCTTTGAAGTGATTGACCAGCGACAAGAGATGCGGCGCCGCGAGAACGTCGACATCCTCTCCCGCCCACGCCGCCTCCGGTCCGCACTCCGCAGGACAGATGAGGCCCTTGCCGAGCGCGTTGGCGCCGATCGCGGCCGGCAGCGCGCCGGGCACGGCACGGATCGATCCGTCGAGCGCGAGCTCGCCGATGGCGGCGAAACGCTCGATGGCATCCGGCGCGATCGCTTCCATCGCCACCATGAGCCCGAGCACGATCGGAAGATCGAAGTGACTGCCTTCCTTCGGCAGATCGGCAGGCGCCAGATTGACGGTGATGTGCTTGAAGGGAAGCCCGAGCCCTACTGCATGCAGAGCATTGCGTACGCGCTCGCGGCTTTCGGCGACGGCTTTGTCGGGCAGCCCGACGAGCATGAACGCGGGTGCTCCCGGTGTGACGCGGACTTGCACCTCGACAGCGCGCGCCTCGACACCGACGAACGCCACGGTCGCGATGGTCCCGTACATCGAACATCCCCCGATCGCTCGAGGCAATGAACGACAGGGTTGCGCGCAATCCGTCGCGTAGCGAGATATCGGGAGCCATCGGATGACTGTCCGCCGGGTGCACCTGCCTCAAAAACTAACGAACCCCAGATGCAGGGAAGCATCCGGGGCTCTTGGGAAGGATCGACGGTGCGTAGCCGTGCGACGAAGCTCTAAGTGTACCTCTCAATCCTTAAGCACCCGTTAATGCCCGTGCCGAACTCGCACGCGAGGCCGCGCACACCGCCCGCCCCCTTAGTGTCCAAGTGGACATATCGACGGCCGCCACAAATTCCTCGATGGTTCGAAACCGGATTGGCAAGGCCGATCAAACACTGGCGGCAATGGAGATGAAGGGGCAATGCTCCCGTTCGCATCACTCGATCCTGGATTAACCGACACCGCCTACGCGGCTTACGACGCGGCGTGGAACGAGCTCAAACGTGCCGGTCACGACGCCGGCGCCCATCATAACGAGCAGGCTATCCGCCGCCGTGTCACCGACACGCTGATCAGGGCATTGAAAAGCGGCGAGCGCAATCCCGACCGCCTCAGGGCGATCGCACTGGCTGCGATCATGTGGGCAAAGTGAGCCGGACTACTTTGCTGCCAAATCAGGACGGTTCTTGCGCCTGCGCTCGCGATAGATCTCGAGCCGCGCCCGCCTAAGTAAAATTGTATCGAAGTTGGGATGATCGGGCTCGAGCTTTGGAAGGCCCTCTACGGCCGGCTGTTTCTTGTTGCTGGCCTTCGCACTCTTGGCACTCTTGCTTCTATTGCTGCTCTTGCTCTTTGCGGCAGGCTTCGCTGTTTTCATTGGGTGCCCCGGGGCTCGGATTAGGAATTTTTCCTATCACGATCGGGAGTTTTTCCCAACAGGGGCAAGCGGGTTTCGCGCAGCCATCGCAGCCACGAAATAGCCCCCTAGTGGGGGACTAGGGGGCTTGCTCGCGTGACCCCCGCATGGGGGAGGGGGAACTCTTGCGGGGATGAGAGGCTAACGCGCCCGTCGCGAGTTGGTTCCCGGGCCGTCGCCAGGTTTTCCGTGGCGGGCTTGACGAGAACATTTAGAGAACATAGACATTAGGCATGCCGCCTCTCAAGGGAGATCGCCGATGTCTGCCGGCCCCAAAGCAACCACCGCCAACGTGATTTCGTGCCTCTCCTACCGCGACGCGGACGGAGCGGTCGATTGGCTGATGCGCGCCTTCGGCTTCGAGAAGCATGCCGTCTATCACGATGCGGATGGAAAGGTGATCCATGCCGAGCTCTCCTTCGGCAACGGCATGATCATGCTCGGACCCCACGCGCAGGGCGAGTTCGGCAAGCGCTACATGACGATGCCCGACGCCGCAGGTGGCCGGTGCACGCAGTCGATCTACGTCATCGTCGACGATGCCGACGCTCACCACGCCCGCGCTCTGGCGGCCGGAGCCGAAATCATAATGCCGCTCAAGGACGAGGCCTACGGCGGGCGCGGCTACTCGGCACGCGACCCCGAAGGCCATTGCTGGACCTTCGGGACCTACGATCCCTGGGCGCGACCAGCGTAATCTTGCTAGGGCTGGGCAGTCGGCTTGTTGCCGCCTTCGAGCGCGCTCTGCGCGGATTGCGGCAGATACGCAGCCACACGCTCGAGGTCGACGCTGTTGACGACCCAGAGCCCGCCGGCCGCAATCAGTCCGGCGATGATAATGAGCGGCAGCGTCCTGACGAGCACAACGAGGAGGCTGGCGAAGCCGGCTAGGATCTTCTCACCCGCGTCCCATAGCTCCTTGCCGGCGCGGAACAGCACATAGAGTATGGCGCCGGCGATCAGCACCAGGATGACCTGCTTCCATAGCGGCCACGAGCCCCACGGCACCTCGGCGACCCGCGACACCTGCGCGATGGTCCACGACCACACCAGTTCGACGAAGCGGAATATGGCAGCGATTCCCTGCTGCAGGAGCTGCAGCAGCTGATCGAAAATCTGTTTCATGTTGGCGGCCTCCAGAGGCGCGAAACGAGCTTCGGCCAGCCCATTAACCAACATGACCCCGAATTGGATCCATCGCCTCACGCCAAAATCGCATGCCTGGGCGACCACGCCGCAAAGCCCCGATTGCCGTCTCAGCCCTTGCGCTGCAGAGCGACCTTGCCCTCGATCGCGTCCCAGATCATGGCGGCGATGTCGTTGCCGCCGAAGGCCTTCACCTGGCGGATGCCCGTGGGCGACGTGACGTTGATCTCGGTCAGGTAGTCGCCGATCACGTCGATGCCGGTGAAGAGCAGCCCGCGGCGCTTGAGCTCCGGCCCGAGCCGCGCGCAGATCTCGCGCTCGCGCTTGGTGAGCTTCGCGGGCTTGGCCGTGCCGCCCACGTGCAGGTTCGAGCGTGTCTCGTCCTTGGCCGGCACGCGGTTGATGGCGCCCGCGATCTCGCCGTCGACGAGGATGATGCGCTTGTCGCCGTGGCGCACCTCGGGCCGGTACTCCTGCACCATGAACGGCTCGCGGAAGACCGTCTGGAAGAGCTCGACGAGCGAGCCGAGGTTGGTGTCCTCCGGGCGAATGCGGAACACGCTCGCGCCGCCGTTGCCGTAAAGCGGCTTCAGGATGATGTCTTTGTACTGGCGCCGGAACGCCTGCACGTCCTCGAGCGACCGCGTGACGAGCGTCGCCGGCATGAGATCGAGGAAGTCGAGCACGAACACCTTCTCGGGCGCGTTCCTCACCTGCGCCGGATCGTTGACGACCAGCGTCTTGGGATGGATGCGCTCGAGAAGATGCGTCGTCGTGATGTAGGCCATGTCGAACGGCGGATCCTGGCGCAGCAGGACCACATCCCACGCGCTCAGATCCTCGACGCGCGGGGCCGCGAGCTTGTAGTGATCGCCGGCCTTGTCCTGGACGGAGAGCGTATGTCCGCGCGCCAGAAGCTTGTCGCCTCGCAGCGCGAGATTGGGCGGCGTATAGTAGAAGATGTCGTGCCCGCGCCGCTGCGCCTCGAGGAGGATCGCGAACGTCGAGTCGCCGCGGATGTCGATCCGCTCGATCGGGTCCATCTGGCAGGCAATGCTGAGGCGCATGGGATTGTCCGTGGGATGGTTTGCGGTCCGGGGCGGAAGCCTTAGCACGAGACCGCGGCGGCCGGGCAAGGCCGTCCGGCGGCTTGGAAAATATCGGACCGACCGACTTCGGAAGGGACTAGCGAATGGACGAGACGACGATCGATCGGGCGATCATGGGGCGCCTGGCCAAGGCCCTGGCGTTCATTTGCGGCGCCGACAATCCGACCACGCTCGCCCTCAAGGCAGCCGCCGAGAGCGGCGCCGAGCGCGACGTCAAGAAAGCCCGCTCGCTCTTCCTGAAGCTGAAGCCCGGAGACCGCCGCGCCGCCCTCGGCATGCTGGACGATTGAGCGGCACCCCCTACAGCTCGTCGTCGCTGGCCGGAATATTTCCCGCCGGCTTTTGCCAGCCGCGGCACGCCAATCGCATTGGCGCGCACGGACGATCTCTGCCAAACGACAATCGAATCGAACCCGATCGTTGATCGCCGGAAGGAAAGCCCATGCGAACTGCCAGCTTGTTGGCCGCACTCGCCGCCATAGCGACGCTTCTCTGGCGCCGCGACATACGCCGCGGTGGCAGAGCTGCCCAAGCGCAAACCTGGTCACTGGGAGATCGTCACCGTTTCGTCGGCCACCGGCATGACCACCACCGACGCCTGTATAGGTCCGAACGACAGCATCGCCGCGCCTGTTGCCGGCAAGCGGTTGCTCGGAGCCCAAGATCACGCCGGCCGGCAGCGAGATCATCGTCGACGTCGTCTGCACCACAGAGGCCGGCAAGCAGACCATGAGCACCGTCTTCGGCGGCGATTTTTCTTCGCGCTATCACGCGGTGATGAAGATGTCGTTCGACCCGCCGCCGGCGAACGCGGCGCCCACATTGGGCGTCACCATCGACGGCAAATACATCGGTCCCGACTGCCCGCCCGGCGAGGATCCCGCCGCCGAGAAAAAAGCCGAATAGCCAGCTGGCCTCAGCCGCCCCCGACGCCTCTGCCAGATACGAGATGCGAGAGCTGCGCCCCCTCGAGCCGCGGCACGAGCGTGAAGACGAACTCGTGCTCGGCCGCACGCACCCCGTAGAGCTCCTTGGCGAACCGCCGCACAAACTGTTTCGAGCCGGCGGTCGTCATCGTCTTCGACCTCTCGAGACACACGACGTCCGTCGCCGTGCAGACGATGAGCAATCCCTCTTCCTTGATGCGTGCCGGCGTAATCCACGGTGACCAGTCGTAGTTGAAGCCGATGAACTGCGAAGGACTGTCCGGACTGTAGAACGAGATGGATTCGGCGTAGACGTTCGTGCCCGCGACGATCTCGAGCTTGCCGGGCATCTCCGTATGCCACAGCTCGGTCGCGGCGGCTGCCACCTCCATGCGCGGCTCGACCGCGGTCGGAGCTTCGAATTTGAATCGGGCAAAGGCGATTGCCGGCGAGCCCACCGTGACTCCGGCAAGAATGACCGCGGCGCACCCGGCGATGATGCGCGCCGCCCGCTCGTTGAAGCCTTGTCCAAGCGCCATGAGAGCGAGAATCGGCACCATGTAGAAGATCGGGATCGTGTAGGCCGTCGATATCTTTGCCTGTCCGATAAATCCCATGGCCAGCGTGATCAGAAACGGCAGCAGGGCGAGTGCCATGATCCAGGCATTCGCCGGCCTCGCGGCCCAGCCGGAGACCTTCTGCAGAGCGGCGGCCGGGCTTACACGCAACGCTGCCAGCAGCACGATGATCGCGCCGCCGCAGAACACGAGCGGCGCCCCGGTTGTACCGAGCGACCAGCCCAGCGTTTCGAGCGTCGTGAACTCGAACCTTGACTTTGCATATCTGAGCGGACCGCCGTGCTCGGCGACCCACCACACATGGGGCAGGAACATGAGCGCGCAAAGAGCCGCCGCCACGTAGGGTGCCGGAGAGCGGAAATACCTCCGCCGTTCCTCGGAAAGGAGCGCCGCGGCAAACAGGGCGGCGAGCAGAAGCAGCGTGTAGTATTTGGACAGCATTCCAAGGCCGGCAAACAAGCCGAGCAGCATGCTATCGGCAATGCTCCGAGTCTTGAGCGAGCGGACGAAGAAGTACGTGGTCCAGGGCCACAGCGACAGCAGGATGGTATTGGCATTGAGCTTCAATGCCATGAGCCCGTAGCACGGCGTCAGCATCAAGAGGAGCACGACGATAAGGCGCTCGCTGCGTCCCAGGAAGAGACCCGCGAGAGCCCAAGCTCCCCAAAGACCCGCCGCACCATTGAGCGCTGACAGAAGATAGAAGCTCCAGTTCTCGCGCGGAAAGACTTCGAACCACGCGAATGTCAGCCACGCCCAGAACGGGGGATGTTTGAAATAGCCGAGCTGGACCTCCTGGCCCCACGCATAGGCTTCGGCCATGTCTCCGTGGACGCCGCCGAACCCCATCGCGATCGTCCCGTAGAGCGTCCAAGCCGCGACGTGCGCATGAGAACCCCGATCAGGACCCCGCGCCCCCCGGCGTCACCTGCTTCTGCGCGCCCTGAGAGAACGCGGAACAACTTATCCGGCACGCACCCCCAACTCACAATCCCCTGATTATGAATTGAGGACCTGGATGACAATCTGATGACAGCGTCCGCAACCCGAGAGCCGGAGGCTATCGGCCGAGCTCATCGAGCGCCTCATGTAGCGGCTCGGTCGAGATCGAGATCGGACCCTCGAGCGAATCGTCCATCTCGAGCACAAGATAGACCGAGCTCGCGAGCGACACGGCGCACAGCGCCAGCACGGTGAATACGGTGGCGTTCCGCGGCGTAAAGAGCCCATAGCTGAAGAAGATCAGCATCAGCCAGAACACCATGATGGCGACGAACGGGCTCGGTATCGTGCTGTCGAGTTCGTCGAGCAGAAACCATCGCGCCTGGGCAATATCGCCGCTGAGCCCGAGCGCCCGCTCCTTCAGCCAGCGCTCGGCGTCGGACTCTGGCGCAAGCGCGCGGATCTTGTCCTGCACGTCCTCGACGGAGACGAACGTGCGCTGGCCCTTCTCTGTTCCCAATTTTCCGCTGGGCTCGAGCGCCGCGAGCTTCTTCTCGACGGTGGACCTCAGAGCGGCGCGCGCCTCTTTCGCCTTTGGCCCATAGTGCGCGAGCACACGGTCGAGAAGCACCACCTTGGCCGAGGCGTGCTTGAATTCGCTGTCCTTCGTATCGAACGAGGTCTTCGCGGAAAAGATGAGGAGCCCGAGCACCACCGCTATGAGATGCGCGATCACACCCATGAAGCCGTGAATGACCTCCTTCGACCTACTATCGAGGTGCGCCTTCGATGACGTGGCGGACAAGTAGAGACCAAGGAATGTCGCGGCGCCGAGGCAGGCGAGGACGACAAAGAAAACCAGCACCGACATCGCGGCCAAACCCAAAGTCTCGAGCCAGGGTCAGCCACTTATCCACCGAAGGCCGCCGTTAAGGCAAGATCCTCACCGCGCAATATCCGGCGGATCAAACCGGGCATCGGCGCAGTGGTCGCCGTTCCAATAGTGGAACTCACCACAACTCGACCCACGCGAGGACCATCCGTATACCCGCGCCGCGGGCCGCGTACGCCTCAGAAGACCAGCCATACACCCGCGGACGATACCCATACCCATACCCATAGCGCCTCACAGTATTGTCCCCGTAATTGTAAGAGCGATAGGGACGATATAGGCGCTCGACGACTTGGATCGGCCCCATGGTTTCGGCCGCGTTCGCCATGGAAGCGAGAGCCGCGGAGGGAACAGACCCTGCGGTCGCGCCTTGCGCACACCATGCGAGAGAGGCGGCCGCGATGAGACCGCATTGCACTGAGCGAGAGGTTATATGCATGGTCTAACTCCATTCTCCCCCGCCCGTGCACTGTAGCGCCGTTGTCGACGCCACCATGAAGAGCATTGGGACAAGGAGTTACTTCAGACGCGTATCAAATTCTTCGCGCCCCCTGCACGTTGCACGTGAGGACAATCAAAGAACGAGCACCGGCACGTGTGTGATCTGCAAAATGCCGGCGGAAAATCCTGCGCGCCTCAGTGGGTGTCTCGGCGACCTACCAGCGCGGGCCGACGTACGGCGGCCGGAACCGCGCATCGACGCACGCTTCGCCGTCCCAGTAGCGGTACTTGCCGCAGCTCGACGGGCGTGGCGGCGGTCCCCAATCGTAGAAATAGAGCGGCGGATAGACCGCGGGCGGCGGCGGCCCGTAGCCATAGCGCTGCACATATCCGTAGACGCGCGGCGCGTAATAGGACGGCGGCACGTGATCGTAATAGTCGTCGTCGTAAAAGCGGCGATAACCGACGGCGATAACGCCCTCGGTCGTCGAGCTCATTGCGCTGAGGGAGGACGTCATCGCGGGTGCCGCGCTTGCCGCTTGAGTGTCGAGCGCGAGAGCGAGCACAGCAACCGATAGGCCGATGGAAGAACATAAAATCCTGAGCATGGGACTCTCCACTCTCCCGGCACCTGACTATAGCGCGTTGCACCTCTTAAGTCGCATGCGCACCTCGCGCGCTGACTCGAGACTGCGCAGGATCGTTAATCGACGATCTCGAGCTCGGCAGCGAGACAACGATCGCGCACGCACGCCGTCCCCGCCCTTTGTGCTCCGAGCATGCGTAAAGGCCAGAAGGGCGGCGCACGGATGAGGAGTTGATTAGGCCTTGTCGTCGCCGGCCATGACGTGGCCCATCCACTCGTCGATCGTGATCTGGCCGGCTCGCTCGACTTGGGCGACCTCCCGCGGCCTCAGCACGTCCTGGATCGCATCGATGCGCTTCCACTCGCAGAGCGGGGTCTCGGTGTCGGCCCTGGGAACGTAGCGCGAGGCCTTAACCTTCTCGTAGCGATGGACGTAGCGCGGACAGTTCATCCAGACGTCGGTGACCGCGACGCGCACGACAAGCTCGGCTTCCTTGAACAGCCCGAGCAGCGGCCCCGCTCGAAGCACTTCCGCCTGGCCCTGCAGCCTCGAGACGGAACGGTCGGTCGAAGGCGATGAAAAGACAGCCGATTTCCGGGTTGGCGCTGATGTTGCCCATCGAGAAGTACATGCCGTTCCCGTCGTAGCTCGGAAACGCGATCGTCCTCGGATCGATGACCTTGACGAAGCCCGGATCGCCGCCCTTGTACGACACCGTCGGCCGCCCCTTGTGATCGACCGATGACAGGAAAAACATGTCGCGGCTCTCGATGAAGGCCCGCGCCGCATCATCCACTTCACCCTTGGCGGCGATCGCCTCGATGCGATCGGCCATAGCGCCGGCTTTCGAAATGGTCCTGAAGCTCGCGGTGCTGGGGGCCATACAGGCGGCTCATTCGCTCCTCCTCTCGCTTTTTTTCGTTGCTGCTACAGCCTAGCCGGGCTTCTCCGCCGCGTCAGGGGCGCGACACGGGCTGCCAGTCCGATCAGTGCCCGACCCAGCTCGCGCCCAATGTTTTCGGCGCCCCCTCGCGCGCCCGAGGTGCAGCTGGCGGATATTCCGATGGCAAAGCGCGCCACTGGTTAAGACCTTATTTGGCAATTCGACAGATTCTATCTGGAGTTACCCACGGGACAGCGGTTCGGCGGCACCCTTGCTAAATCTGCGGTCATGGAACGCATCAAGGAGGCTCCAATGAAGCCCACGACCGCTAAGACGACCGCCATCCGCGGCATCCTGACCACCGCCATCGCCTTCGGCGCCCTCGCCGTCCAGGCATCCCAGGCCGGCGCCGTGAGCACCTCCGTCAAGTTGGCTTGCATGTCCGACTACTTCTCCTACTGCAGCCAGCATGAAGTCGGCAGCCAGGAGCTCCGTCAGTGCATGCGCGCCGCGGGCCCCAAGCTCTCGAAGCGTTGCGTCAATGCCCTGGTTTCGGCCGGCGAGGTTTCGCAGACCGAAGTGAGCCGCCGCAAGACGCAGGTCTCGACCGCCAAGTGATCGGCAAGGCGAGGAAGCAGCCTTAGATTGGCGCTTTATTTCGCCTTGTCGTCATCGTCGGGCTTCGCGCCCGGCGCCGCGGCCTGGAGAGCCTTGATATTGTCCAGGCCGGCCTTGAAGATACCGTCGATCACGCCGCGCGCGTCCTTGTCGGGCTTGCCTTCGGCATCATATGTGGCCGCCCACACGATATTGATCTCGTCCTCGTCGTCATCGTCCGGGGTGATCGAGAACTGCGCCTCGTAATTTTTGACCGGCAGCGGGCTTTCCGTGATCGCGTACCGGTAGCTGAGGTCGGTACGGTTCAAAAGCTTCTCCTTGATCACGCCGCCGTCCTTGAGCGTCAGTGTCCGAAACTCCGCATCCCCGTCCTTGCTCTCCTCGCACTTGGCGATCGCCGGATGCCATTCGCTGATCGCGCACCAGCCGCCGTACTTGGCCCACAATGCGGTCCGGTCCTCGGCAAGCGTCTTCGGGTCGACCTTGACCTCGAGCTTCTTGCCGGACGCGAGGCTCGCGGCCTCGGCGGCCCCGCCGGTCGCGGCAAGGGCAAGGGACATCGCGGCCGCGGTAAGTAGTGCCTTCATCGTCTTCCTCCCATTCCGGGCGTCGTCCGCCCTTGTAGTTCGTGACTGCCATCCAAGAATTCGCACTTGTTACATTGTAGCAAGTAGCGCGCAACTTTGACTTTTCACAATTTCGTGTCGCTGCAAAGACCTGACGGAGGCCGCCGCATCAGCCCCTAAAGGCCGTTTCTGATGTGGATCGGCCAGCGCCGCCTGAGCAGGAAGAGGAGGTCGAAGCCGATCTCGTGTGCCTGATAGGCCGGATGGCGCGCGAGCCAGAGCATTGCGCCGCGGCGGACGCGGCTGCGCTGGCGCGGCGTGATCGATGCCTCGGCATCGGCGAGCGTCAGCCGGTACTTGACCTCGACAAAGGCGAGGCGCCCGCCGCGCGCGGCGACGAGATCGATTTCCCCGCCCGGCGCCCTCCATCGCCGCGCGAGAATGCGATACCCCTTGATCGTGAGATACGCCGCCGCGACCCATTCGGAGAGATGGCCGCGCCGATACCGGCGTCTTCGCTCCTGGGCAAACTTGTCCATGGCACCGGGGTCCCCACCCATGCGGCTGCCAAGGAAAACGTTCGGAGGCGCCAAAATCCGGCGCGCGTCACCCACCGCCCTTGATTTTCAGTGCGAGGTCGTAGACGCGAGCCTTGGGCACGCCGAGAGCTTCGGCGACGGCCTTTGCCGCATCGCGCACGCTCATCGCTGGCAGCACTTTCCCCAGCCGCTCCTCGATCGCCGCGTCGTCGACGTCGGCGGCGAGAGGCGGGCCGACGACTATGACGATCTCGCCCTTCGGCTCCCGCTTCGCGAAGCGTTCCGCCAGGACGTCGAGCGGTCCGCGCTCGATCTCCTCGTGCAGCTTCGTCAGCTCGCGCGCGACTGCAGCGGGTCGCGGACCGAGCACTTGAGCGAGATCGGCAAGCGCCGCGCCGGTGCGCGACGGTGCCTCGAAGAGCACGAGCGATCCGGGCACGGCCGCAAGCTCGGCGATGCGGCTGCGCCGCGCCGCCTCCTTCGGCGGCAAAAATCCCGCGAAGAAGAAGGCGTCCGTCGGCAACGCCGAGACCGAGAGTGCGGAAAGGACGGCCGAGGCGCCCGGGACCGCGATCACCGCATGCCCTGCCGATGCCGCCTCGCGCACCAGCTTGAAGCCCGGATCCGAAACGAGCGGCGTGCCGGCATCGGAGATCAGCGCCACGGCCTTGCCCGCCGCAAGTTCTTGCAAGCACGCGCTCGCGCTGCTCCTCGTCGCTGTGCTCGTGATAGGGACGCAGCATGGCACCGATGCCGAAGTGCGAAAACAGCGTGCGGCTGTGGCGCGTGTCCTCGCAGTAGACGATGTCGGCCCGCGCCAGCACCGAGAGCGCGCGGAGCGTGATGTCGCCCAGATTTCCGATGGGCGTCGCGACGAGATAGAGCCCGGCCTCGAGCGGCGGCTCCACGAGCCGTGCAATCTCGGCGCCGACGCGCACGCCGAGAGCCTTGCCCGCGCCATGATCAGCTCCCGGACTCTCGGCCCCCTTGCTGCGCGGATCTTTGCGCGGGTGTTCACTCACGTGTCGAGCCTCATCCGGGTAGCGCACACAAATCCACCGCAAAATGCATGCGGCAAGCGCCCACCATTATAACTATCTCGGCTGATTGTCGTGGAATCTCCAGGCCATATTTGGTGTACAGTGGCGTGAAAGCTCTTCTCGTCCGCCCTATCGCGGTCTATCGAGTTCGAAGGGCGAGATCGGCTCTGGCGGTAAGACGGCCGCGCGCCGTGCCATTGAGTTCTCGCAATGGGGACATAAACAACAGCCCTGGGGGGATCTGAGACATTCAAGCACGGCCACGCGAGCATCACGTAACCTTGCGGTTCGCGCAGCGCATTGCGGCGGCGCTCTGCACCCTTGTGCTCGCGGCGTGCGCGACAAGCCTCGGCTCCAACCCGCAAACGACGTCCACGCTCGGCAGCCCGGCCGCCGGCGCGGCGCCGGCTGCCGACAGGAAGCCCGTGCGCATCGCCATGCTCCTGCCGATGAGCGGTTTCGGGCCGACCGCCGTGCTCGCCAAGGGAATGAAGCAGGGGGGCGAGCTGGCGCTGTTCGAGCTCGACAACCCGCTCGTCCAGCTCATCGTCAAAGACGACAAGGGCACGCCCGTCGGCGCGGCAGCGGCGGCAGACGAGGCGATCCGCGAAGGGGCGGAGATCATCGTCGGTCCGTTGACCGCTCAGGCCACGGCAAGCGTCGCGCCGGTCGCGCGCCAGGCCAACGTGCCGGTGCTCACTTTCTCCAACGACAGAAGGGTCGGCGGCAACGGCGTCTATCTCATGAGCTTCCTGCCGGAGCAGGAGATCGAGCGCATCGTCACGTTCTCCGCCGCCCAGGGAAAGCGGCAGTTCGCGGCGCTTCTTCCCAGCGATGCCTACGGCAAGGTCGTCGAGCCGGCCTTTCGCGCCGCCGTGTCGCGCGCTGGCGGCATCGTCGCCGCGCTTGATTTCTACTCGCTCGACGCCAACGCCATGCTCGCTCCCGCCAAGCAGATGGTCGAGACGATCAAGCAGCGGGAGGATTCGGGCCTGCCGATCGACGCGCTGCTGCTCGCCGGCGGACCCGAGGTCCTGCCGCACATGGGTCCGCTCATCACCTACTCCGGCATCAACACGACCCGCGTGAAGCTTCTCGGCACCGGTGCCTGGGAATATCCCAACGTCGGTCGCACGCCGGCGCTTGTCGGCGGCTGGTATCCGGGTCCCGATCCGCACGGCTGGCAGGATTTCTCCGGCCGCTTCTCGCGCTCCTTCGGAACTGCCCCGCCGCGGCTTGCCAGTCTCGCCTATGATGCCGTGGGCTTCGCGGTCGCCCTGTCGGCGAACCCGCCCGGGCAACGCTTTACGCCAGCCAACCTTACCCGCCCGACCGGCTACAACGGCGTAGACGGCATGTTGCGGTTCTTGCCCGACGGCACGTCCGAGCGTGGCCTCGCAGTTCTCGAGGTCCAGGCGATGGCGAGCAACGTCGTGGATCCCGCGCCGAGCGCGATGGATGCCGGCGCCAGATATTCCGCCGCTCCGGGCCAGCGAACGGATTGAGCTACGCTGCGGCGTGTTCAGGAGACTTCTGGCGCGGCTGACCGGATAGAGGTATCCGAGGTGCCGGGCGCTCGTAGCGGCGCACCTCGAGCTCCTCGTCTTCCTTGGTGTAGATCATCAGCGGCCCGATCTCCTCGAGCAGGAGGTCGAACGCATAGGATGCCGCATCGATCTGCTCGGCGGCGGCGGCCTGCAGCCGTCCTGCCGCATCTGCGCCCGACGTCGCGCTGGCGAAGATCTCTGCCGTCCTCACCCACTGCATCTCGCTCGGAATCTGCGCCGCGATGACGTGATGCGTCTGCACAGCGACCGGTGCCGCCTCTTCCCTCGCGAAGGCCCGCGCCAGGGCTTGCAGGAATGGGGAGACCGTAGAGACCCGAGAACCAACCGATCGCCAATTCCTGGAAGGCGCCCCGGAGCCACTTCCTGGCTCCCTCGATCGTGCGAAGCGCCTCCTCGAGCGCTGTCCGGCTTGTGAGTTCGAGCCGCGCGAAGGCGAGGTCGTTGCGGCGGAGTGCGAGCGAAGCCATGTCCGTTTCTGCTCTCGATTGTGACAAAGCCTTCTTTGCCCAAGCGATTAACTCGAAAACATCCCGCAAGGCCCCGTCGCTAATCTTTTCAGATCGAGGCGGAATAAAGTGGCTGAGCTTATTCGCGCCGAATGACAAGCTCATTTGCGGGACCGCCATCCATGAAAATGGACACTGTGTCCCTTAAGAATGAGCGGTTATGGTATTTTTTCTATGAATGGCGGGAGTTGCCGATCAAAATCGGCTGGTTTCCCTTCCGCCATTCCCGAAGGACGCCTGCATGGCTCGGGCGGAATCTGCTGGCAGCTCTCCATTATTCGGCTGATCTTGCGCCCATTCGCGCTTCGCGCCCTCGGGCAGCTTTTCCCCTGCATAACGATAGTGGCCGGTGATTTGATCGACGAAAAGCGCGTCTTCGAGTTGCGGCCCCCAGCCTCGGTTATGCACGATCATCGGCCGCCCGGAAGGTGCAATCACGTCCGATACAACCGCAATATGCGCGCTCGACCTCCGGTTTTGCGGCCGGTAATAAGTGACGATATCGCCCGGGAGATAATCTTCCGCGAATTGGCTTATTGGCAGTGTTTCGCCATAAGTCGCAAAATAGCGCCGCAAAACCTCCGTCCGCCGATGATCGATGCTGGTGTCGCCGGAGCCCACGCGGGCGAGATGCACCAGCAGTTGCAGATCGAGCCCCATGGCGCGGTAGGCGCGGATGACCACGTCCGTGCATACGCCGAACAGCGGCGCGACATCGCCCATCGGATAGGATATGCGCCGGTACTTGTCGTTGTAGATGACGAAGCCGTCGGCCTGCGCGCGCGCGACCGCAGCGAGCTTGGGACCGAACTCTGCCGCATCCGCGGTTGCCGTGGCTGCGCTGGACATGGGGGTTGTGGCAGGCGGCTTGGGTTGAGCCACGCAGACGCGCGCCGGCGCGCCACCGTCGTCCGCTGCAACGTCTCGCGCCACGGCCTCACTCAAAGGTAGAGCCTCGAGCCCGGCCATCGCTTGAGCCTCGGGCGCAGCCACGGGTGGGAGCACCGGAAGTGCCACCGCCGTCTGCGGGAGGTCTACCCGCGGAACCGAAGAAATCGAGCCGTGAACCGGCGTCTCGAGGGCGCCGGCCTCACGCGCAGGCGTGATGGATTGCAACCGTGCTGCCGCCGTGGACCGGAAAAGTGCGAATTGAGTGGCTGATACCGATGCCGGTCGCCATCAGCAGGAACGGCACCATGAGCAGCGCCAGCGTCTGCCGGTCATCGAAGGAATGGGCGATGGCGCGCGCGAGCGGGGCCTGCGTCGGGGAGCCACGCCGGAGAGTTTTGGGCTCAGCGGCGCGAGCATGGATGTTGTGGGCTCGGGCGGCGGACTGTTTGCGCGCACGCCTCCGCGCCGGCACTTTCTTCGCCGCCGATCGGACCTTCCGCTTCTGTTTCGATGCCGGCTTCACGCCACGACTGTCCAGAGACGCCACACGAGCAAATACGCAACATGAACCATAATTTCTAACGCATTGCTGAACCAGTAAGAAACATGGTTGCCTCTACGCCCGTGATGCCCGCCGGTCAGCATTCATGGCCCGATCATCGCCCGGATTTCCTTGAGGCTGACGCCTCTGGCCCTGAGACTTCGCAGCGAAGTATCGCGATCGCTTTTGGCTAGCTTGCGGCCGCCTGCGTCCGTCACCAGCCGATGATGATGATAGACCGGCTCCTTGAACCCGAGCAGCACCTGCAACAGCCTATGCAGGTCGGTTGCCGCAAGAAGGTCCTGCCCGCGTGTCACATGTGTCACACCTTGGGCGGCATCGTCGACGACGACCGCGAGATGATAGCTCGCGGGCACCTCCTTGCGCACGATCACCGCGTCGCCCCAGCGCTCGGGCCTGGCCTCGATCTCTTGCGGACGGCCTTGGGGATCCATTTCCGTGAACGTGAGCCGGCGCCCGTTCAGCGCTTCTCGCGCCCGCTCCATGTCGATGCGCAGCGCGTAAGGCTCGCCACTCATTCGGCGCCGCTCGACCTCCGCCTTAGCGAGCCCGCGGTAAAGTCCGGGATAGAGCGGCGCACCGTCGGGATCGCGAGCCTCGGGCAATTCGCGCGCGGCGTCTGCGATCTCCGTCCGTGTCGCAAAGCAGGGATAGAGCAATCCCATCGCCTCGAGGCGTGAAGCGGCCGCGCGGTAGGCGTCGAAGTTCGCGCTCTGCCGGACGACCGGCTCCTCCCAGCGGATGCCGAGCCACGCCAGATCCTCGAGGATCTGTGCCACGAACTCCTCGCGGCACCTCTCGACATCGATGTCCTCGATGCGCACGAGGAAGCGTCCGCCGGCGCGTTGCGCCATCTCGTAGCCGACGATCGCGGACAGCGCATGCCCCAGATGCAATTCGCCGTTGGGGCTCGGCGCGAAACGGAACACGGGCTGGCTGCTGACGCTCATGGGCCACGCCCTAGAGCGCACGGACGCGACGCGCAAGCCCGTCAGTCGCATTCTCCGGTGCGGCCCGCTCCCGGCGTGTAGCTCTCGGCGATCGCTTCCACCACGCGATCGTAGAGCTGGCGTTCCGCGGCCGGATAGAGCAGTGCCCAGCTGTTGATGAGCTTGCCGCCGCAGGTGAAGCTCACGCGCTCGTAGAAATGCATCTCGCCCCGCGTCCCCGAGACGACGAACCATTTCTTCTTCACGGGCGCATAGTCGATCTCGCGCGTCCTTGTAGTTCTCGGAGAGCAGCTGTTCGCGATATTCCTCGAGCGTCGCCTCGTTCTCGTTCTCGAACGCGGCGACCGCAAGCCGGGCGTTTCCGTCCCGCGAGACGAGAACGGTGCCCTCCTCCGGCGACGCTCCCTCGCGCGGCGCGAAGACGCTGCCAGGATAGGCGAGCAGGAAGCCGAAGCGTTCGTTCTCGATCGTCGACCAGTCCTTGAGCTTGAGCCGCCCTGCCGCGGCTTCTCCTGAGACCGTCAGCAAGCAAAGCAAAATAAGGCCCGCAATTCCCTTGCCAATCGATGCGCGCAACATGGATCCGCACTCCACAGCTAGCGCTGAACGCAACACGCACTTGAACTTACGTTGGTGCACCCGCATACGAAAGCAAGGCTGAACGTAGATCTGTTATGGCAACGCGAAGAGTAGTGGAGCAGGGAGAGAGCGCGGTGCGGGCGCTCGCGAGCGCGGACGATATCCGCGCCGCCGTCACGGCGCTCCGTCGCCGTTGCCCGACGATGCGCCGGCTTCACGATCTCGTCGGCGATCCGCCGTTGCGCCGGCAGGCTGCCGGTTTCAAGGGCCTTGCAGCCATAGTCGTCGCCCAGCAGCTTTCTGCGGCGAGCGCCGCCGCAATTTGGCGCCGCACGGAGGGCGTCGTGAAACCTTTTCGCCCCGAGGTGGTCGCCGCGCTCTCCGATGCCGAGCTTCGCGGAGCGGGGCTGTCACGTCCGAAGATCCGCACGCTGCGCGCCGTGTCGGAGGCCGTGATCGACGGCACGCTCGATTTCAAGCGTCTGCAACGCGCCTCCGACGATGACCTTCGCCAAGCCCTCACGGCCGTGAGCGGCATCGGACCGTGGACCGCCGACATCTACGTGATGTTCTGCCTTGGCCGGCCCGACGCATTCGCGCCGGGCGATCTCGCGCTCCAGTTGTCGGCGCAGTCGGCCTTTGCCTTGAAGTCGCGGCCCGATCGCTTCCGAGATCGAGGCGCTCGCCGAGCGCTGGCGCCCCTGGCGCGCCGTCGCCGCTCTCATCCTCTGGCGCTATTACGCCCACGAGCGCGGCCGCTGACCTGGTCCGAAACCACTCCCGATTCGTATTTGAGGTACGTGCAGCGGCATGGCGCACGCCCCTGCGCCGGGCTGTGGAGAAGTAAGAATGGCCTTGATTTTACTGGCAATTGCGGAGCTTCACAGAGCTGACATGCGCCGCTAGTATCCGGCAGCCCAAAAGGGAGGCAGACCTGATTCGATAAGGACCGAATGGAAGCAAGCTCGTGAATGCTCATGCTGCCGCGCCGGAAGCATTTCCGGCATTGGTTCTCAACGCCGACTTCCGGCCCCTGAGCTACTATCCGTTGTCGCTCTGGAGCTGGCAGGAGTCGGTGAAGGCCGTCTTCTTGGATCGCGTCAACATCGTCTCCGAATACGACCGCTACGTGAGAAGCCCCTCTTTCGAGATGCGGCTGCCGAGCGTCGTCTCCCTGAAGACCTACGTGAAGCCGGCGCTTTACCCGGCGTTCACCCGCTTCAACGTGTTCCTGCGCGACCGCTTCAGCTGCCAGTATTGCGGCGCGCGCGACGATCTGACCTTCGATCATCTGGTGCCCCGTTCGCGCGGCGGCCAGACCCGCTGGGACAACGTCGTCACGGCTTGCGCGCCCTGCAATCTGACGAAGGGCGGACACATGCCCGCCGAATCGGGCATGCGCCCGCATCAGATGCCGTACCGCCCGACCGTGTTCGAGCTCCACCGCAACGGGCGGCTCTTTCCGCCCAACTACCTGCACGACAGCTGGCTCGACTACCTCTATTGGGATACCGAGCTCGAGCCCTAGAGCATTTTCCGACGAAGTCGGACACCGGCTTCGCTCGCGATCAGTCGCGCAGCGAAGCCGTGCTTCCGGAGACGGCGTGGAACCGGTTTTCCGACAAGAGCACGACAGAAAACGACGATCGCGCCAGGCAGGGCCCGGCGCGATCATCCTCTCAAATCACGGCCTTCCGGCCGCGCTCACAACGGTAATCTGTCTTATGCCGCGCGCCGTTCCGGCGCTTTGCACAGCACGTGCGCAATCGCCTCGACCGCCTTGGCCCAATCGGCCGGTTGCATTCCCTCCGCGCTGACGCCGAACGCACGCATCGCATCGGCGGCCGAGCCGCCGTCGCGGAAGAAGCGCGCGCACGACTGACGGGCAATCCCGATTGCCTGGTGCCACTGCAGCGGATTGATGTACTCGGGAATCACGTGATCGCCTCCAACAGGATGACTTGAACTGACACGGGCTCCTATGCCCGGCTTTCTGAAATTGGCGGCAAGCATACCCAGCGCCCCGACATCACTACGCGCGACCGGTACATGTGATGCCATAGATGACTACCGTCTCGGCCCTAGGCATGCTTGCCAACTCGGCGGAGGCGCGTGGCGCCTCCGAATTCCATTTGAGCGTTGTGGACTGCCTGCGGCGCTCACGCATGTTTCCGCCGGTACAGGCGAAACGCTTTGCGGAGCGGCTTGAGCAAGAACCTGGCCCACAACGTCGTGCAGGGGACGCCACGAACTCAACTCGAACGTCATCGAACGCCTCGTACTTCTTTTGACTCGCACTCTTTTTCCCATGAGGCCATCTGAGCCCGCCGGCGGGGGCTGGCGGGCACCGATGGAACGCAACGCGATACGGGAACTGGGACTAGTTGAGACTTACGCGACTGGCACGCAGCACTGACGCTTTGAGCCAACGGGCTCGAGACTTGCCGGGAGATGCGAGCCGCTTCGAGATACGCTGCAACCTGTTCGCTCGAGCGGCTCGCCGCAATTTTTGGAACACGCCGAGGAGCGTGCTCTTGGGAGAGGGGCTAAACGCACTTATTGGGGGACGCGATACGCTACTCAACGCCAACACGCCTGTTACGCTACCGAACGCTACGCTTACTCAAACCTACGCTCCGAGCCGGCTGCCCGGCGATGTCGGGAGCAGATGGGTCGTTCACCGGTACGCAGGCAGAACGCGACAAACTCGAACTCAAAATCTGCCGTGGCGACGACTGCACCGTGGGCATACGCAGATACTCTTGCACCACTCACTCCCTCGCTCGCGAACGCACCGTGTACTCGGAGGATTCATTGTGTGTTCCGCGAATGATCTAGTTATCGCGTGGCACTGTGACCACCCGAGGGCACAATCTTGTCAGGTCCACGAAATTCCATTGACGAGGGGCGAACAGGTCACACATCGCTCGCGCAACCGCTTAGCGGCGCTCGATTTTTGCTGTGATGAGGGCGCGGCGCGCGAGGTTGTTGATAACCTAAGCCGTTGAAATCGATCGATAGAATTATGACTCGAAAGCCGCCAAATAGGCAGCTCTGAGCACAAGTGCAAATGCAAGTAATGACGCGATGACGTTCCAGCCTGCGAGCGACAGCCCGGCGATTCGCACCGCCGCTTCGTCGCAACGGACGACGACCGCCTCTTCGGCCGCCTTCAGCAAGTCGGTCGCGGACGTCGGCAGCCCTTGGCTGCCCGTGCAGGTATCGGGCCCGGGCCAGAACTTCCATTCCGCGCCCGCGTGGTAGGCCCCGAGACCGGCATTGGCGAGAAAAGCGAGCGCGACGACGGCAAACACGAACGCCGCCAGCTTGGGCTTCTCCGCGACCAGCGCCATGGCGACGAACAACAGCGGAATTCCTGCGTAATAGGCGTAGCGCTGCTCGAGGCAGAGCGGACAGGGCGGAATGCCGCCGATATACTCGAAGCCGAGCGCGCCCAGGATGACGGCCGCAGCAAGTAAGAGCGCCGCGCCGCCGTAGCGGTAGGCTGGGGACTTCTCGGCGCTGACGGGAACGAACATGCGCGCCTCCGCGGCGAACCCTAGAACACGTACTTGATGGCCACAAAACTCACGCCGAGCAAACCTGCAGCATCAGCACGTCGTTAGCATACCCGATCCAGCAAACGCTCTGACTGCAAAATAGAGAGCGATGAGTGCCACGGCCGCAAGCCCTGCGATCAAACCGAGCCGCTTTTCGATGAAGGTCTTGATCGGCTCACCGAAGATTCGCAGCGCCCACGGCCAACGCATAAAACCGCATGCCGCGCGCAATGACGCAGGACAGAATGAAGAAAGGGAGCCCGACATGTACGACGCCTGACGGATCGTGACCACCTTGATCGGCGGCAAGTGCGTCATGCCCCGAGGTGACAAGATGCAACATGGTGCGTCTCGCGGCCGGCGCAGGCTCTAAGCTCGATCGAACTCATCGAGCTTGTCGTAGAACTCAAGCACCGGCTGGGCGACGGTTTCGTAGGCGAAGTAGCCGACGCAGTATCCGCAATGCGCGCCGAGCGTCGAGCCGAGCGTTGCGATCGATCGCATAGCACAGGCTTCGTTCCGGGCGCGACAGAGCCATCGGCACGAGCAGGACGTCGGCAGGCATGGGAAAGAACGAGCTCTCGACAAACGCAATGATCGCGAGCAGACTTCCGCACTCTTGCGTGCTCGCAAGCGAATCATCCAATCGTAGAGGCGTTTCATCATGGGCCGCTGAATAGTGGTCACGGACCCGATTGTCCATCAGCGAAGTGGCGCAGTGCTAACGCTGCAACGCCCATTCCCCGCCGGCCCGGTGCCGTGCATGGCGCAATCGGATTGCCGCATTGCTTTTTCCAAAGGCCTCTGGCGACGTATTCAATTGCCGCATGAGTACGCCGCCTGGCCCGTGACACTGACCCCGTGACACTGACGATAGGCAGATGACGATGACAGGCCCAGAAACGGGTGGCTCCCCTGCCACGAAAGGTGTCCTCTTGGACCTTGGCGGTGTCGTCTATGTCGGCAGCACACCAATCAAGGGAGCGCTGGAGGCGATCGAGCGGCTTCGCAACGCTGGGCTTCCGCTGCGTTTCATCACCAATACGACACGGCGCTCACGGCGTCAGGTGATCGCGGACTTGGACCGCATGGGCGTTCGTGTCTCTGAGAGCGAATTGCTCACCCCAGCCCAGATGGCGCGAAGTTTCCTCGAGACGCACGCCCTTTCGCCATTCCTCCTCGTTCATCCCGATCTGGCGGAGGATTTCGCGGGGCTGGCGCCGGGTACATCGGATGCTGTTGTCAGTTGGAGATGCCGGCGAACACTTCACGTACGCTCGACTGAATGAGGCCTACCGCAGGCTTGGCGCGGGCGCCGAGCTTCTGGCGCTCGCAAAGAACCGGAATTTCAAGGACTGGGACGGCGAGCTAAGTCTCGATGCTGGCCCCTTCGTCGTCGCGCTGGAATATGCGAGCGGCCGGAAAGCAGTCCTGCTTGGCAAGCCTTCCGCGGAGTTCTTCACGATTGCTGTCGACAGCCTCGGCTTGAGCCCGCGCGACGCCGTGATGATCGGCGACGACGCAGAGGCCGACGTTGCGGGTGCGATGACCGCTGGTCTGAGGGCCGTGCTCGTTCGAACCGGCAAGTACCAGCCCGGCGACGAGGACCGGCTGGGCTCTGCGCCGGACTATGTCGCAGACAGTCTCGTTGAGGCTGTCGAGTGGATCCTGAGTTTGTGAGATCCACGTCCGGCGACGGGCCAAAAAAAGCCCGGCCGCCCGAAGCGAGCGGCCGGAGCCATGAATTGCGCAAATGTTGAGCGGGCGTCTGCCGCCGCTATTTGATGAGCCGCAGCAGCGCCTGCCCGGCCGGGCTGTGCAGCTCTCGGTCGTCGATCGTGCCGTCGTTGTCCGGGTTCGCTCTTTTGAAGCGGGCCATGACGATCGCCATGTATTCGTCGCGTCGATCGTCCTGTCGCCGTCGGGATCAGCTGCCGCATTGAGGCGTCCCGCGAGCTCGCGCGAATCGAGCGTGCCGTCGTTGTCGGGGTTGAGGCGATAGAACACCTTGCCGGCGGCCGAGAGCGCCTCGGCCATGTCGATCGTCCCGTCTCTGTCGGGATCGAGCGCGTCCATCGTGTTGCTCGCAGCCGAGACCGGCGCAACGGGCATGGCGACGAGAAAGGCCAGCGCAACGAGCGCACCGAGGCACGCCAGCGTCCTGGAGGTCATCGTGTTCTCCTTCGAGTATGCTTACAGAACGAAAGCACCCGGAAACGCACTCAACCGAGATCTGATCGAGATCCTGGCTTTCAGGCGCGCATGATTGTCTCGACCTCTTGATAAATCGTTGCGGCTACAGCGCGCGAAATCCGCCGGACGAGCACGACAGAAAGCTTCGCATCGTTGGCATTGACGAAGCTTGGCGACGCGCAGTCGTGCGGCGGTTGACGCCGCCGCGAATGTCGCGAGACCACGAGCTGGTGATCGTTAGCTCGCCTGCCTGAGCCCACTGACCTTCGACGCGTCAAGGTGAAGCGATGACGACGCGGCCGCCGGCTCCATGGCCGCGGCCAGCTCAGCCACGACTGCGTTGAGCACGAACCGGCCGCGCGCAGTCGCGCGAATGCGGCCGGTAGCGTTGGCGTAGGCGACGTCCGGACGAATGCCCGGCCCGACGCAGGCCCGGATCTCGTCGGGAAAAGTCTCGCGCACATCGGCCTGCTCGATCAGTCCCTCGCTTTCGAGCGCGGAGAGCACGCTCGGCGCGCGGCCGCACGCCGCTGACGTCCGCAAGGCGATCGAGATCGAGGCCTTCCCTGAGCCGCATCCCCATCAGCAGCATCTCGTCGGCCTCTTCCGGTCGCGAGAGCGGCGTGATCTCGGTGAAGCCGTGCCCCGTGCGCTCGACGCGCTCGGCCCACTGCTCCGGATTGCGCTCCGTCACCATCGCCTGCCGCGCACCCTCGAACACGAGCCGCCCGTGCGCGCCGGGCCCGACACCCGCATAGGCGCCGTAGCGCCAGTAGAGCATGTTGTGACGGCTCTCCTCTCCCGGCACCGCATGGTTCGAAATCTCGTAGGCCGGAAGCCCCGCAGCCTCCGTAAGCTCCTGCGTCACCTCGTAGAGTGCGAGCGCCTCGTCCCCATCGGGAACGGCGAGCTTGCCCAGCGCATGGAGATCGGCAAAGCGCGTCCCCGGCTCGACGGTGAGCTGATAGAGCGACATGTGCTTGCCGGCGAGGCCGATCGCCTCTTTGAGCTCTGCGCGCCACGCATCGGGTGCCTGCCCGGGGCGCGCGTAGATGAGATCGAGCGAGAAGCGGTCGAACGTCTTGCGGGCCACGTCCAGCGCCGCCTTCGCCTCGGCGACCGTGTGAATGCGGCCGAGCTTCCTGAGCTCCTCGTCGTTGAGCGACTGCACGCCGACCGACACGCGGTTGACGCCCGCCGCGCGGTAGCCCTTGAAGCGCCCGGCCTCGACGCTACCGGGATTGGCCTCGAGCGTGATCTCCGCGTCCGGCGCGATCGTCCATGAGCCGGCGATGTGATCGAGGATCGCGGCCGCCGTCTCCGCCTTCATCAGCGAGGGCGTCCCCCCGCCGAAGAATATCGAAGAGACGTCCGCCGGCCCCGAGAGCGACCGCACGTAGTCGAGCTCGCGCTTGTAAGCCGCGAGAAAGCGTGCCTCGTCCCAGCCGCCGTGGCGCACGTGACTGTTGAAGTCGCAATAGGGGCACTTCTGCGCGCAGAACGGCCAGTGGACGTAGATTCCGAAGCCTGGCTCGGCGAAAGGGGCATTCACGGCCGTCACTCGTATTGGCTCGCTGCGAGCAGCGCCATGGCGATCGTGCGCCATCTGGGCTCGTCCGGGATGTCGTTGTCGCTGAGCCAGGTTTGCATCGCCTCGAGGTAGCGCGGAAGGTCGGGGTTCTCCCAGCCGGCGCCGTTGCGGTCGAGATCGCCGCGCAGGTTGGCGATGAATTGGACCAGCTCGGCCTTCGTCGAAAGGTTTCGAGCCGCCGCGCTGAGACCCTCGAGATCGCGCCCGGCGATCTCGGATGGCCGCGGCCCGAAGCCGCCGCCTTCCTCCAGGCACTCCGTCCGGAATTTCTCGAAGGCGCGCGTGCGATGCGAGATCGCGTATTTGGCCGCCGGCTCCATCTCGCCGAAGGTCAGTTGCTCGCCTTCGGCGAACGAAGATCGGATCGTAGCCGAAGCCGTTGCCCCCGCGCGGCGGCCAAACGAGCGTGCCGTCTACCGTGCCTTCGAACATGCGGATCGATCCGTCCGGCCACGCGAGGCACAAGCACCGAGATGAAATTCGCGCGCGGCGGCTTCGCCTTTCCAGGCCCGCGCTCCGTCGAGCGCATCGTGAACCCGCTGCATGGCGAGGCCGAAATCGCGGTTCGGACCGGCCCAGTCCGCCGAGTAGACGCCCGGCGCGCCATCGAGCGCATCGATCTCGAGCCCCGAGTCGTCGGCAAGCGCCGGAAGGCCTGCCCCTTTCGCCGCAGCGTGGGCCTTGATCGCGGCGTTGCCCTGGAACGTCGTCTCCGTCTCCTTCGGCACCGGCAAATTTAGATCCGCCGCCGAGACGGCGTCGAGGCCGTAGGGGCCGATCAGCTCCTTGATCTCCCACACCTTGCCGGGGTTGTGGCTGGCGACGACGAGCGATCGCCGCGTTGCGAGCCGCTGCATCAGGCGAGCCCCCAGATCTTGGGCTCCGCGAACTCGAGGCAATTCCCCGCGGGATCGCGAAAATAGATCGAGCGCCCGCCGCCGGGCCATTCGAAGTCCGCCTCGATCGCGACGCCCGCGCGCTTCGAGATGCGCGCGCCAGCGCTCGATCTCGTCAGCCGAGGCGCGAAAGCAGACGTGACCCTCGCCATAGGTGCCGTGCGGGGGCACGGGAAGCTCGAGCATTGGCCGGCGGGCGCTCCGTCACATCCGGATTGAAGATCAAGAGCATCTGCTCGCCGAGCCGATAGAAGACCTGGCGCCCTTCAGCGCGAGAGTGTGGCTCGAGCCCGAGCACGTCGCGGTAGAACCTCTCGATCGCGCCGAGGTCGACAGCGTAGAGAACCGTTTCGAGAATGCCTGCTGGCTTCATGTTTCTCTGGGCAGCAGGCATCGGGCAACAGGCAGCAGAAGATCAAATCCGCTATTGCCTGCTGCCTGTTGCCTACTGCCTCCTCTTACGCCACCGTCAGCTTCTGCAGACCGATGAGCTCGGCGATGCCCTTGCGCGCCAGCACCATGAGCGCATCGAAGCTCTCCTGGCTGAAGGCGACCGTCTCCGCCGTTCCCTGCACCTCGACGATGCCGCCGGCTCCCGTCATGACGAAGTTCGAATCCGCTTCCGCGTTCGAATCCTCCGCATAGTCGAGATCGAGCACCGGCGTGCCCTTGAAGATGCCGCACGAGACCGCCGCCACATGATCTCTGAGGACACCGTCCTTGACCATGTCGCGGACCTTCATCCACTGGATGCAATCGTGGAGCGCGACCCAGGCCCCCGTGATGGCCGCCGTGCGCGTGCCGCCGTCGGCCTGGATGACGTCGCAGTCGATCGAGATCTGCCGCTCGCCGAGCTTCGGCAGATCGACGACGGCGCGCAGCGCGCGCCCGATCAGACGCTGGATCTCCTGCGTGCGGCCCGACTGGTTGCCGACCGTCGCCTCGCGCCGCGTCCGCTCCGTCGTGGCGCGCGGCAGCATTCCGTACTCGGCCGTCACCCAGCCGCGGCCTTGTCCCTTGAGCCAGGGCGGAATCCGCTCCTCGAGGCTGGCCGTGCACAAGACCTGCGTATTGCCGAATTTGATCAGGCACGAGCCCTCGGCATGCATGGACACTGCGCGCTCGAGCGAAACACGGCGTAGTTCATCGGGCTGACGTTTGGAGGGTCGCATCTTGTTCTCGTTCTTAGTATTTACCGATATTCGGGGCCAGGCCCCCGCTGCGTCCAGACGCGGCCGGACGCCGCCATACTCCGCCATACAGGCGGTTCAGCCGATCGATAGTCCGATATGGGTTTCCGACGCAACAGTCAGTACCCTGGCGCCGGATGTCAATCATGAAGGATCGGCGCCCTTGCGAGCAGTCTATGCTCTATGATCTGTCACCAGATGTGAGCCCTTGCGCCGAACAGAACGCAGCGACAAAGGTTAAGGTCTCGCCGTAATTGCTCGCCGATACCGGATCCGACCTCTGTCCATACGGATTGACGAAGAGATACGCCGTTTCATACTGTTAGCTCCTCCGTGGCGATATTGACTTGATGACCGAAAGCGTCACCGAACTCACAAGCTCAACGAACGCTCGCGCGCCATTCTGCGCCAGATCGTGGACAGCTACCTCACGACCGGTGAGCCGGTTGGCTCGCGCAATCTGTCGCGCGCGCTCCCCATGTCGCTCTCACCGGCATCGATCCGCAACGTCATGTCGGATCTCGAGCACGCCGGCCTGATCTTTGCCCCGCACACCTCCGCCGGCCGCCTGCCGACGCAATCGGGTCTGCGCCTGTTCGTCGACGGCCTGCTCGAGGTCGGCGATCTCGCCGACGAGGAGCGCCGCCAGATCGAGGCGCAGATCTCGGTCAAGCGCTCGAAATCGATCGATCAGCTTTTGGCGGAAGCCGGCGAGATGATCTCTGGCCTCTCCCATTGCGCCGGCGTCGTGCTCGCCGAGAAGCAGATCGCGAAGCTGAAGCACATCGAGTTCGTGCCCCTCGAGCCGACGAAGGCCCTCGTCGTTCTCGTCAGCGAGGATCAGAACGTCGAGAACCGCGTCATCAACATTCCCGCCGGTCTGCCGCCTTCGGCGCTGACCGAAGCCGCCAACTATCTGAATGCCCACATCCGCGGCATGACGATCGCCGAGGCGCGCGCGGCTGTCGAGCAGGAGCTGAGCAAGGCCAAGGCCGAGCTCGACACGCTGACGCAGAAAGTCATCAAGGCCGGCCTCGCCGAGTGGTCTGGATCGCTCGACGACAGGAAGAGCCTGATCGTGCGCGGCCAATCGAACCTCTTGAAGGAGCTCACCGCCGTCGACGACCTCGATCGCATCCGCCAGCTCTTCGACGATCTCGAGACGAAACGCGACCTGGTGCAGATTCTGGGCCTCGCAGAGCACGCCGAAGGCGTGCGCATATTCATCGGCTCCGAGAACAAGCTCTTCTCGCTTTCCGGCTCCTCGCTCATCGTCGCGCCGTTCCACGACGGCGAGCGCAAGGTTGTCGGCGTCCTTGGCGTTATCGGCCCGACACGCATCAATTACGCCCGCATCATTCCGATGGTCGACTACACGGCGAAGCTCGTGAGTCGCCTCCTGACTTGATTTTTCCTGGTTTCGAGTCGATATCGGGCCCGAGAAGCTGCGCCCGCGAGCCTAGAGAGCCGAGCCAACCCCACCCCCGTTCACTGCCAGTTCGCGGAGATCCAATGGTCGACGAGACAAAAAAAGCCGACGCCGCCGCCCCCGACCCGAACGCGCAGGAGGGGCAGGCTCCGGCCGACCTCGAAGCAACGATCGACACGTTGAAGGGGCAGATTGGCGACCTCACCGATCGGCTTTTGCGCGCCCATGCCGAGATGGACAACCTCCGCAAGCGCGCCGAGCGCGAGAAGGAGGAAACGTCGAAATATGCCATCACCCGCTTTGCGCGCGACGTGGTGACCGTCGCCGACAACTTCGAGCGCGCGGTGCAGGCGGTGCCACCGGGCGCCGCAGAGCAGGACTCGGCGCTGAAAAGCCTCGTCGAAGGCGTATCCATGACCGAGCGCGAGTTTTTGAACGTCCTCGAGCGCTATGGCGTAAAGCGCATTGCGCCTAAGGGCGAGATGTTCAACCCGCATCAGCATCAAGCGATGATGGAAATGCAGAACCTCGACGTTGCGCCCGGCACCGTTCTCGAGGTCTTCCAGCCCGGCTATCTGATCGAGGACCGCATCCTGCGCCCGGCCATGGTGGTGGTAGCGAAGGGCGGACCGAAGGCGGCGAAGCCCGGCGAAGCGCCGGATTCTGCTTCAGGCCCGGACGAAGCACCGGCCGGCGACGCAGTCCTAGCCGGAGCATCTCTCCATTGAGGTCAGTGCAGGCGGGTCGCGAAACGCCGCCCCTCCGCGCATTCGGCACCGGGCTCCTGCTGGCAGGAATACCAGCTGTAGAGAATTGCCTCCGCCCGCCCGACGAGGTTCTCGTAGGGCACGAGGCCCATCTCGGGGAACCGGCTGTCCGCCGAGTTGTCCCGGTTGTCGCCCATCATGAAGTAGCGTCCCTGCGGAATGACGATTTCCGCCATGTCTGTCCGGTGGAAGGGCCGCGTGCGCTCGATGATCTCGTGCTCCGGTCCGCCCGGCAGCATCTCCTTGTATTGGGTGACCTCCACCATCGACCCGTATTGATCACGATATTTGTAGGTGCGCTCGAACTCGCGCGGCACCTCTGCCCGTTGAGCCAGAGGCGGCCGCCCTTGATCGCGACCCGGTCTCCCGGCACGCCGATCAGGCGCTTGATCATGCGCTCGCCGGACTTGGGATGAATGAACACGATGATGTCGCCGCGCGTGGGTGACTGCGCGAGAACCCTGCCGCCGAGAGAGGCGGGCAGCGTCAAGCCGAAGGGCAGCGAGAAGCGGCTCCATCCGTAGGCAAACTTGGAGGCCGTGAGCCGGTCGCCGACCTCGAGCGTCGGCACCATGCTCTCGGACGGGATGAAGAAGGTGGCGAACGCCGTCGTCTGAAAGAGGAAGGCGAACGCCAGCGCCAGCAGCAGCGACGAAAAGAACTCTTTGACCTGTGAACGCATCGACCCCAGCTCCGGGAATTGCCTCGGCCTCAGCGGCGACCATCGGGCCGCCTGGCCGGTTCTATGCGAGAGTTGCAGTGAACACCGGCTGAACTTTGACCTCATAATATATGGGAAGCCCGGCCTTTCTCAGGGGGCGTCAAAATGATGCGCGGTCGTCCCGGGAGCGGCGAGTGAACGCCCGCACCGGCAGATTGCACCACCAACCGGCCCATGGCAAAACAGCCCTGGCGCTGCGTCGCGCCACCCGCTTAACGCAATTCTCACGCGACACTTCACCGTTTGGCAAGAACCCGCCTCCCATAGATCCCAAAGGAGCCGCGGCCTTGGAGCCACGCGTGAGCAGTGTTTAACGCATAAGGGGAAAATTGATCACGGGGCGGTGATCCGTGCCCGTTGCGCGCCGAAAAGACGACCCTATATAACGGCCCATCGTTCAATCGATCTCCTAGGGGACCGGCGCTAGAGCCCTCGTTTAGCGGGGCTTAACGAAATTCCTGGACGCCAGCCGACATGGGTTCAGGCGGTCTGCCGCAACGAAGAGGACATACGGAGACATGGCAAAAGTCATTGGCATCGACCTCGGCACCACGAACTCGTGCGTTGCCGTGATGGAAGGCGGCAAGCCCCGCGTTCTCGAGAACGCCGAGGGCGTGAACACCACCCCCTCGATCGTCGCGTTCACGAACGACGGAGAGCGCCTAGTCGGTCTGCCCGCCAAGCGTCAGGGGGTGACCAATCCCACCAACACCTTCTTTGCCATCAAGCGCCTGATCGGGCGCCGCTACGACGATCCCATGGTCGAGAAGGACAAGAAGCTCGTCCCCTACAAGATCGTCCAAGGTCCCAACGGCGACGCCTGGGTCGAGGCCAACGGCAAGAGCTACTCGCCCCAGCAGATCTCGGCCTTCATCCTCCAGAAGATGAAGGAGACCGCCGAGGCCAAGCTCGGCGAGACCGTCACGCAGGCCGTCATCACGGTCCCCGCCTATTTCAACGACGCCCAGCGCCAGGCGACCAAGGACGCCGGCAAGATCGCCGGCCTCGAGGTCCTGCGCATCATCAACGAGCCGACGGCAGCCGCGCTCGCCTACGGGCTCGACAAGAAGAAGGAAGCGAAGACCATCGCCGTCTACGACTTGGGCGGCGGCACGTTCGATATCTCGATCCTCGAGATCGGCGACGGCGTCTTCGAGGTGAAGTCGACCAACGGCGACACGTTCCTCGGCGGCGAAGACTTCGACATGAAGCTCGTCAGCTACCTCGCCGACGAGTTCAAGAAGGAGCAGGGCATCGACCTGCGCAACGACAAGCTTGCGCTCCAGCGCCTCAAGGAGGCGGCCGAGAAGGCCAAGATCGAGCTCTCGTCGTCGTCGCAGACCGAGATCAACCTGCCGTTCATCACCGCCGATCAGTCCGGTCCCAAGCATCTGACGATGAAGCTCACGCGCGCCAAGCTCGAGAGCCTCGTCGACGACCTGATCGCCAAGACGAAGGGCCCCTGCGAGCAGGCGTTGAAGGACGCCGGCCTCAAGGCCGCCGAGATCGACGAGGTCGTCCTCGTCGGCGGCATGACGCGCATGCCGAAGGTGCAGGAGGTCGTCAAGCAGCTGTTCGGCAAGGAGCCCCACAAGGGCGTCAATCCGGACGAGGTGGTCGCCGTCGGCGCCGCCATCCAGGGCGGCGTGTTGAAGGGCGAGGTCAAGGACGTCCTCCTTCTCGACGTGACCCCGCTCTCGCTCGGCATCGAGACGCTCGGCGGCGTGTTCACGCGCCTGATCGAGCGCAACACGACGATCCCGACCAAGAAGAGTCAGGTCTTCTCGACCGCCGAGGACGGGCAGAACGCGGTGACCATCCGCGTCTCCCAGGGCGAGCGCGAGATGGCCGCCGACAACAAGCTCTTGGGCCAGTTCGACCTGGTCGGCATCCCCCCGGCGCCGCGCGGCGTGCCGCAGATCGAGGTCACCTTCGACATCGACGCCAACGGCATCGTCCACGTCTCTGCCAAGGACAAGGCCACGAGCAAGGAGCAGTCGATCCGCATCCAGGCCTCGGGCGGTCTGTCCGACACCGAGATCCAGCGCATGGTCAAGGACGCCGAGGCGCACGCGAGCGAGGACAAGAAGAAGCGCGAGCTCGTGGAAACGAGGAACCAGGCAGAAGCTCTGATTCACGCGACTGAGAAGCAGCTTTCCGAGAACGCCTCGAACGCGGCCGTGGCCGCGGTCAAGGACGACATCGAGAAGGCCGTCGCGGCCACCAAGGACGCCATCGCCTCCGAGGATGTCGACAAGATCAAGTCGGCAACCACCGCGCTGGCGCAGGTTGCGATGAAGATCGGCGAGGCGATCTATAGCGCCAAGGGAGGCGCCGAAGCCGAGGCCGGCGAGCCCGGTTCGAGCGGCGATAAAGCCGCCGGGTCGGACAATGTCGTCGATGCCGACTTCGAAGAGGTCAAGGACGACAAGAAGAAGTCGGCTTGACACGTCTCGCTTTCCCTCCCCTTTCTTTGGGGAGGGAAGGGGCGAGGGGAGCCCCTGGGGCCCGTAACAACAGCAGTTCTGCCAACCCCTCCCGCCCCAGCCCACCATCCTCGTGCCGGAGCCAGCCTCCGGTGTGAGGGGCGGGTGCAGAGGGGTGTGGCCGCAAATCGATGTGGACTGCCGCCATATGGCAAAACGCTGCTACTACGACACACTCGGCGTCAAACGCACAGCGAGCGACAACGACCTCAAATCGGCCTTTCGCAAGCTTGCCAAGGACTGCCACCCCGACCGTCACCCCGGGGATCAGACCGCCGAGCAACGATTCAAAGACCTCAATGAAGCCTACGAGGCTCTGAAGGACCCCCAGAAGCGCGCCGCCTACGACAAGTTCGGCCACGCGGCCTTCGACATGGGCGGCCGCGGCCATCCCGGCGGCGGCTTCGGTCCCGACTTCGCCTCCTCGATGTCGGACATCTTCGACGATCTCTTCGGCGAGTTCATGGGCGGACGGCGAGGTCGCGGCCCCCGCAACGGGCGCGAGCGCGGCGCCGACCTTCGCTACAACATGGAGATCACGCTCAACGAGGCCTACGCGGGCAAGGCTGCCGAGATTCGCGTGCCGACCAGCGTCTCATGTGAAACATGCTCCGGCTCGGGCGCCAAGTCGGGCACCAAGCCGTCGGCCTGCCCCACCTGCGGCGGCATGGGCAAGGTGCGCGCGAGCCAGGGCTTCTTCACGATCGAGCGCACCTGCCCGACCTGCCAGGGCCGCGGCGAGGTCATCGAGGACCCCTGCCAGACCTGCTCGGGCGCCGGGCGGGTGATGAAGGAGCGCACGCTCTCGGTCAACATCCCGGCGGGCGTCGAGGACGGCACCAAGGTCCGCCTCGTCGGCGACGGCGAAGCCGGCATGCGCGGTGGCCCGCCCGGGGACCTCTATATTTTCCTCTCGATAAAGCCGCACACTTTCTTCCAGCGCGACGGCGCCGACATCTTCTGCAAGGTGCCGATCTCCATGACGACGGGCGCCCTCGGCGGCCAGATCGAGGTGCCGACCCTCGACGGCACGGCGACGCGCGTCAAAATTCCGGAAGGCACCGAGAGCGGCAAGCAGTTCCGCCTCAAGGCCAAGGGCATGCCCGTGCTGCGCTCGACCGTCATCGGCGACATGTACATCCAGGTCGAGGTCGAGACGCCGAAGAATCTGACGCGCAGGCAGCGCGAGCTCCTCGAGGAGTTCGAGCGCGAGAGCCACAAGGGAACCAGCCCCGAGAGCGCGGGCTTCTTTGCCCGCGTGAAGGATTTCTTCGAGGGCAAGGGCAGCTGAGACACGCCGCCGCCCAAGGCCTTCCCGAAATCCCACCGGCAGAACCTAATGAAAAACGCGACCAAGCTTCTCTTCTTCGCCGGCAGCTCCCGCGAAGGCTCGCACAACAAGCGTCTTGCCAGGCTCGGCGCCACGATCGCCGAGGCGAATGGCATCGCCGCGACGTTCGCCGACCTCGGCGACTACCCGATGCCGCTCTACGACGCCGACCTGCAGGCGCGCGAAGGCATCCCCGAGAACGCCCATAAGCTCGAGGCGCTGATGAAGGTCCACACGGGCATCTTCATCGCCTGCCCGGAATACAACGCCTCGATCACGCCGCTGCTCAAGAACTCGCTCGACTGGGTGAGCCGCATCAAGACCGAGGGCGAGCCGCCTCTCGCGGTGTTCAAGTCGCGCGTCTTTGCGCTCGGCTCGTCGTCGCCCGGCGGTCTCGGCGGGCTGCGCGGGCTCAACACCGTTCGCACCGTGCTCGAGATCGGCCTCGGCGCGCTCGTGCTGCCGGATCAGTTCGCCGTGCCCCGCGCCGCCGAAGCCTACGACGAGCACGGGCACCTGAAGAGCAAGGACGCGAGCGAGCAGTTCAAGAGCGTGATCCAGAAGCTTGCCCGCGCCGCTCACGTGCTGCATGGATAGGTCACGAGCCCTGCGAAGGCCCTCATGACCCAGATCACCGCCAAGGACCGCCTGATCGTTGCTCTCGATATGCCCGCAGCCGAGGACGCCCGCCGCCTCATCGCACGGCTCGGCGATACGGTGTCGTTCTACAAGGTCGGGCTCGAGCTCCTCTTCGCCGGCGGCCTCGACCTCGCCCGCGATCTGCGCCGCGAGAAAAAGCGCGTCTTCCTCGACATGAAGCTTCTCGACATCGGCCACACCGTCGAGCGCGCCGTGGCCAACGCGACCGAGCTTGGCGTGAACTTCTTGACCGTCCACGGCCACGATCTGAAGACGCTGCGCGCAGCAGTCTCCGGTCGTGGCGACAGCCAGTTGAAGCTCCTGGCTGTAACCGTGCTCACGAACCTCACCGCCGATGACCTGCGCCAGCAGGGCTCGAGCATGACGCCCGACGAGCTTGTCCTGCATCGCGCGCGGCTCGCCTTCGAGTCCGGCTTCGACGGCGTCATCGCCTCCGGCCAGGAGGCCGCGCGCATCAGGGCGGCGACCGGACCGGGCTTCCTCATCGTCACGCCGGGCATCCGCCTTGCGGGCGGCACGACCGACGACCAGGAGCGCGTCATGACCCCCGACAGCGCCATTGCGGCGGGCGCCGATCATGTCGTCGTCGGCCGCCCCATCACCCAGGCCGACGATCCCAAGGCCGCTGCCGAGACTTTCGTCCATCACATCCGCGAGGCCCACGCCAAGGTCGCGAGCGGAGCCGCCTGAGGCGCAGGTCCCGGTACCCGGCGGCCAGATGAACGCCGCCTAAATCAGCCGTTCAGGCGCCCCTCAGCGAGCCTCCCCTAATCTCCTTGCCATGCACCGGCGGCCTCTCCCCCGAACCCCGGCCGGTGCCGACAGGAGAGCGATGATGACTTTCAAGACTACGTTTCTGACCGCTGCCGCCGGCCTCGTTTTGTCGGCCGCCCTCGTCGGCGTTCCGTCTGCCTTCGCCGACACCAACCGAGCCCTCGGCCGCGACTTCGGCCGCGTGGGCATGCTGCCGCGCGTCACCGCCGAGGGCGCCGCACTGAACCAGAACGCCGCGCGCACCGAGGCCGTCCACAACTGGCGTGAGAAGGTCGCCAACCGCTATGGCTATACCTTCTCGTACTGGTTCACCGCCAAGGGCAAGGATGTCCTCTGCCGCAAGATCGCCGACGACGATTCGTCCTGGGACAACACAACGCCGCGGCAAGGCATTCGCCCCCCAGCGCCGCTACGAGGCCGTGACCCGCTGCACGGTGAGCGCGATCCCGTCCCGCGCTTGGGGCCTGGGCTGGAACAACTACTAAGCCCCGCATACGTACTTCTTTCGCCCCGTCCCGGTCGCAAGGCCTGGGCGGGGCGCTTTCGTTTGGGCTTGAAATATCAGCCGATCTGTCGTCCTAAGCACTGCGACAGGGCAAGCCCCATGTCCGCGGCCGGAAGCGACAGTCAGGGAAGAGCTATGCCTAAGGGATACGTGATCGCGCACGCCACCGTTACCGATCCCCAGAAGTGGGGCGAGTACGTCGCCAAGTCGAAAATCGCGCTCGACAAGTTCGGCGGCACGCCGATCGTGCGCGGCGGCAGATGCGAGATCATGGAAGGCAACGGCGTCGCCCGCAATGTCGTGCTCGAGTTTCCGAGCTATGACGCCGCGCTCGGCTACGCCAAATCTCCCGAGTACGCGGAAGCCAAGAAGCTGCGCCAGGGTGCGGGTACGATTGACATCGTTGTCGTCGAGGGCGTGTGAGGACCCGCGCTGGCGAAGCCGCACGACCGAGGCGGCCTCGAGCCTTTAACCGTAACCGCCCATTAAGCTCTCAACCGTCATTCTTCTCGTCTAAGGAGAAGGGCATGCCGGAGATGCTTTACCGCCTCGAGGACCATTTCGACACGCGCTCGCACGCGTGCCGGTGGCGCGCATCCCGCGTCATTGCCCGTTGGGCAAGCGCACTCTTTGCTTTCCTCGGCGACGTCCTCTCGGAGGGCCGCAAGCTTCACACGCCGATCTTCACGCTCTCCGAGTGACTTGAGAGCGCGTCCCACGCTCGGGCGAGACGGGCTAAGCTCTTGGCCCTCGAGCCGATGAGTGCCTGATCCGATGCCCCACATCCCGCAGAACAATGGCAAGCCGCCTTGGCGCGCGACCGTCCTGACGCTGTTTCCCGAGATGTTTCCGGGTCCGTTGGGCATCTCTCTCGCCGGCCAGGCCCTTGCGGCCAACCTCTGGTCGCTGACGACGGTTGCGATCCGCGACTTTGGATCTGGCCGCCACCGCGCCGTCGACGACACGCCCGCCGGCGGCGGCGCCGGCATGGTGATGCGCGCCGACGTGCTCGCCGCAGCGATCGAACAGGCCCGCAGCGCCGAGCCTCTAGCCCCGCTCATCTACATGTCGCCGCGTGGCGAGCCACTGACGCAGGTGATTGCCCGCGAGCTTGCGGCTGGGCCGGGCGTCATGCTGCTTGCAGGACGCTTTGAAGGTATCGACGAGCGTGTGATCGAAGCGCGCCAGATTCGCGAAATCTCGATCGGCGACTATGTGCTCTCGGGCGGTGAGCTCGCTGCCATGGTCCTCATTGACGCTTGCGTGCGTCTTATCCCTGGCGTCGTCGGCGAGGCGGGCTCGCTCACCCACGAGAGCTTCGAGGACGGGCTCCTCGAGCATCCGCACTATACCAAGCCGCGCGAATGGGAGGGACGGACGATCCCTGACGTGCTGCTCTCGGGCGATCACAAGAAGATTGCCGAATGGCGGCGCGAGGAGGCCGAGCGCATCACGCGCGCCCGCCGCCCGGACCTGTGGGCCCGTCTGAAGCCGAAGCGCTGACTTCGCGCCGGCGGACGAGCCAAAGCGCCATCAGGGTCGGAGCCAGAAGCGCAATCTGATAGGCGGGCATCGTCACGACGATAAGCCCGTTGAGGCTTTCGTTCCGGCCTGGGCCGAGCATCACGTCCCAGAGCCCGAACAGCCCGAGCGCCAGCCCCACTCCAAGACCCATGGTGAGGATCCGCTGAGCCTGAGGAGTCCTGACGAGCTTGCCCCCGAGCCAAGCCGTGAGCGGCAGCGGCAGGCCTGCCCAGAGAGCGATCGGCAACCATTGCCGCGGCTCGTAGCCGCTGCTGAAATGGTAGAGCTCGAAGAGCCCGATGGCCGCACCCGCGACTGCGAAGACCCACCCGAGACGCAGCAAATCCATGCCAACTCCTTGCCGATTGATCCCGCACAAAGCGTAGGCAAGAATAGAGGCGTCTCGCGCCCCCGCAACGACCATATCGACAAGTCCGCCCATTTCGGTTATCAGGGCGCCCAATCCCTTACTCAGGGTTGCCCATAAGGGCCGCACGAGCCGTGCTCGCCCCGTCTCAGACAGGCGGCGCCGCTCCTCTGCTCATGATGCCATCAAGGAAGAAGAACCAATGAACATCATCCAAGAGCTCGAGCGCGAGCAGATCGCGGCTATTACAGCAAAGCGCGCCGTGCCGGAGTTCGCTCCCGGCGACACCGTCAAGGTCATGGTCAAGGTGATCGAGGGTGAGGGCAAGGACCGCACCGTTCGCCTGCAGGCCTACGAGGGCGTGGTGATCTCCCGCTCCGGCGCCGGCATCAACGAAAGCTTCACCGTCCGCAAGATCTCCTACGGCGAAGGCGTCGAGCGCGTCTTCCCCGTCTACTCGCCCTACATCGCCGAGATCGAGGTTCTCCGCCGCGGCCGGGTCCGCCGCGCCAAGCTCTATTACCTGCGCGGCCGCCGCGGCAAGGCTGCCCGCATCTTCGAGCGCACGGATGCGCGCGCCCGCCGCCTCAACGCCGCCTGGAAGGGCTTCAAGAAGCCCAAGGGCGAGCCGGATGATCTGACCAAGATCAAGGGCATCGACGCCGATCTCGCCGCGCGCCTGAAGCAGCTCAACTGCTTCCGCTTCGACCAGATCGCGAATTTCTCCGACGACGACATCGCCAACCTCGACGAGACGCTTCAGCTCGGCGGCCGCATCGAGAAGGACGACTGGGTCGGCAACGCTCAGCGTCTGATCGCCGAGGCCGCGGCCGAGGAAGTGCCCGCCGAGGAGGAAGCCAAGAGCTGACCGGCGCTGCGGCGCTACACGGCTGAGATTTCTGAGACAGAAACGGCGGCCCTCAGAGGCCGCCGTTTTCTTTTTATTGAGGCTCGCATTCCACTATGCGTTGCATGACCGTAGATTTGCACTAAATATTGAAGGTCGCAGGGAGCCGGGATCAACTCCATGTCCAACGTCGAAGTGAGCCGCCTCCGGGCACGCGAAGGCGGCGCGATCAAGCTGCACGGAGCCACGGCCTTTGCCGGCATGCGCAAGGCTGGCCAGCTTGCGGCTGAAGCGCTCGATATGATCACCCCCTTCGTGCAGCCCGGCGTCTCGACCGAGGAGCTCGACGCGCGCGTCCTCGAGTTCGCCCTCGACCACAGCGCCGTGCCGGCGCCGCTCAACTATCGCGGCTTCCCGAAGGCCATCTGCACCTCCATCAATCACGTCGTCTGCCACGGCATCCCGGGCCCCAAGCCTCTGCGCGAGGGCGACATCATCAACATCGACGTGACGCTGATCGTCGACGGCTGGCACGGCGACACGAGCCGCATGTACCCCGTCGGCAGCATAAGCCGCCGCGCCGAGCGCCTGATCGAGGTCACCTACGTCGCCCTCCAGAAGGGCGTCGCCGCCGTGAGGCCCGGCCAATCGACCGGCCATATCGGCGCCGCGATCCAGGCCTTCGCCGAGAGCCAGCGCTGCTCCGTCGTGCGCGACTTCTGCGGCCACGGGCTCGGCCAGGTCTTCCATGACCGCCCCAACATCCTCCACTACGGCGAGGAGGGCGAGGGCATCATCATGGAGCCCGGCATGCTGTTCACGATCGAGCCGATGATCAACCTTGGCAAGCCGCACGTGAAGGTGCTCGCCGACGGCTGGACCGCGGTCACGCGCGATCGCGAGCTCTCGGCCCAGTTCGAGCACACCGTCGGCGTGACGGAGACCGGCTGCGAGGTCTTCACGATGTCTCCCGCCGGGCTCGACTGCCCGATCCAGCGCGCGGCCTGAGCGTGAGGATGTCCTGGTCATGCC
Source organism: uncultured Alphaproteobacteria bacterium (assembly GCA_963716835.1). GTDB lineage: Bacteria > Pseudomonadota > Alphaproteobacteria > Rhizobiales > Hyphomicrobiaceae > Hyphomicrobium_C. The sequence goes on along the minus strand of CAVQUQ010000017.1, from coordinate 42,474 downwards.
GAGGCGGCGAGAACCAGGAACGGATGCCGGCAACTCCGGCGACGGCATCCAAGGCTCGTTCCTCGACGCGGCCCTCCCGCTCCACACCGGCCACCGCCAGCGCCTGCGCGACCGCTTCCGCAAGGGCGGCGCCGAAGCGCTCCCCGACTACGAGCTCCTCGAGCTAGTGCTTGTTCCGCGCCATCCCGCGCCGCGATACGAAAGACTTGGCCAAGCGCCTGATCGCCCACTTCGGCTCGTTCGCCGAGGTCGTCAACGCGCCCGAGACCCGCCTCAAGGAAGTCGACGGCGCCGGCGAGTCCGTCATCACGGAGCTGAAGCTCCTGCGCGCCGCCGCGCTCCGCCTTATGAAATCCGAGATCACGGCGGGCCCGCTGCTCTCATCCTGGGCGCTGGTGCTCGACTATCTCAAGGCCGCGCAGGGCCACGAGCAGCGCGAGCAGTTCCGCATCCTGTTCCTCGACAAGAGGAACCGGCTCATCGCCGACGAGGTGCAGGGACAGGGCACGGTCGACCACACGCCGGTCTACGTGCGCGAGGTCGTGAAGCGGGCCCTCGAGCTGGCTTCGACGGCCATCATCCTCGTGCACAATCACCCTTCGGGCGATCCGGCGCCGTCGCGTGCCGACATCGACATGACGAAGCAGATCGTCGATGCTGCGCGGCCCTTGGGCGTCACCGTTCACGACCACATCATCGTCGGCAAGGCGGGCCATGCCAGCCTCAAGGCGCTGCGTTTGATTTGATATGCCCGCACGCAAGCGATCACCCGGATTCTCGATCCAAGGCTTCGAGCTTGCGCTTCTACTTCGTCAACAGAGCATTCAATTCGGCGATTGCCTCTTCTGAGCGGCCCGTAAGCTCCAGGGCGATAAAGCTATCTATGGCCCGCTCGTGCGCTGCGAGGAAGGATAAGGCCTCCTTGTCGGCGGGGCGGGCGCGTTCCGCCAGCCGATCGTAGAGGTTCACATAGTCCGGAATCCACGTCGACCATTCCTCAAGAATGTCGTGGAATTGCATTCCGTCATACTTTCGCGCGCGTTCCTCCGCCGTCTGCTTGTTCGACGGATTTATCGAAATCCCATATCGCCGAACGAGCCCCTCCAGCTCACGACTTGTGCGTATCTCGAGCTGAGCCAGCACATCGAGCTTGTGGCGGTGTTCGGGCCCGGCCTTTTCTGCGAGACGCTTGAACAGAATTTCGCCTTGCACCTCCCCGTCGGCCGCCCGCCGAATCGCAGAGATGTAGTCTTCGTCTTCAGACGTGCCCGTTCTCATGGCCTAGCATCCTACTTTCGTCGGTACTTCAACCTGATGGAATGTCGCTCTAGCTAAGCTTGCCTTGTTCCAACAGGCGGTCAAGAAAGCGGCGGGTCGCAGCCGCAGCTTCGCTCAAGCAGCTTCGCTCAAATTCAATGGCGGTGCGACCCTCCAGACGGACCGCGAGGTTGGTTCCGAAAAGTTTATTAAATTGTTGTAGATCAATAAATTAGCACTCGGACGTTGTGTGCCATTGCCCCCATCGGCAAAGCTCGATTACAGCTCTTTCGTTGGGACACGTGTCCTCGGCACCCGGGCTTTTGCAACCCACACTCGAGCATGTCTCGCAAACCGCTACGTCAGTTCGCACCCGCTTTCACGTCATCGCATAGGGCGCCGGCGCGCGCTGGCGACGTCGCCTATCGGCGCTTCTGCACGCCGAAAATCTCCGAGCGGCGCAGCCACGATCACGACGTTCTCGTCGAACGCGCTCGCTTTCACTTGCGTAACGCGGAGTGGATCAGCGTGCCGACGTCCGAGGGCGCGACACAGGCTTATGTCTTCACGCCCGATGCAGGGAGCGCCGCAAAAGGCAACGTCCTCGTTGCCCACGGCTGGACCAGCGAAGCTTCCTTCATGGCGGTTTTCGCCGAGCAGCTCCGCCGCGCGGGATTTCGCGTCGTCCTCTTCGATCAGCCGGCGCACGGCAAGAGCACGCGCGAGCGCGCGAGCCTGATCGATTGCTCGCGCGCGCTTCTGCAGGTTGCCGAGGCGCTTGGGCCCATTCGCTTCGTCGTCGCGCACTCGATGGGCTGCCTCGCCGCGCTCCTCGCCGGCGAAGGCGGCGCGCCGATGCCGCATCCCTATCCCTTCGAGCGCTACGTCCTCGTCTCCGGTCCGAACAAGTTCGCCACCATGACGAAGGAGTTTGGCGAAACGCTCGGCCTCGAGCCCGCCGCCCAACGCCACTACGAGCGCCTGCTCGAGCGCATCGCCCACCGCCGGATCGTCGACTTCTCGGGAGCCCGGCTCCTGGCTGCAACCGGGCGGGCGGCGCTGATCCTCCACGACCGCGGCGACCACGAGGTCCCGTTCCGCAACGCCGAGGAGATTGCGGCCGCCTGCCCCAAGGCCGAGCTCATGGCCTTCGACGGCCTTGGCCATCGAAACATCCTGTTCGCGCCGCCGGTGATCCGTGCCGCCGTGGCATATCTCACACGCCCGTGATCGACTTGAAACCGTGTTGCATAGGGTTGCGTATATAAGACGCTGAATAGATTGGCCTTATTGCGCACCTCGGATATGCACTTGGTGAATGGTGGGCGACCTCGCGAATCCCCCTTGCGATGTCTATATCTGAGGGCCACTTGAGGGGCCGGTCGAAGGAAGAAACCCCATGAGCAAGCCGAAGCACGCCAAGGTCATGATTCTGGGTTCGGGTCCCGCCGGCTACACGGCCGCGATTTATGCCGCCCGCGCCATGCTCAATCCCGTGCTGATCCAGGGTATCCACCCGGGCGGTCAGCTCACGGTCACGACCGACGTCGAGAATTACCCGGGCTTTGCCGACGTCATCCAGGGCCCCTGGCTCATGGAGCAGATGAAGGCTCAGGCCGAGCACGTCGGCACCGAGATCGTCTTCGACCACATCTCCAAGGTCGACCTCCGCAAGCGTCCCTTCCGGCTCGAAGGCGATTCGGGCGACCACTACACCTGCGACGCGCTGGTCATCGCCACCGGCGCACAGGCGCGTTGGCTTGGGATCGCCTCCGAGGAGCACTTCCGGGGCTACGGCGTCTCCGCCTGCGCGACCTGCGACGGCTTCTTCTACAAGGGCAAGGAGGTCTTCATCGTCGGCGGCGGCAACACCGCGGTCGAGGAAGCGATCTTCCTCACCAATTTCGCGAAGAAGGTAACCGTCGTGCACAGGCGCGATCACTTCCGCGCCGAGAAGATCATGCAGGATCGCCTCTTCAAGAACCCGAAGATCGAGGTGATCTGGGACAGCGCCATTGACGAGATCGTGGGCACCGGCGCACCGAAGTCCGTGACCGGCATCAAGTTGAAGAACGTCAAGACCGGCAAGGTGACCGAGCACGCCGCCGACGGCGTCTTCATCGCCATCGGTCACTCGCCCGCGACCGACCTCTTCAAGGGCCAGCTCGACATGAAGCCGTCGGGCTACATCATCACCGCGCCCGACTCGACGGCGACATCCATTCCCGGCGTGTTCGCCGCCGGCGACGTGAAGGACGAGGTATATCCGTCAGGCGGTCACCGCGGCCGGCATGGGTTGCATGGCCGCACTCGAAGCCGAGCGTTATCTGTCCGAGCACGCAAGCACGGCCGCGGCTGCGGAGTGACTCGCCTCGCAGGCACAAAAGAGTGTGCCGTGGCAAAGGTTAACCGGACTGCCGCTTCACGCCCCGTTCAGATTTGGGACACCAAAATCCCTTGAGAACGACACTGTGGCGCAGGCCGCGACTTTGCGGTTTCGCGAGCCGCAGCTTATTCTCATCGCAACGTCTCGAAAGCCAATTCGGCAATAATCAGAAAAGTCTTGGGCACGGGAGAGCCTCTCTTTTCTTCGGATCGGCGTGGTGCGCACGTCGGCCGGACAGTTGACGCCTGGAGTAGTCTCGATGGACTGGGACAAGTTGAGGATCTTTCATGCCGCCGCCGCGGCCGGCAGCTTCACCCATGCGGGTGAGGCCCTCCACATGAGCCAGTCGGCGGTGAGCCGCCAGGTCTCGGCTCTGGAGAAGGATCTGCGCGTCGCGCTGTTCCATCGCCACGCCCGCGGCCTCGTGCTCACCGAGCAGGGCGAGATGCTCTACCAGACCGTCTCCGACGTCATGAGCAAGCTGCAGACGGCAGAGACGCTGCTCGCCGACACGACGACCAAGCCGTCGGGCGAGCTCAGGATCGCGTCTCCCGTCGGCCTCGGCACCGTCTGGGTGTCGCAGCGCCTGCGCGAGTTCGTGGACCTCTACCCCGACATCCGCGTCGATCTCGTCCTCAACGACGACCAGATCGACATCGCCATGCGCGCCGCCGACGTCGCCATCTGGACGCGCGAGCCCGAGCAGTCGGACCTGATCCGCCGCCCGCTGTTCACCGCCAAGGTGCGCCCGCTCGCGTCGACCAAGTATACGCGCCGCTTCGGCACGCCCGACACGCTGGCCGACCTCGACAAGGGCCACCGCATCATCTCCTACAGCGGCCAGCCACCGCAGCTTCTGCCGTCGATCGGCTGGCTCGAGACGGCCGGGCGCGACGGCGGCGCCCCGCGCATTCCGGCCTTCCGCGTCAACAGCGTCGTCGCCATCAAGTATGCGATCCGGGCCGGCATCGGCATCGGCATGATCCCCGACTACATGACCGAGGAGGAGACCGACCTCGTCCCCGTGCTGACCAAGGCCGAGATCGATCCGCCGTCGCTGCCGGTCCTGTTCGTCTACCCGGAGGAGCTCAAGACCTCGAAGAAGGTGCAGGTGCTGCGCGACTTCCTCGTCGCCAAGGCGCGCCAATGGAAGGATTGAGGCCAGCGCCGACGTAGCAGCATTGCGAGGTAGTAACATTACGTTTCCGTAGGAGTATGCGAATACCCCTGATCCGCCGGCGCGCCCGCGCGTACATAAGGCTACCCGGCTCGCGGTCCGGCGGGTTATTTGCCACCACCCGCCGCCCGGACGCTGGCCAAACCTTGAGCCGGGCCCAAACCCGGCTCCTTTTTGGGCCCCGGCTCGAGGATTTTGGCCGTCCGGACGCGATAGATGCCGCTTATCGGGGCGCAAATCTGCCCTGATTTGCAAGCCGGCATGCGAAGCGCTATCTGATCCCCAAATTCGCTCAGAACCGAGCCGGGCAATGGCAAAGACGCTCTACGACAAGATCTTCGACGATCACGTGGTCGACAGGCAGCCCGACGGCACCTGCCTGCTCTACATCGACCGCCATCTCGTCCACGAGGTGACGAGCCCGCAGGCCTTCGAAGGTCTGCGCATGAGCGGGCCGCAAGGTGCGCGCGCCCGAGAAGACGCTCGCCGTCGTCGACCACAACGTGCCGACGACCGACCGCTCGCACGGCATCGACGACGACGACAGCCGCATCCAGGTCGAGACGCTGGCCAACAACGCGCGCGACTTCGGCGTCGAGTATTTCAACGAGCTCGACAAGCGCCAGGGCATCGTCCACGTCGTCGGCCCCGAGCAGGGCTTCACGCTGCCCGGCACGACCATCGTCTGCGGCGACAGCCACACCTCCACGCACGGCGCCTTCGGCGCGCTCGCCCACGGCATCGGCACGAGCGAGGTCGAGCACGTGCTCGCCACGCAGACGCTGATCCAGAACAAGGCCAAGAACATGCTCGTGTCCGTGGACGGCAAGCTGCCGCCGCACGTCACCGCGAAGGACATCATCCTCGCCATCATCGGCGAGATCGGCACCGCCGGCGGCACGGGCTCCGTCATCGAGTACGCGGGCGAAGCCATCCGCGCCCTCTCCATGGAAGGCCGCATGACCGTCTGCAACATGTCGATCGAGGGCGGCGCCCGCGCCGGCATGATCGCGCCCGACGAGAAGACCTACGCCTTCATCAAGGGCCGTCCCAAGGCGCCGAAAGGCGCCGCCTGGGAGATGGCCATGAAATACTGGGAGACGCTCCACACCGACGAAGGCGCCCACTTCGATCGCGTCGTCCGCCTCGACGCAGCCAAGCTGCCGCCGATCGTCTCCTGGGGCACGAGCCCCGAGGACGTGGTCTCGATCACCGGCGTCGTTCCCGATCCGGCAAAGGTCGAGAACGAAGGCAAGCGTGCCTCCATGGTGCGCGCGCTCGAGTACATGGGGCTCACGCCCGGCACCAAGATGACCGACATCCCGCTCGACGTCGTCTGGATCGGCTCGTGCACCAACGGCCGCATCGAGGATCTGCGCGAGGTGGCCCGGGTCGTCGAGGGCAAGAAGATCTCGAGCCGTCTCGCCTACGCGATGATCGTGCCGGGCTCGGGCCTCGTCAAAGAGCAGGCGGAGGCCGAAGGTCTCGACAAGATCTTCAAGGATGCGGGCTTCGAGTGGCGCGAGCCGGGCTGCTCGATGTGCCTCGGCATGAACCCCGACCAGCTGAAGCCGGGCCAGCGCTGCGCCTCGACCTCGAACCGCAACTTCGAGGGCCGCCAGGGCTACAAGGGCCGCACGCACCTCGTCTCGCCCGAGATGGCCGCCGCCGCCGCGCTCGAGGGCCACTTCGTCGACATCCGGACCTGGGGCAACTAAGCAGACGCAAAAGCCCAACACCCTCATCCTGGGCTCGTGTGGCGAAAAGCCCGGCAGCGTCTCCGCTACCGGGCTCAAGGGCGAAGTGCGGTCGGCGCCGCGCTCCCTCCCAGCACTCGAGGTGCATGAATTGTATCCACCGATTGACCGGCCATTTCATTGACATAGGTCACCGGCCCGCGGCTAACTTTCGCCGTTAACCAGTTAGTACTCTGCGCGCCACGTTCGCTGCTGGAACGCCATGACCCGAGACCTCGTGCAGTCCCAGTTCGGCACCCACGCCGCCGCCTATGCGACGTCGAGCGTGCACGCCAAAGGCTGGAGCTTGGAACGGCTCGTCGATCTCGCCGCACCGGAGGCAAGCTGGCGCGTGCTCGATATCGCGACCGGCGCCGGACACACGGCGGCTGCCTTCGCGCCGCTCGTCGCCCACGTGATTGCGAGCGACATCACCACGGAGATGCTGAGCGAGGCGGCCAACCTCGCCGCAGCGCGCGGCCTCGCCAACATGACGACGGCAAGCGCCGACGCCGAGGCGCTCCCGTTCGCCGCGGCAAGCTTCGATCTCGTGACCTGCCGCCTCGCAGCGCACCACTTTCCGCAACCGGCAGCCTTCGTAGCCGAGACCGCGCGCGTCTTGAAGCCGGGTGGCACTCTCGGCCTCGTCGACAATATCGCACCCGACGTCGCCGCTCTCCCCGCGTTCTCCGCGAGCGAGATCGGCGCCGCAGAGGCTGACTACAACGCCTTCGAGAAGCTCCGCGATCCAAGTCACGGCCGCGCGCTCACGCTGTCGGAGTGGACGGCTCTCATGGAACGGAGCGGACTGGCCGTCACCGCGGTGGAGCGGGCGCGCAAGAAGATGGACTTCGACGACTACGTGACGCGCATGGGCTGCACGGAGGCGACCATCGCTCGCCTCAGAGCCATGCTCTTCGACGGCCGCGACGCGCTCAAAGCCTTCCTCGATCCGCAGAGTTCCGGCGGCCGTATCAGCTTCTTCCTCCATGAGGCCGTCGTCATCGCCCGCAAGCCAGCGTAAGGCGGGGGCTGTTCAAGGGCGACCGAACCGAATATCTCTGCGAGCCCCCTTCCTCAACTGCGGCGAGAAGCGGAAATGGCCGACGCGATCGACTGGAAAAACGCGGTGGCGCCGACGCTCGCCGACTTCGAGGTCATTGCCAGCGCCGTCTGGGAGCGCCTTGCGCCCGAGTTCCGCGAGGTCTGCAGCGATCTCGTCATCCGCATCGAGGATTTCGCCATCGACGAGGTCCTGGACGAGCTCGAGATCGAAAGCCCGCTGGATCTGCTCGGCCTCTATCACGGCCTGAGCCTCGACAAGAAAAGCGTGTCCGATTTGCCACGCGAGCCGGATATGGTGGTCCTTTATCGCCGGGCGATTCTCGATTACTGGGCTGATGGCGACGAGACCTTGGGCGAGATCATCACCCATGTTCTCGTTCACGAGATAGGCCATCATTTCGGCTTCTCCGATGCGGATATGGAAGAAATCGAAGCCCAGGCGGTCGCCTGAAAGGGCTCTGTCATCAACGGGTCGACTATCACCAGCTTATGCTCGGCGCCATTGCTTGTAATGTTAATTGTTTCGGGCGATGGTGGACCTTGAACCTGTTTCCGCTTGAAAAACGACGACGCTCAGGTGCTTGCGTGAACATTGTTCGCCTTCCGTCTTTGCTGCTCGCGGGGCTCGCCGCCCTTTTCGTTTCCAACTCAGCTTTCGCTGACGATGTGCCGTCTCCCGAGGAGTACGTCGCGCACGTCGGCGGCGACGCGCACGTGCTGCCGCCGGGCGAGGTGAAGCTCGACAACCGCCCGCAGACCTGCGGCCAGCGCCCGACGGTGATCGACAGCCAGCTCGACGACTACGGCGCTGCCTATCCGGGATTCCTCATCCTCAATCCGCGCCTCCTGGCCAAGGTGTCCACGCCCGTCAAGCAGTGGATCTTCGCCCACGAATGCGGCCACCAGTTCCGCGGCCCCGACGAGGAGACGGCCGACTGCTTCGCCGTCCAGCGCGGCCGCCGCCAGGGCTGGCTGTACGCCTGAGGGGCTCGAGGAGGTCTGCCAGTTCATCGCCCCCGCCAAGGGCGACAGCATGCATTTCTCGGGCTCGCACCGCTGCGAGTACATGCGCCAGTGCTACGCCGACCCGAGCATCCGCTGAGCGCAACCGCGCTCCTATTTATCCCCGCACCCCAAGCGTGATTTAGGCTCCGAGCCGCCCCACCTGCGCTGAGGGCGGTTCCGCATGCACCTCTCCGGCTACACAAAAAAGCTGCTCGCGCTGGCCGAGACGCTCCACCGCTGGGCCGGCGCGCTCGGAGCCCTCGACCGCTCGCGGCGCGAGAAGGTCGCGAAATACGCCGACGAGATCGCCGCCACGCTGGCCCGCGCCTCGGGCGCCCTGATGCGCCTCGAAGCGGACGCCAGCCGACCGGTCCGCCGCGCGCGAGGTCCTGCGCGAATTCGGCCGCATTACGGGCTATATCGAGACCATCGTCGGCGTGCTACGAGCACCATCTTGACGGGCGAAAGCTAGCTGGCGTTAAAAGGCGGCTCGAGCAGCTTGCTCCCCAAGGCATCCGGCAAAGCCTGGCCGGCGCCAAGGCGCGAGCCCACACCGACCGGCTGATCGCCACCGAGGGTTATTTCCGGGCGCTGGCCGACAGTCTGCGCGCGTGAGGCCCGCACGCTAACGAGGAGCCGATGGACAAATTCACGAAGCTGACGGGCGTCGCCGCGCCGCTGCCCATGCGCAACGTCGACACCGACATGATCATCCCCAAGCAGTTCCTGAAGACGATCAAGCGCACCGGCCTCGGCAAATCGCTGTTCCACGAGATGCGCTACGACCAGGAAGGCAAAGAGATCGCCGACTTCGTCTTGAACAAGCCCGCCTACCGCAAGGCGCAGATCCTGATCACCGGCGAGAACTTCGGCTGCGGCTCCTCGCGCGAGCACGCGCCGTGGGCGCTTCTCGATTTCGGCTTCCGCTGCATCATCGCGCCCGACTTCGCCGACATCTTCTACAACAACTGCTTCCAGAACGGCATCCTGCCGATCAAGCTGCCGCAGGCCGAGATCGACAAGCTCCTGGACGACGCGAGCCGCGGCTCCAACGCCACCGTCACGGTCGACCTCGAGGCCCAGGAGATCCGCGGGCCCGATGGCGGCGTCATCACGCTTCGAGATCGATCCGTTCCGCAAGCACTGCCTCCTGAACGGTCTCGACAACATCGGTCTCACGCTCGAGAAGGAGCGCTCGATCAACGATTTCGAAGCCAAGGCCGCAACCGCGCGTCCGTGGGCCTGATCAGCGGGCCGAGCCGCGCACGAATATCGTGGATGGCTGAGGCTTGAGTCACACACCGGGTGGACATTGCGCGGCCTGCGCATTGCCGCAAATCGCTCGAATATGCTAGGTGCGAACCCTCGCCGCACGGCCGAACGAGGATCCATGCGCGTCAACGCTGTTTCTGCCGCCTTGCTGACGCTCGCCCTGGTTGCGGGCACCGAACGCGTCGCCGCCGGACCGGCGGTCCTTTTCGACGCCGCCGACGGCAAGATCCTCTACGCCGAGGACCTCGACAATCAGTGGCACCCCGCCTCGCTGACCAAGATCATGACGGCTTATGTCGTCTTTGAGGCCATCAAGGAGGGGAAGCTCCAGCTGAAGCAGAAGATCCCCTACAGCGCCAACGCCCAGCAGCAGCCCCCGAGCAAGCTCGGCCTCGCGCTCAACGCTCAACTCTTCGTCGACAGTGCGTTGAAGGCGCTCATCATCAAGTCCGCGAACGACGTGGCCATCGCGCTGGCGGAGGCCGTGAGCGGCAGCGAGCCGGCCTTCGTCGCCAAGATGAACGACACCGCGCGGCGCCTCGGCATGACGCGCACGAACTTCGTCAATCCGAACGGTCTGCCCGCGCCCGAGCAGGTGACGACCGCGCGCGATCTTGCGCGCCTCGCCCGCGCCGTCGTCAGGGACTATCCGCAATACGCTGCCTACTGGTCGATGAGCGACGCCCACATCGGCAAGATCTTCATCGGCAGCCACAACGGCCTCTTGCGCTCGTTCGAGGGCGCCGACGGCATGAAGACCGGCTTCATCTGTGACTTCGGGCTATAACGTCGTCGCCAGCGCCACCCGCGACGGACGCAAGCTGATGGCCGTCGTGCTCGGCGAGACGTCGGGCGCCGACCGCACGATCCGCGCCGCGAGCCTCCTCGAGCATGGCTTTCAGCAGTACGGCTGGAAGTCGCTATTCTCGCCCTCGAGCGACGACATCGATACGATGCCGGTCGCAGCCGATGCCAAGGGCATCATCAGCATGAAGCAGGCGGTCGCCGCTTGGGAGTGCGGCGACGGCCGCAAGCCGCGTCTCCGCAAAGCCCGCGGCAACAAGGCGCCGAAGAAGCCGCAAGCCGCCGACGCGTCGGCGGCATCTGGCGCGGTCGCGGCGAGCGCAGCAGCCGCTGCCCCACCTGCCGCCAAGCCTCAACCGAGCCCGGTCCAGGCGTCGGCAGGCGGCGCCTCGCCGTCCCTCAAGCTCGACCCCAAGGTCGATGCGGGCTCCTTCGGCTATTCTGCGAGCCCGCCCAACCTGCCGAGCAACTGAAAGCGGCCGGGCGTTAACGAGGCTCGATTTGGGGCAGCGCGCGCTCTCGAGGTCGCCCCCGCAGTCCCTTTACGAGACAGCGCTCGGCGCTCCCGGGTCGCGAAAGCCCTCGGTCCCCGCATGCAAATGCCCCAGAAAATCGCTGTATTTTGAGCCTGGCTGCCGCTTGGCCTCCGCCGGGCACTTCGCCCGCTTGCTGGCGCCGATTTTGCTACCTCAGGGGTATTAACCTGCTCTGAGGGACGACATGGCTACCAGTTCACAATCATCCGACTCCGCAACCGGACTGCCAGAGGCCGAGCTCATGGCAGCCGTGCTCGAAGGCCGTCATGGAAACCACGCCGCGGAGGTCGCCGACTTCTTCGCCATCCTGCATCGCCAGCAGGGAGACACGACACGCTCCAAGGCATGGTGCGGCGTTGCCGACGCCGTCCGCCGCCGCGAGCACGACCGCGTGACCGATCACTAGGCTTGCCTGCCGCCCGTCGTCGTAGATGATGACGCAAAGCGTCCGCGGCCCGTGCGCGCCCATGACGATGCGCCCCCCGATGTCCCCCGTCCGCGAGGCACCAGAAATCAGATTGAGCGCGCGCGGCATCACGCCTCTCCCGAAGCGCGAGCGCACCATATCGAAGGCCTCCTCGTAGGAGCCGACGATCGAGCCGCGCGCGAGTGCGACCATGTGGATCTCCGGCAGAAACGCGAGCGACGTCGGGTTCTCGGCCCCCGACGCCAGCACGAGCGTTCCCGTCTCAGCGACCCCGGCCATCGCGTGCGACAGAGCCGCCTTATCGCCGGCTTGCGCCACCCCATCGAGGCGCACGAGCCCGCCAGATTTCTCCCAAGGGAGCGCTGTCAGACGTGGATCGGCGCCGATGCACAAACGCAGTGGCGCCCCGGCTTTCGCGAGGAAGCCCGCCGCGGCTGCCAAAATCTCTTCCGCGGCGCCCACTTCGATCACCGCTGTCGTCTGTTCCTTGAGGCAGGACACGAATTGCGCCGTGAGCTGCGACGCCGGCCGCATGGCCCTTTCCGGCAATTGATGTCGCGGCGGCGCCTTGAGCCTCTGCTGGACCGCTAGCCTGCGTTCCCCTTCGGCTCGCCCGCGAAGCGCCTCCCGAATCTCTCTCAGCACGTCGTCTCTCTTCATCGCGGCACCCCCCTCTGGCGCTCTGCCCAGAGCTGCTGGAAGGTTCGCCCTTGCGGTGCCGGAAAATCGCGAGTGCGCGTCCAGCCTCGCCCGAGTGGCAGCCAGCCGGAAGGCACCGCGCGAGCGCCCGGCAGCACCGAGCGTCGCCGCCGCAAACCGTGCCAGCGCGTGGTAGAGACGCGGCCGTTTGGCCGCATACGCCCACGCTCTGAGGAGCAGCCGCGCGCCGAGCCGCATATCGCCGCCGCTGAACGCCGCTTCCCGCCAGCGTCGCATGAGGTCTGGCAGCGGGATCTTCACCGGGCAGACCTCCTCGCACCGCCCGCAGAAGCTCGACGCGTTCGGGAGATCGCTGCTTTCGCCGATGCCGACCAAGGCCGGCGTCAGCACGGCGCCGATCGGCCCGGCGTAGACCGAGCCGTAGGCATGGCCGCCGATCGCGTTGTAGACCGGGCAGTGGTTCATGCACGCGCCGCACCGGATGCAGCGCAGGACCTCGCGAAACTCACTTTCTGAGAAGCGCCGAGCGGCCGTTGTCGACGATCACCACATGGCACGCGCGCGGCCCGTCCGGGTCGTCCGGCCGCCGCGGACCGGTGAGAAAGCTGGTGTAGGCCGTGATCTCCTGCCCTGTCGCCGACCGGGCGAGGACGCGCAGCAGCAAGGCCGCATCCTCGAGCGTCGGCACCGCCTTCTCGATGGATGCGACGACGATGTGGACCTTGGGCAGAAGCGACGTCAGGTCGCCGTTCCCCTCGTTGGTGACGATGACCGCCGACCCCGTCTCCGCGATGAGGAAATTTGCGCCCGTGATGCCGACATCGGCGGCGAGGAACTTCTCTCTCAAGACGCCGCGCGCCTCTGCGACGAGCTCGGCCGGCTCGTCGAGGCGCCGGCCGGCCGGAAGATGCGCGTGACGGCGCCGGAAGTCGGCCTCGACCTGATCGCGGCTGAGATGGATTGCGGGCGCGATGATGTGGCTTGGAGCCTCGCCGCGGATCTGCAGGAGATATTCGCCGAGATCGGTCTCCACCACCTCGAGCCCGGCGGCCTCGAGATGTGCATTGAGGCCGATCTCTTCCGAGACCATCGATTTGCCCTTGGCGACGAGCCGGGCGCCTTCCGCCCGGCATAGGCCGAGAATGATGTCGCGCGCTTCTGCGGCGGTTTTCGCCCAGTGAACCTGCGTGCCCGTGGCAGCGGCCTTGTCCGCAAAGGCCTCGAGATAGAGGTCGAGATGAGCGAGCGTATGATCGCGGATGTCGCGGGCAGCGGCGGTCAGCGCCTCGAACTCCGGCAGGCGCGCCTTGGCAGCCGCGCGCTGCGCGACGAGCCCGCCCGGCAGTCCGTCGAGCGCACGCCGCAACTGAGGATCCGCGAGAGCCTTGCGGGTGTTGGCCTTGAAGTCGCGTGTCGCGGGCGTCATGGGCTGTCGGGGTAGGCGATTGGCGGCTCGGAGAGCTCGCCTGCGAGCACTTCGGCAACGTGCCGGCAGGCAACTGCCGACCCGGCGCGCTTGAGCTTGCCCGCGATATTGGCGAGGCAGCCGAGATCGCCCCCGAGGACGAAGTCAGGCCCGGCTTGCGAGATCGCCGCCGCCTTCTTCTCGACCATGGCGTTCGAGATCTCGGGATATTTGACCGAGAACAGCCCGCCGAAGCCGCAGCATGACTCGCGCTCGGCCATCTCGACGAGCTCGAGCCCCTCGACTGCGCCGAGAAGCCGGCGCGGCTCGGCGGCGATCTTGAGCTCTCTCAGTCCCGAGCAGGCGTCGTGATAGGTCGCGCGGGCCTTGAGCACCCCTGGCACGCTCGTCACTTTCCGGACGTTGACGAGAAACGAGGTCAGCTCGTGAACACGCTCTGCGAAGGCGCGAACCTCCTCTGCGTCCTCGGCAGATTCCGTGACAGCCGCGGATAATGCAGCTTGAGCATGGCCGCGCACGATCCAGACGGCGCGACGACATAGTCGCATCCGCGGAAGGCGCGCACGGTCGCGAGCGCAATTTCGCGTGCGCTCTCCCTGTCTCCCGAATTGTAGGCGGGCTGGCCGCAGCAGGTCTGGCCCTCGACGACCTCGACGCGGCAGCCGGCCGCCTCGATGAGGCGCGCGGCCGCGAAACCCACCGAAGGGCGCAGGAGATCGACCAGGCAAGTGACGAAAAGACCTACGCGCGGCTCCACCCGAGCTCCCGTCCAAGTCTGTTGCAGTGACGGAAACTACTTCAGGAATTCGCGTGCGGCGATCATTTGTTGGCGCCGTTCCGCTGCGGGATCAGTGCGCGTCGGTGTGCAGGCCCTGCTTCTTCGCGACGCTGGTCTTGGAGCCTAGCGGGCGGCGGTTCGTCTTCGCCTCATCCGGCGGAGCATCGAGCTCGGCGATCTCCATGCTCTTGTCCCAGTAGGGCTCGACGCCGAAGTTGCCCGACAGGAACTCGATGAACGCATTGACCTTCGCCGGCATGAAGTCGCGGCTGGGATAGACGGCGTAGATCGCCACCTTGGACGAGCCGCGATACTTGGGCAGCACGACCTGCAACGCGCCGCTCTGCAGCTCGGCACCGATCTCCCACGTGCTCCTGAGACCGAGCCCGAGGCCGGAGAGCAGGGCCTCGCGGATGAGCTCGGCCGAGTTCGAGCGGATGTTGCCCTTGACGCGGATGTGACGCTGTCCCTCGGGCCCCTCGAGGCGCCAGAGATCCTGCGCTCCCGCCGATAGACAATTGTGCGCGTCGAGATCGCCGAGCGTCTTCGGTATGCCCGCCTTCTCGAGATATGACGGCGCCGCGCAGATGACGCGTCGGTCGGGCGAGAGCTTGCGCGCGACGAGCGAGGAATCGGGAAGCTCGCCGATGCGGATGGCGACGTCGAACCCCTCGCGGATGATGTCGACGAAATTGTCGGTGAGGTGGAAGTCGAGCTGGATGTCCGGATAGCGAGCCACGAAGTTGGGCAGATGCGGCGCCACGTGCAGCCTTGCGAAGGATGTCGGCGCCGTGATCTTGAGGTGCCCGCGCGGCCGCGTATTGCGGCGACTGACGAAGTCTTCCGCCTCTGCGACGAGGCTCAGGATGTCGAGGACCCGCTTGAAATAGCCCTCGCCGGTCTCCGTGAGCGTCAGCTGGCGTGTGGTCCGCTGAAACAAGCCGCGCGCCGACTCTCTCTTCCAAGAGGCTGATGCGCTTCGAAACGACGGCCGGTGAAATTCCCATCTCTCGCCCGGCTGCCGACATGTTGCCGGTCCTGGCGACGCGTGCGAAAATATCGAAATCGCTAATGGTCGTCACTGATATGTCCTCATGAGCGGCTCTGGTGGCCACTACTGTCGATTCCCTCCCCATGGCGCCCGCTCCTGCATCAGACAAAAATATGTCAATACAGGTACCTGAAAAGAGAGAAAGCTCAACACTTGAGCGGCCTTTGAGTCTAGTTGCACTGATCCATGAGTGACAGCACGACTTTGGTCGATAGCGTCGCACACGGAGCAAAGGACTGAACAAAGGATAGTTAGGATGCCGTCCATCGAGCTGCCAAGTCCTGACGCGCCCGTGCTGGCACGCCGCAACGAAATCGTCCGCGATCTGCAATCACTGGTGGGTGCCAACGCGGTGATTGCCGACGACGACGGCCGCCGCGCCTTCGAGACCGACGCCCTCACCGCCTATCGGCGTATGCCGCTTGCGGTCGTGCTGCCTTGCACAACCGAGGAGGTCTCGAAGGTACTGAAGTACTGCAAGGTAAACGGCATCAAGGTCGTCGCCCGGGGCGCCGGCACATCGCTGTCCGGAGGTGCGCTGCCGAGCGAGGACGCGGTCGTCGTCGGCGTCTCCAAAATGAACAAAGTTCTGGAGATCGACTACGAGAACCGCTTCGCGCGCGTCGAGGCCGGCATCACCAACCTCGCCATCTCGGAGGCCGTCGGGCGCGGCGGCTTCTTCTACGCCCCCGACCCCTCGAGCCAGATCGCCTGCACGCTCGCCGGCAACATCGCCATGAACTCGGGCGGCGCCCATTGCCTGAAGTACGGCGTCACCGTCAACAACGTGCTCGGCGTGAAGATCGTGCTCATGGACGGCGAGATCGTCGAGATCGGCGGGCCCTTCCTCGAGCCCGAGGGCTACGACCTGCTCGCGCTGATCGTCGGCTCCGAGGGCCAGTTCGGCATCGTCACCGAAGCGACCGTCAGGATCCTGCGCGCCGCCGAGGGCGCCCGGCCGATGATGATCGGCTTCGAAAGTAGCGCCAAGGCGGGCATGTGCGTGGCGCGCATCATCGGCTCGGGCATCATCCCGGTCGCGATCGAGTTCATGGACCGCCCGGCGATCAAGGTCTGCGAGGAGTTCGCCAAGGCCGGCTATCCCCTCGACGTCGAAGCGCTCCTGATCATCGAGGTCGAGGGATCCGAGGAGGAGATCTCCGACCGGCTGGCCTACATCGCGAGCATCGCCGAGGAGCTGAGCCCGCAAGCGATCGTCGTCAGCTCGTCGCCCGCGCAGAGCGCCAAGATCTGGAAGGGACGCAAAGCCGCGTTCGGCGCCATCGGCCGCCTCTCCGACTACTACTGCATGGACGGCACGATCCCTCTCACCCATCTCCCCCACGTGCTCGAGAAGATCTCCGAGATCTGCGCGCGCCACGGGCTCAAGGTCGCCAACATTTTCCACGCCGGCGACGGCAACCTGCACCCGCTCGTGATGTACGATGCCAACAAGCCCGGCGAGACCGACAAGGCTGAGGCCGCGGGCGCCGAGATCCTGAAGCTCTGCGTTTCGGTCGGCGGCTGCCTCACCGGCGAGCACGGCGTCGGCATCGAGAAGCGCGACCTGATGCGCGTGCAATTCTCGGACACGGACCTCGCGGTGCAGTTGCGCATCAAAGCCGTATTCGATCCCGACTGGCTCTTGAACACCGGCAAGGTTTTCCCGCTCGACGCCGTTGCCGCCGCGATGGCGCGCCGCGAGGCGGAATTGCAGCGTGCCGCCGGCCCGGCGGCGGCGGCTTGAGGAGAGCGGTTGCGTGGACGAGATCCTGAAGCCCGCCACCGAGTGGGAATTGAAGAGCATGATTACGGCGCTGGCCGAGCGCCAGATCCCCGCCGAGATCATCGGCGCGGGCTCGAAGCGCGGCGTCGGCCGCCCCGTCTCGGCGCCCATCGCGCTGACCACCACCGGCATGCGCGGCATCTCGCTCTATGAGCCGAGCGAGCTCGTCATGTCGGCGCGCGCCGGCACGCCCCTCTCCCAGATCGAGACCGAGCTTGCCTCGCGCGGCCAGATGCTCCCCTTCGAGCCCATCGATCTCGGCCCCGACGCTCGGCGCCCCCGCCGGTATTCAGACCATCGGCGCCGTCTTCGCGACCAACATGTCGGGCGCCCGCCGCATCTCTGCCGGCTCCGCACGCGACTACCTCCTGGGACTGCGCGCCGTGAACGGCCACGGCGAGTTCTTCAAGTCGGGCGGGCGCGTCATGAAGAACGTCACCGGCTACGACGTGGCGCGCGGCCTCTCCGGAAGCTGGGGCACGCTCGCCGTCATGTCGGAGGTGACGTTCAAGGTTCTGCCGCTGCCCGATGACGTCGCAACCCTCGTCTTCCCCGGATTGACGGACGACCTCGCCGTCGAGCTGATGAGCACCGCTCTGGGCCTTCCCTACGAGGTCTCCGGCACCGTGCACCTCCCCGACGGCCTTGCGCGCCGCCTCAAGCAATCCGAGCTCAGAGCGGAGAAGAAATCGCTCACCGCCATCCGCATCGAGAACTTCACCCGCTCGATCTCCTACCGCAAGGGCCGCCTCAAGGAGGCGCTCGCGGCCTTCGGCGAGCCGATCGAGCTCAACCTCGAGAAGTCGCTGCAGTTCTGGGGCGACATGCGGCGCCTGTCCTTCATGCCCTACGACACGACCCACCTGTGGCGGATCTCGACGGCGCCCAAGATGGCGCCGAAGCTCGTCAGCGACATCAAGCGGCACATGCCGGCCGAGGCGTTCTACGATTGGTCGGGCGGCCTCATCTGGCTCGAGACGCCGGCCTCCGCCGACGCGGGAACCGCCGACATCCGCCGCGCCGTCGCCATCCATGGCGGCCACGCCACGCTCATCCGCGCCGATCATGCGGTCCGCGGCTCAGTCGACGTATTTCAGCCCCAGTCCCCGGCGACCGAGCGCCTGACGCGCGGACTGAAAGACGCCTTCGATCCGTTGCACCTCTTTAATCCGGGCCGGATGTACGCCACGATGTAGAAGGTAGCCAATGCCCGTCGGTGAGCTTGCCCGATCACGCCTATCGAAAGACGGATGATGCAGACCAACTTCTCGACCGAGCAACTTGCCGACCGGCGCCTCGCCGAAGCCGACCGCATCCTCAAGCGCTGCGTCCACTGCGGCCTGTGCACGGCCGTCTGCTCGACCTACGTCGTCCTCGGCGACGAGCGCGATTCGCCGCGCGGGCGCATCTATCTCATGAAGGACATGTTCGAGCGCGAGCGCGTGCCGACCCCCAAGGTGCGCCTCCATCTCGACCGCTGCCTGAGCTGCCTGTCGTGCGTCTCGGCGTGCCCGAGCGGCGTCGACTACATGCATCTGATCGACCTGGCGCGCGTCCACGTCGAGGAGACCACGACCGCGCACCTTCAGGGAGCGCGCCGTCCGCAATCTCCTCGCCTTCCTGGTTCCCTATCCCAATCGCTTCCGCCTCGCCCTCAAGCTTGCGCCGCTTGGACGCGCGCTCGTCCCGCTCCTGCGCCGCTTCGGCTTGAAGGAGCTCGCGGCCATGATCTCGCTCGCGCCTCCGACGTTGATACCGCCTGCACCCGAGTACGACGGACCCGGCACCGCCGTCACCAAGAGCGAGCGGCGCGCCCGCGTCATATTGCTTGCCGGCTGCGTCCAGCAGGTCCTGCGCTCCGACATCAACGACGCCACCATTCGCCTGCTCGCCCGGCGCGGCGTCGATGTCATCGTCTCGAACGGCGCCGGGCTGCTGCGGCGCCCTCGTCCATCACATGGGCCGCGAGGCCGAGACCAAGCGCCAGGTCCGCCGCAACGTCGACGCCTGGTCGAAGGAGATGGGCAAGGGCCAGATCGACGCCATCATCGTCAACGCCTCGGGCTGCGGCACGACGGTGAAGGACTACGGCTATCTGCTGAGGGACGACCCGGCCTACGCCGAGCGCGCGGCAAAGATCTCGAGCCTCGCCAGGGACGTCTCCGAGTTCCTGGTCGAGTACGAGCTCGGCGCCCCCGACCGCTGGTCGTCGCTGCGCGTCGCCTATCACTCGGCCTGCTCGCTCCAGCACGGCCAGCGCATCCACGACGAGCCGCGATTCCTTCTGAAGCAGGCGGGCTTTGCGGTTGCCGACGTTCCCGAAGGACACATCTGCTGCGGCTCGGCCGGAACCTACAATATCCTGCAGCCCGAGCTGGCCGATGAGCTCAAGGAGCGCAAGATCAAGAACATCCGCACGACGCGCGCCGACGTGGTGGCCGCCGGCAACATCGGCTGCATAACGCAGCTGCGCGGCGACCTGGACTTGCCGATCGTCCACACCGTCGAGCTTCTGGACTGGGCCTACGGCGGCCCTGCGCCGCGCGGGCTCGAGCATCTGCGCCGATTTGTCACCGATGTTCCGAAGCCGAGACGCCCTGTCGAGGACTTCATCATGGCCTAACGGACGCGCGGGATTAACAACCGTGCGCGCTATTTCCTCACTCATGACGACGCCCACCCAAACAACTGAGCCGCCGAGCCCCGACATGAGAGGGCTCAAGGGGCCTTTCGATATCGTCGGCGACGTTCACGGCTGCGCCGATGAGCTCGAGGAGCTGCTTGCCAAG
Source organism: uncultured Alphaproteobacteria bacterium (assembly GCA_963716835.1). Classification (GTDB taxonomy): domain Bacteria; phylum Pseudomonadota; class Alphaproteobacteria; order Rhizobiales; family Hyphomicrobiaceae; genus Hyphomicrobium_C. The sequence goes on along the minus strand of CAVQUQ010000017.1, from coordinate 22,319 downwards.
CTCGGCTATCTGGTTCGCCACGCGGCGGAGCGTGGACGCCGTATCGAGACCGCAGCCCCGCTGGGACGGCGCCTCCTCTTTGTCGGCGACCTCGTCGATCGCGGGCCGCGCTCACCCGACGTGCTGCGCATTGTCATGGCGCTGGCCGAAGCCGGCCATGCCCTCGCCGTGCCCGGGCAATCACGACGTCAAGTTCCTGCGCTGGCTCGATGGCCGCCAGGTGAAGATGAGCCACGGGCTCGACCGCACCGCCGCGCAGTTCGAAGGTGAAAGCCGGGAATTTCGCGATCGCGTGAAAGGATTCCTGTCCGCCTTGCCGAGCCATGTATGGCTCGAGGACGGCCGCCTCGCCGTCGCCCATGCCGGCATCAAGGATGACATGCTGGGGCGCGACGTCGGGCGAGATGCGGCGCTTCTGCCTTTACGGCGAGACGTCGGGCGAAGCCGACGAGTTCGGTCTCCCCGTCCGCTATCACTGGGCCGCCGAGTACACGGGCGCCACCGCCATCGTCTACGGCCACACGCCTGTGCCCGACGCCGAATGGATCAACAGGACGATCTGCATCGACACCGGTTGCTGCTTCGGCGGCAAGCTCTCGGCTTTGAGATGGCCCGAGAAGGAAATCGTCTCCGTGCCGGCTGCCAAGGTCTACACCGAGCCGATGCGTCCCTTTGGCCACCCGCCGGTGCGGCCCGGAGCCGTGCTCTAGCGCATTTCCCGTTGCGCCACTGCCCGAACAGATCTTCCTCATGGTGAGCTTGTCGAACCGTGAGGAAGCCTGGCGCATTCTGACCCTCATCCTTCGACAAACTCAGAATGAGGGCCACGGATATGGCGGCGACTACGCCGCCTTTCGGCACGCCGAGCTGATGCACCCGACATGCCGATGGTCGGTGCCGCAGCACCCGCCGAGCACGTTGATGTGCGGGAAGCGGCTCAGGAGCTCGTGATACTGCTGGCCGAGCTCCTCGGGGTTGCCGGCGTCGAGCTCGGGCGAGTTGTCGAGCTCGGCGTGGCTCTTCTTCGACGAGTTCGCGCGCAGGCCTTTGACGCGCTGCATCCAGGCGGCATGCCCGTCGAGCACATGATCGAAATGCGTCGGGTGTGCGCAGTTGATCATGTAGTAGGCCGGCCCGTGCCGGGTTGCCCCGTCCACGGCAGCGATCGCCTCTGCCGAGCCCCTCGCCTGTCGCCAGACGCCCATCAGTCTCGACCGTGAACGAGACGACGTACGGCATGGCCGCGGCCTCTGACGCGAGCGCGAAACCGAGCGCTTCGTTCACGTATGACAGCGTGTAGGCCGAGACGTAGTCGGCGCCGGCATCGCGGAAGATGTCGACCTGCCACGCGTGATAGGCCTGCGCCTCGTCGACGCTCATCACCTGGCCGGGATCATAGCCGTCGCCCCGCGGGCCTACGACGCCGCTCACGACGATCGGCGAGCGCGCCGTCTCGTAGCGGTCGCGAAGCTCCGCCTGGAACGCGATCGAGTCGTGGTTGATTTTCGCCAGACGATTGCGGTCGTAGCCGATCTTTGCCGCCCAATCCGGATTGGCGCGCCACGTCGGGCCGTCGAGGACGAATCCCATGCCGTGCTCGAGAGCCAGCGGAATGTAGCGGTCGTAGTAGTTCCGGATCGCGTTTCGCCCCTTCTCGCTCTCGAGCAAGGGGAAAGCCGCAAAGCATGGCAGCTCCCAGCCCTCGTTGAAAATGAGCGTCGTCTCGAGGCCGCCGTCGGCCAGAAACAATTGCCCGTTCATCTGCGGGAGCCGGTCGCGGTACTTGGGTTCTATGGATTTCGCCATCGTGCATTCTCCTGATGTCATGCGCGGGGGTGCGCTTGGCGCGGAACATGCCGATGGCGGCCTTTTCCTTCTAGACGACTTGCGGTTTACCTCAGGAGGAAAAAGCCTTTTGCTGAAAAATCAGCAGCATAGATGATAGGCGCAGCCGCGTTCCGGGTTGCGTTGGCGCCCCCGGAACGCATCAACTGTACCCGTGGTACAGTGCATGGGCACGGTCACCCGAGAGCGACATCATGCTGGAGACCCAAAATCGAAAGGTCGGTGACACGCGCGACCGCATCCTCGATGTCGCCGAGGCCGCCGTGCTCGAGAAGGGATTTCGCCGGCACATCGATCGAGGAGCTGATCGCCGCCGTCGGCATCACGAAGAGCGGCTTCTTCTATCACTTCAAGGACAAGGGCGAGCTCGCGAAGGCGCTCCTTGTCCGCTACATCGAGCGCGAGGACACGCTCTTCGACGATCTCTTCCGCCGCGCCGACGAGCTCAACGAGGACCCGCTGCACGGCTTCCTCGTCGGCCTCAAGATGCTGTCGGAGCTATTGGCCGATCTGCCCGGTGGTCACCCCGGATGTCTGATCGCGGCGATCTGCTATCAGGAGCGCCTGTTCGACAAGGACGTGCGCGATCTCAACGCCGCCGCCGTGCTCGCCTGGCGCCGCCGCTTTCGCCAGCGCCTGGATCTCATTGCCGAGCGCTATCCGCCGCGCATCGCCGTCGACCTCGACGATCTCGCCGACATGCTGTCCGTGATCGCCGACGGCGGCATCATCCTGTCGAAGGTCACGCACGACAAGGCCGCGCTGCCGCGCCAGGTGCTGCTCTACCGCGAGTATATCCGCGCCGTATTTCTCGGCGCCTGACGGCGAGCGCCCGCAATGACGGGCACAGCGCCGTCTGTCAGGCATACTTGCGTGTCGGCGCGTGAAAGCCGCTGGTGAAGCGGAGGCCGGCCGAATTGCCTTTGCGCCACGTCATCCGGCAGTCGACCTCTTGCTGGTCGGAAGATGAGTAGAGCTTCAGACGTGCCCTGCAGCAGCGAGGCCTTGATCTCGTCGTTCCAGATGTCGACCTGCGCGCCGAGCGCCGACATGTCCTTGATCGTGCACGCACGCGGCTTCAGCATGCTCTCGGACCAGATGAAGCCGTCCGTCATCCGCTGGCGTTTGCGAACCGTCGAGCGCTGCGCTTCGTCGCCCTTATACGAGCGTTTGTCGCCCTTCTTTTTCGTGTCGGATGAAAACACGCTGAAGAGTTTTTCAAGGAACTCCATTTTCTTATCCTTCGCATACTGACACACGTGGCTGGCCGGCCCCCCTAAGACCGGCCTGCGCTCCCTGCCCCGCAGGTCGCGCCAACGCCATTGCTGTACATCACGGTACTGAAGAAGCGGTTACCGAAGTCCTTACGCGCGCCGCTCCGCCCGCTCGCGCGGCGCGCATGGCCTGCAATTGAAGGGTAAGTTTATTCCGGGACGGGGGTCTTTTTGGCGGCCGAGCTCTTTGCCGCCGTCTTCTTGGCCGGGGTGCTGACAGCCGGCTTCGGCGCGTCCTTGGCCGCGGCCACGGCCGATGACGCAGGCTTCGGCTCGCCCGCGGCGAGCACGGTCCGGCATTCGGCCGGAAGGTCCGCGAGCGTGATCTCTTTCTTTCTCTCGATCGGCTTGTCGTTCTTGGGCTCAGGCTTCTTCTCGACTGTCTTCTTGGGCGTGATCTTCTTGATCCAGTCGGCAAGCTCGGCGCCGCATCCGTCGTCGCCGGGCGGCGGCGGCTGCGACTTGCAGTTGGTCGAGCCGCTCGGACAGCCGATGCGGATGTGCATGTGGTAGTAGTGGCCCCAGTAAGGCCGCACCTTGGCGAGCCAGCCGCGATCCGTGCCGGCCGCCGCGCAAAGCGCCTTCTTGATCGCTGGATGCACGAGCACGCGCTCGACTTGGCGATAGGAGGCGGCGCGCTTGATGAGCTTCACCTGGCCCTCGCCGAAGACCTTGGGGTCGACGGATATGTCGTCCGCCGCCAGCATCGAGGTGGCCGAGATATCCTCGCGCTCCTTATCGGTGAGGCGCCGGTCGGGCATGCGCGTCAGCCACACGTCGGCATCGAGCCCGACCTGATGGCTCGCATGTCCCGACGTCATCGGGCCGCCGCGCGGCTGCGCGATGTCGCCGACGAGCAGCCCCGGCCAGCCGTCCTTCTCCTTGGATTCGGTCGCCAGCCGCTCGACGAGCGAGATCAGGGTGGGATGGCCCCACATGCGGTTGCGCGAGAGCCGCATGATCTGCCAGGCGGGGCCGTCGATCGGCAGCGCCTTGGCGCCCGACAGGCAGCCCTTGGCGTACCAGCCGATGGCGCGCGAGGCGAGCTCTGCCGGTGTCTTCGCGGCCCCGAACAGCTCCTTGGCCGGCGTCGGCTTCTTGCCCTTGGCGTCCTTAGCGTCCTTGGCGGATGCCGGATCGGTCTTGGGCGCAGCCTCGCCGGATTTCCCCGCGGGGTCGGCGACGGCAGACGCGGCAGGCGGCGCGGGCGTCGGCACCTCGGCGGCAGCCGCCGTCACCGGAGCAGCCGCGGGAGGAGCTGATTCCGGCTTTTTCGCCGGCACCGGCGTCGGCGGCACCACGGGCGCGGCGACCGGGAATGGCGTGTTGGCGGAAGGAGCGGCGGCCGGCCCGGAGGCCTTGGCTGGCGCCGCTGCAGCATTGGTACTGCTGGCAGCATTGGCGCCGGCCTTTGCGGCCGCGGCCTCTGCGGTTGCCGACGCGGGGCCCTGCCACGAGCGCGCTGCCTCTTCGGCCCACGCGGACGCGAGAGCCAATGGCATAGACACAATTGTCAACAGGGCTACGCTTCGGGTGAACTGCATGGGTCCCCGCAGCAAATCAATTTGCCGCATCCTAACCCGTCGCGGGGCCAAATTGCGACCATCAATGCCTTTTCGGAAGTTCTTTGAAGGGCAAAACGGGCATCCGGGTGACAAGGGCAAAGCCCGAAAACACAGGCAAACAAACGTGACACCCAAGATCCTTTACAGCGGCCCGGCGAACGCCGTTTGCCACATCGTGCTCGCCCATGGCGCGGGCGCGCCCATGACCAGCCCGTTCATGGAAGAAATTTCAGGACTCCTGGCCGAGCGCGGACTCCGGGTCTCGCGCTTCGAATTTGCCTACATGGCCGCGCGCCGCGAGGGCGCGCGCAAGCCGCCGCCCAAGGCCGAGCTTCTCATCCCCGAGTACGTCGGGATCGTCAGGCACCTCGCCGCATCGCTGAAAAATGGCCAACGCCTCGTGATCGGCGGCAAGTCGATGGGCGGCCGCGTCGCAAGCCTCGTCGCGGGCGCATTGCACGGCGAGGGCCCGATCGCCGGCCTCGTCTGCCTCGGCTATCCGTTCCACCCGCCGGGCAAGCCCGACAAGCTCCGCACGAGCCACCTCGAAACCCTCGCCTGCCCCGCGCTGATCGTCCAAGGCGAGCGCGACCCGTTCGGGACGCGAGGCGAGGTCGCCAGCTACACGCTCTCACCTTCGATCCGCGTTGAGTGGCTGCCCGATGGCGATCACGACCTGAAGCCGCGGCGGCCGCACACGCACGCGGCCAATCTCGCCGCCGCCGCGGACGCGATCACCGCCTTCTGCAACAAGCTTGAGAATGCCGTCACACCTTCTGGTGGCGAGCCTTCGCCGCCCGCTCGAGCGCGGCGCACGTGAGCCTGTCGAGACCGAGCGTCGCCGCCAGCATGGCCAGGAAGCGCGCTTCCTCGTCGTGTTGCTCGAGATCGGACGCCGCGATCTCGGCCGCGAGCACATAGGCCGTCTCGTAGAGATGAGGCGGCAGGCTGTTCTTGATCACGTCGAGCACCTTCTCGAAGCCCTGCGGCTTGCTGAGCAGCTTGCCGCATTCCTGCGCCGTCCCCGACAGCCAGTCGCCGTTGTATTTGTGGAATGGCGGCAGCTCGCGCACGATCGAGCCGATGCGCGAGATCTCGTCGGCCGTGATTTTTCGGTCGGCGGCCGAGACCGCGACCATCGCGTAGATCAGGGCCTCGGGCGGGCTCAAGCGGTCTGACATGAATCTCCCTCCTGGATCATGGGGCCTGATATGGCGCCTCGGAAAGCGCGTTCAAGCGCGGTCTAAAGGCCTTCCAGTGCCTTGAGCAGGGCCGCGTTGAACTGCGCCGGGTCCTGGACTTGGGGCGAATGCCCGAGCCCCGGGAAGGTGACGAGCCTCGCGCCCTCGATCCTGCCGGCCACGTCCCGCGCCAGCAGAGGATAGTTGCCGAGTTTCTTGGCGAGCTCGGGCGGCGCGCGATCCTTGCCGATGGCGGTCGTATCCTTCTCGCCGATGAGGAGCACCGTCGGCATCTTGATGCGCGCGATCTCGTGCACGACCGGCTGCGAGAATACCATGTCGGAGGTCAGCGCTTGGTTCCACGCGACAGCCTCGCCGCCTTCGCCGCCGTACATGGAGGCCAGCATATCGACCCAGCGATCGTACTCCGGCTTCCATTCTCCGCCGTAGTAGGTCTTGAGCTGGTAAGCCTTGATCTTCGCTGCGTCGGTCTTCTTCTCGGCTTCGAACAGCTCGTCCACGGTGCGCGCCGGCACGCCCTTGGCGCTCCAGTCCTCGAGCCCGATCGGGTTGACGAGCACGAGCGCACTCACGTCCTCCTGAAAGCTCAGCGCATAGCGCATCGCGAGCATGCCGCCCATCGAGTGCCCCATGACGATCGGCTTCTCGACTCCGAGCGAGGCGAGCAGCGCGTGCGTATTGGCCGCCAGCTGATGCAGGCTGAACTGGTACGCGGCGGGCTTCGACGATTTGCAGAAGCCGATCTGATCGGGGACGATCACGCGGTAGCCGGCGTCCGGCGAGCGCGGGGATCGCCCCCTCCCACGTCGCCCCGCAGAAGTTCTTGCCGTGCAGCAGCACGATCGCCTTGCCGTTCGGGCTTGCCGGCGCGACATCCATGTAGGCCATCGCGAGCTTCTGGCCCTGCGACGCGAACTCGTACTGCTTGACGGGATGGGGATACGCGAAATCCGCGAGCATCGGATCGGCGGTGGCGGGACGAGAGCCAAGCACGAGAAAACCGAACGCGATCGATGCAACTAGGCTGACGTGGCATATCAAGGCTTCTCGTTGTCCCAACACCTTCAGCAGATCGGCGCGACACCATCGCGCACCTCGCCTGACAAGGGCCCGGCCGCATCCCATATGGGAATTGACCTCCCACATCCTAAGACACGGAGCCAATCCGATGAAAACCCGCCGCCTCGGACCCAAGGGCCCGGAAGTATCCGCCTTGGCGCTCGGCTGCATGGGCATGAGCGAATTCTACGGCAACCGCGACGACGCGGAGTCCATTGCCACCATCCATCGCGCCCTCGAGCTCGGCATCACGTTCCTCGACACCGCGGATGCATATGGACCCCACACAAACGAGGAGCTGGTGGGGCGCACCATCAAGGGCAAGCGCGACCGCGTCTTTCTCGCCACCAAGTTCGGCATCGTCCGCGATCCAAATAATCCTGCCGCGCGCGGCGTGAGCGGCCGGCCCGAGTATGTGACGAAATCCGTCGAAGGCAGCCTCGCCCGCCTCGGTGTCGATCATATCGATCTCTACTATCAGCATCGTGTCGATCCTTCGACGCCGATCGAGGACACGGTCGGCGCCATGGCTGATCTCGTGCGGGCCGGAAAGGTGCGCTACCTGGGCTTGAGCGAAACCTCGCCCCAAACCATCGAGCGCGCCGCGAAAGTCCATCCTATCACCGCGGTGCAGAGCGAATACTCGCTTTGGACGCGCGATCCGGAGAACGGCGTGCTCGACGCCTGCCGCAGGCTCGGCATCGGCTTCGTCGCCTACAGCCCGCTCGGCCGCGGCTTCCTGACCGGCGCCATCAAAAGCCCCGACGATTTCGAACCCACCGACTATCGCCGCTCGAGCCCGCGTTTCATGGGCGAGAACTTCGCCAAGAATTTCGCCCTCGTCGACAAGGTGCGCGAGATGGCAGCCGCCAAGCGCATCGCACCGTCGGAGCTCGCGTTGGCCTGGCTGCTCGCCCAGGACGATCATCTCGTCCCGCTCTTCGGCACGAAGCGGCGCAAGTACCTCGAGGAGAACGCAGGCGCGGCCGACGTCACGCTGACAGCCGCAGAGCTCGCCGCGATCGATACCACCTTCCCGCCCGGTGCGGCGGCCGGCGACCGTTATCAGCCGGTCATGATGGCGACTGTTGGTCGCTGAGCCCCACGCACCGTCAACTGACGACGGAACTTCCTGTCCCGCCACGTTCTTTCCGTATCTCGGTGCCAAAGATCTGAACGTAAATGGATCACGGGGCCGGTATCGGGTCAATGCTGAGTGAATTCCGTTCACTCGTTCTGAGATGGGAGTTCTCATGAAGTTACTGAGACTGATTGGGGCTGTAGCGAGCTTGACCCTGTTGGGTATTGCCGGCGCGCACGCGGCACCTGGTTACTCCATGGCCAACGTCAACGTGAGGACCGGGCCGGATACGGATTTTCCAAGCGTCGGCGTAATTCCGGATGGCGATCCGGTCGACATCATGGGGTGTCTCGACGACGAATCCTGGTGCGACGTCGTTTGGGCCGGCAATCGCGGCTGGGTCTATAGCGAGTATCTCGCATTCGAGGACCGTGGCGAGTTCGTCCCTCTGCCCGATGTCGGTGCAGCTGCATACCGGATTCCGATCGTCGCCTTCGTGGCGTCGGATTATTGGAACCGCTATTACGTCGGGCGGCCCTGGTACGCCGATCGCGCACGCTGGTTCGCTTTCCATGTCCGCCCGCGGGTGGGCTGGCATGCCCCGCCGCCAGGCAGGCGCGTTCCTGGATGGTGGCGGGCCAGCTATCGCGCACCGATCGGCATGGGGCCGCCGCCTAGCCATTGGCGCCGTCACGAGCGGCGCGAGGATCGGCGCGAAGACAGACGCGAAGATCGCCGCGACTGGCGAGATGACCGGCGAGATGATCGACGCGGCGATTGGCGAGACGATCACCGTTGAGAGACGGAAAGGGCGGCCACCTCGGCCGCCCTTTTTCAATTCTCATCCATCTTGAGCGCGGCGATTGTTCGCTCCCACGTTGCGCCGCAGAAGCTCTTGCCGTCGAGCATCACGATCGTCTTGCCGTTCGGGCCCGCCGCCGCGACGTCCATGTAGGCCATCGTGAGCTTCTGGCCCTGCGACGTGAACTCGTACTGCTTGACCGGATGCGGATACGCAAAATCCGCCAGCATGGGATCGGCTTGCGCGCCCGAGCCAGCAGCCAGCGATGCGACGAAAGCGACGAGCCCTATTGCTCGACTGAGTGCATAGCTTCTCCCCTAACTCCGCGACCTTGCTGACGGCCGGTAACACGATCGTGTGCCTCTGTTTATCGGTAGCTTGATCCTGCTCAACCCCCCGCAAAGGGAGCGGCCTATTTTGAGCGAAGCGCCCGCCGAAGAGCGTGTGGAAAATCGAACAGACCCACGAAATCAGAAGAGGCAAGGGGATGGGAAATCGGAGCGTGGGAACGAGAGGAAACGTATCATGATTGAAGGCATTTTCCGGAGACATGTAGCGAGCCTGATGCTCGCATTAGGCTCTCTTTATCTGCTGGCCGGCCCTACTGTGCTGGCGCAGCAAGCAACGGCTGATATGTCCAAGATGGTCGACACCGACGGCGACGGGACCATCAGCCTCGGTGAGGCCAGGGCTGCGGCAGCCGATGTCTTCGACAAAATAGATCTCAATCATGATGGCGTCGTCAACAACACTGAGCTGGGTGGGCGAGTGACGCTTTTGGACGACATTACGCCTTGCCTGGGTCACCAGTTCTACTTTTGGAAAAAAGAGCGCAAGCTTAACAAGGATCAGTATCTCGCCATCGTTGAGGGCCGATTCAAAGCTGTAAGCGCCGAGAGCGGCGGGATTTGCGACACGCAAAGCCCTGAAAACAATGCCCGGCCAATCGCTTCTGGAGCTACTGACTATTCCTCCGAAAATTCCGACGAACTGAGGCATGCCCGCGCTTAAGCCGGGCAGCCGCAGGCGCGGAGATAAGTGCAAAGAGAGAGGAAACGGTATCATGAAGGCTGATACGCTCAAAAGATGTGCAGCAATCGCGGTACTCAGCGGAAGTTTCGCAATTGCGCTCGAAGTCTCATCTGCATTGGCGCAGCTCAGCGCTGCAGACGCGATGGCGACGATCGACACGGGCAAAGACGGCACTATCAATCTCACTGAGGCAAAATTCGCAGCTGCCACTGTGATTGTTAAGATCGACGGCGACCACAACGGTATCCTCACAAACGAGGAGCTGGGGGGACGTGCAAGCGTCGTTGATCAACTAGTGCCGACCGGTCGCTTCATGTTTTGGAAGACGAAGGGCACGCTTACAAAGCAGGAGTACCTCGACCTTGTCGAAGGCAGGTTCAAACCTGCTACTCCCGATGACGACGGAACACTCGATCTCAAGGAGCTTGAGACAAGCGAGGGGCAGGCCCTATTGAAGCTCTTGCAGTAACCGGGCAACGCTCAAAGGCTGAAACAGATCCTTTTCAATTCTCATCTATCTTGAGCGCAGCGATGAAGGCCGCCCAGAGTTGAAGTGTTAGACGCCAAGGACTCCTTTGGCTGCAACTTAAGGCACGCCACGGCGGCGCCACCAAACTATCCCCGCGCCAAACTGAACAACACCAAAAAGCAAAAGAACGAAGCCATATACTCTCAGCCTCTCCGAAGCAGCCAAAGCTTGCTCAATTTTGGCGCTATGTCGCTCCACGTCTGCACGATGTCGTGCCACCGCTTCATCATAGCCGTATAAAATCTGGTCGCCGGAACGAACCTCGTAGACCCTCTCCTTTTCGTCGACGCGCAAGGTGATGGGGTTACCTTTGAGCTCCTGGTACGCGATCTTCTTCAGAATGCTGTCAGGCACGTTAAGGCTGAGCGAGATGCCCGAGTTCCGTTTAACTTCAATGGCAATGGCATCCACGGCAAGCTTGTCCTTTGGCAGCGAGACGCCGCTTATCACGCCCTGCACGGTCTCAAGGTGACCCAATTCTGGCAACTCTGGCGCCGACAATACCGGCTCATGCCTGTTCTGCTGAATAATCCATGATAAACCGACGAACGCGATAAAGAAGCCTGTTCCGATAAATCCCACTGGACGCAACAAAATACGAATGATCGAAAAAAGCCCGCCCACTTGCAACTCCCCCTACTCCGGCAAACCTCAATTCTCGTCCATCTTGAGCGCGGCGATGAAGGCCTCCTGCGGGATCTCGACCTGGCCGAACTCCCGCATCTTCTTCTTGCCCTTCTTCTGCTTGTCCGAGCAGCTTGCGCTTTCTCGTGATGTCGCCGCCGTAGCACTTGGCGATCACGTCCTTGCGCAGCGCGCTGATCGTCTCGCGCGCGATCACCTTGGCGCCGATCGCCGCCTGGATCGGGATCTGGAACAGGTGCGGCCGGATCAGGTCCTTGAGCTTCTCGCACATGGCGCGCCCGCGCGCTTCGGCCCGTGTGCGGTGCACGATCATCGACAGCGCATCGACCGGCTCGCCGTTGACCAGGATCGACAGCTTGACGAGGTCGCCCTCCTCGTAGCCCTTGATGTGATAGTCGAACGAGGCGTAGCCGCGCGAGACCGATTTCAGGCGGTCGTAGAAGTCGAACACGACTTCGTTGAGCGGCAGCTCGTAGATCAGCATGGCGCGGTTGCCCACATACGTGAGCTGCTTCTGCCGGCCGCGCCGGTCCTGGCAGAGCTTGAGCACGGAGCCGAGATACTCGTCCGGCACCAGGATGGTCGCCTCGATCCACGGCTCCTCGATGTGATCGATGCGCACCGTGTCCGGCATGTCGGCCGGATTGTGCATCTCGATCATCGAGCCGTCGGTCAGATAGCAGATGATAGATGACCGACGGCGCCGTCGTGATCAGGTCGAGATTGAACTCGCGCTTAAGCGCTCGGTGATGATCTCGAGATGCAGGAGGCCGAGGAAGCCGCAGCGGAAGCCGAAGCCCAGCGCCGCCGATGTCTCCATCTCGAAGGAGAAGCTGGCGTCGTTGAGCCGGAGCTTCGCCATCGCGTCGCGCAGATCCGCGAAGTCCGCCGCGTCGACGGGAAACAGGCCGCAGAACACCACCGGCTGCGCCGGCTTGAAGCCCGGCAGCGCCTCGGCCGTCGGATTCTTCTCGTCCGTCACCGTGTCGCCGACGCGCGTATCCGCCACCTCCTTGATGGCGGCAGTGAAGAAGCCGACCTCGCCGGGTCCGAGCTCGGCCAGCATCTCCTGCTTGGGCCGGAAGATGCCGACGCGCTCCACCTGGTAGCTGCCCCCCGTCCCATCATCTTGACCTTCTGGCCGCGCTTCAGAACCCCCTCGATGATGCGCACCAGCACGACGACGCCGAGATAGGCGTCGTACCAGCTGTCGACGAGCATCGCCTTCAGCGGCTTGTTGGCGTCGCCCGTGGGCGGCGGCAGGCGCTCGACGATCGCTTCCAGCACCGCTGCCACGTTGAGGCCGGTCTTGGCCGAGATCGGCACCGCGTCCGAGGCGTCGATCCCGATCACGTCCTCGATCTGCTGCTTGACGCGGTCGGCATCCGCCGACGGCAGATCGATCTTGTTCAGAACGGGCAGGATCTCGAGGTTGTTGTCGAGCGCCTGATAGACGTTGGCGAGCGTCTGGGCTTCCACGCCCTGGCTGGCATCGACGACCAGGATCGCGCCCTCGCAGGCGGCAAGCGACCGCGAGACCTCGTAGGCGAAGTCCACATGCCCCGGCGTGTCCATGAGGTTGAGCTGATAGGTCTTGCCGTCCTTGTACCTGTAGTCGAGGCGCACCGTCTGCGCCTTGATCGTGATGCCGCGCTCGCGCTCGATATCCATCGAATTGAGGATCTGGTCCTTCATCTCGCGGTCGGTGACGTTGCCGCAGAGCTGGATCAGCCTGTCGGAGAGCGTCGATTTCCCGTGGTCGATGTGGGCGATGATGGAAAAGTTGCGGATCAGCGAGGTATCGGTCATGGGCGCGTGCTTAGCACTTGCTCTCGCGGCGCAAAAGGGGCGTTTCCTGCGTCCCATTCCCCGTCGGGGAGGCCGGAAATCACTGGGAATTCGACGCTGGCCCTGACCCCTCGCATGTGCGAAGATTAACTACGGGGGTGAGCTACTCGGAGTGGAGGCTCACGCATGACAGCAAGTCAGACGAGCGCACGAGCCAGGCCCACCGCGTCAGGTGGACTGGGTATTAACGAGGAGTGTACGCGAAAATAAGATTGCTCGCGATGGCGAACATCGCAATCGAAATAATGCCGAGGGGAATGATCCTACTGATCTTCTGGGACACTTGGGTCTGACCTCGAAAAAAGTAGTACAGAGCACAAGAATCGGAAACCAGGTCAGGAACGAAACGAACGTGACAAATTAGCGGGGATTTATAAAACTGTGTGCTGCTTGAGGGAATCAAACGGGACACAGCGCTCCTGTGGTTATAAATGTAGAGGCAACTATATCGGGGTGTGGCTGGGGTCGATATTGGGGATGCGACTTACGTGGATAGGGTAATCAACCTTAGTTATCTCTAGGTTGCTATTAGTAGGAAGACCTTAGGCGGGTACTTAAATCACCTTGACTCAAGTATTTGTGGGCGCGGCTCAGCTATCAGCCATTCCGCAATCCGCAGGGACACCATCATTTTGCAGTTTTCCCTATAGATGGTGTTCGCATGTGGATACCGTGTCCGCGCATGGCACACTATAGGGAAAATTGCAAAAGGATAATGAAGGTTGCGGATTGCGGAATGGCTGATGGCTAAGCCGCCTCTCCCACTCTTTCCACTGACGATCAAGTGCCGTAAGTATTCCCGCTTCAGGAATAGCCGAAAACACACCGGCAAGCCCGCCGCAATGTCTTCCCGGAGCTTGAGCGGGTTTGCGGCCAGGGTGTAAAGTGGACGGTTGTCCACTTTAGTCACGTGTAAAGTGGACTATAATCCACTTTATGAAGCTTCACCGCTATCTCGAAATTCCGGTCGCCAAAGCCCTGAATCGCAAGATGGTTTTCGTCGGCGGGCCGCGGCAGCGAGCGGAACCCGCATTCGCGCTGGGCTTTCTGGGGAAAGACGCGGATGAAACTCATCCGGCATATTTGAACTGGGATCATCCTGCGGTGCCACCGCGATTGAGGATGGCAGAACTTCCTCCCGAAGAGCCCTTGGTTCTTTTCGACGAGATCCACAAATACGCGCGGTGGAGAAACGCTTCTTCAAAGGGATTTATGATACGGAGAAATCGCGGCGTGGCGTTTCTCGTCACGGGGTCGGCCCGGCTCAGGACTCTACCGAAAAGGCGGAGACTCTCTGGCCGGGCGCTATCGATATTTCCGGCTGCACCCTTTTTCGCTGCGGGAATTGAATCGAAAGCCAGCGGTGTCCGACGTCGAAGCGCTACTCAAGTTCGGAGGCTTTCCGGAACCTCTGCTGTCCCGGATGGATTTTGAACACCGCATTTGGCAGAGAGATCGCCTCTCGCGCGTCGTCCGGGAAGACCTTCGCAATCTCGAACGCGTTCATGAGATCAGCCTGGTCGAGCATCTTGCCGAACTGCTCCCCTCAAAAGTCGGATCCCCGCTGTCGATCAAAAGCCTGCGTGAGGACCTCGGAATCGATCATAAAACCGCCGAACGATGGCTACAAATCCTGGAAAATCTTTATGTATGTTTCCGGGTTGCGCCATATGGAGCGCCGCGCATCAGGGCCGTGAAGAAGGCGCAGAAATTGTATCTTTGGGATTGGTCCAGTGTTGAAGCGATGGGGCCGCGTTTTGAAAACATGGTGGCATCCCAGCTTCTGAAGTACTGCCACTGGGTCGAAGATACCGAAGGCTACTCGATGGAGTTGCGCTATCTGCGCGATACCGAAAAGCGTGAAGTCGACTTCGTGGTGCTGAAGAACCGCAAACCGCTATTCGCGGTCGAGTGCAAATCCGGTGAAAAATTATCGGATCGGCGATTCAGTATTTGGCTGAAAGAACACCGATACCGCGCTTCTATCAGACTCGCTTTTGGCAGCCGGCACTTCGAAACAGGAAAAGTTACAGTCATCCCCTTTGTCCGGCTCTGCCAGGAACTCGAGCTGCCCTAGTCTCCTGGATCAGAGAGGATAGCCAATGATCTTCAATGTCCTCGGAGTGTCGGCGTTCGGCGAAGAAACGAATCCCCGAGTCGATCAAACCCGAGGAAGGACCAGAAATCCAACAAATCGAGAGGCCGACGTGGTTTTCAGTAGGGACAGTTTACTGCAATGCTGCGGTCGGCGAGTTCAGTGCGTTAAGCCTTCTGCGCAGCAGCCTGTGGCGAGCTGCTGTAAAAACGCGTAGGGGTGATCGGTCGCCTCTTCTGGAGTATCGAAATTGCGGGGGCCCAACTGGTACCGTTTTTGGCGTTTGGTCCGGAGCTGGTTGCTTTCGGTGGCTCCTTAAGCTGAACCGCAGCGGCAACGGCGAGCGGATCGCCGGAGAGCGACCAATTGAAGCCATCTTTCTTGGAGAACACCATGACTCGCCAACCGTTGCCGCGAAGAACGCGAGAGCCCTGATGATTCGTTTTCCATGCAAATCTTGCATCTGGACTGTCCGGATGGAGCCGGCGTGATCATTACAGGCAACATTCATTCCTCCTCAGAAGTGTTTGGAATTCACTGAAGTTAATTCTCCAACGTGTGATGCTCTAGGTTGGATCACAAGTTGCTTTGTCGCCTCAGCCGGCATCACCGCTTCTTGGATGAGCGTCGGGAGCCCCTCAATGGCACTTTTCCGGGCTCTGCAGTCCAATCGGTCATTTCCGGTGGCCAGGCAACTGAAGCCGCAACTTGGCGGATCGCATAATCACCCTTAGGTACATGTGGTGCTGCGTTTCCAGCGACCGCGGCTTTGCTTTCATCCTCGTAAAACTTGTGCCACCATTTTGCTGCCTGCCAGATAGCCTCTGGACAACTAGTCGAAGAAGCAAGTCCTGGTGTCAGGTCGATACCCGCGATTCCGTAGACTGTTTCGAGAAATGCTGCACTAGGTAGTCCTAGGCTTTCGGCTAGTGGATTGGTGGCCTTTACGGCGATCCAGATGTAGCTAAGCCAAGGTAGCATTAGCGTCGGTAGGTCGATGATGCTTCGCTGCAACGAGACTCGCACTGCATGCTCAAGTATCGTCTTTTTGTCCTCAGTCAGGTAAAAAACGGCGATATTCGGGAATCGTCGGGGATCGTCATAATCGTCCAGGCTGCATGCGCACACGCCATTTTTAAGCGAGATATCCGAGGCGTCTCTTCCAAGCTCCAACGGTACTGAAAGGAACGAGTCCTTGCTCGTAAGCAGCCCAGCGAGCGACCAATAACTCGGTGCAAGGTCGGCTCGAGCATGTGACTGTGCCGTACGCACGCGAAAATGCGCCACGGACGCGCCGCCTAGCAGCAGAATACCGTGGTCGGCTCCCACTCGCTTCAGCCAGGCCCGGTTTGTCTCATTGGCACTGGCTGGATTCCTCCGCAAGGAAGGGTTGGATTCGGAGGCGGCAGATTGGCGAATAGAAATCATCAATGGTCTCCTAAAACAGCTCGATAGGTTCTTTGGTCACAAGCTGCGATTGCAGAGGCTGCCCATTCCTAACAATGGGCCAAAACCTGATTGCCAGCGAAGCTCGCGATGTGCTCGGCGCGGTGAATTCAAGAGTTAGAAAATGGTTGCGACTGGATGAGAAATCGTGGAGGGACTGTACAAAGCCAAAAACCTGCGGCGCTGGTGAATAATTTCCTTTGGCGAACGGCACAAGTTGCATCGGTGACGAAATAATCTCGTAGAGTTTCGTTCCGAGTTCAGGTCGCAGGTTTGCGAATGCCACGCGTCCAAAATGCACATCGCCTGTTAGGACCACGATTGAATGTCTCGAAGCCCGAGTAGATGAGCGAGGAGCTGGGAATATTGTCTGAAGTCGGGCAGTCCCCAGTCCTTGATGCTTCCCTTATTCGCAAACAAAGGCTGTCCGATTATCAGAACGCCTGGCCCCTTTAGACTATCGATCCAGTGCGAATACTCATCAAATCATTCGGTGGCATGAAATCGCCAGGCGCAGAATCTCGGGAAAAACGAGTTTCGGCGTTGCAGAACGACAGGCTACCCACTTCGAATTGTATTGGCGGGCTGGGCTCGGTCTGAAAGACTTTGTAGAGCTCGCGGGCGATATCGCGCCATATCGCGCTGGCCCTGGGTAGCGGTGAAAGCAAGGACGTTTAGACCGCGATCGGGGGCATTGTTCCAGAACTCATGATCATTGTTCAACTGAAGATGTTGCGCGTTTCTCTTTAGCAGTTCATTGAACCCGCCACCGCCCGATCAGTACGTCCCCAAGTATCGGTGTAGGTCTTGAATGAGCGAGTTTGTAGCCAGTTGTGTCCTCGGGGGACGATAAAATGATGGGGAGGGTTGTCGAGATAGACTTGGTCACCACACAGGATCTTGATGTCCGGTTTCGCTCCGAGTGGCAGGCTCCGATAGGTTCTACCGACATCGCCGTTTTTGCCTCGATGCCGAAAAAGCAGGACCCTAAGAGGACTGTAAACGGTGCCGTTCGCCTGCGACAGGCAATCTATCCGGTAGCGTGGTCACGCTCGTCGGCAGGGCATCGTTTGGCCGTTGATGCTGAAGGCAAGAGGATAGGAAGTCCTCGGATTCAATTTCGTGAGAGTTACACGCTGATACCGAATTCGGTTAGCTTTGTCGGCGGTTGAAAAATCAATCCACTGGTCCTTCAGCGGAAGGCGAAGCTGGCCGTATGTCAGCACCGCTGTTGCCGGGTCGAATTGTTCGTTGATCACAGCGACCCATACTACGGCTGTCTCCGCATGAACCTCGTTAGGTATGATGAGAAACGGCATGAAAGCAATCTAATGCGATGGGTTTTATGCCATTTTCACCTTCGGTGTCAATAAGCGACTTGTAGTCCCCCCCGAAGGAAGCGACGCGATTTCCGGCATTGGGTCCGCCGGCGATCCGGCCGCGGCCGCTGCGGCGTAAATGGCCGCAGGCCGGAATCGTTTTCCGAAAGCGCCTCTGCTTCGTCCTCCAGTCCGCACCGCTCGATCATGCCTATCACCCGCGCCGCAATCAAGGTCGTCACTTGCAGAACGTCCTCATTCTCTGGCGGTGACAGTTCGTGAAATTCGGGACGTCCGTCCACCTCTGCCGAGTAAACACCATCGATTGCCGCCCATGTGGAAATGGTGCCCACGCTCCTGCTGGTGAACGAGGAATGTCTCCAACTGTTCGGCAATGGCCCCGTAGAGCACCGTTTCGCTATGCCGCCTCTCCCACTCTTTTTCCACTGACGATCCGGCTCAGTTCCTCGACCTTTTCATCCCACGATTCGGCATCCATCTGTTGAGATACTTCCAATCGAGGACCGCTCTGGCCGCTGCTCAAAGCGGCGTTCATTTCATCCAGAAACTCGAGCTTGTTCCGGCCAATCCGGATCAAGTGCCGTAGCCTTTCCGCTTCAGGAATAGCCGAAGATACCACCGGCAAGCCCGCAGCAATGACTCCCGCAGCTTCAGCGGGTTTGCAGCCAGCGTCAGTTCATTGGATACGAATGGAAGGATTGCGACGTCGAAGGCCTTTTAGCGCATAGCCGGGTAGTACCTCATACGGTTTCTGCCCCAGCAGGTGAACGTTCGGGAGGTCGTCAAAGGTTCTGACGTCGGTTACGACTTTGCCGATCAGCGCGAAGCTGCAATCCGGACGCGATACCGCGAGAAGCCGGATCAGGTCGATGTCCACCCAATCGGCGATCAAGCCGAAGAATCCGACAACGGGCTTTTTGAGCGCTTTCATTTCCGTGGGAACCACCGTTTGCGAGTAACACGCTTTGCGGAAATGTGCGACGTCGACACCATGGGTGACCAGAAACGTATTTCGGTTGTACGGCCGCTTCGTTTGATACAACCGATCCGACGACACGATCACGTAATCCGACTTTGCCATGAGCCGACGTTCCATCTCCAGAATCGCCGCTTTCTGTCCTCCCGTAAATCCGAGAACTCGTCCACGCAGTGGTAAACGACCAGTTTCGCTTCGCCGAGAGATTCCCGCCACTTCCGCTGAGGCCGGAAGCAAACGTCCAGGTGATCGGATTGTCTGAACCCGAGCTTCCGACAATCGCGCCGCAAACTCCATTTGCAACGCCTTGCGATTAACCGCGAGCGACGAGCATGCCGGAAAAAACGGAATGCGAGTGGCGAATACACAAAAATCCCTTCGTGCACCTGCCGATTCCCTCGAGTGAAGTACGACAGTTTCGCGCCAAGCGTTGAGGATCGTTGACGTGGGCGCGTCGGTTTTCGATTACCGATCGAGTTGACCCACAAGGACCCGATTGTCCCTGGCCGGCCGAAGCATGATGTGCTTCTTGCTGAGCGGATCGCTATCCCAATCGTTGCTGAAACAAATAATGTCGTGACTTTGAATCATACGTGCAGATAAGCAACGGGACTGCCAGTGAAAGTGCTGACAAATCGTTGCTGCGGAAGGATAGGAGTGGAATTCGCGTTCTACTTCAGCGAAAGCAGATCAGTCGCTATTAAGGAGAGTTCGCTATGGTTGCCAACACACGCGTTGCCATTCGAGCGTGCCGCCAGGCGGTGTGGAGAAGCAAGCCCCGGTCGCTTCAGCTGGCGCAGCATCTCGATGCCGCGTATCGATGGCTTTGCGAGGCTCAGACGCGGGCGACGGCGGCGTTTCCGGCTGCTACAACCTGATCCGCGGCTGGGCCGGTTCTTACGCCGAGACGACTGGCTACATCATCCCGACATTTCTGCACTACGGTGCCGTGAAGAATCTTCTGGAACCACGAGTACGCGCAATTCGCATGGCCAACTGGAGATGCCGAAGTCCAGCTTTCGACGGGCGCCGTGCGCGGCGGCATGCTCGGCACGAAGTGCGGTCCCGCCGTGTTCAATACCGGTCAAGTGTTGTTCGGGTGGCTCGCCGCATATCAGGCCGTTAGCGATCCACGTTATGCCACAGCAGCCGCGAAGGCCTGCCGCTGGCTTGTGTCAGTTCAGGATCCGGACGGTGCGTGGCGAAAACATCTTTCGATGCTCACAACCAGTTCTGTCCAGACATATAACGTCCGCGCCGCATGGGGACTTGCGATGGCAGGCGTCGAACTCAACGAGCCGGCCTGGAAAGACGCCGCCCTCCGCAACTGCGATTGGGCGTTGTCGCAACAACGACAGAGCGGATGGTTCGACCGTAACGCATTCGCGGACGGTGAAACACCTCTGCTGCACACGATCGGTTATGTCGTCGAAGGACTCGCCGGCGTTGGCGAGCTGCTCGGCATTGAGCGCTACATTCGAGCCACCACGTCGTGCGTGGATCCGCTCGTGGAGTTGTATCGAACGCGCGGAAAGCTTCCTGGGACGTTACGACGAGAATTGGCGCGCGACCGTGTCGTGGCGCTGCCTGACAGGAGAAGCGCAGATCGCGCTGGTACTGTTGCGGCTCGGGCGAATCACCGGCGAGAAAATCTATTCCGAGGTCGCACAAGCTCTGTTGCAAGGTCTCGCTCAATTGCAGGATATGTAGGCGCGAATTCGGAGTCCTACGGCGCAATCGCGGGTTCGGAACCGCTCTGGGGCGGATACGGTCCGTTCAACTACCTGAACTGGGCGGCTAAGTTTTTCATGGATGCGCTGCTGCTCGATGTCCTGAATGTTGACGTACAGCGACGCGCTCGCCCGAGACGCGTCAGTTCAGCCCTGCCGGCGGCGATATGATTGCGCGAATTCGTGGAATAATTCCGGACCCGTTACAGCCGATCGTGCGAGCCGGTTTACCGGCGCGTTCGCCGCCACCTGAATCTGGTCCAGCGCGTCCTGGACCGTCGGACGCTCAAAGACAGCGACCTGCGGAGTTTGTTATCGCAAGCCGGTTTGACAAAGCCGCGGTCGTCATGGTGCACAGCTCGATGGACGAGCTGTCCCAACAGCTTCCGGACTTGACGCCGATATCGTTCATCAACATTCTGATGGAGATTGTCGGCACGAACGGATGGATCCTGATGCCGACATTCCCATTCCGCGGAAAGCAGTCGCACTACGTCGAACAACAAAAGCATTTCGATGTGCGAAAAACCCCATCTCAGGTCGGCTTGATCACGGAAGTGTTTCGTCGAATGCCGGGTGTGAGTCGGAGTCTGCATCCCACGCATCCGGTCGCCGCGTGGGGCAAGCAGGCCGTCCAGTTGACGTCGATGCATCATTTGGGTGGCGCCTTCGACAGCTACTCGCCCTTTTACAGAATCGCCGAGCACAACGGGCTCGTTATCGGTGTCGGCACCGGACTTCGAGACAGTTTCACCATTCTCCACGTTCCCGAGGAACTCCACGCGGTGGCTCGCAAGCGGTTCTTCGAGGAGAAGGTCCGAACCATGACCGTCTTCGACGGCGAAGAAGAATTCGAATATACGTTCAGAGTTCTTCGCGCGAATGCCGAACGAAATTACGATCGCGTCGAGACGGCTCTGCTGCGCGACGGCACGCTGCGCGCTACCTGAAATCCGGAGGATTGTCGTGCGCGGTCGCCGACGCGAACACTTCATCCAACGCTCAATGCAGCTCATCGAAGAGGGAAGATATCTGTGACGTATGCAGAATTGAAACACTTTGCTCGCGAGCATCGAACGCTCAAAGACATCTACCACGCCCATCGTTTGCTCGCGGCCGTCGACGACAGCGAGGCGGGCTGGATTCGAAGCCTGAAGGTGGCGCTGCTGACCTCTTATACGACGGACTTCATCATTCCGCTGCTTCAGACGGAGCTGGCAATCTCCGATATTCGGTGTGAGCTTTACCAGCCGGGCTTCAACCAGTTTCGTCAGGAAATCCTGAACGGCGGGAGCGGGCTTTATGAGTTTTCCAGCCGGATGTTTCAATCGTGGCATTCGGCCTGGAAGTCATTCCCGAAGCTGTCGCGAAGTTTTCGGTGTTGTCCGACGCTGAACGGCGGAGTCTTTCGGGACGAACTGCTCGGGCTATGTGAAAGCCTCGTCGAAAGCTACAGCGGGTCCACAGGCAGCAGCACTCTCTTCATGCAGAATCTCGTCGTTCCGTTTGCGACGTTTGATCCGCTCCGCCGCGATGACCGGGGCATCGACGCCTTCATAGCGGACGTGAACAACGGACTGCAACAGATCGCCGCCCGGAACCCCAACGCTTATGTGATCGACTATGCACGCCTGGTGGCGACGCGGGGTTCGGCCTGTTGGACAGATCCACGGACCTACTACACGGCACGGCTGCCGGTGTCGCAGGAGAACTGGCTCGCGATGGCGGAGATGTATGGAAAGTACATTCGCGGTGCGCTCAACATGGATGTGAAATGTCTCGTGCTTGATCTCGACAACACGTTGTGGGGCGGTGTGCTCGGAGAGGATGGTCCAGAGGGTATCGCCATC
>CAVQUQ010000016.1:0-112283 GCA_963716835.1 uncultured Alphaproteobacteria bacterium | reverse complement strand
GCCGTGGTGGGCGAGCTTCTGCACCTCGCGCTCGGTGACGTTCCTCGCCCGGAACGAGAGCGTGCCGCCGTCGGGCATGGCGTCGCGGGCGTTGAAGGCGAGGTTCAAGAGCACCTGATCGAGCTGCGTCTTGTCGGCCTTGACGTACCAGAGGTCGCGGCTGGCCGCGACCTTGAGCTCGATCTTCTCGCCGATGGAGCGCTTCATCAGCGGGCCGAGGTCGGTCAGCACGTCGCCGAGGAGGAGCGGTTCCGTCTGCAGCGTCTGGCGGCGCGAGAAGGCGAGCAGCTTGGCGACGAGGCCAGCGGGCGCGGTTGGCGGAGGACTGGATATTCTTGATGTCCTTGTAGGCGGGGTCCGTCGGACGGTGCGTCTGGAGCAAGAGGTCCGAGAAGCCGATGATGGCGGTCAGCACGTTGTTGAAGTCGTGGGCGATGCCGCCCGCGAGCTTGCCGACCGCCTCCATCTTCGAGGACTGCGCGAACTTCGCTTCAAGCGCCTTCTGCTCGGTGGCG
The DNA here is from genome assembly GCA_963716835.1 of uncultured Alphaproteobacteria bacterium. Classification (GTDB taxonomy): domain Bacteria; phylum Pseudomonadota; class Alphaproteobacteria; order Rhizobiales; family Hyphomicrobiaceae; genus Hyphomicrobium_C. Next base: position 111,768 of record CAVQUQ010000016.1, on the reverse strand, counting down.
TCGATGACGTAGAGGATCGCCGCCTCGGGCGCGCCCTTGGTCTGGGTCAGCGGACTGACGTAGACGCGGCGCGAGAACTCCTTCTGCGGGCCGACGGTGATCTCGATCGGGGCCGCGCCCGGGGTGCCGGCGAGCGCCTGCTTCAAACTCGCTTCGAGTGCGGTGAGCGTCTCGGCGTCCGCCGAGCGGCAGAGCACGTCGGCGGCCTTCAAGCCGAGGCTGTTGGCGCCGTCGGGGATCATGCGGGCGAAGGCGGCGTTGGTGCTGGTGAGGCGGCCGTCGGCGCCGATGGTCGCAATGCCGAAGGGTGCCGACTGGAAGACGCGCGCGAAGCGGATCTCGGCGGCATCGCCGTCGGGCTCGGCTGCGGCCTCGCGCAGGTAGGCGGCGACAAGCAAGCCGCCTGCCGCCTCGCGCCGGGCGAAGAGCCGCATCGGCATGGCGCGTCCCTCGTCGGCCGCAACGTCGAGGTCCAATCCGGTTTCCTGGCTCAGAGGCGTGTCGGCGGCGGTCTCGATCAGATCGGCGCCCGGCTGGGTAAAGATGTCGCGCAGGCGAAGCGCGCGCTCGGCGAGCGCCAGCGGCTCGCGTCCGAGCCAGCGCAGGAGCGTTGCATTCATATGGCGGATGACGCCGCGGTTGTCCGTCCACATGAGGCCGGCAGGGACGGCATCGTAGCGCGCGAGCGATGCTTCGAGAGAGCGCACGGTCGCGACATGGTGGGCGCGCTCGCCGGTGACATCGGCTACCGTCCAGAGCACCAGCGGGCCGAGATCGCGCTCCTGACCCGGCACGCTGCACGGGCGGTGCGTGATGCGCAGACACCTCGCGGCCGACCCGGGCGCGGCCGGAATGTCGATCTCCTCGCGCCCGGGCTCGCGCCGGCTCGCGGCGCGTGTCAGGCGGAAGAGAGCGGCGGCGGCGTCGGGATCGCCGGCGAAGGCCGACTTAAGGCTCCTGTACTCGCCAGCCTCGGTCATGCCGACGAGATGCTTGAAGCTGTGATTGGCATAGACGGCGGCGCCGTCGAGCCGCGCGACGAGCATGCCGTCCTCGTGACTGTCGGCGAGCGCCTTGACGAGATCGTCGTCGCGCACACGCTCACCGATACGGATATGCCCGGCGAGGTAGCCGAAGATCAGAAATGCGCCGAACATGGCAAGTGTCGCGAGCAGCGTCAGCAGCAGCGGCTCGGCGGCGCCGCTGGCGACGAGCGCGAGCACGATCGCGCCCGTGAGCGTGGCGATCAGGAGAAGCGGAATGGCCCCGCTCTCGCCGGCGCCGTCGGCGAGTGCATGGTCAGCCGGAAGTGCTACTTGGGGCTCACGGATTTCGCTTTCGCTCATGAACGCGAAAGCTATCTGATTCTCGGGGGAGGGCGCGTTGGACGCCTGCATGGGATACTCTGTACGCTACGCTACACATACACGTGAGGAACGCCGCCGGCTCGAATGCCACCTCCGGGCTGCGGCTTGGCCGCGTTGGGCGCCCGGGCTCGGCATTCCTCACGCCCCAACACTTCGATCATTAGAGTTAAATTGGCGTGAATTCCGCGCTATACGTCGGCACGCGTTCAGAGTGGCGAAGGTCCGCGCCTCAGAGTGCGCGGAGATTCGATCGCATCGCGGCGGGGTAAGATGCGGACGAACCACGGAAACAAGAGTTGGCCGATAAAGAGGATCGCGGCGCGAGCCGCGTTTAGCCGAAATGTGGGACGTTGCGTACTATCTCGCGATCGTGATCTTGCTCGCCGCCGCCGTCATCGCGAGCGCATTTGCGGTGCGCGCCTATATGAGCGGCGCCGGACCCATGGACGCCGTTTCCAAGCTCTTCGGACCGAAACCTGAGCGGCGCCTCGACATCGTCGAGCAATCCAATCTCGATGGCCGTCGCCGCCTCATTCTCATCCGGCGCGACGACGTGGAGCACCTGATCATGACCGGCGGCCCGGTCGACATGGTGATCGAGACGGGTATCGGCGAGCGGCGCGAGCGCAATGTCGATACGATCGAGACGCCGGCAGCCGTCTTTTCGCGCATGCCGCGGGCAAAAGGACAGGGCGCTGGAGAGCAATAGATGCGCAATTGGGTTGCGCATCGCACGAGAATCTGATCGTCAGCCGCGTAAGGCCAGGACAGCATTGATGTTTCGTGCACTCACCAGATTTGCAGATGGTCTCGCTTCGGTGGCGGGTTTCGCACGGCGCGGAGCAGAAGATGCGCTCGTCGTCCGCGTCGGCGTGTCCTATCGCTCCGACCCCGATCAGGTGCGCGCGGCCCTCGAGGGCGTGGCACGCGACTGCCCGCTCATTCTGCGCGTGCCGGCACCTTCGGTCACGTTCGACGACTTCGGTCAGAGCGCGCTCGAGTTCTCGCTGCATGCGCGTCGCGCCGCCCACGCCGAGCCGGGCGCGGCGGAGACGGAGCTCAGGACGAGGATCCTCAAGGCCTTCAGAGGTGCCGGCATCGAGATGCCTTACGCGCAATACGACATCCACCTGCGCGACCTCGATGCGGTGCGCGCCATCCTGAACCGAGTGGCCGAGGAAAGAGCGGCGCGGCCGGGCGTCAATGGCGAAGCGGAAAACCTATCAATGTCTGCGGCTTCGGCGGGAGAGCAGAGACGGCGGGCGCCGTGATGGCCGCCCCGCTCAGTCCTCGCGATAGACGCGCTCGCGCCGCTCGTGGCGCTCCTGGGCTTCGACCGAGAGGGTCGCAATCGGGCGTGCATCGAGGCGCTTCAGCCCGATGGGCTCGCCCGTCTCCTCGCAATAGCCGTACGTGCCGTCCTCGATGCGGGCGAGCGCCGCGTCGATCTTGGCGATGAGCTTGCGCTGGCGGTCGCGGGCACGCAGCTCCAGCGCGCGGTCCGTCTCGGACGTGGCGCGATCGGCAAGATCGGCGTGCTGGGTCGAATCCTCGTGCAGGCCGGCCAGAGTTTCTTTCGTCTGGCGGATGATTTCTTCCTTCCAGGTCACAAGCTTCTGGCGGAAGTAGAGGCGGTGACGCTCGTTCATGAACGGCTCGTCCTCGGACGGCCGGTAGTCGGGCGGCAGTACGATAGAGGAGCTCGAGGCTCGAACCGTCAGCGTCTTGTCTCGCGCTTTTCCGACAGCTCGCGTCTTGGGCTTTGGCTTTCACCTTGGGCGCTACTGCCTGTTTGGGCCGGGCTGCGGCTTTCGGGGTTGGCTTCTTCGCCGCCTTCTTTGCCGGTGCAGACTTGGCCGTTTTCTTTTGTGCTCGCTTGCTCATGATGGGCCTCCCGGAGGCTCTCTTGCCGCCTCTGCCCCTCCCTCTAGACAGCGTACAGCGATGAACACGAGTTTGCGGGCCTCTATTGAAGTGAGTGGCCGCTTGAGTTAAGAAAATCCGAGATTTAGGTGTGCGGCGCAGTAAATTCAGGGGCTTGACTTGCCCCCGCCGGGGTCTGGATCGCGGGTATGCCCCGGAGATAGGCCGGCGCGTGTTTGAGTCTCTACCCCGCACCGCAAAAAACTGGCGGCTGCAACCGGAGCGGGAGCCCCTTTGGTCCCCTTGGGGGCAGTTCCTTGCTGGCCAGGTCGCGGGACCTAATGTCCAGCGCCCAATCGAGGGAGCATAAGAACCGATGACCGAGACGGCGGCAGGGAAGTTTCAGGGGACGCGGCGCTATGTGGCGACCGACGATCTCAAGGTCGCCGTCAACGCCGCGATCACGCTCGAGCGGCCCCTCCTCGTCAAAGGCGAGCCGGGCACGGGCAAAACCCAGCTCGCGCTCGAGATTGCGGAGGCGCTTGGCGCACCCATCATCGAGTGGCACATCAAGTCGACGACCAAGGCCCAGCAGGGTCTTTACGAATACGACGCGGTCTCGCGTCTGCGCGACGGCCAGCTCGGCGACGAGCGAGTCAAGGACATCCGCAACTACATCCGCCGCGGCAAGCTGTGGGACGCGTTCCAGATGGAGCGGCGCCCGGTGCTGCTCATCGACGAGATCGACAAGGCCGACATCGAGTTCCCGAACGACCTCCTGCAGGAGCTCGATCGCATGGAGTTCTACGTCTACGAGACGGGCGAGACGGTCGCGGCCCGCAACCGGCCGATCGTCATCATCACCTCGAACAATGAGAAGGAGCTGCCGGATGCGTTCCTGCGCCGCTGCTTCTTCCACTACATCAAGTTTCCCGATCCCGAGACCATGGCGGCCATCGTCGAGGTGCATTTCCCGGGCCTCAAGGGGCGCCTCGTCTCGGAGGCGATGCGCATCTTCTACGACCTGCGCGAGGTGCCGGGCTTGAAGAAGAAGCCGTCGACGTCGGAGCTCTTGGACTGGCTCAAGCTCCTGCTCAACGAGGACATCGATCCGGCGACGCTGCGCGAGACGGACGGGCGCAAGCTCATCCCGCCGCTTGCTGGCGCGCTGCTCAAGAACGAGCAGGACGTGCACCTCTTCGAGCGCCTCGCCTTCATGAGCCGGCGCAAGGAGCCGCAATAGTCAGCAAGGGGCCGCAACTAGCCGAAAGGCTTAGTTTTCAGCCGTAAAGCCGCCTCAGTGCTGTCGTCCGTTCCGGCCGCTTCAGACGGGACGGGAATTTCCATGACAACGAGATGGCCCATTTTCGGTTCGAGCGACGGCTCGGCCATGAACATCGCCGAGATCGGCGGACGGGGCGGCAAATGGGCGACGATGCTCTCGGCGCTGGCGCTCGGTTTCTCCGGGCCTCTCCTTCTACGAGAGCGTGATGAAGACGGCCGATCTCGAGGTCTACGTGCCGCCGGTGATCCACTACGCGCGCGACCAGGGCGGCGACGTCGAGCAATTCGCCATTCCGCTGACGATCGTCAACGCGGGCGCACGCACGGGAACGGTGATCTCGATGGAGCTTAATGTCGAGAGCCTGCGCGCCGACGCCACGACCAAGACCAAGCGCTACTACAGCGCCTATCTCGGCGACCCGCCGGCCAAGGACGACGAGACGAGCCGCGCCTTCGCGCCGCTCAGCCTCGCGGGCCGCACGACCTTCTCGGATACGGTCCGCTTCTATCCGATCGGCAATCCGCTGCCGAAGCTCGTCGACGACGCCGGCGATTACAAATTCACGCTGACGCTCAAGACGACGGTTCCGGCCCATCCGGAAATCTTGGACAGGCTCTGGCGCAAGGAGCCGGAGCCGATCACGTTCGAAAAGTCGCTGCCGTGGATTTCCGACGAGCAGCTCGGCTCGCGCCACCTCGCCATTCCGATGCACGACAAGGCATGGACGGCGTTGCCGGCCGCCGCCGAGCCCTAAGTCTTGCCCATTATGTGAACGCCTCGCCCTTTATGTGGCGCTCAGGCGACAGACATGCGCCGCTCGCGTGACATTTCACATGAACAGTGGATGAAGCCTCGATTCAGTCCCGGTTCATGGGTTTTGTCTAATGTTGACGCTAAGTCACTTGCGTCAATGTGCGGGACCTAACCAATGGCTGAATTCATGAGAAGCGCGACCATCGTCGTCATGGGACTGACCGTGATCGGCGCCGGCGTGTTCGTCATCTTCTTCGGCTGATCGCGTCCGTTCTTCAGTGCGGGATTTGTCCCCCAGGAGACGGCGGCGGCTAGACTTGCGGCGGCACTTCGGTGCGCCTAGGTAGGGAGTGCCCATGAGGTCTCCCCTTGACCGCTCCTCCACTTTCCGAAGCTGCCGCTGACGCCTGGTCGCGTGCCGGTTCCTTCGTCACCGATCTCTTCACGCCGACACTGCGTCTCGGCGTCACCGGCCTGGCCCGCTCGGGCAAGACCGTCTTCATAACGGCACTCATCAGGAACCTCGTTGCGGGGGGACGCCTGCCCTTCTTCACTCCCTATGCGGAGGGGCGCATCCTCGCCTGCCATCTCGAGCCACAGCCTGACGACGAGGTGCCGCGCTTCGACTACGAGGCGCATGTCGCGGCGCTCTCGCGCGAGCCGCCGGAGTGGCCGGAGAGCACGCGGCGCATCTCGGAATTGCGGATTGCCTTGAGCTTCGAGCCGAAGAGCCGTTTGCGCCGCATGCTCGGCGTGGGACGGCTCAACGTCGACATCGTCGACTATCCCGGGGAGTGGCTGCTCGACCTCGCCATGCTCGGCGAGACATATGCGGCGTGGTCGGCAGAGGCTTTGCGGCTGGCTCGTGAGCCGATGCGCAAGCATCTCGCCAAGGACCTGCTGTCTTTCGTGGCGGCGCTCGATCCCAATGCGGCGGAAGACGAGCAGACGGCGCTCGAGGGTGCGCGGCTTTTCACGCGATACCTCGAGGCGGCGCGCATGGCCGGGCCGATGGCCACCATCGGGCCGGGCCGCTTTCTCATGCCGGGAGATCTCGAAGGCTCGCCGCTCCTGACGTTCTTTCCGCTTGCCGTCGATGCGGACGCGGCGCCGCCGCGCGGCTCGCTTGCGGCGATGTTGGCGCGCCGGTTCGACAGCTATGTCGCGCATGTGGTGCGGCCTTTCTTTCGCGACCACTTCGCGCGGCTCGACCGGCAGATCGTGCTCGTCGACGTGCTCGGTGCCTGCAACGGCGGCGCCGAGGCAATGAGCGAGATGGAGCGCGGTCTCGCCGCGGTGCTCAAGGCGTTCAGGCCGGGCAACAGCAGCTGGCTCGCCGCCCTCGGCGGCCGGCGCATCGACCGGCTTCTCTTCGCCGCAACGAAGGCGGATCACATCCACCATTCGAGTCATGATCGCCTTGAAGCTCTGCTCAAGCTGCTCACCGAGCGGGCGAGTGCACGCGCCCAAGGAGCCGGTGCCGAGGTCGGCGTTCTGGCGCTGGCGTCGCTCAGGGCAACGCGGGAAGCCGAGGCGCGGGATGGGAAGGGCGTGCTGCCATGCATCGTCGGCGTGCCGATGCCGGGCGAGACGGTGGCCGGGACGACGTTCGACGGCCGGCGCGAGGTGGCGCTCTTTCCGGGCGATCTCCCCGCCGATCCGAAATCTGCGCTCGACCAGGCAAAACGGGGGGCAAGTCCGCTGGCGTCGTTTCCGAGGTTCCGCCCGCCTCGCCTCGTCGAGCCGACGCGCGCTGGTGAAATCCGCCCCGCACCCCATATCCGGCTCGACAGGGCCCTCGATTTTCTGATCGGAGATTGGCTGCAATGACGGCCCAGGCAGGCATGAGAGAGCCGCGCATCTTCGCGCCGGACGATCCCAAGATCGTCGTGCCGCCGGGCGAGGCCGCGGCCGATGACCTCGAAGATGAGATCTTGCCGATCGAAGAGCCGAGCGCAGGGCGCGGCTTCAGCGGCGGCGTGCGGCGCGGGATCGGCTGGGGCACGCTTCTCGTCTCGGCGATGGCGGGATTGGCGGGGCTGGCGGCGAGCTTGAGCTTCGCTCAGTTCATCTCTTCAGCTCTCGCGAGACAAGATTGGATCGGCTGGACAGCCCTCGGCCTGCTCTGCGTGGCAGGCGTTGCGGCATTCGTGATACTCGCGCGCGAGCTGGTCGGGCTCTTGCGACTTCGCCGATTGACGCGCCTGCGCAAGGATGCGGAGGCGGCCGTCGCGTCGCGAGACCGTGCGCTCGAGCGGGCGAGCGTGCGCAGGCTCAGATCCCTCTTTCGCGGACGTAGCGACGTCAAGTGGGCGCTGGCGCGGGTTCGCGATCATGAGGCCGACGTGCGCGATCCCGGCGAGCTGCTCAAGCTTGCCGACCGGGAGATCCTCGTGCCGCTCGATCTCGCCGCGCGGCGCGCAATCCTCAAGTCGGCAAAGCGCGTCAGCGTCGTAACCGCCATCAGCCCGATCATCTGGATCGCGATGATCTACGTTGCAGTCGAGAACCTGCGCATGCTGCGCGTGCTGGCAGGGCTCTATGGCGGCCGTCCGGGGACCATCGGCGTCCTTCGGCTGGCGCGGATGGTCGTGACCCATATCGTCGCCACGGGTGGCCTGGCGCTGACCGATGACCTCCTCGGTCAATTCCTCGGGCAGGATCTCCTGCGCCGCGTGTCGAGGCGTCTCGGCGAGGGCGCCTTCAACGGCGCCTTGACGGCGCGGATCGGAGCTGCGGCCGTCGAGGTGACGCGTCCCCTGCCCTATCTCGACGCCGAGCCGGTCAGAGCGCGCGACGTCCTCCCCGAGCTTTTCCGCCGGCGCGGCGCGGAGGGTGCCAAGACCGCGGACTGATCAGGCAGCGCGCCTCAACTGCGGTACCGGCTTCGGGCCGGGAACGGGCGCGAGCTCACCAAGACGCTCCGTCCAGGCCGCGGTGTGGCGGCGCACCCGAAGCAGGATCGAGGCTGGCGAGCGATCGACCGGCGTGGAGAGCAACACCGACAGCGCCGGACCGGCTGGCTGAGCCGTGAGCCAGGCCAGCGGCCCCGACAGGATAAGGCCGAGGACCACGGGTGCCATCCAGACGAGGAGCCCGGGAGAGGCTTCCCAGCAGAGCAGCGCCATGAGCGTGCCGGCGAGCGCGTGACGCCAGTGGAAGTAAAGGGCGTCCACGAACTCGACACCCGCCGCGTCGCGGCGCTGCGCCTTCCAGCCCGAATCCTGGCCGATGGCGATCTGCAGAACGGAGGCCGTCTGGGTCATCATGAGGATCGGGGCGAGCAGCATTGAGAAAACCGCCTCGATGGCGACACCGGCGATAGCGCGCGGTGTGCCGAACAGCTCGCGGGCGCGGCTCGCGCGCTTGATCTCGAGTGCGAGGCCGAGCGCTTTGGGAAAGAGAACGACCGCCATCGTCGCGAGGAAGAGGCGCATGGCGGCGCCGGGATCGATCACCGGCCAGATGGGGAAGAGCGTCTTGCTGTCGAGGAAGTAGCTCGGGAGCATCTGCTGGCCCTGCAGCGCGAGCACGACACCGACCGCCAGCGAGGCTGCCCAGATCGCCGAGACGATATAGGCAAAAGCGCCCATGAGGAGGTGGAGGCGTCCCATAGGCGTAAGACCGGGAGCGGAGACGATCGCCAAATGCTGCAGGTTGCCCTGCGACCACCGGCGATCGCGCACGATGAGATCGGAAAGCCTGGGCGGCGCACTTTCGTATGAGCCCTCGAGCGTCGGCGCCATATGGACGCCCCAGCCGGCACGCGCCAGGAGGACGGCCTCGACGAAGTCGTGGCTCAGGATATGACCACCGAACGGCGGGCGCCCCGGCAAGTTCGGGAGCCCGGCGGCGGATGCAAACGCGGCCGTGCGTATGATCGCGTTGTGTCCCCAATAATTCCCCTGGTCGCGATGCCAGAAGGCAAGGCCTGCTGCAACTGGCGGCCCATAAATGTTCGAAGCGAACTGCGTCAGACGCTGCAAGAGCGTCACGCCGCCCGTGAGCCGCGGCACGGTCTGGATGAGACCTGCCTTGGCGTTTTTCTCCATGGCTCTGACAAGGCGGACGAGCGCCGCGCCGGACATGATGCTGTCGCCGTCGAGAATGACGAAGTGCTCGTAGGCGCCGCCAAAGCGCTCGACCCAGTCCTTCAGATTTCCCGACTTGCGTGCGGTGTTCTCGATGCGGCGGCGATAGTAGACGGCGATCTGCCCGGCGAGGGCGCGGCGCACGTCGGCATAGGCGGCTTCCTCCGCTTCGCCTTCCTCGGCGCCGCGTGTATCGGAAAGCACGAAGACATCGAAGGCCGTGTTCTTGCCGAGCGCTTCGAGCTCCTCGGCGATGGCGCCGATAGTGCCGGCAATGCGCGCCGGATCCTCATGGTGGACCGGGAAGAGAAGCGCGGTGCGTTTTTCGATCGGGCCATCGGCACCCGGGAGATCAATCGTATCGGCGTTCTCGCCGGCAAAGAGCGGCAGGAAGCCCAGCGCGGCGGATAGGGTGCCGAGCGCGATCCATCCGAATGCCAGCGTCGACAGGACGAGGAACAGGAGCTGGATCGGTGTGACCTGAACGAAGGAGAGCACGCCGTAGAGCTCGTGCGCGAAGGCTGCGGTCGCCAAGGCGGCGCCGAAGAATACGGCCGTGCGCGCAATCCAAGCCCGCGGGTTCGAGCGGCGGTGCAGCATCGGGCCGGCGGCGAAACTCTGCTCCGGCATGTCGAGAGGAGCGCCTTCCGGCAGGAGTGCAGAATCGCTGGCGTCGTGATGCGCCGAAAACGGCAGGGCATGCGTCTTGACCGGTGCCGCGTCGAGAGCCAGAGAGCGCTCGTCAGAGCTCATGGTTTCGTCCATCGAAAGAGCCAGCTTTCAGAGATGAGCTGCCCAGCGAGCCGCAGACCTAAACGCAATTCGATGACCTCGGTTCCGCCATTCTGCAGCTCGAAGCGTACTCGCAATCCCTGAATTTCCGGATGACGCTGCACGAGAAGGTTGGCAACTTTACCGTGGCTTGTCGCCAAATCTGCGGCAGGGAGCTCGCGCAGCTCGGCGACAGCCGGTCCGTCGAAATCGATCACGAAGAGAGTTGTATCTCCCGATTCAGAGTTCGCGACATGGGTCTTCATCACTTTCGCTCCGGTCCAGGCGACCGGAACGTCGGCTCCCCAGGAAAGCCTGTACTCGAAGTGGTGGCCCTTGCCCGCCGCGAGCGGGTTGGCGGGCTTCCAATAGGCAACGATGTTGTCGTGGATTTCCTCGGTGACGGGAATTTCGATCAGCTCGATGTAGCCGTCGCCCCAGCCGCCTGTGGGCTCGACCCAGGCGGTCGGGCGGCGGTCGAAGCGGGCTTCAAGGTCCTCATAGGTCGAGAAGCTGCGCGAGCGCTGGCTGAGGCCAAAGCCTTTGGGGTTCTTGTCGACAAAGGCGCTGGTCTGAAGCGTCTTTGGGTTTGTCAGCGGCCGCCAGAGGCGCTCGCCCATGCCATTCCAGACCGCGAGCCCCTCGCTGTTGTGGACGGATGGGCGAATGTCGTGGTCGACGCGCTGGTTCGCGGAGCCGTGCAGGTACATGCTGGTCAGGGGCGCAAAGCCGACGTGGACCAGCTCACGGCGTGGAAAAAGATCGACATCGACGTCCATCTCGGTGATCTGGCCGGGACGGACCTTGAAGCGATAGGCGCCGGTCGTGGAAACGCTGTCGAGAAGCGCACGGACGACGATCTCGGTCGCGCCCGGCGCCGGCCGCTCGATCCAGAAGGCACGGAAGATCGGAAACTCTTCGCCGCCGGCACGCGCCGTATTGATAGCGAGGCCACGGGCCGAGAGCCCGAACTGCTCACCGCGGCCCAACGATCTGAAGTAGCTCGCGCCTTGGAAGATGACGTACTCGTCGTTGACTTCGGCGCGATTGATGGGTCCCTGAATGGCGAAGCCCGAGAGGCCGTAGGGTGCTTCCTGAGGGCCTTTCTCGAGCGACGCGCCGAGAGAAAAGACCGTGCCGTCGGCCTTGAGTTTGCGCGCCTTGTCGCCATCGACGATCCATAGATCCACGGGCGTGTCGTATAGCCAGCCGAGCGGTAGCAGCTTGACCTCGTAGCCGAGGTTATCCCCGCGCCAGATCGTGGCCTCGGGGCGGAAGCGGATATCGTGATATTGCTCCGGCGTGAGCGCGTTGAACGGCTCGGGCACCTCGATGTGCGGCTTTGCGAACTCGCGCCCGGCCAACTCTTCGGCGAGCTTGCGCACGAGATCAGGGGCGAACGGCTCGGTGCCCTCGCTCGTCTCGCCGCCGAGCGCGGCCTCGGCGGTCAATGCGAAGTCAGCGAGCGCGGCGATGGCGGACCAAGCCGCCGCTCCCTGGAGAATGCGCCGCCGGCTGGCGCCATTGGTCATGGCAATATCGCTCGTCCGAGGACCGTCGGTCATTCGCTAGGCTCGAGCCGAGGCTCCCCCCACACCGCGCGGCGCCCCCGGCAGCGCACGACGGATCTTGCTGCGACGCCGAGCACCGCGCGCCTCACGGCTCGCTCGGTGCGAACGCTTCTTTCCTGCAAATACATGAGATTTTGGATTGACGCGGAAGACCAATACGCAACGATTGTGGCAAATTCAACTGATCCAGCCGCCCGCTGCCTTGTATGCCCGCGCTAGGTCGAGCAGCATCGGCCATTCGACTTCGCACTGCAGCGAAGATAGCGGAGTGCTCCGGCGTCAGCAATAAGCCCGCGGGGCATCGACGCACGTTCAGGAAGAAATTTGCTGGGGCCAGATTTTCGCCCGGGCAATTAAGGATGATTGTTCTCAAGGAGCTCATGCTTAAGCCGGCCGGCGTTGAACGGCATTTCGAGAGGGTTTTCGACCGCATGACGTCGCCTATGGTTGCAGTCTTCGTCTCCCAGTCTAGCGCGCGCAACCGGATCACAGGCTCGCAGGCACTGCCAATCCCAGCTGCAAAGTTCGGCTGTCATGAAGCAGGAGTTGCGGCGAGCTTGAGCACTAGTCGCGGCCGGGTACGATGATCTATCGTTCCGGCCGCAGATCTCCATAAAGTCTCGCTTTATCAATATGTTATTTTGCGTCACAGGATGCGTTGCATGAGCGCCACAATGGTTTTGGATTCCACAGAAACGGCCATCTTGCCCGTTTCGCAGGCGTCAGAGTTCTGCGTAGTATCTTGCCCTGAGCGGTGATTCGGATCGTGGTGCCGCTGGTCGAGTTGTTGAGCGCGTGGCGTGCGTAAGCGTCAAGCGCCCGTTTCGAAGTCAGTAGACGGGAGAAGGTAAATGAAAAACTATACGCTAAGCGCCCTGGCGGCGGCCGGCCTCCTCGCAGGTGGCCTATCCGTTACCAGTGCGTCCGCAGCCGACCTTGGGGGGAACTGCTGCGCTGATCTCGAAGAGCGCATCGCCGAGCTCGAGGCAACGACGGCCCGCAAGGGCAACCGCAAGGTCAGCCTGACAATTTCGGGCTGGGTTGGCGAGCAGGTCATGGGTTGGGACGACGGCTTCGAGAGCAACGCCTACGTCGTTGGCCTCGGCACGACGCTCGGGACCAACGTCAAGTTCACCGGTCAGGCGACGATCTCTCCGGGATGGTCGGCTGGCTACGTGATCCACCTCGAAGCTGACGGCAGCGATGGCCTCGCGCATCAGCCAGAACGTGGACAACGGGCCCGGCGTGTATGCGGGCACTCAGAACTACGTTCAGCTGCTGCAGTCGTTCTGGTTCATCAAGAGCGACCATCTCGGCAAGGTGTCGGTCGGTCAGCAGTCGCAGGCTTCGGATAACACGGCCATCCTCGTTGACGGCTCGGGCTCGCTCGTTCCGGCCAACTGGGTGCTGTTCGACGTGCAACTCGTTCTTCATGCGCAACGGGCTGGTGGCAGGCTTCAGGTCCGACCGTCGAGCCTTCGGTGCTTGCGGTGCTCACGGCGGCGCTGGTGGCGACTGCAACGGCTTGCCCACGAACTCGGTCCGTTACGACACCCCGACGTTCGCTGGTTTCTCGGCTTCGGCAAGCTGGGGCGAGGATGACTTCTGGGATGTCGCCCTCCGTTACGCTGGCGAGTGGTCAGGCTTCAAGTTCGCGGCGGCGGCTGCTTACGATGAGTCGACAGACTGCAGCTTCGCTGGCGCGGGCGGCGCTCAGGCGCTGGCACCGGTTGACGGCTCGATCCAATACTTCCAGGTCGGTGCCTACATCCAGCACGTGCCGACGGGTCTCTTCCTCTACGGCGCTTACGGCGACTTTGAGCAGGAAGGTCCGCTCGCCAACGATGATGGCGATGGTCAGACCTGGTATGCCAAGGCTGGTATCCGCCAGCGCTGGCACGCGCTCGGCCACACCGTGCTCTACGGCGAGTATTGGGAGACCGACGCCAATGACGGTGTCTGCGGCCTCGACCACTAACGGCGATCGTGCGTCTGACATGCAGGAGTCTGGGGCGCTGGCGTCGTGCAGGAAATCGACAACGCCGCGATGTCGATGTGGCTCAAGTATCGCAACTTCGAGTTCGACGACAGCTCTGGCTAACCGACTTCGACGACTTCCAGGAGCTCACGTTCGGTGCTCTGATCAACTTCTAAGCCGAACTCCAAACAGAAATCAGGGAAGCCGCCCTTCGGGGCGGCTTCCTTATTTTTTTGGCGGCGCTTGGTCCGAAGAGTTATGCGCTGATCGATCATAAGACGCGTTCTAGAGGCTGAATCTGCCTACGAAACAGGCGCACACTAAGCGGTTTCGTCGACTTGACGACCTGTGCCGTCGTCTGGCGGCGCATGCTCGCTCAAAGGGCATTGGCGCGCAAAAATGGCATTGTATCCCCAGGATAATCACCGGATCGGCGCCCAGCCCGGGCCTGCCTGCAGGATCAAAAATGCCCTGAATCTCAGGGCTCCAGACCTTGTTCGTTGCTACAACGCCACAGTTGCAGAGCAGTCGGTGGCAAACTGACGAAGTCTGATTGTTGCCTAAGGGAGAATCACAGACCTTGCGGCCCAGCGGCGGTTCCGAGGGAATCTTCGCGCCGTCAACGTCGAAGCGCGCGGCCTTGTTTGCGTTTGATTGGTGTACGGGCGTCCGCCAGTTCGATTGCCAACGCAGATTGGGAGAAGGTCTATGAAGAAATATAGCCTAAGCGCCTTGGTGGCGGCTGGCCTTGCGGCTGGCGCTTTCGCCACCACCGGCGCGAACGCAGCCGACCTTGGGGGCAACTGCTGCGCCGACCTCGAGGAGCGCGTCGCCGAACTTGAGGCGACAACGGCCCGAAAGGGCAACCGCAAAGTCAGCCTGACGATCTCCGGCTGGGTTGGCGAGCAGGTCATGGGCTGGGACGATGGCTTCGAGAGCAACGCGTATGTCGTTGGCCTCGGCACCACGCTCGGCACCAACGTCAAGTTCACCGGCCAGGCGACGATCGTCCCGGGCTGGACGGCGGGCTACGTGATCCACATCGAAGCCGACGGCAGCGACGGTCTGACGATCTCGCAGGGCATCGACAACGGGCCCGGCGTGTATGCCGGCACTCAGAACTACGTCCAGCTCCTGCAGTCGTTCTGGTTCATCAAGAGCGACCATTGGGGCAAGGTCGGCATCGGCCAGCAGTCACAGGCCTCGGATAACACGGCGATCCTGGTCGACGGCTCGGGCTCGCTCGTGCCTGCCAACTGGGTCGTGTTCGACGTCGAACTCGTTCTTCGTGCACATCAAGGGGACCGGCCGTGCTACGGCCGCCAACTCTGGCGGGACGATCGGTGCATTCGGCGGTTGCGCCGGCCACGGCGGCGCGGGCGGCGACTGTAACGGCTTGCCGACGAACTCGGTTCGCTACGACTTCTCCGACGTTTGCGGGCTTCTCGGCCTCGGCGTCTTGGGGTGAGGACGACTTCTGGGATATCGCGCTTCGTTACGCCGGCGAGCATCACGGCTTCAAGGTCGCGGTCGCTGCAGCCTACGACGAGTCGACTGACTGCGGTGGCACCCCGGGCTGCCAGAGCAGCAACGGTGCCGGCGGTGCCGGTGCTCCTGTCGACGGCGACATCAACTACTTCCAGATCGGCGCTTACATTCAGAGCGTGGATCGGGGCCTCTTCCTCTACGGTGCCTACGGGCATCTTGAGCAGAACGGCCCGCTCGTGAACGACGACGGCGACAGCGACACATGGTACGTCAAGACCGGTATCCGCGGGAAGTGGCACAGCCTTGGCGCGACCATCCCCTACGTCGAGTATTGGCAAGCCAATGGTGACGATGGGGTATCCTCACTCGGCGTCGCCAACTCTTCTTCCGAGTTCAAGGAGTGGGGCGTTGGCGTCGTACAGGAAATCGATGCGGCTGCCATGTCGGTCTGGATCAAGTATCGCAACTTCGAATTCGATGACAGCACGACCAGGTCGTTCGATGACTTCAACGAATATACCTTGGGCGGCCTGATCAACTTCTGATCTTCGTCGACAGAACGAAACATCGAAGCCGCCCTTCGGGGCGGCTTCTTTGTTTTTGGAAGGGTTCGTTGGAGGGCTTGCGCCCCGCATCGTGGACCTGCCGTAGGGTGAAGGGTGATGGAATTTTCCTGCCGCTTCATGGTCGACAAGGTCAACATGGGGCCTTTAGCGGTGTATGCATTGCCGCCCGAGTTAGCCTAAGCTTTCAGCCATGTTCGTCCGTTTCTTCAGCGAGCTGCGTACAGCCAAGGTCCCCGTCACCTTGAAGGAATACCTGACGCTCATGTCGGCGTTGGAAGCCGATTGCGCGGGGCGACGGGTCGAGGATTTCTATTATCTGTCGCGTGCGGCGCTGGTGAAGGACGAGCGCTATCTCGATCGCTTCGACCAGGTCTTCGGCCACGTCTTCAAAGGCCTCGAGCTGATGAGCGACGCGGCCGAGGCCGAGATTCCCGAGGAATGGCTGCGCGCCGTCTCACAGCTCTATCTCACGGAGGAGGAGAAGGCGCGCATTGCCGAGCTCGGCGGCTGGGAGAAGATTATGGAGGAGCTGAGGCGCCGCCTCGAGGAGCAAAAGGGACGCCACGCCGGCGGCTCGAAGTGGATCGGCACCGGAGGCACCTCGCCGTTCGGCGCCTACGGATACAATCCGGCCGGCATTCGCATTGGCCAGAAGGAGAGCCGTCACCGGCGGGCGATCAAGGTCTGGGACAAGCGCGAGTTCAAGGATCTCGACGACGACGTCGAACTCGGGACGCGGAACCTCAGGATTGCGCTAAGGCGACTACGCAAGTTCGCGCGTGAAGGCGCACACGAGGAGCTCGATCTCGAGCAGACGATCAGCGGCACCGCGCGCAAGGGCTACCTCGACATCCATATGCGCCCCGAGCGGCGCAATGCCGTCAAGGTGCTCATGTTCTTCGACGTCGGCGGGTCGATGGACTGGCATATCAAGATCGCCGAGGAGCTCTTCTCTGCGGCGCGCGGGGAATTCAAGCATCTCGAGTACTTCTATTTCCACAACTGTCTCTATGAGGCTGTGTGGCGCGACAACGCGCGACGGTGGACCGACACCACGCCGACGTGGCAGGTCCTGCATACGTATCCCGCCGACTACAAGGTCATCTTCGTGGGCGACGCCTCCATGAGTCCCTACGAGATCACGCATGTGGGCGGCGCCGTCGAGCACATGAACGAGGAGGCGGGGGCGACCTGGCTCAAGAGGCTCGCGGGCATCTACGAACGTTGCGTGTGGCTCAATCCGGTCCCGGAGGCCCATTGGGGCTGGACACCGTCGATCAACATGGTGCGCGGCCTTCTTGGCGGGCGGATGTTTCCGTTGACTCTGCAAGGGCTTGATAGCGCGATGCGGGCGCTCATGCGCTGAGTTGTGGCAAAGCTGCCACGGGCAATCTAATTCGCGTGCAAATTCACAACTAAGGAATAAGTCCCCTACCCGTATTTGTACGGACGGGCTTCTACTCTCTTTGCAACGTTATTGCGTAAACCCGGCATAAATAGGCCGGAACGGGTGACGTGCAGTTCGGGAATTCCCGACGCTGCGATTGGATCGAATTCCGTCGAAAGCGCCGAGAACCCCGATCCCAAGTAAAGGGTACGCGACAACGTCGCGATGGGAGGGGTCAGTGTCTTTTGTTCTGCGTAGCACGCATGCCGCCGCAAACGGGCCGGCGCTGCCGATTTCAGAAATCAGATTGCCCGGTGCACCACCGGGTTAGCCGAGCCGAGCGCTAAGGCGCTCCGAAGCTCGCACATCGCCAAATCCTAAAAATCAAAAAACCAACATCAGTCGATGGGGGAAGGTATGTCTCGTTTTGCGTTCAAGCCTGTCAGCCGCTGCTCGTTGATCGGCTCGCTATCATCCGTCTCTGTCGGAGCTCTTCTGGCGAGCGTGTCATATGTGCCAAGCGCGATGGCAGACTGCGTAACGTCCGGCACCTCGCCCTATGTAACGTGCACCGGAGAAAACCAGGAGTATGAGACGCCGGATATCACCAAGACCGACCTCACCTCCGGCAGCCATACCGGCATCCAACTCAATACTGCTGTGGCAGACCCCGGACCGCCGGTCGTGCGCGAGGAAGAGGCCAGTCTCGAGAACGAGGCCAACATTACCATCGAGCACAAAAATACCGTGACCCCGACCACGAGTGGGAATCTCATCGGTATCAACACGTCGCTAGCGGGTGAGTACGAAATAGAGAACTCCGGCGACATCACAATAACGAGCCGCGGCCGCGGGCAGGCTTATGGCATTGCAGGTAATGGCGCTGTGGAGGGTCTCGCAATCGAGAACACCGGCACTATTACTGTCAATCGCATTCTAGCCGACAGCGACGTCAAGCAGATCACTTCCGCGACCATCAACATCAATGATGACGGCAATAACGCCACGACGGGCAACAATATCACCAACGTGTCGGCCCTTTCGATCGCCGCGGGCATCTTTGCCGAGGAGGAGCTCGAGGAGCTTTCGGTAGATAACGAGAGCACCGGGGTCATTCAGGCGGATGGGCGTTTCGCGGTCGCCGTCTACAGTCGCGCCGGGAATTTCGAGCTCGAGAATGAGGGTGCGATCAAGCACCTCGACGGGGCGGGCGAAGGCATCGCGATTGGCGTCGTGGCCGACGGCGGAAACCTTTCGAAGTTCACGTTCGAGAATGAAGGCAGCGTCGAAGGCGACATGGTCATGGTGGGCGCGCACGCGCAGCGGTGGTGGCTGCTCGCCAACGGCTTCGGTACGGGAACGGTTTCGACCGGCAACGTTATCGGTGACGTCAACCGCGATAACGTTCTCAACATAAACTCGCAGTTCGGTCAGCTCGACACGGAGATTGAGAACGAGGGCACGATCACCGGCAACATGTATTACGGCAATGGTGCCCACGTTCTGAGCAATGAGGATGAAGGGAAGATTACTGGTAATATCATCGTAGACCAGCGAGCGCTCACCATTACGGGGCGTACGTGCACGATCGGCGGCGTCGATGATGAATTAGGAAAACCGAATTGCTGGACGTCGGCGACGACTGTAGGCCAGTCCATTCAGGGTAATGGCGGCGCCGACGGCTCGACACCCAACTCGGCTTCGCAGGTCACTGTGGCTGCTGCCTCGGGTACGACGACGTTTACGCTCGCTATCTGGGGCGCCAAAGATTTCACATTTGACAATGCCGGTGAGATGGAGGGCGATCTCACTGTCGCGACGGCACCCGCCACCACGATCTTTGGTTTTAGTGTTCCCGACAGCACCGTGCTCATCAAGCCGCACATCTTCGGTGGCGGCAACGACGATGAAGACGATGCGGTCAATCCCGAAGCTCAAGCCTATATCGACGGCACGCTGAAAATTGCCGATGGCATCGTCAACGGCACCGGCGGTACGAGCTCGATAGAACGCACCACCACGATCGATCCCGTGATCGAGAGCCTTGTCAGAACCGGCGAGTGGTACACGGTTTCGACCGGCCTTTTCGGAAATGACGTGCCCGACGTCGATGGCACCGTGCTCGTAAGCTGGGAAGCCGAGAAGAACGCGCTCGGAGCCCTCGTCATCGGCTCGACCGTTGCCGACGCTTCGACCGTCGAGGGCCTCTCGAGACCAGGCATTTCCACCCTCAATGCGCTCATGAACACCGAGAGCGACGACGAGGATCTGCTCGCCCTTGGCGGCGCCGTCCAGAACCTCAAGGACGAGGATGACGTGCGCAAGGCCGGCGAGCAGCTCGCGCCAGAGACCAACTTCGCCACCCAGGAAGCAGCCAAGACGCTCGCCTTCCTCACGGGCCAGTATATCGACAACCGGCTCACGAACGTCGGCGCCAAAGCCTCCGGCGGCGGGTATGGGGCGCCGTCTGGTCTCGGCATGAAGGAGCCGCGATCGGAGCCTGCAAGGGCGCATGAGCCTCGGCGCTCCCGATGACGAGACATATGGCGGCGCATACAATAGGGCCGCCATCTGGGGCCAGGCCTTCGGCTCACGTTTCGATCAGGACGAGACGGCGCACGTCGACGGCTATGACGCCGACATCTATGGCCTGCTCGTCGGTTATGACAATTGGCTGTCGCCCGGCTTCCGCTTCGGCGTTGCGGCGGGATACGCAAATACCCAGATCGACGGCACGGGCGACACGATCGGGAACACGACGGACATCGATAGCTTCCTCGGCGTGCTCTATGGCGCGGTCAAGGGGTCGGGCTGGTACCTCACAGGCCGCACGGGCTATACGTTCCACGACTACGATACCAAGCGCGTGCTGACGGTGCCGTTCTCGGACGCGGCCAGCGGAAGCCACGACGGCGACCAGTATACGGCCGCTCTCGAAGCCGGCGCACCGCTGCGCATGGGCGGCGGCACGCTGACGCCCGTTGCGTCGATCGCCTACAGCCATCTCGAGCAGGACGGCTACACCGAGACCAGCTCGGGCGGCATGGCACTTCATGTCGGCGACCAGGAGACCAACTCGGCCGTCTCCGGTCTTGGCGTCAAGGCGCTGATTCCGATTGCAGCAGACACTCTGCTTGAAGGCCGTGCGATCTGGTTGCATGAATTCGGCGACACGAATCAGGCGGTGACGGCGAACTTCGCGGCGGGGAGTGCGGCTTTCACCGCCTCCGGGCCCGGCGTCGGGCGCGACACCGCCGACCTCGGCGTTGGTCTGTTCGCCTACGCGGCCCAGGGCGTGAGCGTGCAGCTCAACTACGACGCCCTCCTACGCGATGACTTCGTTGCTCATGCGGGTTCCGGCCGCGTGCGTATGGAGTTCTAGTCGGAACAAGCACTTATGCCATCTCCCGTCTCTAGGCCGTCCCCGGAAGGGGGCGGCTTTTTTTGCTGGATGGCCGGCGCGCTGGCGTTGACCGCGCCTTCAAATGGCGGCAATTCTGCCTGTAATCTGAGCAGCATGGGGGTTGCACCATGAAGCCGCGCGCCATTCTGCTGGCCTTTAGTTCTTTGGCGCTGACCGCTTGCTCGGGCGGCGGCGGGCTGTCCAGCGCATCCATCCTCGCTGGCGGGTCGAGCGCGGGGGCTGCGCCGGTTGCTGCCGCCCCGCCTGTGAGCGATCCGACATCACGTGCCTTCAACGTCGGCATGGTTTCAGCGCGCGCAGCCAAGTGCGGCTACAATTTCGATCCGGTGAAGCTCAAGACGAATTATTTCGCTTCGGAAGCCGCGCTCGGCACGCCGGCCGAGGAAATGGCCAAGATCGAGAAGGTCTACACTGTCGCTTACAACGGCGTGACCAAGGCGGCGACGGAGCCCAACTACTGCTCCGAGCAGAAGACGAAGCAGATCAAGGAGGACCTTACGAAGCTCTTGGCGGGCGACTACACGCCACCGGCGCGCAAGGTTGCAGAAGAGGACAGCGGCGATCTCTTCTCCTTTGGATCGAGCGGCGGTGACAGCAAAGCGCCCGTCTTCAAGCCCTCCACTGCCAACGACTACTAGATCGCGACGTTTTCGGCGGACATTGATGGTCGCGTAGTGTCATCGCCGCGCCATGTCCGCCTCGGGCCAGGAGCTCCGCGGCCCCAGCATCGCGCGAGGGCTTGAGTTGCAGCAGCTGCTTTGGATCGAGACGCTTCTCAAGCTTGCTGGCGGCCTCAGCCTGCTTCTCGCACCGACAACGGTCATACGCGTCCTCGGCCTGCCCGCATCGGGCGCGGTGCTCTGGCCGAGGCTTCTCGGCGCCGTGCTCGTGGGGCTTGCGGGTGCGACCTACATCGAGGGGGCATGGCCCAGCTCACGAGGCCTTGGGCTCGCAGGGTGCATCGTCATCAATCTTGTGGCCGCCGCGTCGATTGCCACGGTGGCCACACTTGGCGGCGGAGCCGATACGCGGCGCGGGCGGGCGGCCCTCTGGCTACTCGTCACGATCCTCACGCTGCTTGTTCTTTTCGAGATTGCCGGCGCTTGAAGCCCGGCGAATTGTTCGTTCATCCATGACCAAACATTAGGCTTTGTCTGGGATGCTCCGCTGCCCCGGACCGCGGATGGATCATTCCGGGACAGTGCGTAGTATCGTGTACCGGAGTTCATCCGAATGCCCGCGGCCGTCTCCTTCCTTCTTACCAATGAACAAGCGCGCACGCGCGCCGCGCGCGGCGATGGGCTCGCCACTCAGGTCGCGGGATGTGATTTTTCGTTCGTGCGCGATCGGGCAGGCTTCGATGCGCTCGAGGAGGAATGGAACGGGCTCTTCGAGCGTGCCGGACGGAGCGCGCAGCTTTTTCAGGGTTTCAATTGGCTCTGGCATTGGTGCAATCACTATCTTGATAGGCCAGAGGCAAGCGGGCGGGGTGCTCAGCTCGCCATCGTTACGGCGCGACGGAAGGGGCGGCTCGTCATGGTCTGGCCGCTCGTCAGATCGCGGGCCGGCGGGATCACGAAGCTGTCGTGGATGGGCGAGCCCGTCAGCCAATACGGCGACGTCCTGATCGACGAGGTCGCGGACGCCGACGCGATCCTTCGCGGCGCATGGAAGTTCATTGTCTCGCACTCTGGCGCGGACGTGGTTCTCTTGCGGAAGGTTCGCGCCGATGCCGCCGTTGCTCCCCTCCTCCCGTCAGTCGGCGGCATCGCGACCGAAAAGCTCGAAGCGCCCTATCTCGATCTCGCGAGCGCGCCGTCGTTTGCCGAGTATGAGAAGCGCTATTCCAGCGGCGCGCGCCGGAACCGGAAGCGTCAGCGGCGGCGGCTCGAAGAGCGGGGCGCGGTCGAGGTGGAGGCTTGGACACACGGCGCGCGGGCCAGCGAGCTTGCGCGCATGGCCATCGATCTCAAGCGTGTCTGGCTAGCCGAGCGCGGGCTCGTTTCCGCCGCGTTCGCGGACAACCGCATCGGTGATTTCTTTGCCGACGTCACCTTGGGTGGCGTGCGCCCGGCGGGTTGCCGCGTTCTCGCGCTGACCTGCGGCGGCGCTCCGGTGGCGCTCGAGATCGGGCTCACCTGCAAAGACCGCGCGGCGATCCATGTCATCGCTTATGACCGCGCCTACGAGAAAGCTGCTGCGGGTGCGCTCCTCATGGAGGAGAGCATCCGGCGCTCCTGCGAGGCCGGGCTCGCGACCTTCGATCTCCTAGCGCCCGCCGCTCCCTACAAGGCCGATTGGGCGGACGGCACGGTCGAGGTTTGTGATTGGGTGCTCCCGCTCACCGTCGCCGGGCATATCTACGGACGCGTCTACTTTGGATTCCTTCGAAATTTGGTAAAGAAGGCGCTGGCCGTCTCTCCCAACTCGCTGCGTCGCGTCGTCACCAGTGGATTGGGCGTCGCCCCAGAGCCCGAAAAGCCGGTCTGAACGTGCATTAGCCGCAATTTGCGCGGTGTTTAAGCACTGGAAACCGAGCCACGATCGGGCTAGACGTGGGCCGTCTCGTTTGCCCGCGGCCGTGCCGGCCGGGGGCGAGCGGGCTCCGCGGGGCATGAAACTAGTCCGGCGGACGCCATCACCTCCATGTCGGCGTGGACGCGTGATGAGCTTCGAAAAACCGCCACCCTCGCCGGGCGGCCGTGGGCCGCTCCTAGGGAAGCCACAGGGGGAAGACCGTTAAATGGCCATATCGTCTGAAGCCATCGTCGAAACGATGCTCAAGAGCATCGAGGCCTCGAAACGGACGGACCAGCCGTACAAGCATTGGATCTTGACCAAGTGCCTGCCGGATGACGTGACCGAGGCCATACTCGGACTACCCTTTCCGGCACCGGATCTCGGCGGCATTTCCGGCAAGCGCGAAGTCCACAATGCGACGCGCAAATATTCCGATCAGGAGAACATGGGGAAGCACGCTGTCTGCAAGGCGTTGAACGATGCCTTCCAGGATCCGCGCGTGACGCGCCGTGTGGCGGAATTTTTTGGAACAGGTCTCGACGGCACCTATTTGCGCGTCGAATTCGCGCAGGATACCGACGGCTTCTGGCTCGAGCCGCACACGGATCTCGGCGTCAAGCTTTTCACGATGTTGCTCTACATGTCGAAGGATCCGAGCCACACGAATCTCGGCACCGATATCTATGATGCCGACAAGAAGCACGTCGCCCGCTCGCCGTTCCAATCGAACGCGGCGATGGTGTTCGTGCCTTCGAACATCACCTACCACGGCTTCGAATCGCGCAAGATCGAGGGCGTGCGAAAGTCGGTCATCATCAATTACGTGACCAACGAGTGGAAAGCGCGCGAGCAGCTCGCGTTCCCCGATCGTCCGATCAAGAACTAACCCGGACCGGCGGGCGGGGTGGCGGATGAGCAGCATTGCTCACCCGGTCTCACCCGAGCTCGTCTTGAGCACGACCTCGTAGCCCGCCTCCTTGAGGACCGCCAAGACTGTATCGAGATGCGCACGATCTCGTGTCTCGATGACGAGGTTGAGCTCGGTGCCGCGGGCCGGCAGGTCCGTGAAAATGCGCTGGTGGTAGACCTCGACGATATTGGCGCCGGCCGATCCGATCGCGGCCGCGACGCGCGCCAGCTCCCCCGGGCGGTCGGGAATATCGATGCTGAGCCGGGACAGGCGGCCTTCGCGTGCGAGCTCGCGTGTCAGCACGCTGGCAAGCAGCCGCGGATCGATGTTGCCGCCGGTGAGGACGAGGCCGACCTTCTTGCCCGTGAAGCGATGTGGATTGGCGATCACGGCCGCGAGCCCGGCCGCGGCTGCGCCTTCGACCACCGTCTTCTCGATGTTGAGCAGGAGGCAAAGCGCGCGCTCGATCTCGGCCTCGCTGACGAGCATGATGTCGTCGAGAAGTGCGTGCGCGATCGGCTCCGTGAGCTCGCCGGGCTGCTTCACGGCGATGCCTTCGGCGAGCGTATCCCCGCTGACGGGCAGGTGCGCGGATTTCAACGCGTTGTACATCGACGGATAGAGGCTCGCCTCGGCACCAATGATTTGGATCTCAGGCCGGAGCGCCTTGGCCGCGATGGCCATACCTGATACGAGCCCGCCGCCGCCGATCGGCACAACGAGGACGTCGAGGTCGGGAGCCGCGGCCAGCATTTCGCGCGCGATCGTTCCCTGGCCGGCAATGACAAGCGGGTCGTCGTAAGGGTGGATGAAAAGAAGACGACGCTCTCTGCCGTAGCGTGCCGCGAAGGCCGCGGCCCCCTCCAGCGTCCTGCCCTCGAGAATGACTGTTGCGCCGAGGCGCCGCGTGTTCTCGGCTTTCACCGTCGGCGTCGTCTCGGGCATGACGATCGTCGCCGGAATGCCGAGCCGCGCGGCGTGATAAGCGACGCCTTGGCCGTGGTTGCCGGCCGACATGGCGATGACGCCGCGCTGGTGCTCGCCGGCGTCGAGAGCAAGCAGCCGGTTCAGGGCACCACGCTCCTTATAGGAAGCGGTGAACTGCAGGTTCTCGAATTTGAGCCAAATCTCCGGGCCCAGGATCGCTGACAGCGTGCGGCTCAGCGTGCACGGTGTCTCGACCACGGAGCCGCGGATTGCAGCGGCCGCGCACTCCACGTCCGCGAGCGTGATCGCCAGCGCCGCGGCCTTCAACTCTCCCATGCTTCCCCTCTCGTCTCGTCAAGGCGATGCTGCCACCGTTTGGTGTTTCACGGCTGCGGCGGATTGGCTAGAAACGGCGCCGGCGGCCGGTGGACCGGGAGAGCAGCAAGAATGGCCAAAGTGGCATGGATCGGTTTGGGCGTCATGGGCTATCCCATGGCCGGGCACCTCGTGCGCAAGGGCGGACACGAGGCGACCGTCTACAACCGAAATAGCGCGAAATCCAAGTCGTGGCTCGACACGTACGGGAATGGAAGATCGGCTCCGACGCCGGCGGCGGCCGCGCAGGGCGCGGACTTCGTCTTCTCCTGCGTTGGCAACGACGACGACCTGCGGCAAGTGACGCTAGGCCCCGACGGCGCCTTCACGACCATGAAGACCGGTGCGACGTATATCGACCACACGACGGCATCTGCCAAAGTCGCGCGCGAGCTCTATGCCGCGGCCAGGGAGCGCGGTCTTGGCTTCATCGATGCGCCCGTCTCCGGCGGCCAGGCGGGCGCCGAGAATGGCGTGCTGACGGTGATGGCGGGCGGCGACGTCGACGTTTTCGAAAAGGCTCAGCCGCTGATCGCCAATTATGCGCGCATGGTGCGGCTCATCGGACCGTCGGGCGCGGGCCAGCTCACGAAGATGGTCAATCAGATCGCCATCGCGGGCCTGATCGAGGGACTCGCGGAATCCATTTGCTTCGCGGAGAAGGCGGGCCTTGATGTCTCTGCCGTCATGGAAACGATCTCCAAAGGCGCCGCGCAATCCTGGCAGATGGACAACCGCTGGAAGACAATGCACGAACGGCGCTTCGACTTCGGCTTCGCGGTCGACTGGATGCGGAAGGACCTGGGACTGTGTCTCGAGGAAGCGCAACGCAACGGGGCGAGCCTGCCGGTCGCCACACTCGTCGATCAGCTTTACGCCGAAGTGCAGAAGATGGGCGGCAGCCGCTGGGACACGTCGAGCCTCATCGCCCGTCTCGCGCCGTCGTCCGGCTCCAAGCAGCCATCATGAAATCCTATCGCAAGGAGCTTTGGTTCGAGGTGCCTGGCCGGCGAGCCTTCGTCAACATAACGCCCGATGTCGAGGCGTGCCTCAAGGAGAGCGGCGTCGCCGAAGGCTTCGTGCTCGTCAACGCCATGCACATCACGGCCTCCGTCTTCATCAACGACGATGAGAGCGGCCTGCATCACGATTACGAGGTCTGGCTCGAGAAGCTGGCGCCGCACGCACCCACCGCGCACTACCGCCACAACAGGACGGGCGAGGACAATGCGGATGCGCATTTGAAACGGCAGGTAATGGGGCGCGAGGTGGTGGTGGCCATCACCAACGGCCGGCTGGATTTCGGACCCTGGGAGCAGATCTTCTACGGCGAGTTCGATGGCGGACGCAGAAAGCGTGTGCTGGTCAAAATTATCGGCGAATAGGACTGCTATCGTCGCCGCAATTGCCACCTGCTCAGGGGGAGGTTTTGCCGATGCCAGTCACTGCCTTCTACGCTTCGCTGCTCACGCTTTTATTCCTACTTCTCTCCGCCCGGGTGATCACGCAACGGCGCGAGGCGCAGAGTTGAGATCGGGCATGGTGAGAGCATGCAGCTCCTGCGGCGGATGCGCGTGCACGCCAATTTCGCCGAGTACGTGCCGTTGGCACTCATCCTGATGGCGCTTGCGGAGAGCCTCAAGGCGCCGTCGATCCTTCTTCACCTGCTCGGCCTGGCCCTGATCGCGGCGCGCGTCATACACGCCTACGGGTTATCCCAGACGCCGCATATCCTGAGGCTGCGCGTGCTTGGCATTTCGCTCACTTTCACGGTGATCGGGTTTGCCGCGCTGCTCTGCTTTCTGCTCGCGGGCGTGCAGCTGGTCGTCTAGCCCTTTTTCGTGGCCTTCTCGGCGAGAGGGCGCGCGAATTCTAGCGGCAACGCCGTCGTGTGCTTGATCTCCTCCATCGCGAAAGCGGATGAAACCTTGGCGATCTCAACACGCGCGATGAGCTTCTTGTAGAAGGTGTCATAGGCGGCAATGTCGGGCACGGCGACGCGAAGCAGGTAATCGACGTCGCCGGACATGCGGTAGAACTCGACCACCTCCGGAAAGTCCGCGACCGCCGAGTGGAATTTCTCGAGCCAGGCCAGGCTGTGCTTGTCGGTCTTGATCGAGATGAAGACCGTCACGCCGGCGTTGACCTTTACGGGATCGAGCACCGCGACGCGGCGGCGGATCACTCCAGTCTCCTCGAGCTTCTGGATCCGGCGCCAGCAGGGCGTGGTGGAAAGGCCGATCTCCTTGCCGATGTCGGCAACGGGACGCGTGCAGTCCTCCTGAAGAATCGCCAGAATCTTGACGTCCATGTCGTCGAGCACGGGCTGCTCCCTGATTGCTTAGTATTTTGTTTCCTCAATTGGCTGTAGTGGCGACTATTGTTTTGCGTATCTCCGCGGTCAAGTAGATTTGAAGCATTTTTTTCTATGAATCGCGTTCTTTGCCTTGCCATCGGGTCGCCCCTCGGGCAGTCTTTTCGCGTTCTCAACAGTCATCCCACCGCCCATTCCTGCCTTCGGACTTCTCACCCTGCTCATGGTCAAGGTCACCTACATCACCCCCGGATTTGCGGTTGCGCCGGCGCTCGATCCCGCTGACTTCGCGCGCATTGCGGAGCTCGGATTTCGGGGCGTCATCAACAACAGGCCGGACGGCGAAGAGCGGGGGCAGGCCTCGAGTAGCGAGCTTAAGGCCCGTGCAGAGGAGCATGGCCTCGCCTACTGGCATATCCCTGTGCGGCCGTCAGAGGTGTTCACGGATCCGGCCGTCGAGGCCATGGCCGAGGCGCTGCGGACCGAGAACGGGCCGATCCTCGCCCACTGCAAATCGGGCCTCCGCTCGGCAATCGTCTGGGCCGCTGCGAACGCCCGGACGCGTCCTGTCGACGAGATCATGGATGCGCTCGGCAAAGCCGGGCTTAATCTCGCGTCCATTCGCGATGATCTCGACAGCCAGGCAGACAGAGCGCGCTGGAACGATCCGTCCGGGCTCGCTCCGCAAGCCTCACCGGTTCCGGCCGACGCCGGCGGCCGCGCGGCCGCCTGAGGCCGGCCGCGATCGCGGCCGGCTTTCCTTCTTGTTACCAGAATCGAGAATTCGCCGGATCTCGCGCCTCAAATACGGCAGCAGCTCGGTCTCGAACCACGGGTTTGCGCGCAGCCAGCCGTTGTTGCGCCATGAGGGGTGCGGCAGAGGAATGTAGGCCGGTGCGCCAGCCCGCGCCGCGATGCGGCGCCAATCGCGCACGGTTTCTGTCAGTGAGTCCTTTGCGTCCGCGCCGAGATGCCACCGCTGGCCGTATTGCCCCGCAATGACGACGAGCTCAAGTCCCGGAAGCTCTGCGAAGAGCGGATCGTGCCATTGAGGGGCGCATTCGCGCCGCGGCGGCAGATCGCCTCCGTTGGCGTCGTGACCTGGGAAGCAGAACCCCATGGGAATGATGGCGACGCGAGACGTATCGTAGAATTCGTCAGGCGAGACCCCCATCCAGGCGCGCAGCCGATCGCCCGAGGCATCGCTGAAGGGCACGCCGGATGCGTGCACGCGCGTGCCCGGCGCCTGGCTGACGATGGCGAGACGGGCCGTCTTGCTTACTCGAAAGACGGGGCGCGGGTCATGCGGCAGCGGCTTCCCATCGGGCTTTTCGACGCAAATCCGGCAGGCGCGGATGCGCGAAGAGAGACGTTCGAGCCGAGAGGCCATGGTGCGCCCCGTCAGATCTTGAGAACCTGTCCATCCTCGCTCAGCGTCACGCGCGCGTCATTGACGGCACTTCGGTTGGCGAGCATCTCGGGCCCCATATGCGTCAGGAGATAGCGGCGTGCGCCGAGGCGATCGAGGTTCTTCTCGATGGTGCGCCAGTTCAAGTGAAAGCGGGCCTCCTTGTCAAAGGCCGAGCATTCGCAAATGAAGAGGTCGGCGCCGGTCGCAGCAGGGATCAGGCTCTCTGTCCACTCGGTATCGCCGGAGAACGCGAGCGTGCGCCCATCGACCTCGAAGCGCAGCGCATAGGGCGGCGCGCCCGAGGGATGACTGACCTCGAACGGCTTCACGTAAACAGGGCCTATCCCGAGCGGCGTGCGCTCCTTGAAGGTGACGAAGCGGAGTTCGAAGCGCCGCTGCGTTTCGGTCGAGCCCGGAAACAGGGCCTCAGCGGTTGTGACGAAACGCTTCTCGATGCCTTCGGGGCCGACGACGGTCAGCGGCTCGGTGCGGCGCGCAACATGGATGGCGTGGATGAGCCACCAGACCAGGCCCGAGAAGTGGTCGCCATGAAGGTGGGTGATAAAAATGGTCTTGATCCGGTTCGGGTCGATGCCCTGGCGGGCAAGGCCGATCAGAGACGTGGCGCCGCAATCGATCAGGAACTCGCCTTCATCGTGCGCGACGTGAAAACACGTCTGCAGGCGTCCGCCAGATCCGAACGCGTCGCTCGACCCGATGACCGTAAGCTTCATGCCTCTCCCCGACCGCTCATTTTATTGCCATCCCCCTATGCCAGGGTGCCGAAGCGGTGGTCCCTGACCTGTTCCCCAGGGAACAGGCGAGGCCTCGAGGCCGTAACGGCGGGGCCGACTTCGGTGCAATGCGGCATGCGGCCCGATGCCGTTAATCCTTGTTAGCCGGGTGCGGCGCCCGCGCGCAACTGTCAGGTAGCATAGGGCAGAACGCCGCTATTGCACGATCCGTGGGCGGACTGCCGTGACAGCGTTAAGCCGCATTAATCTCGTTGGTAAACCGTGTGTTAGCGAATTCCGGTGAGATTGGCGTGAGCTTGAGCGCTGGCCTGTTGCCGGCGCGTCGCGCGTATGCGGGATGGTTTGCCCTCGTACGGCGGAATAGGCGTTGGAACCTCGGACAGCACCGTCGATGGATCATGAGACCAGAGCCGAGATTCTCGCCGAGCTGCGCAGCCGCCATGCCGCGCGCAAGCGCACCAACGAGAACCTTCAGGCAGCGCGCAATCGCCTTGCGCGCGGAACGACGATAAGGCCCGAGTTCGAATACGAGCTCATGAAGATGTTCGCGCGCAACGAACTCAGCGCGTCGGTCACGATCTGGGCTCTGGCGGCGATTTTCTCCTTGGCCTCGATGTTCTGGGCGCCTTGGTTCGAGGGATGCCTGTGGCTCTGCCTCGTCGTCCTGTCGAAGGTGCTGCTGCTCCAGCTTTGCCGGCGATTTATCGCCTCGGAGCCGCAAGAGGCAGCGCTCGGGACCTGGCGTCGCCGCTTTATTCTGACGGAACTGCTCTCCGGGTTGACCTGGGCGGGGTTCGCTCTTGTCGGCATTAGCGGCGGTGAGCTCGGGTCTCAGACGGCCGTCTTCTCCTCGCATGTCTTCATCTTTGCGGCGCTCATGGTTCTGCTTGCGATCCGGATGACGTTCGCCTCGACGATGATGAGCGTGCTCTATGTCGGCACTATCCCGATGACGGTCGCGGTCGTCGGACGCTTGATGCTCCTCAACGATCCCTTCTACTTCGCACTCGCGGCGATGGCCGTTGGCGTGCATCTCTACTTCATCTTTCTGGCGAAGGGTCTCCACGAGACGGCACTCAAGATGCTGGAGTTCCGGGCGCAGAAGGATCTGCTTATTGCTGAGCTCGACGAGGAAAAGATCATCTCCGACGAGGCCCGTAGGCGTGCCGAAGCGGGGAGCAAGGCCAAGTCTCGCTTCCTCGCCACCATGAGCCACGAGCTCAGAACGCCGCTCAACGCCATCATGGGCTTCTCCGAGGTGATGAAGGACGAGATCCTCGGCGCCCACAGCAATCCGATCTATCGCGAGTATGCGAACGACATCTTTGAAAGCGGCCGGCACCTCTTGCAGCTCATCAACGAGATCCTCGACCTCTCGCGCATCGAGGCGGGGCGCTACGAGCTGCACGAGGAGCGCGCCCACCTCGGCGACATCGTGCAGGAGTGCCACAGGCTGCTCAAGCTTCGCGCCGAGAGCAAGGGGCTCGAGATCGTCGAGGAAATCGGCGCGGATCTGCCGCAGGCGTGGGTCGACCCGCGCGCGATCCGCCAGATTTGTCTTAATCTGATGTCGAATGCGCTGAAGTTCACACCCAAGGGCGGGCGCATCACGCTCACTGTCGCGCCAGCGCTCGGCGGCGGGCAGCTCCTCTCTGTTCGCGATACAGGGCCGGGAATACCGAAGGACGAAATCCCGAAGGTCCTGCAAGCGTTCGGTCAGGGCTCGCTCGCGCACGAGACGGCGGAAGGCGGGACGGGGCTCGGCTTGCCGATCGTCAAGAACCTCATCGAACTGCACGGGGGCACCTTCGAGCTCATCTCCGAGCTGCGGAAAGGTACGGAAGCAATTGTCATCGTGCCACAACAGAGGGTGCTCGCCGCCGTAACGCCGTTGCAGCCGCTTGGAGAGGAGAGACATCGCCAAGAGCCCAGCGCATCGGGCGTCAGCTCGCCGCGTCAGCCGCGCCTGCGTTCGCCCAAACGGCCCTCGTCCGGGACCGGCTCCCAACCCCCGACTGCTGTGCATCACTAGGACGCGTGAGCATCTAGACCGCATTGCGTTCATCCCGGCGCCTTTCTACATATCGCTACATCTTCGGCTCGCCGGCCTGAGGGCAATTGCCAATCGCCGATGAACCGGGCTCGCGAGCGGAGGGATTGAGTTGATGGCAACCCAGCGCCTTCTCACGGCCGCAAAGGGGCGCAACATGGCCGCGGCCGGCGTCTGCGGCCCATTTCACAGAGCGAGTTGAAGAATGCTGGCATGGCTCGTCCTGGTGCTCGCAGGGCTCGTAACACTGTTTGTCGTGCTGAGCGGTGATGCGTCGACACTCACCGATCTCGGCGGGGACAAGATTGCCTATCTGATCGGGGGTGGAGGGCTCATGCTGCTCTATCTCGCCTCCCTTTCGGCCGACTATCGCGGCCGCGCAGGCACTGCCCTGCGCCATGCCCTCGCCTGGCTCGGAATGGGTCTCGCCCTCGTCATCGCCTATACCTATCGCGGTGAGCTCACTGCCGCCGGCTATCGTGTTGCGGGTGAGGTCTTGCCGCCCGGCCACGGGATCGTCGTCGACTTTGTTGAGCGCGGCGAGAGCGCCGTGAGACTGAGGCGGCATCCGGACGGGCATTTTCTCGCGACCGGAACGGTCAACGGCGTCTCGCTGACCATGCTGGTCGACACGGGCGCGTCGACTGTGGTGCTCAAGCCCGCGGATGCCGTGCGGGCGGGTATCGATACCTCGCAACTGTCGTTCACGGTTCCGGTGTCGACGGCCAACGGCACCACCTACGCCGCACCGGTGCGCCTCAAGAGCATCGCGGTCGGTCCGCTCGAATTGCGCGACGTCGAGGCGCTGGTCGCGCAGCCTGGAAATCTTAACGAGAACCTTCTCGGTATGAGTTTCTTAAAGCGTTTGCGCTCCTATGAGTTCACCGGTGATTTCCTCACACTCCGCGGTTGAGGCAGCGTTCAAGTTGTGTGCGTCCTGTCCGAGATACCCGGGCGAAGCGCAAGGATCCCACACATGGCTCTGTCATCCGGCACCAGATCCCTTATTGGCGAAGCCGCGAGCTGGCTCGTCGCAGCAGGCATCGTGGTCGGCGGGCTGATGTACTTCAACGAGCTCAGAGGACTTGCGGGGCAAGCGCTTGGCATTTCCGCCCCGGAAGACCACGCTGCCGTGGCTGAGGCTCAAGTGCCGGCCGCTACGGGCGGAGCCCGCCCCGGCGGAACGGTCCAGATACGGGCCGGCGAGTTGGGCCACTATCACGCCGAGGCGGAGGTCAACGGCCGCCCCGTCGAGGTCATGGTCGACACCGGCGCAACTATGGTGGCGCTCACCTACGAGGATGCGGAGCGCGCGGGAATCCGCCTCAAACCTTCAGATTTCACCCGCAGCGTGTCGACGGCAAACGGCGTGACCCGCGTCGCCCCGGTGGTTATCGAGCGCATCTGCATCGGCGACATTACCGTGAGAAACGTCGCTGCGAGCGTCTCAGAGCGCGGCCGCCTCAGCACGACGCTGCTCGGCATGAGCTTTTTGAGCCGGCTCGAGCGCGTGGATATGCGCTCAGGCGTCCTCGTTCTCGAGGACTAGGCCCACCAAGCCTGGCATCACATTCCGGCGTTCTTTGGGGCGGCATCTGCGGCGCCTAGCCCGTTGGCTCTTGCGCGGGCTTGCCATAGTGTGCGCCCAGAAATGGCAGGGTGACCCATATGCTTCTCAAGCCGCGCGCTGACTTGAAACCGAATACTCTCGAATTTGAGCGCTTCGCGCTCGTGAAGCCGACAGGGTTTCGGGAGTATGACGCGCGTTGGCTCTTTCCCGACGAGATCAACCTTATCGGTCTCAATGCCGTGGGGCTCGGTATGGCCCAGCTTTTCGAGGCGCGCGGCGTGCCCAAGCGCCTCGTCGTCGGCCACGACTTCCGCTCCTACTCCGGTGCCGTGAAGCAGGCGCTGATCACGGGGCTGCTCGCCGGCGGGTGCGAGGTGCATGACATCGGCCTTGCGCTCTCGCCGATGGCCTACTTCGCGCAATTCGCGCTCGACGTCGAAGGCGTGGCGATGGTTACGGCCTCGCACAACGACAATGGCTGGACCGGCATCAAGATGGGTCTCGCGCGCCCCCTCACCTTCGGTCCTGAGGAGATGACCGCGCTCAAGGAGATCGTTCTCGAGGGACGTTTCGACGCCAAGGGCGGCGGCCGCTACATTGCAGTGCCGGACATGGCCGAGCGCTACATGAGCGATCTCGCCAACCGTCCCAAGCTCAAGCGACGCATCAGGGTTGTCGCCGCGTGCGGCAACGGCACGGCCGGGGCCTTCGCGCCGAAGGTGCTCGAGGCGATCGGTTGCGACGTCGTCCCGCTCGACACGGAGCTCGACTACACCTTCCCACGCTACAATCCCAACCCGGAAGACATGAAAATGCTGCACGCCATCGCCGAGGCGGTGACGAAGAGCAAGGCGGACGTCGGACTCGGTTTCGACGGTGACGGCGACCGCTGCGGGGTCGTCGACAACGAGGGTCACGAGATCTTCGCCGATACGGTGGGCGTGATGCTGGCCCGAGACATCTCGGCCCGGCACAAGAACGCCGTGTTCGTTGCCGACGTGAAATCAACCGGCCTCTTCATGACCGACCCCGTGCTGCAGGCCAACGGTGCCAAGGCGCTCTACTGGAAGACCGGCCATTCGTACATGAAGCGCTATACGTTCCAGCAGAAGGCCCTCGTCGGCTTCGAGAAGAGCGGGCACTTCTTCTTCCAGCCGCCGCTGGGGCGCGGCTATGACGACGGCCTTGTGGCTGCGCTCGCCGTTTGCGACATGCTCGATCGCGCGCAGGGCAAGACCATGGCGGACCTGAAACGCGAGCTGCCCAAGACCTACCAGTCGCCGACCATGTCGCCGCACTGCGACGACGAGAAGAAGTATGGCGTGGTCGAGAAGATCGTCGGCGAGTACGAGGGGCTGGCCAAGAGCGGCGGCACGGTTGCGGGACAGAAAATCCGCGATCTCGTCACCGTCAACGGCGTGCGCGTCACGCTCGAGGACGGCACATGGGGGCTCGTGCGGGCGTCGTCGAACAAGCCCGAGTTGGTCATTGTCGTGGAAAGCCCGGTCTCGGAGGCCAACAAAATTGCGATCTTTCGCGACATCGAGGCGCGCCTGGCGCGGTTCCCGGAGGTCGGCGAGTACAATCAGAAGATCGTCGCTTAGCGGGTCGTGCAGAGCGGCGCCTCGGCTTAGACAATCGAGATCAGCAGCCGGAACGCGACGAGCGCGAGAAACGCCGCAAAGGCGAGCTCGAGCTTGCGCTTTGAAATCCCGTGTGCCGTGCGCACGCCGTAGGGAGCGGCAAAGACACTCGTGGGTATGATCAACGCCGCGCTCAGCAGACTGACGTAGCCGAGCGAGAACGGCGGCAAGTCCGATGCGTTCCAGCCGGCCCAGATGTAGCCGATGAGGCCAGGCACTGCGATCATCGGACCGAACCCCGACGACGTGGCGACGGCAGAAAGGATCGACCGGCCGTAAAGAGTGAGAACGGAGACGAAAAACATACCGCCACCGATGCTCATCAAGGTCGAGATGAGGCCAATGGCGAAGGCAATCGCGCTCATGACGCCGCGGCCCGGCAGCTCGTCTCCGAGCCGCCAGTCGTCGCGGCCCAGCGCCATCTTCACGGCAAGAAGGCCGCCGCAGACGATCCAGACCCACTTCAACGCTGTTCCGCTCGCGGCCGAAACGAAGGCAGCGCCAACAATCACTCCGGCAACGACGAAAGGTCCGATCCGGCGCAAGAGATCGGTGTCGACCGCACCCTTCGCAAGATGGCCGCGGAACGAGCGCAAGGCGGTCGGCACGATGACCGCGAACGACGTGCCGAGCACCATGTGCATGCGCACGCTCTCGGGGACACCAAGGGTGGAGAATAGCTCATAGAGCACGGGGACAAGGACCCCGCCGCCCCCGATACCGAGCAGGCCGGCGAGAAAGCCCGTGACGAGGCCGCCAGCGAGGAGCGCGAGTACGAGGATGAGAATGTGAGAAGGCGCGACGCCGAGATCCATGGGCGCGCCCTTCTCTACTCGGCCGCGTCGGCCTGAACTCCAGCGTACATGCCGTGCATGCCCTCTCCTTCCGCCATCCGAATTGCCTCCCGCAGCACTGCGGTGGTGGCGCCTTCGCGGACGGCGTTCTCGGAAAGATGGCGGCGAAAGAGACGCGCGCGCGGACGGCCGTGATAAAGGCCGAGGACATGGCGCGTCACGTTGTTGAGACGACCGCCTGCCTCGATATGACGATCCGCATAGGGGATGAGACGCTCGAGCGATTCTGCGCGAGTTACCGTGCGCGCATTCGAGCCGAAGAAGCGCTGATCCACCTCGGCCAGAATGAAGGGATCCTGGTAGGCGGCGCGCCCCAGCATGACGCCATCCACGTGCTCGAGATGATGCGCGGCGTCGTCGAGCGTCTCGATGCCGCCATTGACGATGATCGTCAGATCGGGTCGCGCGGTCTTGAGGCGTCCCACGCGTGCGTAGTCAAGCGGGGGAATCTCGCGGTTCTCTTTCGGCGACAGGCCCCTGAGCCAGGCCTTGCGGGCGTGAACGATGAAGATCGTGCAGCCCGCCGCGGCGACGCGCTCGATGAAGCCGGCGAGATCGGCTTCCGCGTCCTGGTCGTCGATGCCGATGCGGCACTTCACCGTCACCGGGATTTGCACGCGAGCGCGCATCGCCGCCACGCATTCGGCGACGACGTCGGGCTCTGCCATGAGGCAGGCGCCGAAGCGGCCCTCCTGGACCTTGTCGGAGGGGCAGCCGATGTTGAGGTTGATCTCGTCGTAGCCGTAGCCCTCGCCGATCGAGGCGGCTTCGGCGAGCTTTGCGGGATCGGAGCCGCCGAGTTGCAGCACCACCGGATTCTCGTCGCGGGAGAAACCCGAGCAGACGCACGCGATCGCCGCGCAGGACGGCGTCGGCAGTGACCATCTCGGTGTAGAGGCGTGCGTGGCGCGTGAGCCCGCGGTGGAAGAACCGGCAGTGGCGGTCCGTCCACTCCATCATCGGGGCAATGCAGAACTTATGTGTGGCGTCGCTCATGCGTCATCTTCTGGCTCGGGCCGGCGGCGCGGTCCGTATTTGCTGTTCCGACGCGCTGCCTAGCACTTGTCGGGCGGGAGCGGAACCCATAGGCGAGTCGCAGGGTACCGCCTGTTACTTGCGGGGCAGATCGGTGCAGGTGCCCTCGAGGACCTCGGCGGCCATGCCGATCGATTCGGAGAGCGTCGGGTGGGGGTGGATGGTCTTGGCGATGTCGGTCGCGTCGGCACCCATCTCGATTGCTAGGCAAATTTCGCTGATGAGGTCGCCCGCGTGCTGGCCGACGATGCCGCCGCCGATGATGCGGTGGGTTTCCTCGTCAAAGAGCAGCTTGGTGAAGCCCTCGGCGCGGGCATTGGCGAGCGCGCGGCCGGACGCCGCCCACGGAAACACGGCCTTGGCGAACTTCACACCCTCGGCCTTGAGCTCGTCCTCAGTCTTCCCCGCCCAGGCGATCTCGGGGTCGGTGTAGGCGACGGAGGGGATCTGGCGGGCGTCGAAGTGGCTCTTCTTTCCCGCTGCCGCCTCGGCGGCGACGTGGCCTTCGTGGACGGCCTTGTGAGCAAGCATCGGTGGGCAAGCGACGTCGCCGATGGCGAAGATGTGGGTGACGCTGGTACGCATCTGACGATCGACGGGGATGAAGCCGTTGTCGCTGACAGTGACGCCCGCCTTGTCGGCTCCGATGCGCTTGCCGTTGGGCGTCCGGCCGACGGCGACGAGGACGAGATCGTAGACCTGGGGTTCTTTTGGCGCGTCGGCGCCCTCGAGGCGGACGTGGATGCCGTCCTTCTTCGCGTCGGCCGCGGCTGCCTTGGTCTTCAGCATGATGCGGTTGAAGCGCTTGGCGTTGTACTTCTGCCAGACATTGACCAGATCGCGGTCGGCGCCGGCCATGAGCCCGTCCAGCATCTCGACGACATCGATGCGGGCACCCAGCGTCGCGTAGACGGTGGCCATCTCGAGGCCGATGATGCCGCCGCCGATGACGAGCATGCGCTTGGGGACCGTGGGCAGCTCGAGAGCGCCGGTCGAATTGACGATGCGCGGATCCTCGGGCAGGAACGGCAGCTTTATCGCCTCCGAGCCCGCGGCGATGATCGCCTTCTCGAACTTGACGACGGTCTTACCGCCAGAGGCGCAGCGCGACCTCCAAGCGAAGCGGATCGACGAAGCGGCCGGTGCCCTGGATGACGGTGACACTGCGCCCCTTGGCCATGCCGGCGAGGCCGCCTGTCAACTTGGCCACGACCTTGTCCTTGTGGCGGCGCAGCGCGTCGAGATCGACCTTGGGCTTGGCGAAGGCAATGCCGTGGGCAGCAAGGGCCGTGGCCTCGTCCATGACGGCGGCGACATGCAAGAGCGCCTTCGACGGGATGCAGCCGACGTTCAGGCACACGCCGCCGAGCGTTGGATAGCGTTCGACCAGCACCGTCTTGAGGCCGAGGTCGGCGGCGCGGAAGGCGGCGGAGTAGCCGCCTGGCCCCGAGCCGAGCACGACGACGTCGCAGGCGACATCGGCCTCGACCGAGGTGGCGGGCGACGGCGAAGGCGCTGTCGGAGAAGGAGCGCGCGGCGCGTCCGTGTCCCCAGCAGCGGCCGCTGCCGACTCGAGCCGCACGATCGGCGTGCCTTGGCTCACCTTGTCGCCCGTCTTGACGAGCACCTCGATGACCTTGCCCGCCTGCGGCGCCGGCACCTCCATGGTCGCCTTGTCGCTCTCGAGCGTGATGAGCGGATCCTCGGGGGCCACCTCCGAGCCCGGGGCGACGTGCACCTCGACGACGGGGATATCCTTGAAGTCGCCGATGTCGGGGACGCGAATATCGACCTTGGCCATGGGCGCTCCCCTCCGCGTCTAAAGCACGAGCTGGCGCACGTCCTCGAGGACGTCGGCCAGGCGGCGGGTGAAGCGGGCAGCGAGCGCGCCGTCGATCACGCGGTGGTCATAGGAGAGACAGAGCGGCACCATGAGGCGGGGCTGGAATGCGGCACCGTCCCACTTCGGCTTCAGTCGCAGCCCTGACGACGCCGAGGATCGCCACCTCGGGGGCGTTGACGATGGGGGTGAAGCTCGTGCCGCCGATGCCGCCCAAGCTCGAGATGGAGAAGGTTCCGCCCTGGATGTCGGCGGGCGCGATCTTGCCCTCGCGCATCTTGGCCGAGATGGCGCCGAGCTCTTGCGAGAGCTCGAGGATGCCTTTGCGATCCACCTCGCGGATGACGGGCACGACGAGACCGTCCGGCGTGTCCACGGCAACGCCGATGTTGTAGTAGCGCTTCAGGATCAGGCTTTCCTTGTCTGGGGCGAGCGAGGCGTTGAACTCCGGGAACTCCTTCAAGGCGACGACGGAGGCTTTCATGAGAAAGGCGAGCAGCGTGACGCGATAGCCCTTCTCCTTGGCCGCAGCGTCAATCGTCTTGCGGTAGGCCTCGAGGTCGGTGATGTCGGCCTCATCCGTGTGGGTGACGTGCGGGATATTGAGCCAGGCACGGTGCAGATGCGGGCCGGCGAGGCGCTTCAGGCGCGACATGGGCTTCGTTTCGATGGGCCCGAACTTGGCGAAGTCCTGCGGCGGGATCGGGGGTATTCCCATGCCGCCCTGGGGCGCGGCGCCGCCGAGCGCGCGCTTCACGTCATCCTTGGTGATGCGCCCTTTCTCGCCGGTGCCTTCGAGGCGCGTCAGATCGATATCGAGCTCGCGCGCCAGGCGGCGCACCGACGGGCTGGCGTAGACGCCGCCGAAGTCCAACGCGGGCGGGAGCGGAATGCGCGGCGGCGGCCCCGGCCTTTCCGCCGCGGGAGCCGGCGCCGATGCGGCGCGTGGCGCGGAGGGTGGTGGCGCTTTCGCTTCCGACTTCTGATCCGATGAGGCAGGTGGCGCGACCGCGGCTCCGCTTGCGGGCGACATCTTGAGAATGGCCGAGCCCTCGCTCACCTTGTCGCCAACCTTGACCAGAATCTCGGCGACCTTGCCGGCCTCCGGGGCCGGCACCTCCATCGCCGCCTTGTCGCTCTCGAGCGTGATCAGGGGATCGTCGCGCTTGACGGAATCGCCCGGCTTCACGTGCACCTCGATGATGGGCACGTCCTTGAAGTCGCCGATGTCGGGGACCTTGACGTCGATGACGGACATCGCTTTCAGCTCTCCGGTCGTTGGTGCGGCGACTTCTGTCAGCTGGTAGCCGGGCTCGGCCGCTCGGGGTCGATGCCGTATTTGGCGATCGCCTCGGCGACCTTCTTGGAGGGGATCCTGTTCTCATCGGCGAGGGCTTTGAGCGCCGCAAGCGCAACGAAGTGGCGGTCGACCTCGAAATGGGCCCGCAGCTTGCGCCGGTAGTCGGAGCGCCCGAAGCCGTCGGTGCCGAGGACGCGATAGGTGCCCGCGACGAACGGGCGGATCTCATCGGCAAAGAGCTTCATGTAGTCGGTCGCGGCGATAATGGGTCCTTCCCCGTGCGCGGCGAGCTCGCGCGTGACGTAGGCCACGCGCGGTGTCTCCTCGGGATGGAGCATGTTCCAGCGCTCGACCTCCTGGGCCTCGCGGCGAAGCTCGGTGAAGCTCGTCACGCTCCAGATGTCGGCCGAGACGCCGAAATCCTTTTCCAAGCAGCTCTGCGCCGGCGATCACCTCGCGCAGGATGGCGCCCGAGCCCATGAGCTGCACCTTGTTGCCTTTGGCCTTCTTGTCCGCGGCCTTGAGGAGATACATGCCCTTGACGATCCCCTCCTCCGCGCCCTCGGGCATTGGCGGGTGCTCGTAATTCTCGTTCAAGGCCGTGATGTAATAGAAGACGTCGTCCTGGGCCTCGAGCATGCGGCGGAGCCCGTGCTGGATGATGACGGCGACCTCGTAGCCGAAGGCGGGATCGTAGGAGACGCAATTCGGGATCGTCGACGAGAGGATATGGCTGTGGCCGTCCTGGTGCTGCAGCCCCTCGCCGTTCAAGGTCGTGCGCCCCGACGTGCCGCCGATCAGGAAGCCGCGCGAGCGCATGTCGCCCGCCGCCCAGGCGAGGTCGCCGATGCGCTGAAAGCCGAACATCGAGTAGTAGATGAAGAACGGGATCATCGGTACGTTGGAGGAGGAGTAGGACGTCGCCGCCGCGACCCACGACGCCATGGCGCCGGCCTCGTTGATGCCCTCCTCGAGGATCTGCCCGCTCTTGTCCTCCTTGTAGTACATGAGCTGCTCGGCATCCTCGGGCCGGTAGAGCTGGCCCACCTGGCTGTAGATGCCGAAGGTGCGGAACATGCCCTCCATGCCAAACGTGCGGCTCTCGTCGGGAACGATGGGGACGATGTGGCGCCCGATCGCCTTGTCGCGCATGAGCTTGGTCAGGAGCTGCACGAAGGCCATGGTGGTCGAGATCTCGCGCCCCTCCGAGCCCTTGAGCTGCGGCTCAAAGAAGGAGAGCGGCGGCGCCTTGAGCTCGTAGGTGGTCTTCGTGCGCCGCTGCGGCAGCGAGCCGCCGAGCGCGGCGCGATGCGCCTTCAAGTAGGTCTGCTCGGGGCTGCCCTCGGGAAACTTGATGAACGGCAACGTGTCGATGTCGTCGTCCGAGAGCTCGATGCCGAAGCGGTCGCGGAAGCGCTTGAGAGGGTCCTTGCCCATCTTCTTCTGCTGATGAGCGATCATCTGGCCTTCGCCGGCGGTCCCCATGCCATAGCCCTTCACCGTCTTGGCGAGGATGACGGTCGGCTGCTCGATATGCGCCACGGCCGCGGCATAGGCCGCATAGACCTTGCGCGGGTCGTGGCCGCCCCGCGTCAGCGACCAGATCCTCTCGTCCGACCAGTCGGCGACGAGGGCCGCCGTCTCCGGATAGCGGCCGAAGAAGTGTTTGCGAATGTAGGCGCCATCCTTGGCCTTGAAGTCCTGGTACTGGCCGTCGTTGCACTCCTCCATCAGCTGGCGCAGGCGCCCCGCCTCATCGCGTGCCAAGAGCTCGTCCCAGTTCGAGCCCCAGACGACCTTGATGACGTTCCAGCCGGCGCCGCGGAAGTTGCCCTCGAGCTCCTGGATGATCTTGCCGTTGCCGCGCACCGGCCCGTCGAGGCGCTGCAAGTTGCAGTTGATGACGAAGATCAGGTTGTCGAGCTTCTCGCGGCCGGCGAGCGAGATGGCGCCGAGGCTCTCGGGCTCGTCCATCTCGCCGTCGCCGCAGAAGACCCAGACGTGGCGGTTCGACGTGTCGGCGAGCCCGCGGTCGTGGAGATATTTCAAGAAGCGCGCCTGGTAGATGGCCATGATGGGGCCGAGCCCCATCGACACGGTCGGGAACTGCCAGAACTCCGGCATCAGCCAGGGATGGGGATAGGAGGAGAGGCCGCGGCCGTCCGCCTCCTGGCGGAAGCTCAGAAGCTG
This sequence comes from uncultured Alphaproteobacteria bacterium, assembly GCA_963716835.1. Lineage (GTDB taxonomy): Bacteria > Pseudomonadota > Alphaproteobacteria > Rhizobiales > Hyphomicrobiaceae > Hyphomicrobium_C. The sequence continues at coordinate 69,530 of CAVQUQ010000016.1, read as the reverse complement.
CTCCTCGGTGAGGCGGCCCTCGAGGAAGGCGCGGGCATAGATGCCGGGCGAGGAATGACCCTGGACGAAGACGAGATCGCCACCATGCCCTGCGCTCGGCGCGTGCCAGAAGTGCATGTAGCCGGTGTCGTAGAGGGTTGCGGCCGACTGAAAGCTCGCGATATGGCCGCCAAGCTCCGTCGAAGTCTTGTTGGCGCGCAGCACCATGGCGAGCGCGTTCCAGCGGACCGCCGAGCGAAGCCGGTGCTCGATCTCGCGGTCGCCGGGGTGCGGCGGCTCCTTGTGCGGCGGAATGGTGTTGATGTAGGCCGTGTTGGCCGCAAAGGGCAGGCGGGCACCCTGACGCCGCGCGGTGTCCACGGCTGCGCCCAGGAGCTCGTCGGCGCGCACGCTGCCTTCGAAGGCGATCACCGAGGAGATGGCTTCGTTCCATTCCCGGGCTTCGAGGTCTCCGTCCCGCTCGATCTGCATGGCGCTACTCGCTCAATCTGAAGCTTGCTGCCGGTTTCCCTAAAGATGGTGCGACGCGCCGGCGGGCTCAATCACATGGAAGTGTCTTACTCAAAGTAAATGCGGTGGCTGCTATCGCTGTTGCGTCTGGTAGTGGGGATGAACCCAGACGGGCACGGTCTCGGGTGGAAGCGGCACGCGGCCGCGGATGGCATCGGCAAGCTTTTCCGCCATCATGATCGTCGGCACGTTGAGATTGCCGCTGATCACATCGGGCATGATCGAGGCGTCGACGACGCGTAAGCCTTCCACGCCATGGACGCGGCCCTTGCCGTCGACGACGGCCATGTCATCGGTCCCCATGCGGCAGGTGCACGAGGGATGATAGGCACTCTCCGCCTTGTCGCGGACGAAGGCATCGATCTCGGCGTCGCTCGTGGCGTCGGGGCCTGGCGCGAGCTCGGCGCCGCGGAAGGGATCAAAAGCCTTCTGGGTGAATATTTCGCGCGTGAGGCGTATGCCGGCGCGCATCTCTTTGCGATCCTGCTCGGTCTGCCATGTAGTTGAAGAGCACCCTAGGGTGCTCGCGCGGGTCCGACGACTTGAGCTTGACGTAACCGCGGCTCGTCGGGCGCATGGGGCCGATGTGGGCTTGGTAGCCGTGGCCCTCGGCGGCAGACGTGCCGTCATAGCTCACGGCCATCGGCAGGAAGTGATACTGGAGATCCGGGTGGAGCACGCCGGGCTCGCTCCTGATGAAGCCGCCCGATTCAAAATGGTTGGTGCCGCCGAGGCCCTTGCCGGTCAGAATCCACTCGATGCCGATCTTGAGCTTGGCGAGAGGATTGGTGGCGCTGTAGAGCGAGAGCGGCTGCTTGCACTCGTACTGCACGTAGGCTTCGATGTGGTCCTGCAGGTTCTCGCCGACGCCGGGCAGATGCTGCACGACCGGGATGCCATGCTTCTTCAGCTCATCGGCGTTGCCGATACCGGAGAGGAGCAGCGTCTGTGGCGAGTTGATGGCCCCGCCGCTGAGGATGATCTCGCGGCGCGCATACGCCATGGCGAGGCGGCCGCCGCGCGCGTATTCAACTGCCGCTGCACGGCGTCCTTCGAAGACAATTCGGGTGACCAGGCTTCGGGCGCGAACGTCGAGCTCGGGCCGGCGCTTCTGTGCCGGACGCAGGTAAGCCCGCGCGGCGCTCCAGCGCCATCCCTCGTATGTCGTCATGTCCATGGGACCAAGGCCTTCCTGCTGGTGGCCATTCATGTCCTCGGTGACGGGGTAGCCCGCCTCGCGGCCGGCCTCGATGAAGGCGCGGTAGAGCGGATTGCGGCACGGCCCCGTGGTGACGAAGAGCGGGCCGCCGCTGCCGCGATAGGCGTCGCCGCCTTTGAGCCGCGTCTCGGATTTCTTGAAGTAAGGCAGGCAGTGAAAATAGGACCAGTCCTCGAGACCGGCGCGCTTGGCCCAGGCGTCGTAGTCGAAGGCGTGGCCGCGGATGTAGACCATGCCGTTGATGGACGATGAGCCGCCGATGACGCGGCCGCGCGGGCAGTGAAGATGGCGCCCGTTCATGAACGGCTCGGGCTCGGTCTCGTAGTGCCAGTTGTATTTCGTGCCGGCCAGCGGATAGGCGAACGCGGACGGCATATGGATGAAGATGCTGTAGTCCTGCGGTCCGGCCTCGAGGACGAGCACGCGCACCTGCGGGTCCTCGGTCAGCCGGTTGGCGAGCACGCAGCCCGCGGAGCCGGCGCCGATGATGATGTAGTCGAACTCCTCGCGGGCGCTCATGGGTGCGCAACCTGAACTCTCGATACGGGCTTCACTCGTAGGGACACTGGACTTCGCCAAGCTCGACGAACACGCTCTTCAACTGGGTGTAGTGCTCGATCGCCGCCTGGCCGTTCTCGTGGCCGATGCCGGATTCTTTCATGCCGCCGAACGGCATCTCGATCGGCGTCACGTTGTAGTTGTTGATCCAGCAGACGCCCGCTTCGAGACGTGCGGCGACGCGATGGGCGCGTGCCAGATCGCGCGTAAAGACGCCGGCGGCCAATCCGAATGTGGTCGCATTCGCCCTGCCGACGGCCTCGTCCTCGCCGTCGAAGCGCAGGACCGACATCACGGGTCCGAATATCTCCTCGCGCACGATCTTCATGTCGTCGGTGCATTCGGCAAATATGGTCGGCATGACGAAGTTGCCGCGATCGAGGGGAGCCGCATCGACGCGCTTGCCGCCATAGACGAGGCGCGCGCCCTCCGTCTTGCCGGCGTCGATGTAGCCGAGCACGCGGTCCATGTGCGGGCGCGAGATCAACGCGCCGATCTGGGTTGCGGGCTCGAGCGGGTCGCCGACGCGAAGCTTCTTCGTGCGCTCGACCAGGAGATCGATGAAGCGGTCATGGATGTCGTTGTGCACGTAGACGCGCGTGCAATTGGTGCAGATCTCGCCTTGAGTATAGAAGTTGCCGAGCATGGCGGCCGAGACGGCCTGATGGAGATCGGCATCCGGAAAGATGATGAGGGCTGATTTGCCGCCGAGCTCCATCGTCACGCGCTTGACGGAGGCGGCGGCGGCGGCGAGGACTTTCTTGCCCGTACCGATCGAGCCGGTCAGCGAAACCTTTGCGATGCGGTCGTCGCTCGACAGCAGCGAGCCGGTTCGCCCGGCGCCATGAAGGACGTTGAATACGCCTGCCGGCAAGCCCGCCTCGGTGTAGATCTCGGCAAGCTTGGCCGCGGTCGTGGGCGTCATTTCCGAGGTCTTGAAGATCATAGCGTTGCCGCAGGCGAGCGCGGGCGCCGACTTCCAGCACGCGATCTGGATCGGATAGTTCCAGGCGCCTATGCCGACACACACGCCGAGCGGCTCGCGGCGCGTGTAGACAAAGGCATTGTTGAGCGCGATCTGCTCGCCGCGGAGCGTTGAGGCGACGCCAGCGAAGTACTCGATGCAGTCCGCACCGCTCACCACGTCGACGGCCTCGGCCTCTTGGATCGGCTTGCCGTTGTCTCTCACCTCGAGTTCGGCCAGCTCGCGGTTGCGATCGCGGAGAATGCGGGCGGCTCGATTGAGAACACGGCCGCGCTCGACGCCGGACATGGCGGACCAGCGGCGGAAGCCCTGCTCAGCGGCGCGGATCGCGAGATCAACCTCGGCGTCGAGCGCGACCTCGACGCGCGATATCAGCTCGCCCGTCGCGGGATTGACGTTGTCGAACGTCTCTCCGGCCGAAGCGGCGACGTATCGGCCATCAATATAGTTCTGGAGAATCTTCACGTCCGTGATCCACCCGCGGAGACGTCTTGGCGAGACCAGACAGCGGCGCTCCCGTGCGCGGGTACATGCAAAATTTCAGCCGCGCCGCCGGCCCGTTCGTCGCCGACCATCTAAAGACGTTTCGCGGTCGCCGGTCTGGCTCAGATGCGACGCAAAGGACCACACCGGCGACAGGTGAATGAGCGCGCGCGGGATAGGCTTCTCGCCGCGCCGTGGCGACGACACGTTGGCAAGCGATTTCCGGCAGGGATGGCGCATGCCGCGGTCCGGCTCGGTGACGCTCTCGTACTTAGGTCGAACCGGCCGAATGCGTGCGTGAGCGAGGATTGTGCATTGCAGCAGGCGCGCGCATTTTTGCTATGGGCTGCCCGCTCCAGGCGGTATTTAGCGCGGCGTTAATTGTAAAAGCCGACCCGCGCTGGTTGTCGTCCTGGTTCGCGCCGCGCCCTGCAAATGAGTTAGGCAGGCTTGCCTCGTTTTTGCGCTGCTTGCGTTCGCTGCGGCGCAACGAGATGATTTCCAGGGCCGGAAATTGGCGGCGGGGCCCTAAAAATTATTTCATTGGAATCGCTCCAAGGGAGCGAATAGATTTGTGTCATTCCCGAGGGTTGGCGTCGGGAATCGACGCAATTTCCGGTCACAGAATTTGAACACAGTGGTCGCCCAGGTGCCCAGACTGTCCGCAGAGTTGGAGACGAGCTGCCGGGTCGGCTTCCTCACCCTCAACGACTTCACCCTGATCGCGTTCTCGAGTGCGATCGAAGTCATGAGAATGGCCAACTACCTCCTCGGGCGGCCGTTCTACTCCTGGTCCGTCATTACGCCTGACGGAAAGCCGGTTGCCTCGAGCAGCGGATTGGCCCCCTTTCAGACGACCACATATGAAGACAGCGGACGCCTCGACATGGTGTTCGTGTGCGGCGGCACCAATGTCACCAGCTATGTCGACGAGCGGGTGATGACCCTCTTGCGGCGCATCGCGCGCGACGGGGTCACTCTCGGCGGGCTGTGCACCGGGACCTATGCTCTTGTTAAATCTGGGCTTCTCGACGGCTACCGGTGCACGATCCACTGGGAGAACATGGCCAGCCTGCGCGAGACGCACCGGCACGTCACGTTCCTCGAGGAGCTGTTCGTCATCGATCGCGACCGTGTCACCTGCACCGGCGGGATCGCCCCGATCGACATGATGCTGGCGCTGGTGCGCGCCCGTTTCGGCAAGACGCTGGTCGCCGAGATATCGGATCAGTTCATCCTCGAACGGGTCCGCGACTGCTCGGATCGCCAGCATATTCCGCTCGCTGCCCGGCTGGGCTTCAACCACCGGGCCTTGGTCGACGTCGCGGCCCTCATGGAGGCCAACTTCGAGGAGCCGCTGTCGGCCGTCGAGCTGGCCCAGCTCGCGGGCCTGTCGCTCAGGCAGGTCCAGCGCATGTTCCAGGAGTCGCTCGATACGACGCCCACCAAATACTACCTGCGCCTGCGCCTGCGCCGGGCCAGAGAGCTGCTCCTGCAATCGCAGATGTCGATCACCCAGATCGCCGTCTCGTGCGGCTTCCAATCAACCTGCCATTTCAGCAAGTCGTATCGCGCACTCTACGGTCGTACGCCGCGGAGCGAACGGCAGCAATCCACGTCCGGGGAGCCGGAGCATGTTCTGTCGAGCCGGCGCCGCAAGGCGCCTGAGCGGGCAAGGTCGTCAGCGCAATAGCCCCAGGCTTGCCGCAACGCGGGGGCCGACGGGCGCGGCCCTACTTCTTCCGGCATCGTCTTCGGCCTGTCGAGGCGCGCGAATGCTCGATCATGTCGTAATTATTAAATCGACAAATGACCCCAATTGCTATGCGAATGATAGGCTGACCGCCGGGGCTCTCGCCTACCGCAGCCAGCCAGCAGGGAGACAAACGACTTGCCCATTTCGACCTGGAATCGACCTGGGGCCTGGCCGGGTGTCGTCAACAGCCGCACATTTTCTCCAATGGAAGGAGTTGTCATGAAACGCGTGGTGATTACGGCCGCACTGGCCTTGGGGCTCGTCGCGACCGCCGCCCAGGCCGAGGACGCCAGCTGCAAAAAGGTGCGGTTTGCGGACGTCGGCTGGACGGACATTCAAGTCACGACGGCCACGACCCAAATCATTCTCGAGGCGCTCGGCTACTCGCCCGAGATCAAGACGCTCGCCGTGCCGGTGACGTACGCATCGCTCAAGAACAAAGACATCGACGTGTTCCTCGGCAACTGGATGCCGAGCATGACGGCCGACATCAAGGCCTACACCGAGGACAAGTCGGTCGAGACGATCGGCACCAATCTCGATAATGCTGGCTACGGCCTGGTCGTGCCGCAGTACGTCGCCGACGCCGGGGTGAAGAGCCTCACCGATCTCGGGGCGCACAAGGACAAGTTCGGCGGCAAGATCTACGGCATCGAGGCGGGCAACGACGGCAACCGCATCATCAGCACCATGATCTCCAAGCCGGAAAACAAGCTCGAAGGGTTCGAGCTGGTGGAGAGCTCGGAAGCGGGCATGCTGACGCAAGCCGAGAAAGCCATGAAGAAGGGCGACTGGATCGTGTTCCTCGGCTGGACCCCGCATCCGGTCATGGGCGAAATGAAGATCGCCTACCTCGACGGCATGGGTGATTCCGGCTTCGGCGCTGCGACCGTGCTCACCAACGTGCGCCAGGGCTATCTCGACCAGTGCTCGAACGTCGGCAAGCTTCTCAAGAACCTCAAGTTCAACCTGGCCATGGAAGGCGCCATGATGGGCCCAGTGCTCAAGGACGGCGCGGACCCCAAGGCAACCGCGCTGACTTGGCTCAAGGCCAATCCAGATGCAGTGACGCCCTGGCTGGCCGGTGTGACGACCATCGACGGCAAGGACGGACTTGCAGCAGTCAAGGCGGCGCTTGCGAAGTAATTGCAGCACCCGCACCAACCCGAGGAGACCAGACGGCCGCGCCCGGCGCGGCCGTCCAGCCCGGGCGGCGGAATACGGTCCCTAGGGAGTGAATGATGGACCCCATCTCAAAGCTGATCACCGAGTGGAAGATCCCGGTGGGCAAGTGGGGCAAAGCGATCATCGATTTCATCATCGATTATTTTCAGTGGCTCTTCGACGCCATCTCGGCCGTGCTCGAGTGGTGGGTGGACGGCACCTCCGAGCTCCTCCTCCAAGTGCCGCCGCTCATTCTCGCCGCCGCGCTGGCCGGCTTCGCCTACTGGCTGCAGCGGTCCAAGGTCCTGGCCTTGGGCGTCCTTCTCGGCCTGCTCTTCATCATGAACCAGGGCCTGTGGAAGGAGACCGTGCAGACCCTCGTCCTCGTGGTCGCGGCTGCGGCCATCTCCATGGCCATCGGTGTGCCGCTCGGCATCTGGGCCGCGCACAAGCCGCACGTCTGGCGCATCACGCAGCCGATCCTCGACCTCATGCAGACGATGCCGACCTTCGTCTATCTCATTCCCATTCTCATTCTGTTCGGGCTCGGTGCGGCGCCGGCGCTCATCGTCACCATCATCTTCGCCATGCCGGCGCCGGTGCGCATGACCTATCTCGGGATTACCTCGATCCCCAAACCCATGATCGAGGCCGGCGAAAGCTTCGGGGCCACCAAGCGGCAACTGCTCTGGAAGGTCGAGCTGCCGGCCGCGCTGCCGTCGATCATGGCCGGGCTCACGCAATGCATCATGCTCTCGCTGTCGATGGTCGTCTTCGCAACGCTGATCGGTGCGCCGAGCCTCGGTAATCCGGTCAACAAGGCGCTCGCCAACCGCAACATCCCGCTCGGCATCGAGGCGGGACTGGCGCTCGTCATCCTCGCCATCATCCTCGACCGCGCACTTTCCGTGCGCATCGGAGTGAAGAAATGAGCGTCGCAGTAGATTTCAAGAACGTCGACATCGTCTTCGGCAAGAACATCCCGCAGGCGCTGTCGATGATCGATGCGGGCGCCAACCGCGGGGAAATCCTCACCAAGACGGGATCGGTGCTGGGCGCGGCGGACGCAACCCTCACGGTCAACGAGGGCGAGATCTCGGTGCTGATGGGACTTTCCGGCTCCGGCAAGTCGACCGTGCTCAGGGCCGTCAACGGGCTCAACAAGGTTGCCCGCGGCCAGGTGTTGGTGAAAGACGCAGATCGCATGGTCGACGTCGCCTCGTGCGACGCCAACACGCTGCGCCACATTCGCCAAAAGCAGGTGGCGATGGTGTTCCAACAGTTCGCACTCCTGCCATGGCGGACCGTGCGCGAGAATGTCGGCTTCGGGCTCGAACTCGCGGGCATTCCGGCCGCGCAGCTCCACGAACGCGTCGACCGGCAATTGAAGCTCGTCGGTCTCGATGCCTGGGCCAACAAGTACGTGCACGAGCTCTCCGGCGGCATGCAGCAGCGTGTCGGGCTCGCTCGGGCCTTTGCCACCGAGGCGCCGATCCTCTTGATGGACGAGCCATTCTCGGCGCTCGACCCCTTGATCCGCACCAAGCTCCAGGACGAGCTCCTGCAACTGCAGAAATCGATCAAGAAGACGATCATCTTCGTCAGCCACGATCTCGAGGAAGCGCTCAAGATCGGCAACCGCATCACGATCATGGAGAGCGGCCGCATCGTCCAATCGGGCATCCCCGAGGACATCGTGCTCAATCCCGCCGACGACTATGTGCGCGACTTCATCGCCAACGTGAACCCGCTTTCGGTGCTCACCGCATGGAACGTCATGCGGGACGCGCGCGATCTCGAGCCATGCGGCGACGGCTGGGTCTGGCTCGATCGGCGCAAGACGACACGGTTCAAGGTCAACGGCTCAGGCGAGGTCGTGGAAGCCGAGCGCGACGGCATGAAGGCCATCTGGGTGTCGTGCGGGGAATGCGAGAAGGACATGCCCGACAATTCGCGACCCGTCTATTGGGCAAGGCCGGGGACCAACCTCAAGACGGTCATTCTCGCCATGCATAACTCGAACTCGTCGCCGGTCGCTCTGTTCGACGACGAGAACCGTTTCGTCGGCGCGATCGGCGTGCGCGACGTGCTGCAGGCGATCCTGCGCCGCAAGGCGTCATGAGGGAGCTGCGGGCCGCCGGCGCCGTCGCGCCGGCCGTCAGTGCGCAGCGACGCTCTTCGACAGAAGATTGAGGGTCAGGACCCCGGCCACGATCAAAACCATGCCGATGATGGCTGGCGTGTCCAGCCTCTCGCCGAAGCGAACCGTGCCGATGACGGCAACGAGCGCCATGCCGAAGGCCGACCAGATCGCATAGGCGACGCCGAGCGGGATCTTCTGCAGGGCAAGCGTCAGCAGGTAGAACGCCGTGCTGTATCCGACGACGACGATGATCGAGGGCACGAGCTGCGTGAACGACGCCGACGCCTTCAAGGCGGAGGTGGCCATCACCTCGGCGGCGATCGCGACATAGAGATAGACCCATTCCATACACCGTCTCCGTTTCAGCACGCCATCGCGGCGTGGCCCCGTCGGCCTGGACGCAGATTGAATTGAATGCGCGTATGTGCGCAAGACGTCATTTTTCGAGGGTCACGTTGCTCAGCGGCTTGCTGCAACAGGGCAGGATCATGCCGGCATCGATCTCACGCTGGCGGATGCCGCCGCCGTGCTTCATCAGCACCTCGCCCGAGAGCTTCTTGGTCTTGCAGGTGCCGCACATGCCCTTGGTGCAGGAGAAGGGCAGCCGCATGCCCGCCGCACGGGCCGCATCGAGGATGAATTGATCCGGACTGCAATCAATGATGCGGCCGGAGCGCGTGTACTCGATCTTGAAGCTGCCGGCTGGCGCCGCAGTCGCGGCCGCTTTCGCCTCGATTTCGGCCAGCGGGACGCCCTGGCGCTCGAAGGAGAAGCTTTCCTCGTGATAATGCGTCATGTCGAAGCCGGCGTCGTGGAGCATCGCGCGGACGGCTGCCATGTAGGCCTCCGGCCCGCAGCAGAAGATCTCGCGCTGCGCAAAGTCCGGCGCAATTGACTTCAGGATCGGGAGCGACAGGTAGCCCGTCGGCGCGCCCCAGTCGCGCTCGTCGCCCGGCTGCTCGCAGACGAAGGCGGTGCGAAAGTTGCCCATGCCGTTGGCGAGCGCGGCCAGCTCACGGCGGAAGATGATGTCGCGCGGCGATGCGCGCGCTGTGCACGAAGACGATGTCGCGGTCCTCGCCGAGGTCGTAGTGCGTGCGGGTCATGGACATGAGCGGGGTCACGCCCGATCCCCCCGACAGGAAGAGATACTTCGTTGCAGGATGGAGCGTGCAGCTGAAGTCGCCCGCGGGGCCCAGCGCCTTGATCTCCGCTCCCGGCTTCAGGTTGTCGTGCAGCCAGTTCGAGACCTTGCCGCCCGGGACCCGCTTGACCGTGATCGAGATCGTATCCGGCCTCGTGGGAGCGGAGGACAGAGTGTAGCAGCGATTGATCTCTTGTCCGTCGATCTCGAGCTCGAGCGTGATGAACTGCCCGGGGCGGAAGCGGAACAGGTGCGGCGTGCGCGTGCGAAACAGAAAGCTCTTGACGTCGTGCGTCTCGGGGCGGACGTGACAGCACACGAGGATCTCGTCGCCGTCAGGGTTCCAATTCGACGGCAATGCGTCCCACAGGTGCGGCCCCAAGCGGCTCTGCACGCCCACTTCGCTCATGATGGATCAGCCGCTCGCCGCGATAGGGCTGACAGTCGCGCCGGCGCCAAGTCCTGTCTCGGCGCGCAGGCGCTTGAAGTACCAGGACATGAACTTCTCGACGAGCTCCTCGGTGTAGGGCGAATAGGGGCCCGGCTGATAGGCGGGGCTCGTCGCGCCCAGGTGCGTGCGCTCGACCAGCGCGCCGTCCTGCTTGTTGGTGGCGTGCCAGACCAAGCTCAGCTCCTTGGGATCATAGTCGCGGCCCTCGACGGCATCCTTGTGCACGAGCCACTTGGTGCGCAAGAGCGTGTGCTCGGGATCGATCGGGAGCACGCTGAAGGTGACGATGTGGTCGCTCATGAAGTGGTGCCACGAATTGGGCTGGGTCCAGAACGACAGGCCGCCGAGATTGCGCTGCGTCAGGTCGCCGAGCAGCTTCTGGCAGGCGACCTTGCTGTTCATGGTCTGCAATTCGCCGGCCTTGTCGAGCGGCAGGCGCTCAGTGCGATAGGCCGTGACGCGCGAATCGAGGAACTCGCGCTCGACGGAGGGAAGACCGCAGGATTCCCAGCGGGCTATGCTCGTTCTTGATCAGCTCGTTGAAGGCGGCCACCTCGGCCGCGTTCTCGGGCGAGGGCTGGTAGCCGAAGCCGAACTCATAGAGCGAGATGGTCAGCTCGGGGTGGTTGGCCTTGCAGTGGTAGCACTCACGATTGTTCTCCATCGTGAGCTTCCAGTTGCCGTTCTCGATCAGGTCCTCCTCGAACGCCACCTTGCAGTCGCTGAGCCGGTGCGGAAGGATGTAGGGCTCCATCTCCTTGCGCATATCCTCGATATCGGCCGGCGGCTCGTCGGCGAGGCAGATGAAAAGGAGGCCGGCGACATTGCCGACGTGGACCTTCCGCAAGCTGTACTGGCTGCGGTCGAAGTCGCTTCCCATGTGCTCGTTGAAGATGAGCTTGCCGGTCAAGTCGTAGGTCCACTGGTGGTAGGGGCAGACGATGTTGCCGACGCTGCCTTTGGTGCCGTCGCAGAGGCGCGCGCCGCGATGGCGGCAGACGTTGTGGAAGGCGCGGATCGACATGTCGTCGTCGCGCACGACGACGACGGAGGCGCGGCCCATCGGCACGGTGAAATAATCGCCGGGCTCGGGAATATCAGGCTCGACGCCGGCGTAATATCCAATGGCGGCCGAATATGGCTTGCATATCCAGGTCGAAGACATCCTTGCTGACATAGAAGGGCGCTTCCAGGCTGTGTCCCGGCTTGCGGCGCAGGATCATCGCGCGCATTTCGTTGGATATCTGCATGTGGTCCTCCCTTCGCGCACGTTCAGGTCAGAAATCGACGAGGCGATGTTCTCTCAAGTAGGTGAGCATGATTTGTGCTTTATCGACACAACTCCCCTCAATTGCGACAACGCCTCCTTTGGCTTCCGAAACGATGGCCGACAACAGACGGGCGTGCGCGGCCTTTTTTTCCTCGGCCTTGAGGCGGATCGGCCGGCGTTTCGCCTGTTCGACCGACCAGGTAACGGGCGGCTCGGGCTGAGGATGCCGCGGGCTCGGCGGCAGTGATCTGGCCGGCGACGCGGCGCGCATAAGCATAGCGCAGCTCGACCGGCGCCAGGGGATGGACGGAGAGGATAACCGGCAAAGGTGCCGCGATCTTGCGCCGCTTTCCCTTGGGCAGGAACTGGCGGATACGAACCTCGCCGCTGTCAAGCTGCGCCTCGAGCACATTGGGAACGATCGGACGGCCGAGCTCACGAGCGAGTGCATAGGGAAGAAGCCCGCTCCCTGCGCCCTGCTCGGTGCGGCTACCGGCTATGATCAGGCTTACGTTCTTGAGCCGTTTCGCGAGCAGAGCCAGCAGATCGCGGCTGGGATCGATGGTCAGCACCTCGATGCGACCGGCACCAAGCGCGAGATAATCCTTTAGCGCCGGCTCATCAGCTGCTCCTACGTGAACGGCTTGGAGATCTTCACCGGCGAAGCGGCGGCCAAGCGCGAGCGCGACGGCATCGCCGCGGCAGGCGCGCGGGGCCCCGCTTACGGGATGGCGACCTGCGGACAGCAACACGGCGACTGAAAAGTATCGAGCACTCATGGCTGCTCCGGCATTTCGCGTTGGGCGCGCGCCTGCGCGATGCGCGTGAGCAACGCCTGCATCAGCTCTTCGGCATCGCCGACGACGGTCAGGTCCGCGCGCTTGACGATAGGCGCGCCCGCGTCGCGGTTGATGGCGATGACATGGCGGCAATCCTTGATGCCCTGCAGGTGCTGGACGGCGCCCGAGATGCCGACGGCAACGTAGGCGCTGGCGGAAACTGTTTTCCCGGTGGCGCCGATCTGCTTGTTGCGGGGGAATTTGCCGTCGTCCACGGCGACACGACTTGCGCCGACGGCGGCGCCGAGCGTGCGGGCGAGCTCCTCGAGCGTCGCGACATTGCGGACGCCGTTGCCGGCGCCGACGATGAAATCCGCCTCTTCCAGCGCGATGCTCGCGGCGTCCTGTTCATCGAGTCCAAGATCACGGCAGGCCTCTTGCGTCTGGGGAAGTTTTGGCAAGTCCTCAGGTTTGAGAATCTCGGCGGGGCCGACAAAGGGCAGACTGGCGTCGACAGCGCCGGCTTCGAGCAGCACGAAGCGCGGCAGCGCCGCATGAGCGAGCACGGCACCTCCTGACCAGGGTACGCAGACGTGATCAGCGTCTATCTCGACGGCGTGCGTCGCGGCGCTATCGGCATAGGCCGTAATCAGACGCCGGCCGAGGTCGCCGTCGCCCTGCATGTTGTCGGGCAGAAAGACGTGCAGCGGTCTGCAGGCATCGATGATTGCGCTGACCGCGGCAAGCTCGCGCCTCGGGCTGGTAGTGAGCGGCATTGAGCTCCGGGAGCACGGCCACGCGGTCGGCGCCGAGCGGGGCGAGATCCTCGTGCAATTCCCCCAGCACCACGGCAAGGACGCCGGTATCGGGCGCGGCGAGGATGGCGGCCGCGGCAATGGCCTGGCGCGCATGCTCGTCGAGCCGGCCGCGATCAGAATGTGCAATGGCGACGTGCCAGCGGCTGGGGCTTTGCCGCGTGCGCAGCGGTTTCGACTGCGACTTCGCTCCCGCATGAGTGGAGACTGCGGACACATCGCCGTGACCGGTGTCGCCGAGGACGATGCGCTTCGCCCCCGCCGGCGTGATGCGGATCGGGCGGCGCGGGTCGATGCGCAGGATACCGCTCATGCGCGCGCCTCCACGGAGGCGGCCACCAGCTCGGCGATGTCCAGAACCTCGGGCCGGGCGCCGACAACGCCTTCGAGCATGGCCGTGCATTGAGGGCAGGCCACGGCGACGACGTCGGCGCCTGTCTCGCGAGCGTCGGCGATGCGAATATCGGGAATGCGCTGCTTGCCCGGAATATCGGTGAGCGGCGCACCGCCGCCGCCGCCGCAGCATCGCGCCCTCAGCCCCGAGCGGCCCATCTCGCGAACGTCGATGCCGATCTTGCGCAGGAGTTTCCTCGGCGCATCGATCTCGCCGTTGTAGCGCCCGAGGTAGCACGGATCGTGATAGGTCAACGGGCGGGTCTCCTGCGACCGCGTCGGCACGAGCTTCCCGTCGTCGACCAACTCGGCAAGATAGGTCGTGTGGTGGACGACCTCGTAGCGGCCGCCGAAGGCCGGGTACTCGTTTCTGAGGCTATGGAGGACATGCGGGTCCGGGGTCACGATACGGCGGAATGTAAGGGCCGCCAGCGTTTCGACATTGCGCCGGGTCAAATTCTGGAAGGTCGCCTCGTCGCCGAGGCGGCGCGCCGTGTCGCCCGTGTCGCGCTCGCGCTCGCCGAGGACGGCGAAGTCGACCTTGGCCATTTTGAGGGCTTTGACGAGGGCGCGCAGCGTGCGCTGGTAGCGCATGTCGAATGCCCCCTCGCCCGCGATCAGCAGCACATCGACCGGCTCGCCGGGCTCGGCCGTCTCGACATCGAGATCGACGGCCCAGTTGTAGCGGTCGGCGTTGGAGAAGCCGCCCTGCGTGCCCGTCTCGCGCAGGTTGGCGAGCGTCTCCGCCGCCTTCCCTGGCGCGTCGCCCTCCCTCAGATTGAGGCTGCGGCGCATGCCGACGATGGCGTCGACATGCTCGATCAGCATCGGGCATTCCTCGACGCAGGCGCGGCATGTCGTGCATGACCACAGCGTCTCGGGCTCGATGAGACCGGGGACGATCGTCTCTGAAGGCGAACCGTAATGTTCGCCAACGGCGATCCCGGGATAAGGACTGCCGGCGTAAGACGCGTCGCTCGTGCCGGAAAGCCCGGCGACCAAGTCTTGAATCAGCTTCTTGGGATTGAGCGGCTGGCTGGCGGCGAACGCAGGGCAGGCCGCCTCGCACTTGCCGCACTGGACGCAGGCATCGAAGCCCAGGAGCTGGTTCCAGCGGAAATCCGCGGGCTTCGCCACACCGTAGTCGCCGTGGTCGAGTGCGAGGGGCTTGAGCGCGGTCGAGCGAACGTTTTTGAATCGCTCGGGACGGGGATGAAATGCGAGATGGAGAAGCCCCGCAACGGCGTGCTTCATCGGGCCGCCGACGCCGATGCCGAGCGCCAGCTCGGCCGATCCCGCGAGCAGCAGCAAGAGCGCGCCGATGGCAATCGCCGCCGAAAGATAGGCTGGCGGCAGGGCCACCAAGAGAGCCAATCCGATCGCAAAGGCCGCGAGGGTGTACGGGAGCCTGTCCCAGGCTCCTCGCGAGAGGCGCGCGGGCGGCGCTTGGCGGCGCAGCCAGATGAATATCGTTCCGATCAGCATGACGGCTGCCGCAGCGAGGATCGCCCAGTCGAGGGCCGGCGAATACAGTGCAAGGCCGTAGTTCAACGCCACCAAAGCCAACGCCGCGACCGCGCCACCCGCGGTCGCAATGTGCGTGTGTGCGATGTAGGGATCGCGGGCTACGATATGATGGAGATCGACGAAATAGCGCTTGGGAACGGCCAAGAGCCCGCTCCAATCGACGTCGGCCGCCTGCCCCGCCTGCCAAAGTCGCGCGCGCCGCGCGAGGCCGACGGCGAGCGTGGCTGCCGTCAGCCAGAACAGCACCGTGATGGCATGGGCCACGGTCATGCTCAGAAATCCTTGCAGAGCCGCAAGCTGTCGTAGATGGCAGCATGAATGTTGTGCATCGAGACGCAGTCGCCGACGCGGAACATGATGAAGCGCCCATCGCCGGTTTCTTGCTGCAAGGCCGGCTGCGGTTTTGCCGCGTAGAGCGTCTCGAGATCCACCTGTCCGCGGTTGAGCGAGCGATCCTTGAGCTGCCAGTAGAGCTCGACATTGGGCGTGATGCCGTTCTCGATCACGACCTGATCGACCTCGCGCTCCTCCAGCTCCTCCGTGTATTCGTTGCGCAGCACGGCGACCTTCTTGTTGCCCTCGGCATAAACGCGATCGAGCCAATAGTTCGGCGTCGGAATGATGCCCTGACTGTAGAGGCGGCGGTAAAAGATCGGGAACGTCGTGCCGCCGACATCGTCGGCGACCTTCACGTCCGGCGTCACGATCTCGACCAGGCTGCCGCGGCTGGCGATGAAATCGGCGGTGCCGAAGCCCGCGTGCGTGCTGATGCCGTCGTAGACGAGCACGTTTTTCGCCGGCTGCACCTTCTCCGAGAGGATGTCCCAGGCGCTGACCGCCAAGCCCTCCTTCACGCCCCACGCGGGAACCTGGTCCATATGGCTGCTGCCGCCGGTCGCCAGCACGACAATGTCCGGGCGCTCGGCCATGACCATATCGGACGTGGCCTCGATGCCGAGACGCCGGTCGACGCCGAGCCGCTTGGTCTCCATATCAAACCAGCGGATGATGCCCGCCATCTGCTCGCGCTGCGGGGCCTTGGCGGCAAGGTTCACCTGGCCGCCGACCGCCTCACTGCGCTCGAAGAGCACAACGTCGTGGCCGCGAGCGCGTGAGACGCGCGCGGCTTCGAGGCCAGCTGGCCCCGCGCCGACGACTACGACGCGGCGCTTAGCGCCCGTCGTCGGCTTGATGACATGAGGCATCGTCGCCTCGCGCGAGGTCGCCGGGTTCTGCACGCAAAGCAGATCACTGCCCGAGTACATGCGATCGATGCAGTAGTTGGCGCCGACGCATTGCTTGATCTGGTCCTCGCGGCCCTCGCGGACTTTCAGCATCATGTGCGGATCGGCGATCTGCGCGCGCGTCATGCCGCACATGTCGACCATGCCGTTGGCGAGGATGCGCTCGGCCTGCGTGATGTCGCGGATTCCCTGGGCGTGCAGAATCGGCACTTTTGACACGCTCTTGATGCCAGCGGCGAGGTGCACGAAGGGCTCAGGCGGCAAGGCCATCGGCGGCATGCAGTTGGCGAGCCGGTTGTGGGTGTCGGCGCCCGAGCCGATGACGCTGATGAAGTCGATCATGCCCGTCTCGGACATGGCCTGGGCGATCTCTTTCGCGACCTTGTGGTCGAGGCCATTGTCATTGAACTCGTCGGCGCACATTCTGAGTCCGACGCAGAAATCCCGCCCCACCGCCTCGCGTACGGCGGTCAGTACCTCGATGCCGAAGCGCATCCGGTTCTCGAGCGAGCCGCCGTACTCGTCGGTGCGCGTGTTCGATTCCGGCGACCAGAACTGGTCGATCAGTTGCTGATGCGCCGCCGAGATCTCGACGCCGTCCATGCCGGAGGTCTGCACCCGCTTCACGGCGACCGCGAAGTCGCGCACGACGCGGCGGATGTCCTCGATCTCCATCGCTTTGGAGTTGCCACGGTGCACGGGCTCGCGCACGCCGGACGGCGACACGAGGTGCGGCCAGGGATCGCCCCAATAGGCGGAACGGCGGCCCATGTGGGTCGCCTGGATCATGATCTTCATGCCGTGGCGATGGCAAGCCGCCGCAAGCCGCGACAGCGGCTCGATGACGAGATCGGTCGTGAGGTTGACGGGCCTCCACGCACCTTGCGGGATGTCGATCGAAACCGGGCTCGAGCCGCCGCAGATGGCCATGCCGAGCCCGCCCTTGGCCTTCTCCTCGTAGTAGCGGATGTAGCGGTCGCCCGGCAGACCACCGGATTCCGCATAGACCTCGGCATGCGCCGTCGAGTAGATGCGGTTGGGCAGCGTCAGCTGATTGAGCTTCAAGGGTGAGAACACGTGAGGATAGCGCATCAATCGGTCCTCTCATCCCCTCAGCAGTAGACCACCGTCACGGCCAAGCCGCCGAGCGAGGTCTCCTTGTACTTCGACTGCATATCGATGCCGGTCTGGCGCATGGTCTCGATGACCGAGTCGAGGGAGACGACGTGCGTGCCGTCGTCCATCATGGCGAGGCGCGCGGCGTTGATCGCCTTCATGGCGCCCATGCTGTTCCTCTCGATGCAGGGCACCTGCACCAGGCCGCGGATCGGATCGCAGGTCATGCCGAGATTGTGCTCCATGCCGATCTCGGCGGCCTGCTCGATCTGCTCGTTGGTGGCGCCGAGGACGGCGGCGAGACCTGCCGCGGCCATCGAGCAGGAGACGCCGATCTCGCCCTGACAGCCCATCTCGGCTGCCGAAATCGAGGCATTCTTCTTGTAGAGCATGCCGATGCCGGCGGCGGTGAGCAGAAACTTGATGATGTTGTCGTCATGGGTCGCAGGGTCGCGCCCCGCATCGCAATACTCCGCGAAATAGTTCAGCACCGCCGGGATGACGCCGGCCGAGCCGTTGGTCGGTGCGGTGACGACGCGGCCGCCGCTGGCGTTCTCCTCGTTGACCGCGATGGCGAAAGCGCTAACCGTATCCATGGCGCGGAAGTCGCCGGTGAGCTTGCCCTTGGCGTCGGTGGCCTGGCGGTAGAGCGACGGCGCGCGTCGCTTGACGTTCAATCCGCCCGGCAAGATGCCTTCCGTGCGCAGGCCGCGTTCCAGGCAGTCGCGCATCGCATGCCAGACCTTGAGCAGCCTGGCGCGCGTCGCGGCCTCGTCCTGGTAGGCGAGCTCGTTCTGCCAGACGACGTCGGCAATCGATGCGCTATGGCGCCGGCACAGAGCAAGCAATTCCGCGGCGCTGCTGAAGCTGTGGCAGACAGGCCGGTGCGGGACCTCGTCGCTGCCGCTTTTGCGGCTCGCGGCCATGGCCTTCTGGTCGAGGACGGCGCCGCCGCCGATCGAGAAATAGGCATTGCGATGGAGGGAAGTGCCGGCGCCGTCGAAGGCTTCGAGGATCATGCCGTTCGGGTGCTCGGGGAGGATTTGGTCCTTGAAGAATTCGAGATCGGTGTCGGGATTGAACGGGATCTCGTGACGGCCGGCGAGCAGCAGGCGCTTGTCGCGTTTCACGGTGTCGACGCGCTCGTGGCCCTTCACCGGATCCACATCCTCCGGGATCTCGCCCATGAGGCCGGCGATGACGGCGAAGTCGGTGCCGTGGCCGTGCCCGGTCAAGGCGAGCGAGCCGTAGAGCTTGGCGCTCACCCGACGGACGGCTGCGAGCACGCCCTTGGCTTCGAGCTCGCGCAGGAAGCTGTTGGCCGCGGTCATCGGTCCCACGGTGTGCGAGCTCGAGGGACCGATGCCGATGCGGAAGACCTCGAAGACGCTGTAGTTCATGCCGCGTCCCTCCGTACGCCGGCCGCGTCGGCGTCGAGAGCGGCAACGCCGAAGCCATAGGGCTCGGCGGCGCGGACGAGATAGCGCCAGATGTAGTCGGCGAAGCTGCGCCGCAGCAGCAGGCAATAGCCGTCGCCCTGGCGGTGCACATAGAGCGAGGATTTGCCGAAGGTGGTGCCGACGACGCGGCCCTCGCCGAGCGCGGCGATGTCGTACACGCTCGTGTGGGCGAGGAGATCGCGGGCGTTGGCGCCTTGGACGAGAACCTGCGTGTAGCCGCCCGAATTGTCGGCGACCTGGCTTCGGATGCCGGCAAGCGACTGGTTCAGGTCGCGGAGAAGGCCGGCGAGCCGGGCGCGGTCGCAGACGATCATCCACTCGTCGGGCGAGAGCCACAGAATTTTCGCCACTGCAGACATCGCGAGTGTGCAGGGTTGTGTCGGCAGCCCAGCACCAAGCACGATGGAGGCGGCGTCAACAAATGCGGGCTCACCCGCGTTACCACGGAGGCTCACGTAGCCGAGGAGCGGGATCTCGTTCGCCCACACACCCTTGCTCGAGTCGATGGGCGTGGCCGCGGCCGCCAGGCCGAAGGAATGCAAAGGGGACTGCATGAGAGGCTCAGACATTCTGGCGCTCTCCCTTGGGATCGACAAAGACGGGCGAGACGACCTTTACCTTATGCGCCTTGCCGCGGGCCCAAGCATAGAGCACATCGCGGCCTTCTTTCACGCCTGTCTCGCTGCGTCTGCTGATTCCGTCGCGAACAACGGCCATGGCGATGGAACGTCCCAACTCGGCGCTATAATAGCTCGACGTCACGTGGCCGAGCATCGGCATGGGCGGCTTGATGTCATCGCTGTCGACGATCTGCGCGCCTTCGGCGAGCACGGTCGCGGGGTCGTCGGTCAGGAGGCCGACGAGCTGCTTCCTGTCGGTGCGCGCCGTGTCGCTTCGCGTCATCGAGCGCTTGCCGATGAAGCTGAACGGCTTCTTCAAGCTCACGGCCCAGGCCATGTCGAGGTCGAACGGCGTCATCGATCCGTCGGTGTCCTGGCCGACGATGATGAAGCCCTTCTCGGCGCGAAGCACGTGCATGGTCTCGGTGCCGTAGGGTGTGATGTCGAACTCGCGGCCGGCCTCCATCAGCGCTTCCCAGACGTGGGCGCCGTAGCTTGCGTCGACGTTGACCTCGAAGGCGAGCTCGCCCGAGAAGCTGATACGGAAGACGCGCGCGGGAACACCGGCGACGGTCCCTTCGCGCCAGTCCATGAATTTGAAAGCGCCTGGCGAAAGGTCGATGTCGCTGCACACCTTGGCCAGCACTTGCCGGCTCTTCGGTCCGACCACGGCGGCCGTCGCCCAGTGATCCGTGACTGAGGTCATATAGACGTCGAGCTCGGGCCACTCGGTCTGATACCATTTCTCGAGCCAGGTCATGACGCGCGCGGCGCCGCCTGTTGTCGTCGTCATATGGAAATGGCTATCCGAGATGCAGGCGGTGACGCCGTCGTCCATGACCATGCCGTTCTCGTCGAGCATCAGGCCGTAGCGGCACTTGCCCGGCGCGAGCTGCGTCCAAGCGTTGGCGTAGACGCGGTTCAGGAACTCGCGGACGTCCTTGCCGCGGATGTCGATCTTGCCCAGCGTCGAGGCGTCCATGATGCCGACGCTGCGGCGGGCGGCGAGACATTCGCGGCGGACGGCGGCGTGGATATCCTCACCCCCGCGGGGGAAATACCAGGGCCGTAGCCATTGCCCGACCGGCTCGAACTCGGCTCCGCGCGCGACATGGCAAGCGTGCATGGCGGTGTAGCGGCGCGGCTCGAAGGTGTCGCCCTCGTGGGCGCCGCCGAGCGTTCCGAACGTCACCGGCGTGTAGGCCGGGCGGTAGGTCGTGGTGCCGACCTCGGGGATCGACTTGCCGAGCGCATCGGCGGCGATGGCAAAGCCGTTGACGTTCGAGAGCTTCCCCTGATCGGTGCCGAAGCCGAGCGCGGTATAGCGCTTGATGTGCTCGATCGAGCGATAGTTCTCGCGCACCGCAAGATGAATGTCGGAAGCCGCGACGTCGTTCTGGAAATCGACGAAGGCCTTCTTGCCGTGGCCTTCGGGCTTGCCGTCGGGGACGCGGAAGATGCGCCGGGCCGGTGACGCGGCCGGCTCCTCAGTGTGGAGATCGGGCGCCGTTCCGCTCGACGGCTTGCCGAGAGAGGCGAGGAGCGCGTTCGTCGTCTTGATCGTCTCGGCGAGCGCGGCGCCTAGGCCGAACTCGCCCGTGACGGCGCCGACGCAATAGATCCCTGCTGCCGCGCGTCCCGTGGCGGGCACGAGAAATGCGAGGCGCGTTTCGTCCCATTGGGGCCGGCCGCCGTCATGGCAAAAGAGGTGGACCGTCGGCGACAAGCCGCCCGAGCTGCCGATGGCGTCGCATTCGATCGTTGGACCGCTGCCGGTCACGACGTTGCGCTCGGCATCGAGCTTGACGAGTTGTGCGCCGCGCACCGCCCGGCCGCCGATCGCATAGGCAATGCCATACCCCGTCATGACGTCGACGCCTGAGCCGCGGGCCCGCTTCTCCCATTCGGAGCTGATGTGATGGCGCGTATCGACGAGGACGACGCTCGAGCCGGAGCGCGCGAGGTCGCAGGCGCCCTGATAGGCGTGATCGTTGCTGGTGAGGAGAAGAACGCGTTTGCCGACCGCGACGGCATAGCGGTTCAAGTAGGTGGTGATTGCCGCGGCGGTGAGGATGCCCGGCAGATCGTTGTTGCCGAAAATCAGCGGCCGCTCGATGGCTCCGGTCGCGAGGACGACACGGTCGGCGCGGATGCGATGCAGGCGCTGGCGCGGCTTGCCGGCGGTGCGCGCTGACGGCGGAAGGTGATCCTCGAGCTGCTCGACGGCCTGGATCATGTTCATGTCGTGCAGCGCGAAGGCACCCGTGCGTGTCATGATCTTGACGTTGGGCAGGCTGCGGAGCTCGCCGAGGATATCCGCGAGCCACTCGCTTGCCGTCTTGCCGCCGACGATGGTTTCGGGTGCAGACAGGAGCCATCCGCCGGGCTCGTTCTGCTCGTCGAGGAGCATCACCTTGAGACCGGCGCGTCCAGACATCAGTGCGGCCAGCAGCCCGCAGGCGCCGCCGCCGATCACCAGCACCTCGGCGTGGTGATGCTTGTGGTCGTAGCTCTCGGGGTCGGGATCGATGGGTGCGCTGCCATAACCCGCGGCCTGGCGGATGATGTGCTCGAACTTCGGCCAAAGCATCCGGGACTGAAACGTCTTGTAGTAGAAGCCGGCCGGCATAAAGCGCGCAAAGTGGCCCCCGACGCTCTTCAAATCGTAGTCGAGCGACGGCCAGCCGGTGGTGCGGCGTGCGGCGAGCCCATCATAGAGCTCGACCTGCGTTGCCTTGAGATTGGGGATGGTGACGGGGCCGGCTTCGAGCTGCACGAGAACGTTCGGCTCTTCCGGGCCCGCACCGACGACGCCGCGCGGGCGGCCGTACTTGAAGCTGCGAGCAAGGGTGCGTGCACCGTTGGCGAGGAGCGCGGAGGCGAGCGTATCGCCCGCGTAGCCGCTCATCGCTCTGCCGTCGAAGGTGAACGACAGCGGGCGGCTCACATCGATGCGCGCCGAGGTTTTTTTGACGCGATAGCTCTTCATGCCGCCGAGCCTTCCGCGTCATAGACCTTGCGTCCCTCGGCCAGCGTCCACGAGCCCGCGATGGCGTGCGTGGCAGTGTTGCGCTTGACGACGAAAAACTTGCGGCAGCCCGTGGCGTGAGACCACATCTCCCAATGCCAGCCCTTGGGGTTCTTGCGCATGAAGAGATAGTCGCCCCAGGCGTCGTCATCGACTTTCTCGGGCTCAGGGGGTCTCGCAATAAAGGCCTCGCCGCCGTAGCTGAACTCCTCCTCCTCCCGCTTCTCGGCGCAATGCGGACAATGAATGACGAACATGAGCGAGGTCCTTGATCAGTGCGCGACGCCCGCGGCGCCGTGCTCGTCAATGAGGTGGCCGGAGTGAAAACGGTCGATGTTGAATGCGCGGTTCAGAGCATGCGGCTCGTCTTTGGCGATGGTGTGGGCGAAGACGTTGCCCGAGCCAGGCGTCGCCTTGAAGCCACCCGTGCCCCAGCCGCAGTTGAAGTAGAGACCCTTGACCTTGGTCTTGCTGATGATCGGGCAGGCGTCGGGCGTCGTGTCGACGATGCCGCCCCATTGCCGATTGAGGCGCACGCGCGAGAACATGGGAAAGAGCTCGATGATCGCCGCTGCCGTGTGCTCGATGACGTGCGGGCTGCCGCGCTGCGTGTAGCTCAGGTAATGGTCGATGCCGGCGCCGATGACGAGCTCACCCTTGTCGGACTGGCTCAGATAGCCGTGCACGGCGTTCGACATGACGACGGTGTCGAGGACCGGCTTCAGGGATTCCGAGACGAAGGCCTGGAGCGGATGGCTCTCGATCGGCATGCGAATGCCGGCCATCTTTGCGAGCACCGAGGAGTGTCCCGCCGCGACGCAGCCGACACGCTCGGCCTTGATGGCGCCGCGGCTCGTCTCGAGACCCTTGATGCGGCCGCCCTCGATGTCGATCCCGGTCACTTCGCAGTTCTCGATGATGTCGACGCCGTATTTGCTCGCCGCGCGCGCGAAGCCCCAGGCGACCGCGTCGTGGCGGGCGACGCCGGCGCGCGGCTGGAAGCTCGCGCCGAGGATCGGATAGCGCGCGCTCTTCGACACGTTGATGAGCGGAATGCGGCGCTTGACCTCGGCAGCGTCGAGCGCGATCGCGTCGATGCCGTTCAGGTTGTTGGCGTTCACGCGGCGCTCGATGTCGCGCATGTCCTGGAGCGTATGTCCGAGGTTGAACACGCCGCGCTGGCTGAACATGACGTTGAAGTTCAGATCCTCGGTGAGCCCTTCCCACAACTTGAGGGAGTGCTCGTAGAGAAGCGCGGCCTCGTCCCAGAGATAGTTCGAGCGTACGATCGTCGTGTTGCGCGCCGTGTTGCCGCCGCCGAGGTAGCCCTTCTCGATCACGGCGATGTCGCGAACTCCGTGCTCTTTAGCGAGATAGTACGCGGTCGCGAGGCCGTGCCCGCCGGCGCCGACGATCACGACGTTGTACGACGACTTAGGCTCTGGGCTGCGCCAGGCCGGATCCCAACCCTCGTTGTGCGCGAGGCCCTGCTTGAACAGCGACCAGACGGAATAGTCTTTTTTCACGAATGACCCCGGATCGGCCCTGCAGAGGCAGCCCAAACGCGTGCCCGCAGCGGTCTTCAGGATACCTAACCGGTAGGGCTCGTGTCCTCGCTAACGGACAAGACGCAAACTTTGCTAATTGCGACACGCCCTTTGGGTGGGCGTTCTGGCCCGCGTATTCTCGTCTTCGAGAGCCGCTATTTGCGTGACGGCAAGAGGCACGAGGCCGGTAGCGGCCTGTTGGCGACATCGCGTAGCGCAAAGCTCGACTTCAAGCGCACGACGCCCGGAAGTCGCGACAGCTGCTCCTTGTGGATGCGCTCGAAATCGGCGAGGTCGCGCGCCATGACAGTGACGAGATAGTCGTCCTCGCCCGACATCAGGAGGCAAGAGACGACGGAGGGGGCGCGGGCGATGGCCTCCTCGAAGGACTTGAGCAGGTCCTCGTTCTGGCTCCTGAGGCCGATCTGCACGATGACCGTCATATCGAGACCCAGCGCCTTGCGGCAGATGCGCGCCTGGTAGCCTTCGATGACACCCGCCTCCTCGAGGGCGCGGATGCGCCGGGCGATGGCGGTCGCGGACAACGGTATACGCTCGGCCAGCTCGACCTGACTCAGGCGGCCGTCCTCGAGCAGGCAGCCGAGAATCGAGCGATCGAGCGCGTCGAGGTCCTTTTCTTTCATTTTCCGGCGTCCGGGATTAACTACGCGCAGGATTTCTGCGAATCTTATTCATACAGCGAATAAATTGCCAACAATCTTTTCCCGCCGTCTGGCACTCTCCATCTCAAGGGCAGCAGGTCCTTTTTCATGGAGGGCATCATGCGCATCGGCGTTCCGACAGAAATCAAGAGCAATGAGTTCCGAGTCGGTCTCGTCCCGGGCTCGGTCCGCGAGCTTACGGCGCGCGGGCACGAGGTCGTCGTGCAGTCGGGTGCAGGCGCGGGCATCTTCGCCGACGACGACGCGTATGTGAAAGCAGGCGCCCGCATTCTGCCGACGGCGGAAGCGGTGTTCGCGGACGCCGAGATGATCGTCAAGGTCAAGGAGCCGCAGGCGGTCGAGTACCGGCGGCTCAAGCCGCACCAGATTCTCTTCACCTATCTTCATCTCGCTCCCGATCCGGAGCAGGCGCGCGGGCTGATGGCGTCCGGCGCCACCGCGATCGCCTACGAGACCGTGACCGATCCCGCCGGCGGTCTTCCCCTGCTCGCTCCGATGAGCGAGGTCGCCGGCCGCCTGGCGATCGAAGCTGCCGCGATCGCGCTGCGCCGCCCGACGGGCGGGCGCGGCGTGCTCTTGGGCGGCGTGCCGGGCGTGCGCCCGGCGAAGGTCGTCGTGCTCGGCGGCGGCGTTGTCGGCACGCATGCGGCGCGCATGGCCGTCGGCCTCGGCGCGGATGTCTCCATCATCGACAAGTCTCTTCCGCGCCTCAGGCAGCTCGACGAGCTGTTCGAGGGCCGCGTTCGCACGCTGGCTTCGACCATGGAGATCGTCGAGACCGAAGTGCTCGGTGCCGACGTCGTGGTCGGCGCCGTGCTGGTTGCGGGCGCCTCGCGCGCCGAAGCTCGTGCGGCGCGACATGCTGCGGCACATGAAGCAGCGGCGCCGTGCTGGTCGACGTGTCGATCGATCAGGGCGGCTGCTTCGAGACCTCTCACCCGACCACGCACGCCGACCCGACGTTCGAGGTCGACGGCATCATCCACTACTGCGTCGCCAACATGCCGGGCGCGGTGCCCGTCACCTCGGCACAGGCACTCAACAACGCGACGCTGCCGTTCGTGCTCAAGCTCGCCGACAAGGGCCTCGCCGCTTTCGACCGCGACCCGCATCTCGCCGCAGGCCTCAACGTCCGTGACGGGCGCATCATGCACTCGGCCGTCGCGGCCTCCCTCGGCTTCGACGGAGGGTCGCTGGGAAACGCACTCCCCGTCGCGGCTGAATAAGCTCGCGGCGGGACAAGCTCCCACGGACGCACCCCCCGCGTCCGTTGCCGGTCCGCTCTCCCTGGCGGACCGGCTTTTTTTATTTCAGGCCCGGGTTGCTGGATGCTGCGTAACGCGGTTCAACAGCTCAGCTCGCAAATTCCGTCACAATATTCTTGTGCTGGCGCACTGCATTCTCGTGCTGGTGCACTGCATCCGAATTGAAGGGGAGACTAAAACTCAGGCGAACTAAATCGAGTCCGTCACAGCGTGATATAATTCTTTTTAAGGAGGAGCCGTGAGGGAGGTCAGGAGGATGAAATGAAAGGCCTGAGAACATTATCCACCCTGATATTATCCTTGTGCGCTGCCATACTCACCACCAGCCCTCTACTTGCAGAAACGAGTCACGCCACTAAAGAGGAAGCCCAGGCGATGGCCATAAAGGCCGCGGACTTCGTGAAGAGCCAAGGCCCTGACAAAGCGTTCGTTGCGTTCAATGAAGGGGGCGACTGGCGGAATGGTGATCTCTATGTGTTCGTCATCGACAAAACCGGGACATGGAAAGCCAGTGGGGCGCGCCCGGAGCTCATTGGCAAGAACGAGCTGAATACGCCCGATGCCAATGGCAAGCTCTTCATCAAAGAAATTGTCGGGATCGATAAGAATGGCTGGGTCGATTACAAGTTCAAAAGCCCAGCGGACAACCTAGATCACGACAAGAGCTCCTACTTCCAGCGGGTCGGCGACTTTCTGGTTGGAGCTGGTGCCTACAAATACTGAGAAAGTGCGGCAATAGCCGTTCGCTGCATCTGAACGGACGCCAAGCAACAACGGAGTGTGGCGTCACATTGCCAGACTACGGCTATTAGACGCCGATCTACTTATTGCGCCTATTTCAAGCTCGGGAAGTTGAACTCGGCGCCGCCGCGGATGCCGGTCGGCCAGCGGGCGGTCACGGTCTTCAAGCGCGTGTTGAAGCGCACGCCCTCGGGGCCGTAGACGGAGTGGTCACCGAAAAGAGACCGCTTCCAGCCACCAAACGAGTGATAGGCGACGGGGACCGGGATCGGCACGTTGATGCCGACCATGCCGACCTCGATGCGGTCGGCGAAGGCGCGGGCGACGTCGCCGTCGCGGGTGAAGATCGCGGTGCCGTTGCCGTACTCGTGGCTGTTGACGAGCTCGGCCGCCTCCTCGTAGCCGCCGGCGCGGACGACCGACAGCACGGGTCCGAAGATCTCCGTCTTGTATATGGTCATGTCGCGCGTCACGCGGTCGAACAGCGAGCCGCCGAGGAAGAAGCCGCGCTCGTAGCCCTGCAGCTCGAGCCCGCGTCCGTCGACGACGAGCTTGGCGCCTTCCTTCACGCCCTGGCCGATCAGGTCCGTGATGCGGCGCTTGGCCTCGGCCGTGATCACCGGGCCCATCTCGGAGTCCGGGTCCGTGGCGGGGCCGACCTTCATGGTGCGCACCTTGGGGGCGAGCGCCTCGACGAGCCTGTCGGCCGTCTTCTCGCCGACGGGGACCGCGACCGAGATCGCCATGCAGCGCTCGCCGGCCGAGCCGAAGCCCGCGCCCATCAACGCGTCGACGGCCTGATCCATGTCGGCGTCGGGCATGACGATCATGTGGTTCTTGGCGCCGCCAAGGGCCTGCACGCGCTTCCCCGCCGCGGACGCCGCGCGCATAGACGTACTCGGCGATCGGCGTCGAGCCGACGAAGCTCACGGCCTTGATGTCGGGATGATCGAGAATGGCGTCGACGACCTCCTTGTCGCCGTGGACGACGTTGAGGACGCCGGGCGGGAAGCCGGCCTCCTGGAAGAGGTCCCAGATCAACATCGACGTAGAAGGATCGCGCTCGGACGGCTTCAGGATGAACGTGTTCCCGCAGGCTATGGCGACTGGGATACATCCACATCGGGACCATGGCCGGGAAGTTGAACGGCGTGATGCCGGCGACGACGCCGAGCGGCTGGCGGTCGGACCAGCTGTCGATCTCGGGGCCGACGTTGCGGGAGAACTCACCTTTCAGGAGATGGGGAATGCCGCAGGCGAAATCGACGACGTCGATGCCGCGTGCAAGCTCGCCCAGCGCGTCGGCGTGCGTCTTGCCGTGCTCGGCGGAGATGGCGCGGGCGATCTCGTCGGCATGACGGTCCAAGAGCTCCTTGAAGCGGAACATGTGCTTGATGCGCTTCAATGGCGGCGTCGTGCCCCAAGCGACGGAGGCCTTCTTGGCAGCGGCGACCGCGGCATTTACCTCTTCGACAGTCGACAGCGGCAGGTCGGCCGACTTGTCGCCGGTCGCCGGATTGAAGACGGGCGCGAGGCGCCGCGACGACGACGTCACCTTGCGGCCGTCGATGGCGTTCTGGATCATTTGCATGGCGGCGGCGGTCCGTTTCTCAATTCACAGTCTTGAGGACGCCCGAGAAGATGTCGAACAGCTGGTCGATCTCCTTCTTCTCGATGATGAGCGGCGGCGAGAGGGCGATGATGTCGCCCGTCGCGCGAACGAGAAGCCCGCGATTGAAGGCCTCGATGAAGCGCGCATGCGCGCGCTGCCCGGGCTTGCCGGGCGCGGGATCGAACTCGATTGCGGCGATGAGCCCGATGTTGCGGATGTCGATGACGTGCGGCAGGCCCTTGAGCGCGTGGACCGCTTCCTCCCAGTAGGGCGCAAGCTCGGCGGCGCGCGTGAGCAGCCCCTCCTCCTTGTAGACCTCGAGCGTGGCGATGGAGGCGGCGCAGGCGACGGGATGGCCCGAGTACGTGTAGCCGTGGAAGAGATCGATCATCTCCTCGGGGCCGTTCATGAAGGCGTCGTAGATCTTCGTCTTCACGAACACGGCGCCCATCGGGATGGTGCCGTTGGTCACGCCCTTGGCGGTGGTGATGATGTCGGGCGAGACGTTGAAATAGTCGGCGCCGAACGGCGTGCCGAGGCGGCCAAAGGCGGTGATGACCTCGTCGAAGATCAAGAGGATGTCGTGCTTGGCGGCAATCGCGGCGAGGCGCTTCAGGTAGCCCTTGGGCGGGATCAGAACGCCGGTCGAGCAGGCGACCGGCTCGACGATGACGGCGGCGATGGTCGAGGCATCGTGGAGCGCGACGAGGCGCTCGAGATCGTCGGCCAGCTCGGCGCCATGCTCGGGCTCGCCGCGGCTGAAGGCGTTGCGGGCAAGATCATGCGTGTGGCGCAGGTGGTCGACGCCTGAGAGAAGCGAGCCGAACATCTTGCGGTTGTTGGCGATGCCGCCGACGGAGGTGCCGCCGAAGTTGACGCCGTGGTAGCCGCGCTCGCGGCCGATGAGGCGGACCTTGGTGGCATTGCCCTTGGCGCGGTGATAGGCGAGCGCGATCTTGAGCGCGGTCTCGACCGAACTCGGAGCCGGAGTTGGTGAAGAACACATGGTCGAAGCCCGGCGGGGCGACATTGACGAGCTTCGAGGCGGCCTCGAAGGCCTTGGGATGGCCCATCTGGAATGTGCCGGCAAAATCCAGCTCACCCACCTGCTTCCTGATCGCCTCGACGATTTTCGGTCGGCAATGCCCGGCGTTGACGCACCAGAGACCTGACGTCCCATCGAGCACACGGCGGCCGTCCTCGGTCGTGTAGTGCATGCGCTCGGCGGAGGCGAGCAGGCGCGGCGCCTTCTTGTACTGCCGGTTCGCCGTGAACGGCATCCAGAAGGCTTCGAGATCGTTGGTCGTGAGCTTGGCGCTCATGTTGTTGGCCTCATCCCCGTCGTCAGTGGTTCATGCAAGACTGCTCAGGCGACCCGGGTCACGGCTTCGGCGAGGCTTGCCTCCAAAATGTCCATACCTTCTCGCACGAGCTCGTCGCTTGCGGTAAGCGGCACGAGGAAGCGGATCACATTCCCATACGTGCCGCAGGAGAGAAGGATAAGTCCCTTATCGCTGGCGACCTGCGTGAGCGACTTGGTGAGCTCGGGTGCGGGCTCCCCGCTCGCGGTGTCCTTGACGAGCTCGATGGCGCACATGGCGCCGAGGCCCCTCACGTCGCCGATACAGTTCAAGTTGGAGCGGCTTTTCAGCTGATTGCAGCGATCGAGGATGATCTTGCCGATGGCGTTGGCGCGGTCGCAGAGCTTTTCGCCCTCGATCACGTCGAGAACCGCGTGGGCCGCGGCGCAGGCGACAGGATTGCCGGCATAGGTGCCGCCGAGGCCGCCCACCTGAGACGCGTCCATGACGTCGGCGCGGCCCGTTATGGCGGAGAGGGGAAACCCGCCCGCCAGCCCCTTAGCCATGGTCACGACGTCGGCTTTGATGCCCACGTGCTCGAGGGCGAACATCTTGCCGGTGCGCGCAAAGCCGGTCTGGATCTCGTCGGCGATGAGAAGGATGCCGTGCTCGTCGCAAAGGGCGCGGAGAGATTTCAGGAAGTCGGGAGGCGCGATGTAGAAGCCGCCCTCGCCTTGCACCGGCTCGATGATGATGGCGGCGATGCTCGAGGGATCGGCCGTGTACTTGAAGAGCGCCTTCAAGGCCGCGAGGCTCTGCTCGCTGCTCACGCCGTGGTAGGTGCACGGAAACGCAACGTTGTAGATCTCGGGCGGAAAGGGTCCGAAGCCCTTCTTGTATGGGACAACCTTGCCGGTGAGCGCCATGCCGACCAGTGTGCGGCCGTGGAAGCCGCCCGTAAACGAGACGATGCCGCCCCGCCCGGTGAAAGCACGCGCGACCTTCACCGCGTTCTCGACCGCCTCGGCACCGGTCGAGAGGAAGAGCGTCTTAGCCGGCTTCGCGACTGGAGCAATCTTGTTCAGCCGCTCGGCGAGCCGGATATAGGTCTCGTAGGGCGTCACCTGAAAGCAGACGTGCGAGAAGCTCTTGAGCTGCTCCTCGACCGCGGCCACGACCTTGGGGTTCTGATGACCCGTGTTGACGACCGCGATGCC
Source organism: uncultured Alphaproteobacteria bacterium (assembly GCA_963716835.1). Taxonomy (GTDB): domain Bacteria; phylum Pseudomonadota; class Alphaproteobacteria; order Rhizobiales; family Hyphomicrobiaceae; genus Hyphomicrobium_C. The sequence continues at coordinate 38,499 of CAVQUQ010000016.1, read as the reverse complement.
GGCGGCGAAGTCGATGTAGCGCTTGCCGTCCTCGCTCCAGATCTCGGCGTTCTTGGCGCGCTTGGCATAGATCGCCGTCGCATGGCCGATGCCGCGGGGCACGGCCGCGGCTCTCCGCTCATGAAGCTCTGCGGATGTCGGCATGTGGGACCTTTCGTTCTCTCTTAGAGTGCTGTGCGTGAGAGCTGGAGTGCGCCCTGGCGCGGGTGCTTATGCGTCGATGGCTCCGAGGCAGATGAATTTGGTCTCAAGATACTCGTCGAGACCTTCGGCGGCACCCTCGCGGCCGAGGCCCGATTCCTTCACGCCGCCGAAGGGCACGGTCTCGTTGGAGAAGATGCCCTCATTGACGCCGACCATTCCCGCCTCGAGCTTCTCGGCGACGCGCCAGGCGCGCGAGAGGTTCTGGCTGAAGAGATAAGCGGCAAGACCGAACGGCGTGTCGTTGGCGATACGAACGGCATCCGCCTCGGTGTCGAAGCGCACGAGCGCGGCGACGGGACCGAAGATCTCCTCGCGCACGATCTCCATGTCGGGCGTCACGTCGCCGACGACGGAGGGGCTGTAGAAAAGCGGGCCGGCCTTGTTGACCGCGCCACCGGTGAGAACCTTAGCGCCCTTCTTGACGGCGTCGCCGACCAGCGTCTCGACCTTCGCGATCGCCTCGCTGTTGATCAGCGGTCCGATGTTGGTGCCGGCCTCGAGGCCGGGTCCCACCGCGAGCTTCTTCACCGCCTCGACGAGAGCCGCAGCAAACCGGTCGTAGATGCCGGACTGGACGAGAATGCGATTGGCGCAGACGCACGTCTGGCCGGCGTTGCGGTATTTGGAGGCCATGGCGCCCGCGACCGCCTGCTCGAGATTGGCGTCGTCGAAGACGAGAAGCGGCGCGTTGCCGCCGAGCTCGAGCGTGAGCTTCTTCACGGTGTCGGCGCACTGGCGGTAGAGCGCCTTGCCCACGGCCGTCGAGCCGGTGAAGGAAAGCTTCCTGACGCGAGGGTCCTCGCAGAAAACCTTGCCGACGGCGGGAGCATCCATCGTCGTCACGACGTTGAGCACGCCCGGCGGGACGCCGGCGTCGAGAGCGAGCTTGGCCATCGCGAGCGCGCAGAGCGGCGTCTCGGCCGCGGGCTTGATGACGATGGTGCACCCCGAGGCGAGCGCGGGCGCCGCCTTGCGCGTGATCATGGCGATCGGGAAGTTCCACGGCGCGATGGCGGCGACGACGCCGATCGGCTGCTTGATGGTGACGTAGCGCTTGGACGCCATCGTCGTCGGGATCGTGCGCCCGTAGGCGCGCTTGCCCTCCTCCGCAAACCACTCGATGAAGGAGGCGCCATAGGTGACCTCGCCGCGGGATTCGACCAAGGGCTTGCCCTGCTCGGTCGTCATGAGCTGAGCAAGGTTCTCGGTCTCGGCGGTGACGAGATCGAACCAGCGCTTCAGAATTGCGGCGCGCTCCTTGGCGGTCTTTGCTGACCAGGCAGGCAGCGCGCGGCTCGCGGCGTCGATGGCCTCTTTCGCTTCCTTGGCACCGAGATTCGGAACGGTCGCCACCTCGGCGCCGTTCGCGGGGTCGGTGACGGGGAAGGTCTTGGGCGACGTGATCCACTTGCCATCGATGAGAGCGGCGGCAGGGAATTTCTTGGAGATCATGTTCATGGGCAATCTCCCTCAGCGAATGGTGATCGATACCGATTTCAGATCTGCGTATTTGTGAAGCGCGTGGAGCGAGCGGTCGCGGCCGAAGCCCGATTGCTTGAAGCCGCCGAACGGCATGGTGATGTCGCAGGCGTCCCAGCCGTTGACCCAAACGAGCCCCGCCTTGATCTCGCGCGCGGCGCGGTGCGCAAGGCTGACGTCGCGAGTCCAGACTCCCGCGGCAAGTCCGTAGACCGTACCGTTGGCCTGGCGAAGCGCGTCGTTCACATCCTTGAAGCTCGTCACCGCGAGGACCGGGCCGAACACCTCTTCACGTGCGAGCGCCGCTTCGGGCGCGACGTTGTCGAACACCGTCGGCTCGACATAGAAGCCGCCGCTGTCGACGCGTGCGCGCTTGCCGCCGAGGCGGAGCGCGGCGCCGTCGCGCTCGGCACCCTCGATGTAGCGCAGCGCCGTCTGCATCTGCTCCGAGGAGACCATGGCGCCGAAGCTGGTCGTGGGCTCGAGCGGGTCGCCCGGGACGATGCGCTTGGCGATGGTGAGCAGCTTGTCGACGAACTCGTCGGCAATGGTGTTGTGCAGGAGGAGGCGGGAGGCTGCCGTGCAGACCTCACCCTGGTTGAAAAAGATGCCCCAGGCGGCATTGAATGCCGCGGCGTTGAGATCCGGGCAATCGGCGAACACGATCTGGGGCGACTTGCCGCCAAGCTCGAGGCTGACGCGCTTCAGATTGCTCTGCCCCGCGTACTGCATCAGGAGCTTGCCGACGGCGCCCGAGCCCGTGAACGCGATCATGTCGACGTCCATGTGCAGCGCGAGCGCCTTGCCGGCGGTGGCGCCGAAACCGGGCACGACATTCAGGACGCCCGCCGGCAAGCCGGCCTCGAGCGCGAGCTGGCCAAGCTTGAGCGCCGTCATCGGCGACTGCTCGGCCGGCTTCAGGACCATCGAGTTGCCCATGGCGAGCGCAGGCGCGACCTTCCACATCGCCATGAGCAGCGGGAAGTTCCACGGCACGATGGCGCCGATGACGCCAAGCGGCTCGTGAACCGCGAACGAGAAGCGGTCGCTCGTGCCAGGGCCCACCTCGCCGTAGACCTTGTCGAGCGCTTCGGCGTAGTAGCGCAGCGTGCGGATCGAGCCCGGAATGTCGATCTTGAGCGCATCCTTGATGGGCTTGCCGACATCGAGGCTCTCGAGAACGGCCAACGTCTCGCTATCGCGCTCCATGAGATCGGCGAGCTTGAAGAGGATGCGCTTCTTGTCGCGGTAGTGAAGATTTCGCCAGCGACCGTCCTCGAATGCGCGCCGCGCCGCCGCGACTGCGGCGTCGATGTCGGCGGCATCGCACTCGGCGACCTGATTGATGACCGTGCCGTTGCGCGGCGTTACGTTGTCGAAGGTGCGGCCGGAGGCGGCCGGCTGAAGGCGGCCATCGATCACTGCCTGATGCGGCAGCTCGATCACGCCGGCGACTTTCTCGAAATGGGCAAGCGACGTCATGGGTTAGCCTCACGCGACTCGCGAGTACCAAAGGTGATCGAGCGGTGTCACGATGCGCTCGAAGTTGCTGCGCTCGGTGTGCTTCAAGCGAGAAAAGACATCCTGGAACTGGGCGCCGAAGGCCCCGCGCACGATCTCCGAGCGCTGGAAGAGATCGAGCGAGTTGACCCAAGCGGTCGGCAGCGGCGGCGCGTCGATCAGCTCGGAGTTGCCCTCGACGGCGGGCCCCGGATCGATCTTGTTGGCGACGCCGTGGCCGATGCCGGCGAGGATCGACGCTATCACGAGATAGGGATTGGCGTCGGCTCCGGCAACGCGGTGCTCGATGCGGGTCGCCGAGCCGTTGCCGCGGGGAATGCGCAAGGCGACGGTGCGGTTGTTATAGCCCCAGTGCGCGGCCATCGAGACATAGGCCTTGGGCACGTAGCGGCGGTAGGCGTTGGCCGACTGCGCCCAGACCGCCATGAAATCCGCCATCGTCTCGCGCATGCCGCCCAGCGCATGGCGGAACATCGGCGAGATGGGATCGCCGGCAAAGAGGTTCCTGCCCTCCTTGTCGAGGAGGCACAGGTGGATATGCATGCCCGAGCCCGCCCAGTCGTGGTGGGGCTTGGCCATGAAGGTCGCATCCAGGTTGTTCGCCCTCGCCGCCGCCTTGACCGCGCGCTTCAGGAGCAGGCCGTCGAGAGCGGCTCCGACCGCATCGGGGCGATGCTTGAGGTTGATCTCGAACTGGCCGGGACCCGACTCCTGCATCACGGCGTCGACGGGCAGGCCCTGGACCTCGCAGATGCGATAGATGTCATCGATGAACGGTGACAGCGTATCGAGCTCCTCGAAGCCGAAGGTGAGCGGTCGGTTCGGATCGTCCGAGAGGCCTTCGGGCGTGTGCAGCGCGAAGGCGCCGTTCGTCGTCCGGCTCGTGACATAGAACTCGAGCTCGACGGCCGCGACCGGAGTCTGACCGGCGCGCGTGAAGTGCTCGACCTGATCGGCGAGAACCGTGCGCGGATCGAGCGGATCCTTGACGTCGACCGCCATCACGGCCTGGGCGTGCCTGCCGTCGCCGACCGGGACGGGGACCAGGGTCTTGCTCAGAAGATGCAGGTGGTGATCGGGGTCGCCCGTCTCCCACAGGCGGCCCGTCTCCTCGACGCAATTGCCGAGGGGGTCCATGATGAAGACCGAGGTCGGCATCATGAGGCCGCCCTTGGCGACGCCCATGAGATCGGCGCGGCGGATGCGCTTGCCGCGCGGGATGCCGTTCATGTCGAAGATGATGGCGTCGATCCATTGCACCGCCGGATTGGCGTCAAGGAAGGCCTGCGCCTCCTCGGTGGAGAGCCGCGTGCTCGTCATGATGCCATGCCCTTTGCTGCTTCGCCGAAGCGGCGGAACAGCGAAACCGAGACCGGATTCGCCTTCGCCCCCCACTCGGGGTGCCATTGAACGCCTAAGCAAAACGCAGCGTCGTCGGGGCCGCGAACGGCCTCGATCAGACCGTCCTCGGCGAAGGCTTCTGCCTTGAGGCCCTTGGCGAGGCGGGCGATGCCCTGCCAATGGAGCGAGTTGACCATGATCTGGTCCTTGCCGATCCAATCGCGCAGCGTGCCGCGGAGCGAGACCGGATGCACGGGGCCGAAGCGCTCGTCGAGAGGGATGTCGGGGCGCTCGCGGTGGTCGTTGTGACCGTCGACGGTGTGAACCGCCTGGTGAAGGCTCCCGCCCAGCGCAACATTCAGCTCCTGGAAGCCGCGGCAGATGGCGAACAGCGGTTTCCTGGTCTCCACCGCGGCGCGGATGAGCGGCAAGGTAAACGCGTCGCGCGCGGGGTCGAGGGCGTCCGGCTTGAGGGGGTCGCCCCCGTCGTAATGCTCCGGCGCGACGTTAGACAGGCTGCCCGAGAGCAGGATCGCATCCGCCACAGCCAGCACGGCGCCGATGTCCGCCATGCTGGCGCCAAGCGGCGCAAGCAAAGGCTGGCATTCCGCGACCTCGGCCACGGCCGCCGAGTATTTGCGGCCCACGGCGTCGAACGGATGACCATCCATCAGCTTGGTGCAGGCGGGGATGACGACAATCGGTCGGCTCATGCGGCGAGCTCTCCGGCGACGTCGTTCAAGGTCAGATCCAGCGCCTTGCGGATCACGGCCTCGGCCTCGTCGAACTGGGCCTGCGTCCAGATCAGCGGCGGGGCGGTGACCATGGTGTCGAAGACGGCGCGCATGATGAAGCCTTCGCGGAAGAAGTGATCGCGGCAGATCAAGCCCACGCGACCCGGATTGTCGAAGCGCCGGCGCGTGCGCTTGTCGGCAACGAGCTCGATGGCGCCGAGAAGACCGACGGAGCGGACCTCGCCGACGAGCGGGTGGTCCTTGAACTTGGCGAGGAGCTTGGCAAGGGCCGGCGCGCCGAACTCCTTGACGCGCGGGACGAGCTTCTCCTGCTCCATCAGCTCGAGGTTCTTCAGCGCGACAGCGCAGGCAACGGGATGGCCCGAGAACGTGTAGCCGTGGTTGAAGTCGTCGTCGTGCGCCATCAGCGCGTCGACGATCTTGTCGTCGACGATAACGCCCGAAAGCGGGATGTAGCCCGATGTCGCCGCCTTGGCGAAGGTGATGAGGTTCGGGCGGATGCCGTAATATTGCGAAGCAAACCAGTTGCCGAGGCGGCCGAAGCCCGTGATCACCTCGTCGGCAAGGAGAAGGATGCCGTACTTGTCGACGATGCGCTGCACCTCGGGCCAATAGCTCTCGGGCGCAATCTTGACGCCGCCGGCACCCTGGACCGGCTCGCCGGCGAAGGCGGCGACGTTCTCGGGGCCAAGGGCCAGGATCTCGTCCTCGAGCGCGCGCGCGGCGCGAAGGCCGAACGCTTCGGCGGATTCCCCATCCTTGGCCTCGCCATAGGAATAGGGATCCATGATGTGGCGGAAGCCCTCATAGACCGGATAGCTGTGCGCATGGACGTGGGGCATGCCGCCCATCGAGCCCGCGGCGATCGTCGAGCCGTGGTAGGCGCTCTTGCGCGAGATGATGATGCGCCGCTTGGGCTCGCCCTTGAGCACCCAATAGTGACGGATCAGGCGGATCGCAGTGTCGTTCGATTCCGATCCCGACGAGCCATAGAAGATCTGATTGAGATTGTCGGGCGCGAGCTCGGCGAGCTTGCGCGACAGGGCCACGACGGGCGGGTGGGTTGTCTTGAAGAACGTGTTGTAGAAGGGGAGCTCGAGCATCTGCTGGTAGGCCGCCTCGGCGAGCTCCTTGCGGTTATGGCCGATGTTGGCCGTCCACAATCCCGACATGCCATCGAGCACGCGCTTGCCCTCGCTGTCCCAGATGTAGGGACCGTCGCCGCGCACGATCACGCACGCGCCGCTGGCGCGGAGCGACTTGTGGTTGGTGAAGGGATGCAGATGGTGGAGAGCGTCGAGGTCTCTCAGCTGCGCAGTCTGATATTGATTGGTCACGTCATAAACCTCCAGCAAAGCGTGCGCCCCGTGGGCCGTCGAATTAGCGCTGGAAGCTCGTGTGCGGCGTATAGCCGATGCGGGCGCAGAGCTGCAGCAGCCGCGCCTTCGGGTTCAATCCGTTCAGGGAACCGGTCACTCGATTCCTCCACTGCCTGCTGCCCGCCGGGCGAGCCTTGACAGAGGCTCATTAGCGAGTATGGCTACGCGAAGCTTTTATGGGCTACGGTGTAGAATTGTCAAGACAGACCGCACGCAAGGCCAAAACCCGCCCGCGCGGCAGGCGGGGTCTCGACCGAAACGAGATCCTGGACGCGGCGTTCGACATGCTGTCGCGCGAAGGCGAGGTCGCCTTTTCAGTGCGCAAGCTGGGGGGGCACATCGGCGTCGACCCGATGACGGTGCTGCATCACTTCGGCTCCAAGGACGAGCTACTGCGCCGTATTGCCGACCGGGCGCTGGCGTCCGTCGAGCTGCCGGCACCCAGCGACGACTGGCGCGCCGATCTGCGCCGTGTGGCCGCCGCCTACCGCGATCTCGCCCACCGCCACCCTCGCCTCTTCCATCTCCACTTCCGGTTCCATGCCACGGGTCCGGCGGACCATGCCTCGAGCGAGGTGGTCTACCGGGCGCTGCGGACTGCCGGGCTTCCGGATGCAGAGGCCGCGGGGCTCGGTTTGGCCTTCTACGCCTTCATCCTCGGCTATGCGCTGGCGGAGACCGAGGGCCTGCTGAGGCCGATCAGCGACGAGGACGAGACGGAGCTCAGGGCGCTCGACGCCATGTCCTGCCCGGCGACGCTGGCCCTCATACCGGCCTTCAGGGCGCTCGACCCCGATGCGGCCTTCGATGCCTCGGTCGATGCATTTGTCGACGGGGTCGCGTGCCGAGCCGCTGCCACGGGCCCACGCCCGCCGCTCAAGCCTCACGCGGCGCGGTCTCGAAAGCTCACTGACGTAAGCGTCAGAGCTAGGACATGAACTCACCGGCCAATACGCTCGTCTGAAAAGCCCACTTGGTGTGCGGTCTTCGGCCCTATGCGAGCCTTGCCGCAACGGTGAGCCACTTCACCGTTAGACCCGTCCCTGACTCACGATCGTGTGAAGTTGCGCCTCGCTGAGGGAGGGCTTTGGCTTCGATCTCATGGGAACTGTGATGAAGTCCGCCCGACCTGTAACTCCGCCATGCATTGGCCACGCTGGTCGTAGACCCTTGAACTAGACTCTCGATCAGACACGCATGAGCACAATTCTTCCCCCGCTGCGAGACGTACATCGTTGAGGGCGCGGCGGTGCGCGCCGGAATGCTCATTTGGATGCGCCGAGTATGTTGAGCATAAGCACAGCCAGTGCGTCCCTTGGAGCACAGCGAGTCCCATGACCGGCAATCGCTTCAGATTTCTGGCCTTGGCGGCCGTGGCGCAGCTGGCGTCTGCGGCATCGAGCGCCCAGACCGGCGACATCGGCTACCTGGCATCGCCGGGGGCGCCAGCGAAGGCCTTCCCGCGGTTCGAGCGCCCGGTCGCCGAGATCGTAAGCCCGCAACGCACGGCGGAAGCAGAGCGTGATGCAAACGAGGAGGCTCAGCAGCTCGCACGTTTGATGGGGCTGAGGTCGGGCATGGTTGTCGGCGACATCGGTGCCGGCTCGGGCTACCACACCGTTAGGCTGTCCCGGGTGGTCGGGCCATCCGGCGCCGTCGTTGCCCAGGACGTGCGGCGGGACTACCTGACCGACCTGGCCAAGCGCGTGCAGAGTCTCAAACTGACCAACGTCAAAATTGCGTTGGGTGACCCTCACGATCCGCGGCTGCCAATAGCCTCTCTGGATGCGGCGATCCTCGTGCACATGTATCACGAGATCGCCGAGCCCTACGCGTTTCTCTACAACCTCGCGCCCGCCCTGAAACCGGGCGCACGCGTGGGTATTATGGACTTCGACATGCCGACGCCACAGCACGGTACGCCGATTGAGCTGTTGCGCTGCGAGCTTGCTGCCGTGGGCTATCGTGAGCTTTCATTTCACACGCTCACAGGCGATGCCGGCTATCTTGGGATCTTTGAGCCGCCGCCGAAACGCCCTCAGCCGTCCGATATTGTGCCCTGTCGGCCGTAAAGGCGCGGCGTGCCGCGCCGCGGCGCAGGCTCACGCCCGCCGCAACGGTGAGCCACTTCGCAGAGTGGGTGCTTCGGTCTAAAGAAGGAAAGGCGCAAGCCTCACTCGTAGTAGGCGTAGAACTTCTTTGCCGGCTCCAGGATTTCCCACGTGCCCGTGAAGCCTGCGGGCGACACGAAGGCATCCCCCGCCTTGAAGGTGCGCTTGGAGCCGTCGTCGCCGGTGACGACGATCACGCCCTGGAGCAGGTGGCAGAACTCGCTCTCCGTGAACACGACGCGCCATTTTCCGGGCTGGGATTCCCAAATTCCGGAATTGAAGCGGCCGTCGGCGCTCTGAAAGAGGTTCGTCATAGCCTGTGCGGGGTCGCCGGCAAGGATGCGCTCCGCCGGCGGGTGGTAGCGCTCAGGCTCCGGCAACGGGTCCTGGAAGCTCACGACGTGCGGCATCGGCTTCGCGGTCGGACTGGCGCTCATCGGCTCATCCCTTCATTCGGCGGTCAGATGTCCGTAGCCCATCTCGCGCAAGAGCGGCACGCGTCGCTTCGATCTCTTCGGCGAGCCACGTCGCGGAAGGCGACGGCGGTCTTCGATTCCTTGGTCGCGGCGCCGCGGACGACATAATAAGCGTGGTGGCGCACGACAATATCGAACGGGCTGACGAGCCTCTTGGCCAGGAGCGCGTCGCCGGCCTGGATCATGTCGGCGATGGCGAAGCCCTGCCCGGCCTCGGCGGCGGCGATCGCCAGGTGACCTTTGAGGATCGGCCCCGCCGGGACCACCTCCTCGGCAACGTCCGGCCGCCTCGAGCCAGTCCTCTCCAGTGCTGCTTGGGATCTTCCTGAAGCAGGGTGACGCGGGCGAGATCCGCCGGCTGTCGGATCTTCGATCTTCTTCAGGAGCGCCGGGCTGCAGACCGGGGTCAGAACGGAGTCGAGGAGCTTGACGGCTGTGACGTCGCGCCAGTCGCCGTCGCCGTAGCGAATGCCGAGGTCGACCTTCTCCTTCCTGAAGTCGATGAGGCGATTGGTCGGATCGAGCTCGAGGTCGATGTCGGGGTGCTTGGACGTGAAGTTTCCGAGCCGCGGCACGAGCCACAGGGCGGCGAACGATATCTCGGCGCTGATCACAAAGGTACGGCGACGGCTGCGGCGGGCCGGTGAACTGCTCCGTCGCCTTTTCGAGAAGGTCGAATGCGGGCGTCAGGCTTCGTCCCAGCGACTGGCCTTGATCCGTCAATTGAACGCCCCGGCCCGTGCGCTGGAAAAGCTTGGCGCAGAGCGAGGCCTCGAGGTCGCGGATGTGGCGGCTCACGGCGGCGTGCGTGACGTTCAGCTCCGCCGCGGCGAGCGAGAAGCTCATGTGCCGGGCGGCGGCCTCGAAGGCCTTCAAGGCGTTCAGGGACTGGAGTCGGCGACCCATGGCTTATGTAACAAAAACTTACATCAGGTGTAAAGCAATGCCGTTTGTCTGGCCATGAAGTGGGGAGTACATCTCCGTCCAACACGCCGACATTCTTAAGGAGATTAAAAATGATGCACGTATTGGAAGTTATGATCGAGACGATCGAGCAGATGCTCTATCCGAAAAACGCCAGTGAACTCAATGGTTCGGAGCGTTAGGATCAATTAACGGTGATCAACCACGCCAGTATAGGTGCGGTTACACTCAGGCGGGCGAGCGAATACATCAGAGCCCGAGTAGACATGAGGGCCCGGAGAGCAAAGGCGAGCTTTCCGGGCCCTTCAATTTGTAGGGTCACGTCTAGGGCTCTTGGAATGCTCAGCAACGGTGGGGCAAAGGGCTTGCTCGGTGTCGGCAGGCCGCGCGCTCGGTCGGCAGGGATGCTCGATCTTTCCCTGCTCAGACCGTCAGCAGCAGGTGCTCGCGCTCCCACGGGCTGATCACGCGCATGAACTCCTCGAACTCGCTGCGCTTCAACTGCATATAGACGTGGCAGAAGCGCTTGCCGAGGATCTCGTGCAGCTGCGCGCTGTCCTCGAACTCGATCAGGGACTCGAGGAGGCCGCGCGGAAGCTGATGTTGGTTTCTGTAGGCGTTGCCGGTCACCGGCTCGCGCGGCTCGAGCCCGTTCTTCATGCCGAGATAGCCGCAGGCCAGGCTCCCAGCGATCGCGAGATAGGGATTGGAATCGGCTCCCGCGAGGCGGTTCTCGACCCGGCGGGCACTCTCGGGCGATATCGGGATGCGCAATCCGGCCGAACGGTTGTCGTGGCCCCACTCGACGTTGATCGGCGAGGCACTCCCCGGAACCATGCGCCGATATGAATTCACGTAGGGCGCAAAGAGGCACGTCGCAGTCGGCAGAAAGAGCTGCTGGCCGGCAAGAAACTGGAGGAAGAGCTTGCTCGGCGAGCCGTCCTCCGCGGTGAAGATGTTCTTGCCGGTCTTGGCGTCGGTGATGCTCTGATGGATGTGCATGGCGCTGCCCGGCTGGTTCTCGAGCGGCTTGGCCATGAACGTCGCATAGCAACCGTGCCGGAATGCGGCCTCGCGGATCGTGCGCTTAAAGAGGAATACTTGATCGGCGAGATGGACGGGGTCGCCGTGCAGGAGATTGATCTCGAGCTGGGCGGCACCGCCTTCCTGGATGATGGTGTCGATCTTCAGGTACTGGCGCTCTGCGAACTCGTAGATGTCGTTGACGACCTTCTCGTACTCGTCCACGGCGCCGAGGCTGTAGGCTTGACGGCCCGCGCCCGGCCGGCCCGAGCGGCCGATCGGCGGCTCGAGCGGATAGTCGGGGTCCGGGTTCGTCTTGGTGAGATAGAATTCGAGCTCGGGCGCCACCACCGGCCGCCAGCCCTCCTGCGCATAGAGGCCGAGCACGCGCTTCAAGACATTGCGCGGGGCAATCCCCGCAGGCTCGCCGTTTTGCCAAGTGGCGTCGTGGATCACCTGCGCCGTCGGACTACTGGCCCACGGGGCGGGCCGGATGGTCGACAGATCAGGCACCATCATCAGATCGCTTTCGGCGTAGAGCGCCTGCGCGTCCTCGTCGAAGCCGACGTAATCGCCGGTGATCGTCTGGTGGAAGATCGAGATCGGCAGATGAACCGCGTCAAGCTTGACGAACTTCTCCGCCGGCATGGTCTTGCCGCGCGCAACGCCGGCAATGTCGGGGACGGCGCAGTCAACCTCCGAGATGCGATGGCGGGTGAGCCAAGCTCGCAAAGTTTCGGGAGTGGCGCCGACATCGTCGGCGACTTCGGCGGTGGCGCCTGCGTCGGCAGTCATGGATCACCTGAGATACAGCAGTTCGCTGCGTGCGCTTGGATCGTCCTATGTCGGCATCGTCACCCGGCGGAGACCGGATCCCCGTTGCGTCGGCGAAGTGCCCAGGAAAGACGCCGGCGGTCAACTCAACCGCCCGTCAAGGAGCTACCCCGCTCAAGCTGCACGAGGGCAATGTGATCACAAAATAGGGCCAAACTCAAGCTGCGCGGAGCGCGCAGATTCCGCCGTTAACGCCGTTGCCGTCAACCAAGCTTAGTCGTCAACCATGCTGATGGCGCCGTCATTGGATGACGCCGAGCGCCACGTCGCCGATAAATCCCATGCCCTGACGGATGTCGGCGGCAAGCGCCCTACGCAAAGCGCTTGCATCGGCGCGCCTCATCGCGTCAAGCGCGGCGTGGTGATAGTCCTCGAGCTTCGATGTGCCGATGCGCCCGTACGCCATACGCATGAACGGTCCGAATTGCAGCCAGATGCTCTCGACGAGCGCCTGCAAGGTATCGGCGCCGGCGTGATCATAGAGTGTGAAGTGGAAGCGGAAGTTGCCGCGCATATAGCCGTCGACATCGCCGTTCAGCATGCTCTCGTCGATGCGCCGATCGATTTGCGTGATGGCGTCGATGCCGGCAGAGGTTAGGCGCGGCAGTGCGCGTGCGGCAAGCTCGGGCTCGAGAGCCTCGCGCGCGAACAAAATCTGCTCGAACTTCTCTCGCGTCATTGCCGGCACGAGAACCCTACGGTTGTCCTGCATCGTCAATGCCCGCTCCGCGATCAATCGGCGCACGGCCTCGCGGACAGGCATGGGGCTTACGCCGAGCTCCTCGGCCAGGCCGCGCAGCGTGACGGCACCGCCGGGGAGGAAGCCGCCGAAGAAGATGCGCTCGCGAAGCAGGCGGTAGACGCTCTCGTGCGTCGTGACGACAATCTCCTGCCCTGCCTCTGCGTGAGGCGGCGCGGAAAGAATTTCGGCACTCGCGTGTATTCGCCTGTTCACCACCAACGCGCTCTTCGTATGCCGGACCTGGGTATGCCGGACTTAGGCAGCTTTCTTGGAGACGTTGAGGGCCTCGCGCCTCGCACCTCAGCCCGGGATCGTTGCCCCGGGGCCGGGTCCGATCGGCCTCTTTTCAACGATCTAGTTGTACAAACTTTTTTTTGTGATCACAATGGCCGGGGGTTACGGGTAGGGGTGTCGACGTTGGCTGCCGCCAACACCGCATCGATCAGGAGGTACTTAAATGGTCAGGTTCCAGGGAGCGTGGCGCGCCGTTGCCAGCGTCGCTGCCGTCGCAGCGCTGGTCTACGGATATTCCGCCTTCGCCAAAGACCGCGAGGTCCGCGTCTACAATTGGTCCGACTATATCGATGAGTCGATCATCGAGGACTTCACGAAGGAGACCGGCATCAAGGTCACCTACGACGTGTTCGACAGCAACGAGGTGCTCGAAACGAAATTGCTGGCGGGCGGAAGCGGCTACGATGTCGTCGTGCCGACGGGGCAGTTCCTCAGCCGCCAAATCAAAGCCGGCGTCTTCCAGAAGCTCGACAAGTCCAAGCTCCCCAACCTTTCGAATATGTGGCCCGAGGTGATCGAAGCGGGTCGCGGTCTACGATCCGGGCAACGAATACGGGATCGACTACATGTGGGGGACCACGGGCGTCGGCTACAACGAAGCCAAGATCAAGGAGCGCATGCCGGATGCGCCGGTCGATTCCCTCGACATGATCTTCAAGCCCGAGATCGCCGCCAAGTTCAAGGATTGCGGCATCTACGTTCTCGATTCACCCGATGATATCCTTCCCGTGGTTCTCAACTATCTCGGCCTCGATCCCAATACCACCAAGACCGAGGATCTCGAGAAAGCGGCCAAGGTGATGGAAGGTATCCGTCCCCTGGTGCAGAAGTTCCATTCGTCGGAGTACATCAATGCGCTCGCGAACGGCGACATCTGCATGGCGCTCGGCTGGTCGGGCGACATTCTGCAGGCGGGGAACCGCGCCGTGGAAGCCAAGAACGGCCATGTCATCAAAGTATGCGCTGCCATCGCAAGGGCACGCAGATGTGGTTCGACATGATGGCGATCCCGAAGGACGCCAAGAACGTCGCGGAAGCGCACGAATTCCTCAACTACATGATGAAGCCCGAAGTCATCGCCAAGGCCTCGAACTACATCAACTACGCGAACGGCAACCTCGCCTCGCAGAAGTTCATCAATAAGGAAATTCTCGAGGACACGACGATCTATCCGGACGAGGCAACGCTCAAGAAGCTCTTCGTCAAGCTGGCCTACGATCCAAAGACCCAGCGCGTGGTGACACGCCTTTGGACGAAGGTCGTGACCGGCCAGTAGTTCATCCCACGGCCGCACATCCCCCGATGTGCGGCCGTTCTTCCAGTCTCGTGTGTTAAGGGATTTGCGATGATGGGCGCAGGGAATGAAGCGAAAGCGATGGTGAGGACGGCTGCGCCGCAGTCGGGTTTCGCGCCGTGGAAGGACCCGACCGCGAAGCCGATCGTGCGCTTCGAGAACGTCACCAAGCGTTTCGGAAACTTCGTCGCCGTCAACAACTGCTCACTCGACATCTACGAGCGAGAATTCTTCGCCCTCCTCGGGCCGTCGGGTTGCGGCAAGACCACGCTCCTGCGCATGCTGGCCGGCTTCGAGCAGCCGACCGAGGGGCACATCATCGTCAACGGCAAGGATACGACCGGCGTCGCGCCCTACGAGCGCAAGGGCGTCAACATGATGTTCCAATCATACGCGCTCTTTCCGCACATGACGGTCGAAAGCAACATCGGTTTCGGCCTGCGCCAGGAAGGCATGGACAAGGCAACGATCGCCCAGCGCGTCGGCGAAGCGATGGCCCTAGTGCAGCTCGAGAAATTCGCCAAGCGCAGGCCGCATCAACTTTCGGGCGGCCAGCAGCAGCGCGTGGCGCTCGCGCGCGCCATCGCCAAGAAGCCGCGCATCATGCTGCTCGACGAGCCGCTCGGCGCGCTCGACAAGAAGCTCAGGAACCAGGCGCAGTTCGAGCTGATGCGCATCCAGGAGAGCACGGGCACGACCTTCGTCATCGTCACGCACGACCAGGAAGAGGCGATGACGGTCGCGAGCCGCATCGGCGTCATGGATCACGGCGAGCTCGCGCAGATCTCGACGCCGGGCGAGATCTACGAGACGCCGCAGTCGCGCTACGTGGCGCAGTTCATCGGCGAGGTGAACATCCTCGAGGGCAAGGTGGCCGAGGTCGGCGACGGCTACGTCGAGATTGCGTCGGCTGCCGGACGGCTCGATGTTCAGAGCGCAAGCGCCGGGCGGCCTCACGAAGGGCCAGCAGGTCTGGCTCGCGCTCAGGCCGGAGAAGCTCCGCATCTGCCTCGACAAGCCGGCAAGTGCCGTCAACGCCATCGCAGGGCAAGGTGGTCGATATCGGCTATCTCGGCTCGATCTCGCACTATCACGTGCTCACGGCGTCAGGGCAGAAGTTGACGGCGCTGCGCGCCAATGCAGCACATTCCGTCGACCGCACGATCAATTGGGACGACGAAGTATGGCTCGAATGGCCGGCGGAAGCCGGCATTGTTCTAACGCGTTGAGCATGTCCGGTCGCGGGGACGGACATCGCTCGTAGAAGCCCGAGGACGGGAGGACGTATGCGCCGCTGGTACGTGATAGCAGTGCCCTATCTCTGGCTGCTGCTGTTCTTCCTCGTCCCCTTCTTCATCGTCTTCAAGATCTCGCTGTCGGAAGTCGCCATCGCGATACCGCCCTACGTGCCGGTGCTCGACCTCAGCCAGGGCATCGCAGGGGATCAAGGATTTCGTCTCGCAGCTCGATTTCGAGAACTATTCGTTCATCTTCTCGGACCCGCTCTACTACAGCGCCTACTGGTCGAGCATCAAGATCGCGGCCATCTCGACCTTCCTCACGCTGCTCGTCGCCTACCCGATCGCCTACGGCATGGCGCGGGCGCCGCGCGAATGGCAGCCGACGCTGGTCATGCTGGTGATCCTGCCGTTCTGGACCTCGTTCCTGATCCGCGTCTATGCGTGGATGGGCATCCTGAAGAAGGAGGGTCTGCTCAACCTCCTGCTCATGAACCTCGGGGTCATCAACGAGCCGCTGACGATCATGAACACGAATACGGCCGTCTATATCGGCATCGTCTACTCCTATCTGCCGTTCATGATCCTGCCGCTCTACGCCAGCCTCGAGAAGATCAACCCCGCGCTGCTCGAAGCGGCGGAGGACCTCGGCTCGCCGCCCTGGCGCGCGTTCTGGCAGGTGACGTTCCCGCTCTCGATCCCCGGCGTGCTCGCGGGCTGCTTCCTCGTTTTCATTCCCGCCGTCGGCGAGTTCGTGATCCCCGATCTGCTCGGCGGATCCGAGACGCTGATGATCGGCAAGACGCTCTGGAACGAGTTCTTCAACAACCGTGACTGGCCGGTGTCGTCGGCGGTCGCGGTGATCCTGCTCCTGGTGCTCGTCATCCCGATCGTGCTCTTCCAGCGCAATCAGCAAAAGCAGAGGGAGGCCGGCGTATGAAGAGCCGCTTCTCCTGGTTCAATGCAACGTCGATCGGGCTCGGGTTTGCGTTTCTCTACATCCCGATCCTGCTCCTGGTGATCTACAGCTTCAACGATTCGAAGCTGGTCACGGTCTGGGGCGGCTGGTCGACACGATGGTACGCAGGGCTGCTCGACAACGAGGGTCTCATGAATGCCGCGTGGGTCACGATCCGCGTGGCGATCCTCTCGGCGACGTTCGCGACGATCCTCGGGACGCTCGCGGCCATCGTGCTCGTGCGCATGGGCCGCTTTCGGCGGCCGCACGCTGTTCTCGGGCATGATCTTTGCGCCGCTCGTCATGCCGGAGGTGATCACGGGACTGTCGCTCCTGCTCCTCTTCGTCGCCATCGGCTTCGACCGCGGCTTCTGGACGGTGACGATCGCGCACATCACCTTTTCGATGTGCTATGCGGCCGTGGTCGTCCAGGCGCGCCTCTCGGATTTCGACAAGTCGGTCGAAGAGGCGGCGATGGACCTCGGGGCGTCTCCCGTCGGGACGTTCTTCCAGATCACGCTGCCGATCATCGCGCCCTCCGTCATCTCGGCCTGGCTCCTCTCGTTCACGCTGTCGCTCGACGATCTCGTGATCGCGAGCTTCGCCACGGGGCCCGGCGCCACGACGCTGCCGATGAAGATCTACAGCCAGGTGCGGCTCGGTGTGACACCCGAGATCAACGCCATCTCGACGATCATGATCGGCGTCGTGACGCTCGGTGTGCTTGTCGCGTCGTACACGACGAAGCAGGCCGTCGGCCCGCGAGCAGCGCGAAAGACGCGCGGTCGATGCGGGTGCGGCTTAGCGACCGAGCATCTCGTAGAAAGAACACGGCACGGTCCGCGTCTCAGTGGCGCGGACCTATGCCGGACAACGGTGATCATGGCTCAAGAGCACGCCCCCAGCTACTACGCCGCGACGGCGAACGACGAGACGCGCTATCCGCCTCTGGAGGGCGTGGTAAAGGCCGACGTCTGCGTCGTCGGCGGCGGGTTCTCCGGCGTCGCGACCGCACTGACCATGGCCGAGCGCGGCTATTCCGTGGTCCTCCTCGAAGCCAATCGCATCGGCTGGGGTGCGTCGGGTCGCAACGGCGGGCAGATGATCTTCGGCATGAGCGGCGAGGAGACGATCCGGCGCCAGCTCGGCGAAGCCGGCGCGCGCCTGCTGCGCGAGATCCGCTATCGCGGGCACGAGATCATCGAAGAGCGGGTGCGGAAGTACAAGATCAGTTGCGACCTCAAGCATGGGTGGATGGAAGCCGCTGCCCGGCCGCGGCACCTCGACGGAATGCGTGCATTCTATGAGCAGATGGTCGCGGACGGGCACGGTGATCACTTCGAGCTGGTCGAGCCCGGCGACATGGGGCGCGTTCTCGGTACGGATGCCTACCACGGCGGCATCATCGACCGGCGCAGCGGCCACCTGCATCCGCTCAACCTCGTCCTCGGTGAAGCGCGCGCGGCTGCTGGCCTTGGCGCGAAGATCCACGAGGACTCGAAGGTGATCGAGCTCATAGGGGGTGCGAAGCCGGTCGCGGTGACGGCAGGAGGCCAGGTCGAGGCCGCGACAATCGTCCTCGCCGGAAACACCGACCACCCCTTCCAGCGCGGACGCCTGTTCGGGTACGCAGATGCCGACCGGGAGCTATATCATTGCGACCGAGCCCCTCGACGAAGCCACGGCAGCGGCCATCAATCCGCGTGACCTCGCGGTTGCCGACAGCAACATCGTACTCGACTATTTCCGACTTCTCAGCGGACCGGCGGATGCTTTTCGGCGGGCGCTGCAATTACTCAAATCGCGACCCGCGCGACATCGCCGGAACGCTACGTCCCCGGATGGTCGAGGTCTTTCCCCAGCTTGCCGGCAAGAGGATCGATTTTTCTTGGGGCGGGCGGCTCGGGATCACGATCAACCGCGCGCCGACGATCGGCCGGCTCGAGCCCAATGTCTACTATCTGCAGGGTTACGTCGGCCACGGCGTGAACACGACCCACATCGCGGCCGAGATCGTGTCGGACGCCATCTGCGGGACGACGGAGAAGTTCGATCTCTTCGACAGGATACGCCACGTCCACCTGCCCGTCGGCCGCTGGGCCAGCAATCAGATCCTCGCGCTCGGCATGCTCTACTACCGGCTGCGCGACCTGCTTTAGGGCCCAGCTTAAAGGCTCTTGTTCATGCGGCGGATGCGGTTCGCCAAGTGGTGCATGACATAGAGCGAGAACTGCGGGTTTTCGCGCACGAGATCGAGAAACCTGTCCTTGCTGATGATCGCGACCTCGGTCGGCTCGACGGCGATGGCGGCGGCGCTGCGCGGCGCGCTGTCGATCAGCGCCATCTCGCCGAAGATGCCATGCATGCCGACGTTCTCGAGCACGCTGCCGTAGGTGACGATGTTCACCTTGCCCTCGATGACGACGTACATGTGATCGCCGGGATCTTCCTCGAGAAAGATCTTCTCGCCGGCGTCGTAGCGCTTGAGGGGGATCTTGAAGCGCTCAAGAAAACCAAAGTCGAAGGGATCGCGCGTCATGGCCGGTGCCGCCTCTGGAGTGATTGGATGCGGCGGGCCAAAAGACCGGCCGCCGGCAGAAGATATAGCGCGCCCGCCCTCGCCTGTCTGCGGCCCAAGGGCGGTGGCGTCAGCGCTTCTTGGCATGGTTACGCGTTGTGGCCGTATTGACGAAGCCGGCGACGGTCGGCGAGAGCGGGAAGCCGCGCCGCCAGGCCACGGCGACCTCGACGGGCGGCAGCGGCTCGGCGATGATGCGGGCCTCGACTTTGTCGCCGTCGAGAGACCAGGGACGGTAGGTGAGATCCGGCATCACGGCCACATGCCCTCCTGAAGCAACCAGGCTGCGCACGGCCTCGACGGAGCTCGTGCGCAGCGCGACCTCGGGCCGAATGCCGAGATCGCGCCAGGCCGCCTCAACGGTCTGGGCGACCTCGTCGACGGTGAGAAGCACGTAGGGCGTGTCGGCGAGGTCGCGGAGGCTGACCCGCACCTTGCTCGTGGCCCGGTGGCCGAGCGGAAGCCACATCCTATAGGCGGAGATCTCGACCAGCTCAGTCTGAAGGGCGGGGGCGTTCATTTTCACCGGCATGACCATGACGGCCACGTCGAGCTCGCCGCCAACCAAGAGGTGCTCGAGGTGCTGGCTCATCTCCTCCACGGTCTCGACGGCAACCTCGGGAAAGGCACCACAAAAGCCGTTGACCAGATCGGAGAGCACATAGCCGGCGACAAGGGGAGTAACACCCAGCGCCAGCCTGCCGCTCCCCTCGCCCAGCTCGCCGCGGAGCGCGCGCCTCGCGTCATGAATGTCGGTTAGGATCTTGCGCGCGTGGCGCAAGAACTGGTGCCCCTTCTGGGTGAGCTCGACGCCGCGGGCGTGGCGCTCGAAGAGGCGGATGCCGAGGTCGACCTCAAGCTCCTGGATGGTCTCGGTGATGGTCGATTGGGAGATCGAGATCGACTGGGCGGTGGCGGACACGGACCCTTGCTCGGCAACGGCCACGAAGTACCTGATCTGACGCAGGGTAATCGACATAGGTTCGGCCGTGCGTTCTTCCGCCTGACGTTGGAGACCCCTGTCTCCGCCGCCGGACCGAGCATAACGGAGCCCGATCCATAGTCATCGCTTTTTCCGATGTCTCAATTCTGTTCTTTGTTCTGGTGCGACAGCAGAGGTCCGGCCAAGAATAGCGGAGCGCCAGCTCCTTCTGGTGCCCCTTATACAATTAGAGGAGCGCATCCATGCTCGAAAGACACCTTTTCGTGCTCGTCGGCATCACGTCGCTTGCCCTCCAGCCGGCGCTTGCCGGGGGCCTACCAACATCTATCGGAAAAGGCGAGGGGCAAGTCGATATTGTCGCCTGGCCCGGCTATATCGAGCGCGGCGAGACCGACAAGAACTACGACTGGGTCTCAGACTTCGAGAAGAAGACGAGTTGCAAGGTCAACGTTAAGACGGCGGGCACCTCGGACGAGATGGTCGCCCTCATGAACGAGGGCGGGTTCGACCTCGTCACGGCCTCCGGTGACGCCAGCCTGCGCCTCATCGCCGGCAAGCGGGTGCAGGAGATCAATACCGCGCTCGTCCCGAGCTGGAAGACGGTCGACAAGCGCCTGCAGGATGCACCCTGGCACACGGTCGACGGCAAGCACTACGGCACTCCCTATCAGTGGGGTCCGAATGTGCTCATGTACAATACCGACGTCTTCAAGGAGGCCCCGAAGAGCTGGAGCGTCGTGTTCGAAGAGCAGAATCTTCCCGACGGCAAACCGAACAAGGGTCGCGTGCAGGCCTATGACGGCGCGATCTACATCGCCGACGCCGCTCTCTATCTGATGGCGCACAAGCCCGAGCTCGGCATCAAGGACCCCTACGAGCTCAACGAGGATCAGTACAAGGCGGCGCTCGATCTGCTGCGCAAGCAGAAGCTGCTCGTCCAGCGCTACTGGCACGATGCCACCGTGCAGACCGACGACTTCAAGAACGAGGGCGTCGTGGCCTCCGGCTCATGGCCGTACCAGGTGAACCTGCTCGTCGGCGAAAAGAAGCCGATCGCTTCGACGGTGCCTGCCGAAGGCGCAACCGGATGGGCCGATACGACGATGATGCACTCCGAGGCGGCGCACCCCAACTGCGCCTACATGTGGCTCGAGCATTCGCTCTCGCCCAAGGTTCAGGGCGACCTCGCCTCGTGGTTCGGCTCGGTGCCTTCGGTGCCCGCAGCCTGCAAGGGCAATGAGCTGCTCACCGACACGGGCTGCGAAACGAACGGCATGGGCAATTTCGACAAGATCAAATTCTGGCGGACGCCGGTCGCCAAGTGCTCGCAGGGCACCTGCGTGCCGTATTACCGCTGGGTCACCGACTACATCGCCGTCATCGGCGGCCGCTGATCGTTGCGACCGGGGCGGGCCGTAAGCCCGCCCCCAATTTTTGAATCACGTACGGAGACCGCGGGGCCATGACCTCGGCAATCCCCGCCGTAAGATTTCGCGGCGTCGCGCGCCATTTCGGCGCCGTGCGTGCCGTCGACGGCGTCGATCTCGACATCGCGCCCGGCGAGTTTTTCGCCATGCTCGGACCCTCGGGCTCGGGCAAGACCACGTGCCTCAGGCTGATCGCCGGCTTCGAGCAGCCGACGGCGGGCCACATCGAGATCTTCGGCGAGGCGGTCGAAGGCGTGCCGGCCTACCGGCGTCCGGTCAACACCGTCTTTCAGGACTACGCGCTCTTCCCGCACATGAACGTGCTCGAGAACGTCTGCTACGGGCTCATGATCCGCAAGGTCGACAGGGCGCAGCGCGAAAAGCTCGGCCGCGAGGCGCTGGCCATGGTCAAGCTCGGCGCCCTGGAGACGCGCAAGCCCGGTGAGCTCTCGGGCGGTCAGCGACAGCGCGTGGCGCTCGCGCGTGCCCTCGTCGTCAAGCCCAAGGTGCTGCTCCTCGACGAGCCGCTGGGCGCGCTCGATCTCAAGCTGCGCGAGGAGATGCAGGGCGAGCTCAAGTCGCTGCAGCGCTCGCTTGGGCTCTCGTTCGTGTTCGTCACCCACGACCAGGGCGAAGCGCTATCGATGGCCGACCGCGTCGCCGTGTTCAACGAGGGGCGCATCGTGCAGGTCGGGTCGCCCGAGGAAATCTACGAGCGGCCGCGCACGCGCTTCGTCGCCGACTTCGTCGGCGGATCGAACGTCATCGAGCCGGCCGTGGTCAGCGCGTGGACGGGGACAGCGAAACCGGCCAGCCTCCGGGCCGAGAAGATTGCCGTTCTCGCCGACGGCGCGCCGGCAGCCGACGGCGCCATCGTCGTCGAAGGCCTCGTGACGCAGGCGCTCTATCAAGGTGCGGTGAAGCGCGTCGAGCTGGCCATGCTGAACGGCGGACGCCTCGTTGCCGCCGTGCCGGCCGGGTCCACCGTTTCAGCGGCGCAAGGCTCGCGCGTGCGCGCCGCCTTCTCGCGTAGCGCTCTCCATCTCATGGAGGACGCATGAGCCAGGCTGCGGCCAGCATCGGTGAGCCTCGCGACGGCGTCATGCGGCGCGTCTCGGATGCGCTCGTCACGCGCCACGGACTGCTGCTGCTCCTGCTCCTGATCCCGCCGCTCCTTTGGCTCGGCGTCGTCTATCTCGGCTCGCTGTTCGCGCTGCTCGCGCAGAGCTTCTTCTCGATCGACGAGTATCTCAGGGACGATCGTTCGCGAGCCGACGCTCAAGACCTACGGCGAGCTGCTGCAGCCCGCCAATCTCGACATCATCCTGCGCACGGTCCTGATCGCCACCATGGTGACGGTGCTGGCGGCGATCATCGCTTTCCCGATTGCCTACTACGCGGCCCGCTACGCGCGCGGGCGCACCAAGGCGCTGTTCTATCTCGCGGTGATGATGCCGCTGTGGTCGAGCTATCTGGTCAAGATCTACGCCTGGAAGCTTCTGCTCGCCAAGGAAGGCGCGGTCGGCTGGGCCATGGGCGCGGCCGGAGCGTCGCCGCTTCTCGACGCGGTGCTCGGCCTGCCGGTGATCGGCGGCCCGTCGCTGTCGGTGAGCTACCTCGGCATGGTGCTCGTGTTCCTCTATCTCTGGATCCCGTTCATGGTGCTGCCGGTCCAGGCGTCGCTCGAGCGCGTGCCGGGAACGCTGATCGAAGCCTCGAGCGATCTCGGCGCGACGCCCGGGCAGACGTTTCGCACCGTCATCCTGCCGCTCGCGCTTGCCCGGCGTGATCGCCGGATCGATCTTCACGTTCTCGCTGACGCTCGGCGACTACATCGTGCCGCAGATCATCGGGCCGTCGTCGCTGATCCTGGGCCAGGTCGTGTATGCGCAGCAGGGGCTCGCCGGCAATATTCCGCTCGCGGCGGCATTCTCGGTCGTGCCCATCCTGATCATGGGCATCTTCCTCACGATCGCGAAAAAGACGGGGGCGTTCGATGCGCTCTGATCTTTCGCGCGCGCCGCTGGGCTTGAAGATCGCCGCCGGGGCGGGGCTCCTCTTCCTGCACATCCCGCTTGCCTTCATCATCCTCTACGCCTTCACCACCGAAGAGCGCAGCTACCAATTCCCGCCGCCCGGCTTCACGACCAAGTGGTTCGCGGTCGCCTGGGATCGCCAGGACATCTGGGATGCGATCGGCCTCTCGCTCAAGGTGGCGTCGCTCTCCACGCTCATGGCGCTGATCCTCGGCACGCTTGCCGCGGCGGCGCTGGCGCGGACGAAGTTCTTCGGCCGCGAGGCGATCTCGCTCCTCCTCGTGTTGCCGATCGCACTGCCCGGCATCATCACCGGTATCTCGCTCCGCGCCGCCTTCAACCTTGCCGACATGCCCTTCTCGTTCTGGACCATCGTCCTCGGCCACGCGACGTTCTGCATCGTCGTCGTCTACAACAATGCGGTGGCGCGCTTCCGCCGCCTCTCGCCGTCGCTCATCGAGGCGTCGATGGACCTCGGCGCCGACGGCTTCCAGACCTTCCGCTACGTCATTCTGCCGGCGATCGGCACGGCGCTGCTCGCGGGCGGCATGCTCGCCTTCGCGCTCTCCTTCGACGAGGTGATCGTCACCACCTTCACGGCCGGCCAGCAGCAGACGCTGCCGATCTGGATGCTGTCCGAGCTCGTGCGCCCGCGGCAGCGACCCGTCACCAACGTCGTCGCCGTGCTCGTCATCGCCGTAACCATGCTTCCCATTCTCGTCGCCTACTACCTGACGAGAGAGGGCGAAGCGATCGCTGGCTCAGGAAAATAAGGTGCTGCCCATGAATACCGAGATGCTGATCGGCTCGTCCTTCGTCAAAGGCACGGAGGCGGCGGAGACGATCCTCAACCCCAAGACCGAAGAAACCATCCTGCAGCTTCCGGAGGCGTCTCCCGACCAGGTGAATTGGGCCGTCGACGCGGCGACGCGGGCATTTGCAACATGGTCGCGCACGACGCCCGGCGAGCGCGCGGCGCTGATCCTCAAGCTCGCCGACAAGATCGAAGCGGAGGCGGAAGCGTTCGCGACGCTGGAAGCGCTCAACTGCGGCAAGCCGCGCTACGCCGTGCTGCGCGACGAGCTGCCGGCGATCGTCGACTGCTTCCGCTTTTTTGCCGGTGCTTGCCGCACGCAACATGGCGCGGTCGCCGGAGAGTATCTCGCGGGGCATACGTCGATGATCCGGCGCGATCCCATCGGCGTCGTGGCCTCGATCGCGCCGTGGAACTATCCCCTGATGATGGCGGCGTGGAAGATCGCGCCGGCCATCGCCGCCGGCAACACCGTCGTCATCAAGCCCTCCGAGCAGACGCCGCTCACCGCGCTCAAGCTGGCGCGGATCATCGCCGACGTGCTGCCCGAGGGTGTCGTCAACGTCGTCGTCGGACGCGGCGCGAGCGTCGGCCAGGCGCTGATCGACCATCCGGGCGTGTCGATGATCTCGCTCACGGGCGACATCGCGACAGGGCGCAAGGTGCTCGCCGCGGCGACGGCGTCCATCAAGCGCACGCATCTCGAGCTCGGCGGCAAGGCACCAGTGATCGTATTCGACGACGCCGACATCGACGCCGTGGTCGAGGGCGTGAAGATCTTCGGCTTCTACAATGCCGGACAGGATTGCACGGCAGCGTGCCGCATCTACGCGAACAAGAAGATCTACGACAAGCTGGTCGGCGATCTGACGTCGGCCGTCTCGAGCCTCAAGTATGCGCGGGCCAATGACGACGAGAACGACATCGGGCCGCTGATCTCGGGGCGGCAGAGGGCGCGCGTCGCCTCGTTCGTCGAGCGCGCGATCGAGAACGGGCACGTGCAGATCACGACCGGCGGCAAGCTCGCGACGGGCAAAGGGTTCTTCTACGAGCCGACAGTCGTCGCGGGCGCAGCAGCAGACGGACGAGATCGTGCAGCGGGAGGTGTTCGGGCCGGTGGTCTCGGTGACGCCGTTCTCGGATGTCGACGAGGCCGTCCGCTGGGCGAACGACTCGCACTACGGGCTCGCGTCGTCGGTGTGGTCGCGCGACATCGGCAAGGCGATGGCAGCCGCGGCGCAGCTCCAATACGGCTGCACGTGGGTCAACTGCCACTTCATGCTCGTCAACGAAATGCCGCACGGGGGCATGAAGCAGTCGGGCTACGGCAAGGACCTCAGCAGCTATGCCCTGGAAGACTACACAGCCGTGCGGCACGTGATGGTCAAATACGCCTAAAGCGGCTCGACCTCGGGCTCGCAAATCGCTAGAGAAGGCGGCGCGCTCGCCCTGCTCTCGATGAGCGGGGCGCCGCGATGTGCGCGATCATCCGAGCAGTCTTCCCCCATGTCCTTGAACGAAGCCGTCAACATATTCTTGCTCATCTACGCGAGCTTGTTTCCGATCGTGAACCCCGTGGGCGGCGCGCCGATCTTCTACAGCATGACGCGCCACTGCTCGGACAGGGAACGCCACACGCTCGCGCGCAAGGTCGCGATCAACGGCTTTCTGCTGCTGCTCGGCTCGCTGTTCGTCGGCTCGCATGTGCTCGAGTTCTTCGGCATCACGCTGCCGGTGGTCAGTATCGCGGGCGGGCTCGTCGTCAGCGCCTATGCCTGGCGGCTCTTACATGCCAGCGCCGAGCGCATCGAACCGAGCGCGACGCGGCCCGGCGGCACGCCCCTGCTCGGTCCAATGGATTCCTTTTATCCGCTCACGCTGCCGCTGACGGTGGGGCCGGGGTCGATCTCGGTCGCGATCACGCTCGGCAGCCAAAGGCCGACTGACGGCGTCGCCTACCCACAGCTGGTGCTGCTCGGCGCTGCGGCCACGGCTGGATTGCTTGCCATCGCGCTCACGATCTATGTCTGCTACCGGTTCGCCGAATGGATAAGGGCCACGCTCGGCGACAGCGGAACCAACGTGCTCGTGCGTCTCACAGCCTTCGTTTTGCTCTGCATCGGCATCCAGATCGTGTGGAACGGCTACAAGGGCCTCGGCGCGATTGCGGTCTGACGGCCAAGCTCACTGCTTGATGCGCGCGCCCTGGGGATCGTAGGGCGCGTCGAGGAAGACCTCGGCCGGCACGCGCTCGGTCGCGACCTCGAGCTCATAGCGGCCGGAAAGGACCTTGGCGCGGTCGACGCCCGCCTCGGGATCACGGACATAGCCGTAGCCGATCGAACGCCCGACGGTGTAGCCAAAACCGCCGCTCGCCAGCCAGCCGACGCGCTTGCCGTCGCGGTAGATGGTTTCGCGACCGAGAAGGACGACCTCGGGCGCGGCCGTGAAACCGGCGAGCAATCTCGGCAGCGGTTTTTTGGTCTGCGCCTCAAGCGCCTCGCGTCCCTGGAAGGGCCGGTTGGACTTGAGCTTCACTGCCCAGCCGAGACCGGCGACGAGCGGCGAGTGGTCGGGCCCGATGTCGCTGCCCCAGGCGCGGTAGCCCTTCTCGAGCCGCAGCGATTCGATGGCGCGATAGCCCGCATTGGCGATGCCGTGCTGCGCGCCGGCCGTCATGAGAGCCTCATAGACTGTGGCCGCGAACTCGACGGGGATGTGGAGCTCCCAGCCCAGCTCGCCGACATAGGTCACGCGCAAGGCGAGCGCCGGCGCCCCGGCGAGCGTCATGCGCCGCACGCGGCCGAACGGAAATCCGGCGTTGGAGAGGTCTTCCACAGTCAACGCAGAGAGTACGTCGCGCGAGCGCGGTCCCATGACGGAGAGCACGGCATAGGCCGACGTGACGTCGATCAGGCGGGCGTCGAGGCCGTCCGGGTATCGAGCGCGAAATCCAGTTGAAGTCGTGCGTCGCAAAGCCCGTGCCGGTGACGATGTAGTACTGATCCGTCGGCGACGCGGCAGACGGTCAAATCGCACTCGATGCCGCCTCGGGCGTTCAGCATCTGCGTGTAGACGAGAGAGCCGGGCGGCTTCGCCACGTCGTTAGCCGCGATCCATGACATCGCCGCCTCGGCGTCGCGGCCGGCCATCGTGAACTTCGCGAACGAGGTCTGATCGAAGACGCCGACACGCTCGCGGACGGCCTGGTGCTCGCGGCCGACGGCGGCAAACCAGTTCTGGCGGCCGTAGCTGTAGCGGTCCTCCTGCGCCTCGCCGGCTTTGAGGTCGGCGAACCAGTTGGGACGCTCCCAGCCAAGCTTCTCGCCGAAGACGGCGCCCTGGGCTTTCAAGCGATCGTAGAGCGGGGAGCGGCGGAGCGGACGGCCCGAGGAATGCTCCTCGAAGGGCCACGCCATCGTATAGTGCTTGGCGTAGGCCTCATGCGTGCGCGTGCGCACCCAGTTGACGTCGAGATGGTTGCGGCCGAAGCGGCGGATGTCGACCGGCCAGAGGTCGTAGGGCGGCGCGCCCTTTGCGACCCACTCGGCGAGCGCCATGCCGGCGCCGCCGCCCGAGGCGATGCCGAACGCGTTGAATCCCGCGCCGACGAATATGTTACGCACCTCGGGTGCCTCGCCGAGCATGAAGTTGCCGTCGGGCGTGAAGCTCTCCGGGCCGTTGATAAACGACTTGATGCCCGCCTTCTCCATCGCCGGAACGCGGCCCGAGGCAAGCTCGAGAATGGGCTCGAAGTGATCGAGGTCGTTGTCGAGAAGCTGGAACTCGAAGGCGTCGGGGAGCCCCTTCTCGGCCCACGGCATCGGGTTCGGCTCGTAGCCGCCCATGACGAGGCCGCCCACCTCCTCCTTCCAATAAGTGAGCCGGTCGGGATCGCGCAATGTCGGCAAGTTCGGGGTCACGCCTTCAATCGGCTCGGTGACGAGATATTGGTGCTGGACCGAGACGAGCGGGATGTTGACGCCCGCCATGCGGCCCAAGTCGCGCGACCACTGCCCGGCGCAGATCACGACCTTCTCGCAGGTGATGCGGCCCTTGTCGGTGACGACGGCGCGGACCAGGCCACCGTCCACCTCGATGGCGGTGACCTTGACGCCCTCCTTGATGGTGACGCCGCCCTGGCGCGCACCCTTGGCGAGCGACATGGTGATGTCTGACGGCGACGCCTGTCCGTCGGTCGGCAGGAAGGCCGCGCCGACCACGTCGTCGACTTGCATCAGCGGCCAGAGATCCTGCGCCTCCTTGGGTGTGAGAAGATGCATCTCGAGGCCGAACGACTTGGCGGTCGTCGCCTGGCGCTTGACCTCGATCCAGCGCTCGGCGTTGCAGGCGAGCCTAAGCCCGCCGTTGCGCTTCCAGCCGGTGGCGAGACCGGTCTCCGCTTCGAGGCGGTCGTAGAGGGCGACGGAATAGCCCAGCATCTGCGTGATGTTGGCGCTCGTCCTCAGCTGGCCGACGAGGCCCGCCGCGTGCCAGGTCGAGCCGGAGGTGAGCTTGCCGCGCTCGATGAGCAGCACGTCGGAGAGGCCCATCTTGCCCAGGTGATAGGCGACGGAGCAGCCGACGATGCCGCCGCCGATGATCACGATCTTCGCCGATGACGGCAACTCGCTCATGCGCGCTCCAGGTTCTCGAACTGAGTGTAGGCGGCCTCGAACCGCGCCAGATTCTCGGCCGTGTAGGCGGCATAGTCGAAGTTCACGGACGAATGGATCTCGGACACCATGCTCCACATGGTCTCGCGCAGGAGCGAGGCGGCGGTCATGGCGCCGGCACGGTAGCGCAGCTCGGCGTCGACAGGGCGGCCGAAATAGCTCGCGAGAAGAGCGTCCGAGAGATCGGGCGGCATCTCGCTGTTGGAAGCCAGACCGCCGAGATCGAAGAGCGGCGAGTTGAAGCCGGCATAGTCCCAGTCGAGCAGCCAGAGGCGGCGGCCGTCATCGAGGATATTGGCCGCGAGCAGATCGTTGTGGCCGAAGACGATGTCGACCGGGCCGACGGCCGTCTCGAGAGCGGCGGCACGATCGAGCAAGCGCATGAGCAGGTGGCTGTGGCGGCTCGCTCCCTCGCGCAGGGTATGAGCGTAGTCGCGGACGACGTGGAAGACCCAGAAGATCGGTGCGGGTCCGCGCAGATGCTTGCGGCACCTCGCGGTGACAGCGGCGCACGAGATCGACGAGGCGGTCGAGGTTGCGGGGATCGCGCACGTCCTCCGGCTTGAACGTCTTGCCCTCGATGAACTCGAGAACGAGGATGCCGGGCTCCGCATGCAGCACGGCCGGGCTCAGGCCTGCGGCATGGGCGGCGCGGCTCGCGGCGAGCTCGTTGGCTCGCACGATGCCGTGGACGAGAATGTCCTCGCCGACGCGCACCACCACGGTGCGGCCACGGTCGTCGACGCGGTAATTGCGGTTGGTGATGCCGCCGCTGAGCGGGACCGGATCCACGGGACCGGACCAGATCGAAAGCCCAGCGACGCGTGCGCGGGCGGCGTCATCGGCGGTGTTGGCGGTCAGAAGCGCTCCTCCCCGTCGGCACTCTTGGCTTGCCGCTGTTCCTCAGTCGAACGACGGGTGCCAAATCTTCAGACGTCGAGAGTATTCTCGCGCTCCCATTGTGTGAAGTGGGACGCATAGGAGTTCCATTCGTTGGTCTTGAGCTTGACGTAGGCGGCCGAGAACTCCTGGCCCAGCGCGTTCTTGAGCTCCGCGTCCTTGTCGAAGGTGCGCAGGGCATCGAGGAGGTTCAGGGGGAGCTTGGGTGCGTCGGTGACCGTATGGCCGAGCTGGTACATGTCGATGTCGAGGCGCTTGCCGGGGTGCGCCTTCTTGGCGATGCCGTCGAGGCCGGCGGCGATGATGACCGCCTGAAGCAGATAGGGGTTCGCCGCGCCGTCGGGCAGCCTCAGCTCGAAGCGGCCCTTGCCCGGCACGCGCACCATGTGCGTGCGGTTGTTGCCGGTCCAGGTCACGGTGTTCGGTGACCAGGTGGCGCCCGAGAGCGTGCGCGGAGCGTTGATGCGCTTGTAGGAGTTGACGGTCGGGTTGGTGATCGCGGCGAGGGCCTCGGCATGCTTCATGATGCCGCCGAGGAAATTGTAGCCTTGCTGCGAGAGCCCCATCTCGTCGGTGCCGTCGTAGAACATGTTCGTCTTGCCGTCCTTGTCCCAGACGGAGATGTGGGCGTGGCAGCCGTTGCCGGTCAGGCCCGGGAACGGCTTCGGCATGAAGGTCGCGCGCAGCCCGTGCTTCTCGGCGATCGACTTCACCATGAACTTGAAGAACGAGTGGCGGTCGGCGGTGACGAGCGCGTCGTCGAAGTTCCAATTCATCTCGAACTGGCCGTTCGCGTCCTCGTGGTCATTCTGGTAGGGACCCCAGCCGAGCTCCAGCATGTAGTCGCAGATCTCGGAGATCACGTCGTAGCGGCGCATCAGTGCCTGCTGATCGT
This sequence comes from uncultured Alphaproteobacteria bacterium, assembly GCA_963716835.1. Taxonomy (GTDB): domain Bacteria; phylum Pseudomonadota; class Alphaproteobacteria; order Rhizobiales; family Hyphomicrobiaceae; genus Hyphomicrobium_C. The sequence goes on along the minus strand of CAVQUQ010000016.1, from coordinate 7,657 downwards.
AGCAAGGCTTGGACGCGTTATCCTTGTCGTCGGAGATGGCCGTGCCGTCGGGATTGATGAGGAAGTATTCGCACTCGACGCCGGTCTTGATGTGTAGGCCCTGAGCCGCGGCCTGGGCGATGACGTTCTTCAAGACGACGCGCGGGGCCTGCTGGACCTGCTTCTCGTCCATGACGCAGTCGGCGGCGACCCAGGCGACGTCCTTCTTCCACGGCAACTGAATGAGCGACGCGGGATCGGGCATGCCGAAGAGGTCGGGGTGCGCCGGCGTCATATCGAGCCAGGTGGCGAAGCCGGCGAAGCCCGCGCCGTCCTTCTGCATGTCGCCGATGGCCGCGGCCGGCACGAGCTTGGCGCGCTGGCCGCCGAAGAGGTCGGTGTAGGAGATCATGAAGTAGCGGATGCCGCGATCCTTCGCGACTTGCGCGAGGTCATGTGCCGCGTCGTGTGCAAGATCCTGTGCCATTGGTACTTCCCCAGCCGTGGTGGTTACGTTTGTGCTCGTCACGGGCCGTCGAAACTTCGCAAAAAATCCCAAGCCTGCCGCCCTAGTTCTCAGAGGTTGCTCTGTCCCGGAATCCAACTCGTCCCTGCGAGCGGCACGCGGGCCATGGCTGCGGCCTCGATGGTCAGCGCGCAGAGATCCTCGGGCTCGAGATTGTGCACATGATTGTGGCCGGCGGCGCGGGCGATGGTCTGCAGCTCGAGCGTCATGACCTTGAGATAGTTGGCGAGACGGCGGCCGGCGCGCACCGGATCGAGGCGGCGCGACAATTCAGGGTCCTGGGTGGTAATGCCGGCCGGATCACGGCCTTCGTGCCAGTCGTCATAGGCGCCCGCAGTGGTGTTGAGCTTCTGGTATTCGGGCTCGAGCCCGGGATCATTGTCACCTAAAGCGACGAGCGCCGCCGTGCCTATCGAAACCGCGTCGGCGCCGAGGGCGAGCGCCTTGGCTGCGTCGGCGCCATTACGTATCCCGCCGGAGACGATGAGCTGCACCTTGCGGTGCATGCCGAGGTCCTGCAGGGCCTGCACCGCGGGCCGGATGCAGGCGAGCGTCGGCTGGCCGACGTGCTCGATGAAGACCTCCTGCGTCGCGGCGGTGCCGCCCTGCATGCCGTCGACGACGACGACGTCGGCGCCGGATTTGACCGCGAGCGCGACATCGTAATAGGGCCGAGCGCCGCCGACCTTGATGTAGATCGGCTTCTCCCAGTCAGTGATCTCGCGCAGCTCGAGAATCTTGATCTCGAGATCGTCGGGTCCCGTCCAGTCGGGATGACGGCAGGCGGAGCGCTGGTCGATACCCTTGGGCAGCGTGCGCATCTCGGCGACGCGGTCGGAGATCTTCTGGCCCAAGAGCATGCCGCCGCCGCCGGGCTTGGCTCCCTGCCCGACCACGATCTCGATCGCGTCGGCCTTGCGCAGGTCATCGGGGTTCATGCCGTAGCGCGAGGGCAGATACTGGTAGACGAGCGTCTTCGACTGGCCGCGCTCCTCGGGGGTCATGCCGCCGTCGCCGGTCGTGGTCGACGTCCCGGCAAGGGTTGCGCCGCGGCCGAGCGCCTCCTTGGCGTTGGCGGAGAGCGAGCCGAAGCTCATGCCGGCAATGGTGATCGGGATCTTGAGCTCGATCGGCTTCCTGGCGTGGCGGGTGCCGAGCACGACATTGGTCGCGCATTTCTCGCGGTAGCCCTCGAGCGGGTAACGCGACATCGACGCGCCGAGGAAGAGGAGATCGTCGAAGTGGGGAACCTTGCGCTTGGCACCGCCGCCGCGGATGTCATAGATGCCGGTCGCAGCAGCGCGGCGGATTTCGGATAGAGAATAATCGTCGAAGGTCGAGGACTTGCGCGGCGTGGTCGGCGGATTGTGGTAGGTCATCAGTACGCGTCCGCATTATCAATGTTGAAATTGTAGAGCTTGCGCGCCGAGCCGTAGCGCTTGAACTCGGCCGTTTTGACGCTGTTGATGCCGGCCTGCTTCAGCAGCGAAGCGAGCGCCTCGTGATGCTCGGGGCCCATCTCCTTCTCGATGCAGTCGGCGCCGAGGCTTTTGACCTTGCCGCGCACGTAGAGACGCGCCTCGTAGATGGAGTTGCCCAGCGCGTCGCCCGCGTCACCGAGAACGACCAGGTTGCCCGTTTGCGCCATGAACGCCGACATGTGCCCGATGTTGCCGCGGACGATGATGTCGATGCCCTTCATCGAGATGCCGCAGCGCGAGGAGGCATTGCCCTCGATCACAAGCAGCCCGCCGCGGCCCGTGGCGCCGGCATACTGGCTGGCATCGCCTTTGACGACGACCTTGCCCGACATCATGTTCTCGGCGGCGCCAGGTCCTGCGGAACCATGGACGACGATCGTCGCCTGCTTGTTCATGCCGGCGCAATAGTAGCCGACGGAACCCTTGATTTCGATGTGGAGGGGCGCATCAACACCGACCGCCACGGCGTGCTGGCCACGCGGATTCAACACCTCCCATTTGGTCTCGTTGGTGCCCTCAGACTGGCGGTGCAGATCCTGATTGAGATCGCGGAGCGGCGTGGTTGCCAGGTCGACCGAGCGCATGTCCCTCATCGCTCCCAGAAATAGACGGTTGCCGGCTCGGGCTCCCAGACCTTCGCGTGGTCTATGCCCGGCAGGCCGGCGAGCGCGCGGTATTCCGATCCGAAGGCGACGTATTGGGCCGTCTCGGCCATCACGGCCGGCTTGCAGGCGATGGGATCGCGGACGACGCCGAAGCCGTTCTTCGTGCCGACGACAAAGGTGAAGAAGCCGTCGAGATCCTCGAGGCTCTTCTCGAGCGCTTCGCCGAGATTTAGCCCCTGCTTCATGCGCCATGTGAGATAGGCGGCTGCCACCTCGGTGTCGTTCTCGGTCTCGAACGTCATGCCGTCGTGGCTCAGATCGCGGCGCAGGTTGTTGTGGTTGGAAAGCGATCCGTTGTGCACGAGGCACTGATCGGGGCCGGTTGAAAACGGATGCGCGCCGAGCGTCGTCACGGCCGATTCCGTCGCCATGCGCGTGTGGCCGATGGCGTGCGTGCCAGTCATGAGAGCAAGGTCGAAACGCCGGGATACGTCGCTCGGATAGCCGACCTCCTTGTAGATCTCGATCGCCTCGCCGGCACCCATGACGCGGATTTGAGGATGATTGGCGCGGAGAGCGGCGCGTGCGGCATCGGCCTTCTCAGCCGGCAATGTGAGCACGGCGTGCGTCGACTTCACGTCGATCGCAACGTCGCCGCCGATGGATTTCGAAATGGATGCGGCGAGGCCCGCAAACGCTTGGTCGGGCGACGGGCTCTGGACGGTGATCTTGGCCTTGCCCCTCACCGGCTTGCCGTAGACGGCGAAGCCCGCCGAATCCGGGCCGCGGTCACCCATGGTTGCGAGCATGGTCGCGGTCAGCTTGCCGAGGTCCGGTTCGAGCGATTTATCCTTGATGAAAAGGCCAACGATTCCGCACATTGCGGCTGGTCTCCTGAGAAAAGGCGCGTGCGAACGCTAACACGGCCGTTGAGGGGGCTCAACTGGCACGAAACTAATTTTCTTGCCAGGCAAATTCAATTGCATGTCGCAAAAAAATGAGGCGGCCTCAAGCGAGGCCGCCTTGAAGATCCTGCTGCAATCTCAGTAGCGCTCGATCGCGGCCTTTCCTTTTGCCTGGTCGAGGCTCTTGGCCGCCTTGTCCAGCTCTCCCGTCTCGAAGCGTATCTGCCAGATGTGCCACAACACCCAGAAGGCGACTGCGGCGATGGTCATCGCCATCTCCCAGCCCTGGAAGGGATAGATCGCGCCGACATCCTTCAAGTCGACGGCCCAATTCGAAAGTCCAATGGTCGACATGGTTTCCACCTTCCTGTTCTAACGCGTGGAGAGGGCTGCGAGCGCGGCCCGTTCGGCAGCTTTGACCTCTTCCTGGGATGCCTCGTAGGCGTCCTCGCCCACGATATCGAGACCCATGATCTCTGCCTCGCGGGGCACGCGCAGGAGCCCGAAAGCCTTGAGGATCAGGGACAGGATAAATATGGGCACGAAGCCGAGCACGAAGAAGCAGACTACCGCGCCGATGGTGTTGCCCACCGGCGAGATCGTCGCGTAGCCCTCGTAGGGCGAGCTCGGCGCACCCCAGAGAATGAAGCCGGCTACGATGACGCCCAAGGCTCCGCAGTAGCCGTGCACAGCGACCGCTCCGACGGCATCGTCGATCTTGAAGGTCCGCTCGACCCAGTAGTGCAATTTGTAGGCAATCGCCGGGACGATGGCGCCAACGAACAGCGCTTGGATCGGGTGGTAGAGATCGTTTCCGGCCGAAGCCGAGATGACGCCAGCCAGACCGCAGGAGAAGGTCCAATAGGCGTCGCCCCTGGAGACGACGTAGCCGGCCATCAGGCCGCCCGACAGCGACATCATGAAGTTGAAGGTGATCGCCGAGAGCGTCGTCGGAGCGAGGTAGATGTTGGTTGCCGTCCAGGTCTCACCCGTGATCTGCCCGGCAATCGTCGCCGGGCTGATGATCGGAATGTTGCAGGCCGCATAGAATCCCCAGAAGCCCGTGTAAATCATGAAGAGGCCGATCGTAACGAGCCAGGGAGTGTGCGGCGGGATATCGCGCGGGGTTCCGTCGAGCCGGAACTTGCCGATCCGCGGTCCGAGCACGATCAGCACGGCGAGTGCCGAGCCGCCGGCGACTGCATGCACGACGCCCGACGCGTACGCGTCGTGATAGCCGAGCAGCTTGACCATCCAGCCGGTCGCGCTCCATCCCCAAGACGCGGCAAGAATCCACGTCACGGAGCCGACCACCACGCCGATGATCCAGAACGCGCCCGACCTTACGCGCTCGATGATCGAGCCGGAGACGATGGAGGCGGTCGTGACAGAGAAGAGAACGAACGCGCCCCAGAACACGCCGTTCAGGCGGTGCCAGACCGCGGTGCCCGATGTCCCATCGACCGTGATGCCCATTGCAGCGTCGGTTGCGTTGGCGCCCGAGAGGTGGGTGGCCATCAGCGGGCTCCACGGCGCCGCCACTTTGGTCGGGTCGTAGGCCAAGGGATCGTTGACGAAATTGATGAAGCCCAAGCCGTTGTTGAAGTAAAAGTAGATCCACCAGCCGAAGAAGTAGAACGTGATCGTCACGAGCGGGATCGCCATCACGTTCTTCATGAGCGTCTTGGTGTGATTGCGGCGGCGACTGACGCCCACCTCGTACGTGCAGAAGCCCACGTGGATCAGAAACATGAAGACGATCGTCACCCAGTAGTAGAACTCGATGAAAATCGTAGTCAACGCATTGAGATTGCCTTCCATGACGCCTCCCCGTTGCTCGACGGGAGTTGCCTGTCAGGCAACTCCCTTTGATCAGCGGAAAAACACTGCGACGGCCTGCCGCATGAGTCAAGGCGGCTCATGGCCGAAAAGACAGCACGAGGCTCGAATAAAGGGCGTCTGAGGAGGCGAGGAGCGCGTCGTTTGCCACTTGAATGATCGGAAATTAGTTTGCACTGTAGGAATGTTAACTTTAGAACGGCGCGGCCGGAGAACGCCCATTGCCCCTAGCCCTCCTCAAATACGGTCTCAGCTCGACGCACCCCGACGACCCCCACTTCCGCTGGAAGGGGGAGCTGGGCAAGACCTACGACATCATCATCATCGGCGCCGGCGGGCACGGGCTCGCGGCCGCCTACTACCTCGCCTCGCGCCACGGCATCAAGAATATCGCGGTGCTCGAGAAGGGCTATCTCGCCGGCGGCAACACGGCGCGCAACACGACGATCGTGCGCGCGAACTACCTCACGCCGGAGGGCGTCGCCTTCTACAAGGAGTCGGTCGAGCTCTTCCGATCGCTCTCGAACGAGCTCGACATCAACGTCATGTACACCGAGCGCGGGCACTTCACCCTCGCGCACACGGACGCCGCCATGCGCACTGCGCGCTGGCGCGCGGAAGTGAACAAGCACATGGGCGTCAGCTCCGAGGTCATCGACGCGGACGAGGTGAAGCGTATCTGCCCGACGATCAACATCTCGGACGACGTGCGCTATCCGGTCCTCGGCGCGCTCTATCATCCGCCCGGCGCGATCGCGCGCCATGACGCCGTCGCGTGGGGCTACGCGAAAGAGGCGATGAAACTCGGCGTCGAAGTGCACACGCAGACGGAAGTGACGAAGATCCTCATCGAGAAGGGCCGCGCGACAGGCGTCGACACGACACGCGGCCGAATTCACGCCGGAAAGGTGATGCAGGCGGTCGCGGGAAACTCGAGCGCGGTCGCGCGCATGGCGGGGATCAAGCTCCCCATCCGCACCATCCCGCTGCAGGCGTGCGTCTCGGAGCCGGTGAAGCCGATCCTCGACCAGATCATCGTGTCGGGTTCGCTGCACGTCTACATCTCGCAGTCGGCGCGCGGCGAGATGGTCATGGGCGGCGCGACCGACGCCTACGGCCTCTACTCGACCCGCTCGACGCTCGACTTCAAGGAGGGGCTGATGGGGCACATGCTCGAGCTGTTTCCGTTCATGGGCGAACTGCGCGTGCTGCGCCAGTGGGCCGGCATGGCCGACATGACGCCGGACTTCTCGCCGGTCATGGGGCTCACGCCGGTCGAGAACTATTACATCGATGCAGGCTGGGGAACGTGGGGCTTCAAGGCGACGCCCGTGTGCGGGGTGCGGATGGCGGAGTGCGTCGCGACAGGGCGCCAGCCGGATCTCTTGAAGCCATTCTCGCTTGATCGCTTCCACAACTTCGATCTCGTGGGCGAGAAGGGTGCGGCGTCCGTCGGACATTGAAGGGCAGTAACGGTGAAGATCCTGAATTGCCCGCTCAACGGGCCGCGCAACATCACGGAGTTCGTGTGGGCCGGCGAGGTGAAGCCCTCGGTCGATCCCGCGACCGCGACCGACGCGCAATGGACCGAGTACCTCTTTCTCGAGAGCAACGTCGCGGGCGAAATCCATGAGTGGTGGCTGCACGCGCCGACCAACTTTTGGTTCATCGCGCGTCGCAACACGGTGACCGACACCGTGCTCGAGACGATGACGGTCGATACCTACTTTGCGCGCCAGGAGGCGAGCGGGGCATGAGCGCGGGACGTGCCACAGGGCGCATCGATGGCCACGGCTGGGGCCTCCTCATCGATCGTCAGAGACCGATCTCCTTCACCTTCGACGGCCGGCTTCACAGCGGCTTTGCGGGCGACGTGATCGCGTCGGCGCTTTATGCGCAAGGCCGCCGCCTCATCTCGCGCTCGTTCAAGTATCACCGTCCGCGCGGCGTGCTGACCATGGCCGGCCATGACGCCAATTCGCTGGTGCAGGTTGCCGGCGAGCCAAACGTCCGCGCCGACCGCTTCGCGCTCTCCGATGGACTCGCGGTCGGCTCCATCAACCGGCTTTGGTCGCTCGACTTCGACCTTCTGTCGGTGCTCGAGCTGTTCGCGCCCTTTCTCCCCGTCGGGTTCTACTACAAGACCTTCTTCCGCCCGCGAGGAGCCTGGAAGTTCTTCGAGCGTCCGATCCGGATGCTCGCGGGCCTCGGGCGCCTCGATCCCAACACGCCGCACAAATACTACGACAAGGCCTATCTGTTCGCAGATGTGCTCGTCGTCGGCGCGGGGCCGGCGGGCCTCGAGACCGCCATCGCCGCGGC
>CAVQUQ010000015.1:0-23477 GCA_963716835.1 uncultured Alphaproteobacteria bacterium | reverse complement strand
TGAATTGGGCGCGGACACGCTCCTCATCGACGAGTGGCCGGAGCCTGGCGGCTCGCTCCTTTACGGGCGCGGGGGCATAGACCGCGAGGCCACCGAGGCCAGACGCCGCGCGCTTGTCGCGCGGGCGCGCGCCTGCGCCAACCTGCGCATTCTCACCGGCACGACGGTTACCGGGCTCTTCGCCGACAACTGGTCGTCGGCCATCACGGAGACACGCCTCTACAAGATTCGCGCCAAGGAAATCGTGCTCGCGACCGGGGCCTTCGATCAGCCGCTTGTCTTTCGTAACAACGACCGGCCAGGAATCATGTTCGTCGATGCCGCGCAGCGCCTGATGCGCCTCTACGGCGTCGCGCCGGGAAAGCGCGCCGTCATCGTCACCGCCAACCGCTTCGGCTACGAGGCAGCGCTCGACCTTCTCGACGCCGGGATCGAGGTCGCAGCCATCGTCGATCTCAACATGGAGCCGAACGGGCCCGCCGCGGATGCTGCGCGGGCCAGAGGCGTGCGGATTCTTCTCGGGACGACGCTTATCGACGCTCAGGGCGTCAAAGGCGTGACCGGGGTTCGTGTGCTCAAGATCGAGCATGAAGAGAACGAGCCTGCCGACGCGGAATGGATCGCGTGCGATCACGTGCTGATGAGCGTCGGCTATGCACCATCCCTGAACCTCGCCAGCCATGCCGGGGCGAAGGTCCTCTACGACCCGGCGACCAACATGCATCGCACGACCAACCTGCCGCCGGGCGTGACGCTCGCCGGTTCCGCGGGCGGGGTGTGGACGGACGAGGCCGTCGTGGCAGACGGGCGCAGCGCAGGCCGCCGCGCCGCGGCGCGCGCCCTCGGCAAGGTGCCGGACGCCGAGCCCGATCAGGGCATGGATCTCGGCGCGCTCGAGATCACGCATCCCTATCCGATCTTCACCCACCGGGAAGCCAAGGACTTCGTCGACTTCGACGAGGACCTGCAGGTCAAGGACATCGTCAACACCGTCAAGGACGGCTACGACGACATCCAGCTCGTCAAGCGCTACTCGACCGAAGGTTTCGGCACGAGCCAGGGGCGGCACGCGAACGTCAACACCGTGCGCATTGTGGCGAATTTCACCGGCAAGACGATGGGCGCCATCGGCACGACGACCTTCCGGCCTCCCCTCGTTGCTGAGAAGTTCGGCCTCCTTGCCGGGCGCGCATTCGAGCCCGTCAGGCACACCGCCATGCATCAGAGGCATTTGGAGCTCGGGGCTCAGATGATGCCCGCCGGGCTCTGGATGCGTCCCGCCTATTACGGGCGGAAGAGCGACGCGGCGCGGTCGATCGAGGCCGAGGTGCGGGCCGTGCGCGAGGCGACGGGGCTGATCGACGTGTCGACGCTCGGCGGCCTCGACATTCGCGGGCCCGATGCAGCCGCGTTCGTCGATCGGATGTACACCTGGGCCTACGAGAAGCAGCAGGTGGGACGGGCACGCTACGTGCTCATGACCGACCAGACCGGGGTCATCATCGACGATGGCGTCGCCTGCCGCCTTCACGATCGCCATTTCTACGTCACGGCGACGACGAGCGCGGTCGATCAGGTCTACCGCCAGATGACCTGGTTCAACACGCAATGGAAGATGGATGTCGACGTCGCCAACGTCACCGCCGCCTATGCCGGCGTCAACCTTGCCGGCCCGCGCACGCGGGACCTGATCGGGACGCTCGAGACCGACATCGACTTCTGCGAAGGAAGCATTCCCCTACATGGCGGTGCGGACCGGCACGCTCGCCGGAATTCCCGTGCGGATCCTGCGCGTCGGCTTCGTCGGCGAGCTCGGCTTCGAGATCCACTGTCCCTCGCAAATGGGTGAAGCCCTGTGGGACCAGCTCCTCGAGGCCGGCAAGCCTTTCGGCATTCGGCCGTTCGGGGTCGAGGCGCAACGCGTGCTGCGGCTCGAGAAGGGACACATCATCGTCGGGCAGGACACGGACGGGCTCACGCATCCGGCGGAAGCCGGCATGGAATGGGTGCTGGCCAAGAAGAAGCCTTTCTATGTCGGCAAGCGCGCCATCGAGATGCAGATGGCGAAGCCGCAGACCCGCAAGCTCGTGGGCTTCACGCTCGTCAGCGCGGAAGCGCCCGTCCCCAAGGAGTGCCACCTCGTCATCCGCAATGGCGACATTGCGGGCCGTGTCACGTCTTGCGTGCGCTCGCCGACGCTGAAGAAGGTGATCGGCCTCGCCTACGTGCCGCCCGATCTCTCGGCGACAGGGGCACGCTTCATGATCCGCGCCGACGGAGGCGTCATGGTGGAGGCCGAGGTCGTGCCGACGCCGTTCTACGACGCCGAGAACAAGCGGCAGGAGATGTGACGATGGACGGCCCGCTCGACCATTCCCGCCGCACGCCGCTCTGGCGCTCGCTCGATAGCGAGCAGGCGAGCTGGCGCTCCATGCGCGATACGGCAATCGCTGAGACCGTGGGCGACGGCGAGGCGGCGCGAACGCTCGGCATTGCTGACCTATCGCCGCTGCCGCGCATCGGCTTCAAGGGCCGCGGAACGATCGAGGCGATGAAGAAGCGCGGGGTTGCGGTGGAGGCGATCGCGAACCGGGCCTTTCGCCAGCCGGACGGCGGGCTCTGCCTGGTGCTCGCCCCGGGCGAGGTGATCCTGCTTTCCAACCTCGCCGGCGACGGCGTCAAGCTTGCCGATATGGTGAATAGCTGGCGGATCGAGGACGAGGAGCGGACTTATCCTCTCTTGAGACGCGACAGCCATGCCTGGTTTGCCGTCACCGGCACCTCGGCCCCCTTGATGTTCGCCAAGATTTGCGCCATCGATCTCAGACTAGAAAAGTTTGCCAATCTCGCAATTGCACAAACATCCATTGCGAAAATGTCGGCTATTCTGGTGCGGTCTGACATAGGTGCTACGCCGACCTACCACGTGCTTGCCGATAGTGCGGCCGCGCTTTACTTCTGCTCCTGTCTTACGGACGCGGCCAGCGAGTTCGGCGGCGAACTCGTGGGGCGCAAAGCGGTGCAAGAGCTCGAAAGCTCATGAAACAACGAACCGGACCGAAATCAGCCAGAGAGCGTGTGATCGTCGATCCTCGCGACGCTTTCCGCGAGCCCGTGCCCAGCGCGCCGAAGGCGGACAGAGCGAAGGCGGGCGCGCGTCTCGTCTCGGGAAACGGCTCGATCGTTGAAAAGACCCGGGCCGGCGAGCAGGATCCGCATGCGCTGCAGGGCGCGCGCGACAACATGCTCGAGGTCGCGATCGGACGCGAGGTGCGTGCCTTCCGCAACAAGCTCGGGATCACAGCGTCAGACCTCGCGCGCGCGGCCGATCTTTCGCTCGGCATGCTGTCCAAGATCGAGAATGGCGTTACGTCTGCGTCGCTGACGACGCTGCAGCGGCTTTCGAAAGCACTCGGCGTGCCGGTGACGGCCCTCTTCCGCCGTTTCGAAGAGCGCCGGGATGCCGTCTTCGTGTCTGCGGGCCAGGGATTGCTGATCGAGCGGCGCGGCACGCGCGCCGGGCACCAGTATCAGCTCTTGGGACATACGGGCGGCGCCGCCGGTGCGGTGGTGGTCGAGCCCTATCTCATCACGCTCACGGAAGAGTCGGACGTCTTCCCGCTGTTTCAGCACGGCGGACTCGAGCTCATCTACATGCTCGAGGGCGAGGTCGTGTACCGCCACGCCGACAAGCTCTATCCGATGAAGCCGGGCGACAGCCTGTTCTTCGACGCGGATGCGCCACATGGCCCCGAGGAGCTGGTCAAGCTGCCGATACGCTTTCTGTCGGTGATCAGCTACGCACGCGAGCTGCCGTAGCCGTACTGACGGCCCGGCAACCGGTCTCAACCCAGTACGCAACGCATACCCATCATCGGCTTTCGGGGGCAACGCGGACATGCTGCGGAGATTCTGGAACTCGTCGGTTTTGACAAAGCGGACAACGTCCCCAGTGATGCGCGACTGTCGCTAAGTGTAGTCGGCGGGAAGGTACGTACCGTTCGCCCGCTTTTCTAAGGCCTTACGGTCAAGGATCACGATGGTCGCGCGTCGTCTTGCGATCAGACCCTCGCGCTCCAATTCCTGCACCGCGATGGTCACTCCCGGTCGCCGAACGCCCAGCATAATGGCCAGGAATTCATCCGTCAAAGGCAGCTCATCTCCATCGATGCGGTCGTCGGCCATGAGCAGCCAGCGCGCGAGCCGCTCCTCGATCTTGCTGCGCCCATTGGCGAGAGCTGTCCGCGTCGTTTGATTGAGGAATGAATGAGCGTAGCGGAGAAGCGAACGGTGCAGTGACGTGCTGCGATCGATCCCTTCTCGAAGCGCGGTTGCTTTCATGTATTTGCCGTGCCCGGCGACCTGAATATAGGTCTCGTTGTCAGGACGGTCGTTTCCCAACACCACGGCGAGACCGGTCATGCCTTCGCGACCGATCAGGCCGACTTCGATGGGTCTCTTGTCGGACCCGTTGGCTACGACCGAAGCAAAGCCGCTCTCAGGGAAATAGACGCTGCTGATCTTCCGATGGGGTCGTTCCAGCATCTTGCGAACAGGAAGCCTGACCGTGCTCAAGATGCGGCTCCAGGAGCGAAAATTCGTCGTCCGCAAGTCGCGAGAGAATAAGATTTGCGCTGCGAGATTGGTTCTCGGCCATCGCTCTAACCCTGACATTGGGCAAGAGCGCTTGGCATCTCTCAGCCGTCCGCGCCCGGGGCGCCAGCGGACGATGGCGAATTCTACACCCGTTTGGCCAGACGACCTAATCGGCGAATTGTACTATTTTAGACATTTCTTGGAACTCAATGCTTTCTCAGCGTATTGACCTACTAGAGCCCCTCCGTTCGACCAAGCAATAGCTACAAAAAACGTCCCGGACCGGCGAGTTCACCCCAATTCCAGACAACGGGAGGCACCTATGCGTGCCCGGCCGACCACTCATATCGTCCTCATCGTGGAAGATGAGCCCATCGTTCGCAGTAGCATTGTCGGTGAATTCGAAGCCCAAGGCTGGTCTGTGGTCGATACTGCAAGTGCTGAGGCGGCGCTCGTGCTCGCGGCAGAGCACGACATCGACGTGCTTTTCACTGATATCCAGCTCGCAGGCCCTTTGAACGGGTGGGATCTCGCTGAAAAGCTGCGTGCCAACCGGCCCGAGATGCCGATCGTCTATACGTCTGCGAATGCTCCCGACCGCGCCCGGCGGCTGCCGGGAAGCCTCTTCTTTGACAAGCCCTACAGTGCCGTCGATGTCACAGAAGCCTGCGCGAGGCTCGCATGAAGCGTGAGGACCTGCGCCGAGCTGGTCAAAATCCGAGCAGGGCCACGATCGCTCCGAGATATCCGTTGAAAATTGCGATTATCATGCAAGCCATGCCGTCACTCATGGGCGCGCAATCATCTTCGCCTCGGATCGTTTCGTCGATCTTCGGCAAAGCAACGCTGCTTATGTAATTGTAGACACCGACGACTATCATTAGACGGTTGCCGCAATTGAACACACCGACAACGTTGGCGGGCGGTACACCCTTAGTGCTGCCCCGTCACTCACGAGCGCGGAGTGGATTGCCGAGGGCGTCGATGTTGCCACCGGGGTGACAACAGCGGCGCGAAGAACACGGCCGGACCGACGCCCTCTCACTGCCTGCGCGTAGACGGGGGGAGTTTTCACGTCGGCAGCTACCCTAACTTGCACTTCTTCAGACACCTGCCATACCCCCCATTTGGGGGAATGTCCTATCGTGCGATTTCGTACAATAGTGCTGACGGCGGCGGCCACAATATATGGATGATCTGCACATGTTTGCTGATCTCGATATTTTCGTGCGTGTCGCCAAGGTCGGGAATATGTCGGCCGTCGCGCGTGACATGCGGACTTCCCCCGCTGCCATCTCTAAGAGGATGGGACTTCTCGAAACGTCCCTCGGCACACGCCTCTTCGAGAGATCCACGCGTCACTTTGCGCTCACCGAAACCGGTGAAGGATACTTGCTGCGCGCTAAAGACATTCTGGAGCGGACCGCCGAAGCCGAGAAATTCGTCCGCTCGTGCACTAAAAAGCCGTCCGGCCTGCTGAGGGTGACGGTGCCAACGACCTTCAGCCGTCTCTACCTTGCCTCCCGCCTGCCACGCTTCTTAGAATGTTATCCTGATATAACGCTCGAAATTCTTGTCACCGACGATGTCGTCGATCTCATCCGTGAGGGCTTTGACATTGCGATCCGCATTGGCGAGCTAGGCGATTCCTCGCTCGTCGCCCGAAAGTTGTCGTCTGACACGCGGATCATTTGTGCGGCGCCTTCGTACCTCGTAAAAGCAGGCGTGCCGAAGTCCATCAAGGAGCTTGCGAGGCACAATTGTCTGTCGCCAGATGCGCAGGAGACATGGCGGCTCGAGGGGCCGAGCGGGGAAACACAACTACGCGTCAAGGGCAGTATTCATTCAAATTCGGCCGAGATCGTTCGCGAGGCGCTCATTTCCGGCTTCGGCATCGGCCTGCGGAGCATCTGGGAGATCGGACCGGAACTTGTAAGCGGGGCGCTGACGGTCGTGCTTTCACAATACAGGGGTTCATCGAGGTCAGCCATATACGCTGTCTACCCAAGCCGTGAGTTCAGGTCCGCAAAAGCACACGCCTTCAGTGAATTTGTCGCAAAGGAATTTGGACCCGGATTTTACGACGAGATCTTCGACGAGGTGGTCGAACGACAAGAGCCAAGCCGTTCCGACGTCGCTTCAGGCGTGGCGTCTTGCGCAGCCTGAACCTCAGCTCAAGTCTCCTCATCCTGACCGTACTTCGAACTCTGTGATCGTCGCTGTCTTGGCTGCTAATGGCCCTTAGCGGACCTACCTAAATGTGCGCTTTTGCGTCCGCATCCCAGGGCAACGCGCACGTCGCATGGGCCGGGTGGTCGAGGCTGCTCTTTGAGTACCACGCCCTAGAGCGCGCGCTGCAGCTCGCGCACAAAAGCCGAAAGTCCCGCCAGACGCTCGCGCTTCAGGCGCTCTGCAGCCAGGATCGCGCGCAAGCCGGCAATGCTCTCGTCGAGATCGGAATTGATCAGGACATAGTCGTACTCCGCCCAGTGGCTGATCTCGGCCGAGGCCTGGGCCATGCGCCTGGCCACGACCTCGGGCGGATCCTGGGCCCGCGATCGCAAGCGCGCTTCGAGAGCGGCTGCCGACGGCGGCAAGATGAACACACGCACGAGGTCGCCGGTCATTCTTTCGGCGAGCTGCTGCGTGCCCTGCCAGTCGATGTCGAAGAGCACATCGCGGCCTTGGGCGACGGCATTCTCGATGGGCTCGCGCGGCGTGCCGTAGAAATTGCCGAAGACGCTAGCCCATTCGAGAAGCTTGTCCTCCTCCTTCAAGGCGTTGAAGCGGGCCTCGTCGACGAAGTAGTAGTCCTTGCCCTCGACCTCGCCGGGGCGCGGCTTGCGCGTCGTCACCGAGACCGAGAGATTGATGCGGGGGTCGCCGTCGAGAAGCGCGCGCGCGAGCGAGGTCTTGCCTGCGCCCGAAGGCGAGGAGAGCACGAGCAAAAGCCCGCGCCTTTCGATGTTCGGCTCTTTCCCGGTGCCGCTCATGTCCAATGCCCCTCCGGCGCGCCCCGCTCCCCTACCCCGCCTCGGCGGGAATTCTACTCGACGTTCTGCACCTGCTCGCGCATTTGGTCGATGACGACTTTCAAGGCGAGACCCAAGCGGGCGATCTCGGCATCGGCGGCCTTCGACGTCAATGTATTGGCTTCGCGATTGAATTCCTGTGCAAGGAAATCGAGCTTGCGGCCGACCGCGCCCTTCTCGCTCATGAGCTCGCGCGCCGCCTCGATATGCGCCTTGAGTCTTTTCAGCTCCTCCTCGACGTCGGCGCGCGTGGCGAGCAGCACGGCTTCCTGATGCAGACGGGCCGGGTCGAGCGCTTGTCCCGTCTCGAGGAGGCGTGCGACCTGCTCCTTGAGGCGATCCTTGATGGCATCTGGTTTGCGCGCGGGCGAGACTTCGATCAGGCCGACGAGGCGCGCGATCTCTGTCAGCTGATCGTCGAGCACGGCGCCGAGGCGGCGCCCCTCCGCGTTGCGCGCGGCGATCACGCCGTCGAGGGCGCTGGTCAGGCTGGCGAGCATGGACTCTTGTGCCGCCGTGCGCTGCGCCTCGTCCTCGGGCTCGTCGACAAGCTCGATGACGCCGCGCAGGGCGAGCAGCCCTTCTGCCTGCGGCGGCGCGGCGCCAAGAGTTTTGCGGACCCGCTCGGCGACAGCAATCACTGCCTCGAGCGCGGACTCGTTGAGGCGGATCTGAGACTGCGTTGCTTCGCGCGCCACGCTCAGCGTCACCGAGACGCTGCCCCGCGTCAGGCGCTGCGCGATCCCTTCGCGCACCTTGGGCTCGAGCGCTTCATGGCCGGGGGGCAACCGCAGGCGCAGATCGAGCCCGCGGTTGTTGACGCTTCTCACCTCCCAATGCCACGTCGAAGCGCCGAGGGCGCCGTCGGCGCGGGCGAAGCCTGTCATGCTCTGGATGGTCATTATGGGATCGTATCGGGTTTGGCGCGGCGGCGCCCGCTGCACGTTGAGCAAGCGGTTAACCGCGCCGATTGGCGAGAAGCGCTGAAAATCTAACGGCCGCGCGGCGCTGCGCCAACAGCCGAACACGCGATCTCCACATCAGGCCGCGCCGTTCAGGGCGGACTGGCACTATTTTTTCGGCTTGCGGACCGGCAACGGGATCGTGGAGGCCTGTGCGGTGGCGGGGACGGCTGCCGCTGCGGGGGCCGGCGCGGCCGCACCCTCGGCTTTGGCGGCCGGGGTCTCCGCGGGCGGGTTCGGAATGGCGTCGTCGGCGGCTGCGGCGCCTGGCGCCTGAGGATCGGCCTTGGCCTGCTGATCCTGCTTGGCGCGGATCTCCTTCTCGACCTTGCGCCAGGTTGCGACCGCCGCGTTGTGGTCCTTCAGCGTCTCGGAAAAGATGTGGCCGCCGTTGCCGTCGGCAACGAAGAAGAGATTGCCCGTTTTTTCGGGATGGAGTGCCGCCTCGATGGCGGCGCGGCCCGGATTGCAGATCGGCGTCGGGGGAAGCGTCTTGATCTGATAGGTGTTGTGCGCGTTCTTGGTGTCCTTCTCCGACTGCATGATCGGCTTGCCCCATTGGACGGCGCCGCCGTAGAGGCCATAGAGGATCGTCGGGTCGGATTGGAGCGGCATGCCCTTCAAGAGACGGTTGGTGAAGACGCCGGCGATGCGTTCTCGCTCGTCGGCGCGGCCCGTCTCCTTCTCGATGATCGAAGCGAGAATGACGGCCTCCTGAGCACTCCTGAGGGGGACACTTGGGTCCCTCTTCTCCCAAGCCGCCTCCAAGACCTGCTTGTGCTTCGCCTGCATGCTCTCGATGAGCTCATGGCGCGACATGCCTTTCTCGATGCTGTAGGTCTCCGGCAAAATCGTGCCCTCGATGGGAGTGGGTGACACGTCGCCGGTCAAATTCTCCTCTGCCTTCAGTCGCTCGACGATCTGCTGGCTCGTCAGCCCCTCGGGAATGGTGACCTTGTAAAGGACAGACCTGCCCTCGGAGAGGATCTCCATGACGTCGCGGATGCTGGTGCCCTGCTTGAAGAGATATTCGCCGTGCTTGAGGACGGTCTCTTTGTTGCCGAAACGGCTTTGCGCAAGATACGTGAGCATGAACGTCCAATGGCTCGAGATCACGCCCTCGCGCTCGAGACGCTCGGCGATGTCGTTGCTGCTCGCGCCTTTGGGAATGACGACAGTCTGCGCGGCGGTCAGCGGACCGGGCCGCTCACTGAGATGATTCATGAACAGCACAAGGCCGCCCGCCGAGACCATCAGCACGAGGATGAGCGTCATGACCCCGCTCACCAGGCGCACCACGCCTGGGACGGCTCTCGATTGACGCCGGTCGCGCATGCCGCGAGGCCGAGAGGGCGCGCGCCCAGGTTCGAGAGCCTCGGACGGGCTCCTCGGTCGCATGCCGCTGCGGGTGGGAAGGTTCGGTGGCATATCCCGGCGAATCTTGCTCACGGATCTCCTCCCGGCGGCACTACGTCTCTAGGCGAGATTATCTCAAAGCATCCAAAGCGTTGCGGCAAATTGGGGCCGTATGTCAAAGCCAGGGTCATGGTGACGACTGTGGCGGGAATTGTGGCGAAAGGCCGGACAAATACGCGACCGTGGCCGGGAGTTGCCGATCGGCCGCGCTCTAAGAGTGGCGTCGCATGATGATCGACGCGTTCGTGCCACCGAATCCGAACGAGTTCGACAAGGCTACGTCGATCGACCGCGGCTGTGCCTTGTGGGGCACGAGGTCGATCGCCGTCTCGACCGATGGATTGTCGAGGTTGAGCGTGGGCGGCGCAATGTTGTCGCGAATGGCGAGGACGGAGAATATCGCCTCGACCGCTCCGGCTGCGCCCAGCAGGTGACCTACGGCCGATTTGGTGGACGACATCGCAAGCTTGCCCGCAGCGTTGCCGAACAGGCGCTCCACCGCCTTGAGCTCGATCTCGTCGCCCATGGTCGAGGTGCCGTGCGCGTTCACGTAGTTGATGTCGCTCGGCTGGAGACCGGCACGCTTGAGCGCCATGCGCATCGAGCGATAGGCGCCGTCGCCGTCCTCGGACGGTGCCGTGATGTGATAGGCATCGCCAGAGAGACCGTAGCCGATCACCTCGGCATAGATACGCGCCCCGCGCGCCTTGGCGTGCTCCAACTCCTCCAGCACGACGATCCCGGCACCCTCGCCCATGACGAAGCCGTCGCGGTCCTTGTCGTAGGGGCGCGAAGCCTTGGTCGGCTGGTCGTTGAAGGTGGTGCACAAGGCGCGGCAGGCGGCAAAGCCCGCAATTGCGATGCGGCAGATCGGGCTCTCGGCTCCGCCGGCGACCATCACGTCGGCGTCGTCGAGCGCGATCAGGCGCGAGGCGTCACCGATGGCGTGCGCGCCCGTGGAGCAGGCCGTGACCACGGCGTGGTTCGGCCCCTTGAGCTGATGTTTGATCGAGACATAGCCGGATGCCAGGTTGATCAGGCGGCCCGGAATGAAGAACGGGCTGACGCGGCGCGGGCCCTTCTCCTTCAGCAGGATCGACGTGTCGGCGATGCCGGAGAGGCCGCCGATGCCTGACCCGATCAGGACGCCGGTGCGCTCCTGCTTTTCCTGCGTGTCGGCCGTCCAGCCTGAATCATCCATGGCCTGCGTCGCCGCCGCCATCGCGTAGATGATGAAGTCGTCGACCTTGCGCTGCTCCTTGGGCTCCATCCAATCGTCGGGATTGAACTTTCCTTCGGATTGCGAGCCGCGCGGGACAAAGCAGGCGACCTGGCAGGTGAGATCGGAGACGTCGAATTCCTCGACGCGGCGCGCGCCGCTCTTGCCCGCGAGCAGATTGGACCAGGCGGGCTCCACGCCGCACCCGACGGGAGTGACGAGTCCGAGGCCGGTGATGACGACGCGGCGCATTTGGCTCAGGTCCGTGGCAGCAATTCTCTATCCGGGCGAATGAACAGTCTTGCAGCGGTCCGGCCGCCCGACAACACCGTCGACCCTGCTCGAACGCGCGCCCATTCTTTGCTCGGCGCGAGCATTTCGCAGTCCGTGATCCCGATCTTGTCGAGCTGGGCCGCAGTGCCGAGCGGTTTGGTCCCGGAGGCGCCTAACCAGCCTGCCTCCCGGAAGTCCCGACGCGACGGCTCAGGCAGCCGTCGCATTCTTCTCAAGGAATTTGACCGCATCGCCGACGGTCAAAATGTGCTCGGCGGCATCGTCCGGAATTTCGCACCCGAACTCTTCCTCGAAGGCCATGACCAGCTCAACAGTGTCCAAGCTGTCGGCACCAAGATCGTCGATGAAGCTCGCGTTCTCGGTGACCTTGTCGGCCTCTACGCCCAGATGCTCCACGACAATCTTCTTCACGCGCTCCGCGACATCGCTCATCGTCTTCCCTCGCGTCCTTCCAGCTCTTGCGTTTGCTTTAATCTATACGATCCGGTCATGGCCAGGGCTTTTCTCGAGGTGCCGGTAGAGCCCCATTTGCAGACGGCGTCAAGGTTCCGGCCGCCCGGTACGGCATGGGCGTTGATCGTTACGGCCTTTCCCCTGGCTGCGCAGCAAAAAAACGAGGCTCGTTAACACATCTCCCTGGCCTTGGCCAGGGCCAGAGGGCCTGAACGGGCATGGAAACACAGTCGCATAGCCGCCTAAAAAGCCAGCCTTTTCCGGCCTCACAACATCACCATGCCGCCGTTGATGTGCAGCGTCTGGCCGGTCATGTAGCCGCCTTCGGCGCTTGCCAGATACAGCGCCCCCGCGGCGATGTCCTCAGGGGTCCCGAAACGCTGCGCGGGAATATGCTGTGAAATCTCTGCGACCTGCTTTTCGTTCAGCGCATCCGTCATGGCCGTTTTGATGAATCCGGGCGCGATGCAGTTGGCGGTGATGCCGCGATTGGCGACCTCACGGGCGAGCGATTTGGTCATGCCGATCATGCCGGCCTTCGAGGCTGCGTAGTTCCCCTGGCCGGGATTGCCAATTATCCCCGAGATCGACGAGATGTTGATGACGCGCCCAAAGCCGGTCTTGGAGCGCAGCATGTGGCGGGTGGCAGCGCGCATGAGCATGAAGGTCGAGGTCAGGTTGACGGCGATGACATCGTCCCACTGATCGTCCTTCATCACCATGAAAAGGTTGTCTTTCGTCAGGCCTGCGTTGTTGACCAGGATGTCGAGACGGCCGAGCTTCGCGACCGCATCGTCGATGAGCTTCGCGACTGCGGCCTTGTCTGCGAGGTCACACGGCACAATGTGCACGCGGTCCCCAAGTTCCTTTGCCAACGTCTCGAGCTTGTCGACCTGGCGGCCCGAGATCGCGACTGTCGCGCCGGCCTTGTGAAACGCGCGCGCGATGCCGGCACCGATGCCGCCCGTCGCCCCGGTTACGAGGGCGGTCTTGCCCGTGAGATCGAACATTGGAATCCTTTCCATCCTCGGCGGCTGGGTCCGCGCTACCCTTATTCAGAATTGGGTCAGCAATGACGCGCGCATCACAAATTCAACCCATCAGACCTTGAAGCGCCGCCTCGAGATCGGCGGGCGTGCCAATGCTCGCCGCGTCCAGGTTCTTGTCGATCCGCTTGGCGAAGCCGGCGAGCACTTTTCCTGCGCCGATCTCGTACACGCCGGTGACGCCGTTGGCTGTCATGTAGGAGACACACTCGCGCCAGCGGACGGTGCCGGTCACCTGCTCGACGAGACGGCGCTTGATCTCCTCTGGATCGCTGATCGGCGCGGCAAGCACGTTGGCAACCACGGGCACGACGGGCGCTTTCACATCGACCTTCGCCAGCGCCTCGGCCATGGCGTCGGCGGCGGGCTGCATGAGAGAGCAATGAAAGGGCGCTGAGACCGGGAGTGGGACCGCGCGGCGGACACCGAATGCCTTTCCGGCTTCGGGCACACGGTCGAGAGCGCGCTTGTGGCCGGAGAGCACGACCTGCGTCGGCTCGTTATCGTTGGCGACCTGACAGACATCGCCCTCGGCGGCGGCCTCGGCGACCTTGCGCGCCACGTCGATGCCGACGCCGAGGAGCGCAGTCATGGCGCCCTCACCGACGGGGACGGCCTTCTGCATCGCCTGGCCCCTGAGCTTCAAGAGCCGCGCGGCGTCCTCGAGCGTGAAGGCGCCGGCGGCGGCGAGCGCTGAATATTCGCCGAGTGAATGGCCGGCGACGAACTTCACTTTGTCGCGGAGCGAGAAGCCCTTCTCGCTCTCGAGCACGCGGATCACGGCCATGGAGACGGCCATGAGCGCGGGCTGCGCGTTCTCGGTCAGCGTCAATGTCTCCTTGGGGCCCTCCCACATGATCTGCGGAGAGCTTCTGGCCGAGTGCGGCATCGACCGCGTCGAATACGGCGCGTGCGGCGGGAAAGGATTGCGCGAGCTCGCGTCCCATCCCGACATCCTGGCTGCCTTGGCCGGGGAAAATAAAGGCGATGGCCACTGAGTGCTCTTAGTCCCGGTTTGTCGTTGCTTAGCCCTCGGCGTCTGCCCCCACGCAATGCTGCAGGGATCGCCGTTGCGGGGCTAACGGCACGGGCCGGCGCGCGTTGTCAAGTCCTGCCGTAACAGAACACCTTCACGGATACTGCTAGCGTTCTCTTCAATGGCCGCACGCGCACCATTCGAGACGAAGGCGCGCCTGCAATCTAGGCGGGCAGCCTCAATCAGTGGCGCGCAACTTGACGGCGTAAAGGCCAGATCCCTTCCCAACATTCAAAACGGAGGAAAAAATGACCAGCACTAATGAACTCTCGAGTGAACTCGCTGCGAGGCGGCGGGGGCTCAAGATCCATGCGATGGCGTTTGTCGTCGTCACAGCTCTACTCGGTGCATTCGATTGGTATACGGCCGAGCCCTACTGGATCCATTGGGTGGTGATGGGCTGGGGCACCGGTCTCGCCATGCACGCGTGGCTGGTTTCGATGCGAATGAAGGCGGCGCACGCCTGATCACGCTTTGTCCGGCTCGGATTCTGTCGTGAGCCGCGGCGGCGCGCGTCGGAGAGGCCCGCACCTCTCCGACGCGACCGCGTTTTCGGCCGTCTTGGGGGCTTTGTGCCATTAACCGTTTTGGCCTTGTGGCCCGGCGAAATTCTCGTATAAAGCACGCGTCACCCGCTCCGGTTGGAGGCTGAACGGGGCTGTGCGGCCAAAAGGCCAGCGCGGCAGGGCATAGAAGCCCGTTCCCCGGTGTCTCCGCTCTTTGGGTACCTTTGGGCCTTTCTGGGGCCCATAAGGGGCTTTGCGCCGGAGAAGTGGGACCCGCGTTGATCGCGGTCACCGGAGCAAAGAAGGGCACAGCATGCCGCTCTATGAGCATGTCTTCCTGGCACGCCAGGACGTCTCGCAACAGCAAGTCGAGGCGCTCACCAAAGAATATTCCGACGTCATCACCGAAGGCGGCGGCAAGGTCACCAAGAGCGAGTACTGGGGCTTGAAGGGACTCGCCTTCAAGATCAAGAAGAGCCGCAAGGCCCACTATTCTCTCATGAACATCGAGGCCCCCTCCGCCGCCATCAACGAGATGGAGCGGCGCATGGGCCTTTCGACCGACATCATCCGCTTCATCACGCTGCGCGTCGAGGAGCTCGAGACCGAGCCCTCCATCATGATGCGCAAATCCGATCGCGACGAGCGTGGCGATCGGGGCGACCGTGGTGATCGCGGCGGCTTCCGCGGCGGCGACCGTGGCGGCTTCCGCGGTGGTGACCGTGGCGGATTCCGCGGTGGCGGTGGCGGCGGGGGATACCGCGGCGATCGTGAAGGCGGTGGAGGCGGCGGATTCAGAGGCGGTGACCGCGAGGGCGGAGCGTCGACGTTCCGAGCGCGTCCGCCGCGCGAAGGCGCACCGACAGACGGCGCGCCGCGCGAAGGCGGCGATCGCGCTCCGCGCGAGGCCCGTGAAGGCGGTGACCGTGCGCCACGAGCGCCCCGCCCGCCGCGCGACGTCAAGCCGGGCCCTGGCGGCACCGGATCGGAGGGCTAACCGATGTCAGAGATTCAACAGCTTTCTACCCGCCGTCCGTTCCATCGCCGCCGCAAGACCTGCCCGTTCTCGGGCGATCAGGCGCCGAAGATCGACTACAAGGACGTGCGCCTTCTCGGCCGTTACATTTCGGAGCGCGGCAAGATCGTGCCGAGCCGCATCACGGCCGTCTCGGCCAAGAAGCAGCGTGAGCTCGCCAAGGCGATCAAGCGCGCGCGCTTCCTCGGGCTTCTGCCGTACGTACTGAAGTGACAAGGCCGGGGTCAGGCCGCGAAGGTCTGGCCCCAAGATGGTTCAATGAGGTTGGGACAGCGGCCGAGCCGGTCTGCCCCTAACCGCGCAACGCGGGACAGCTGAGAGACATGCGAAATCGCCTCCTCGTCGGCGCCGGACTGGGCCTTGTCGCGGCCGTCGTTTTCGCGTCCGCCACGACCGGCCCGCTCATCGCGCGCTTCCTCCTGTTCTTCATCACGCCGCTGCCCATCGCGCTCGCCGGCCTCGGGTGGGGCTGGCATACGGCTGTCGTCGCTGGACTTGTCGGCACGCTGGTTGTTGCGATCGGGACGAGCGGTCTCGTGGCTCTCGTCTTCGCCTTGAGCCAGGTCGTGCCGATGGCGGCGCTGACCTACCTTGCGCTCCTCAGCCGGCCGGGCGCCGCGGGCGGCGAGACGATCGAATGGTATCCGCCCGGACGCCTCGTGCTCTGGGCGGCAATCATGTCCGGTCTGCTCGCCATCACGTCGCTGCTCCTCATCGGCGGGGACCTCGAGGAACTGCGCAAGATGCTCGGCGAGTTCGTCGAGAAGATGCTGCAGAGCAGCCTGGCGCAGATGCCGAATGCGACACCACTCAGCGAGGCGGAAATCAAGTCGCTTTCCGAGATCGCGCTCGGCCTCATGCCCGCCGCCTCTGCCGTGTCTTGGCTGGCGATGCTCCTGTTCAACCTCTGGCTCGCGGGACGCATTACGCTCGCCTCGGGCCAGCTCACGCGACCGTGGCCCGATCTCGCGGCGATGGAGTTCCCGCGCGGCACCGCGCTGGCGTTCGCAGCATCGCTGCTCGCGACGATGCTCGGCGGCTACGCGGGTCTCGCCGCCTCGGGCTTTGCCGGGGCCTTCTTCATGGTGTTCGTGCTCCTGGGTCTCGCCATCGTCCACTACACGACGCGCGGCGCACCCTGGCGGCCGTTCGCGCTCTGGGCGCTCTACGCGGCGCTGCTCTTCCTCAACATGTGGATCGGCGTCGCCGCGGCGATCCTCGGTCTTTCGGAATCCATCTTCGGACTGCGGCGGCGCTATCCGCCACCGTCCGGCCCGCCAACCTGATCAACCAAACCAACGCAAAGCGAGACGAGGAGTAGACATATGCAAGTCATCCTGTTGCAGCGCATCGGCCGGCTCGGCCAGATGGGCGACGTCGTCAATGTGAAAGACGGATTTGCCCGCAACTACCTGCTGCCGCAGAAGAAGGCGCTCCGGGCGACGAAGGACAATCTCGCCCAATTCGAGAGCCAACGGCACCAGCTCGAAGCCACCAACCTCGAGCAGAAGAAGGAAGCGGAAGCGGTTGCCGTCAAGCTCGAGGGCAAGACGTTCGTCGCGCTGCGCTCGGCCGGCGACACGGGCCAGCTCTACGGCTCGGTGTCGACGCGCGACATCGCCGAGGTCGTCACCGCGGGCGGGTTCACGGTCAACCGCGTGCAGGTCGTCATGGACAAGCCGATCAAGACGCTCGGCCTGCACGAGACGCGGATCGCGCTCCATCCCGAGGTCGTGGTCAAGTTGATGCTCAACGTGGCGCGCTCCCAGGACGAAGCGGAGAAGCAGGCCCGCGGCGAGGACGTGACCGTGATCAAGGGCGAGAAGCTCGAGCTCGAGACCTTCAATCCCGACGAGGTCTTCGAGGAAGGCGCGGCGCCCAAGGCCGACGAGGAAGCCGAGGCCGAAAAGAGCTAAAACGCTCGGCGCACGTACCTTTAATCATGACGCCGGGACCCGGAGTTCCGGCGTCGCTTTTTTGGGCAATCGAGACCGCTTCCGCGCCCCTGCGCGGCGGCTGCGAATTTACACGCCGGCCCCGCTGGCAGGCGCCTTGAAGCCTTCCTATGTCCTTTGCGGCGGGGCGTTCAATTGCCGGCCGGCAGGATGCGGATGCCGACTGAGCAGGCGCGGTGCGAACATGCTCAAACCCCTGCAGTTCATGCTGAACGGGGTCGTCCGGACGGGCGACCTCACCTTCATCGATAGCCGCGGTCGACGCCACCACTTTGGCGATGGGTCGGGACCGCCAGTCGCCGTCAGGCTCGCGGACAGGGGGATAGAATATCAGCTGACCCTCGACCCCGAGCTTGCCGCCGGTGAAGGCTACATGAGCGGGCGCCTCGTGATGGAGAGCGGCAGCGTCTACGACTTCATCGCGCTCATGATGCGCAACCTCGAAGCTGTCCCCTTCCCGGCATGGACGCAGAGCCTGGGATTTGCGCGCCGGCTTGCGCGGCGAGCGCACCAGTTCAATCCAGCGCGGCGGGCACGGCAGAACGTGGCGCATCACTACGACATCGACCAGCGGATCTACGAGCTATTCCTGGATCCGGACCTGCAATATTCGTGTGCCTACTACACGCGCGGAGCCGATCTCGAGCGGGCGCAACTCTTGAAGAAGCGCCACATCGCCGCGAAGCTCGGCATCGAGCCCGGCCAGCGCGTGCTCGACATCGGCTCGGGCTGGGGCGGGCTCGCGCTCTATCTTGCGACGACGTGCGGGGCCGAGGTTCTCGGCGTGACGCTGAGCGAGGAGCAGCTCAAGCAGGCGCGCTCACGCGCAGCCAAGCTCGGCCTCGCAAATAGCGTGCGTTTCGATCTTCAAGACTACCGGAAGGTCGAAGGGCGCTTCGACCGCATCGTCTCGGTCGGCATGTTCGAGCACGTGGGCGTGCCGCACTACGCGACGTTCTTCGGTGCGATCTACCGCCTTCTCCAGGACGACGGCGTGGCGCTTCTGCACACCATCGGCCGCTCCGACAGGCCCACGGCGACAAACCCGTTCATCGCCCACTACATCTTTCCCGGCGGCTACATCCCTGCGCTGAGCGAGGTGATGAGCGTGATCGAGCGCTCGGGCCTCATCTGTCTCGACGTCGAGGTGCTACGCCTCCACTACGCGGAGACGCTGCGCGCCTGGCGCACGCGCTTCCTCGAGAACCGCGCGCGCGCGGTCGAGATCGCCGGCGAGGAGTTCGCGCGCATGTGGGAATTCTATCTCGCGGGCTCGGAGGCTGCTTTCCGTCACCAGGGTCTGGTTGTATTTCAAATCCAGCTTGCGAAGCGTATCAACGCACGCCCCATCACGCGCGATTATATGCTGGATGCCGAGCGAAGCCTCGCGGTGCGCGAGGGCGGACGGCTCGAACGGCCGCACCTCGCGGGCGAGTGAGCGCGATTCGCCTCAGGCAATGGGCAATCGAGCGCGCTGTGCGTAACGTGGAGAGGTGCGCTTGATCTTCGCCCGCGCACTCGCGCCAACTCGGGGCGGCGGCTAGCGTCCCGGCCATGACACAAACCGCACTCTCCCTCATCGACAAACTCGCCAATCCCACCAGCTCGGAGGCCCAGCGCTTCCGGGAGGCCCCCCACAATATCGAGGCCGAGCAGGCTCTGCTCGGCGCGATCCTCGTCAACAACGAGGCGATGGATCGCGTGACGTCGTTCCTCGAGCCGGTGCACTTCTTCGATCCGCTGCATGGCGAGATCTTCGAGACCGCCAGCAAGATGATCCACGCCGGCAAGCAGGCGACGCCGATCACGCTGAAGACGTTCTTCGACGCGGCCGAGCCGATCGACGCCAACCTCACCGTGCCGCAGTACCTCGGCCGGCTCGCCGCCAACGCGACGACGATCATCAATGCCGAGGACTACGGCCGCACGGTCTACGACCTTGCCGTCCGCCGCTCGCTGATCGTGCTCGGCGAGGACATGGTGAACTCGGCCTACGACGCGCCGATCGACTTTCCGCCGAAGCAGCAGATCGAGGAAGCGGAGACACGCCTCTACGACCTTGCCGAGCAGGGCAAGTACGGCCAGGGCTTCATGGGCTTCGGCACGGCGCTGACGCACGCCATCGAGATGGCGAACAACGCCTATCAGCGTGAAGGGCATCTCTCGGGTCTCGCGACCGGGCTCACCGACCTCGACAGCAAGATGGGCGGGCTGCAGCCCTCGGACCTCATCATCCTCGCCGGGCGCCCGTCGATGGGCAAGACGGCGCTCGCGACCAACATCGCCTACAACATCGCCAAGAACTACCGAAGCGAGCGGCAGCCGGACGGAAGCGAGAAGGCGATCGACGGGGCCATCGTCGGCTTCTTCTCGCTCGAAATGAGCGCCGAGCAGCTCGCGACGCGCATTCTCTCCGAGCAGGCGGAGCTGGCTTCCGAGAAGATCCGGCGCGGCATGATCAACGAGGACGAATTCCGCAAACTCGTTGGCGTGTCGCAGGAGATGAGCCGAATCCCGCTCTATATCGACCAGACGGGCGGCCTCACCATTGCCCAGCTCGCCTCGCGGGCACGGAAGCTCAAGCGCCAGAAGGGGCTCGGGCTCCTCGTCGTCGACTATCTCCAGCTACTTGCTGGCTCGTCCAGGCGTGGTGACAACCGCGTTCAGGAAGTGACCGAGATCACGACCGGCCTCAAGGCGCTGGCCAAGGAGCTGGCGGTGCCGATCATCGCCCTCTCACAGCTCTCGCGCCAGGTCGAGCAGCGGGACGACAAACGGCCGCAGCTCTCGGATTTGCGCGAATCCGGCTCGATCGAGCAGGACGCCGACGTTGTCATGTTCGTGTTCCGTGAGGAATACTACGTCGAGCGGCAGAAGCCGCGCGAGGGGACGGCGGAGTTCAGCGATTGGCAGACGCAGATGATGGCGGTGTCAGGCAAGGCCGAGGTGATCATCGGCAAGCAGCGCCATGGGCCCGTGGGCACGGTGGGGCTCTCCTTCGAGAGCCAGTTCACGCGCTTCGGCAATCTCGCGCGCGAGTATCAGCTGCCCGAGCGCTACGAGTGAGGGCGGGAGCAATCCCCTCTCCCCTCGCGCCACATGCGATGGGGAGAGGGGGAAGCTCGGGTCGGTACCTCGGCGCGCCCCATCATGAAGTCTTCAGATATCCCAGCCGCCGCCACGGGCGTCATCACGATCGACCTCAGGCAGCTCGTCGCCAACTGGCGGGCGCTTTCTGAGCTCGTCGCGCCGGCCGAGTGCGGCGCCGTGGTCAAGGCCGACGCGTACGGCCTCGGCGCGGGCCGCGTCATCCCGGCGCTCTGGTCGGCGGGCTGCCGCACGTTCTTCATCGCGACGCCCGACGAAGCTGAGACCGCGCGCCGTCTCGTTCCGGCGGCCACGATCTATGCGCTCGACGGGCTCATCGCGGGGGCGACGGCGGATCTGATCTCGTCCGCCGCGATCCCGGTCCTCGGCAGCATCGACGAGATCTGCGCCTGGGTGCAGGCGGCCTCCGCGCATCCATCGCGGCTGCAGCGCCGCGCTCCACATCGACACGGGGCTCAACCGGCTCGGGCTCGCCGAATCCGAGATCGATACGCTGGTCCGCGACAGCACG
This sequence comes from uncultured Alphaproteobacteria bacterium, assembly GCA_963716835.1. GTDB lineage: Bacteria > Pseudomonadota > Alphaproteobacteria > Rhizobiales > Hyphomicrobiaceae > Hyphomicrobium_C. The sequence goes on along the minus strand of CAVQUQ010000015.1, from coordinate 2,307 downwards.
CTCGCAGCGGGCCTCGATGTCTCGCTCGTCATGAGCCACCTCGCGTGCGCCGACGATCCGCGCGCGGCGCAAGAACGAGGAGCAGCGCGACGCCTTCGAGCGGATGCGCAAGCGCCTGCCGCCGGCGCGCGCGAGCCTCGCCGCCTCGGACGGCCTGATGCTCGGCGCCAAGTACCACTACGACCTCGTTCGCCCCGGCTACGCGCTCTACGGCGGACAGGCGTTCAGGGGCGGCGCGACGCCCGTGGGTCCCGTGGTCTCGCTTAGCGCGCGGATTCTGCAGATCCGCGATGTGCCTGCGGGCGGGACCGTCGGATACTCCGCGACGTGGCGCGCCAAGCGCCCGTCGCGCATTGCGGTGATCGCCGCGGGCTATGCGGACGGCTTTGCGCGCAGCCTAAGCGGCAGCAACGACCGGCCGGGCGGCGTCGTCGGATTCCGCGGCCAGCAGGTGCCCGTCGTCGGGCGCGTGTCGATGGACCTCATCACCGTCGACGTGACCGGCCTCGGACCGCCGCCGCAGCGGGGCGATTTCATCGAGCTGATCGGACCCGGGCTCACAATCGAAGGCATGGGTACGGCTGCGGGGACGATCGGCTACGAGGTGTTGACACGTCTCGGCTCGCGCTTTCACCGCTCGTACGTCGACGGCACATAGGCAGGGCGATGGCCAAGGCGCAGAAAGCCTCATTCGTCTGCCAGAACTGCGGCGCGGTGTCGGCGCGGTGGGCGGGGAAATGCACCGCATGCGGCGAATGGAACACGATTGCCGAGGAGACGGATGCGGCGCCGCCGCCCGGCTCCGGCCTCTCGCGGTCGAGACGAGGAAGTGCCGTCGCGCTCGAAGGGCTCTCCGGCTCCATAGACGAGGCGCCGCGCTTCTCGACCGGCATGCCGGAGCTCGATCGCGTGACGGGCGGGGGCATCGTGCCCGGCTCCGTCCTGCTCATTGCGGGTGAGCCCGGCATCGGCAAGTCGACGCTCCTGCTCCAGCTTGCGGCCGCGCTCGCCAGCTCAGGCCGGCGCGCCCTCTACTTCTCGGGCGAGGAGGCCGCGGCGCAAGTGCGGCTCAGGGCTGCGCGCCTGGGACTAGCGGAAGCCGCCGTCGCGCTCGCCGCGGAGACGAGCCTAGCCAACATCCTGGCGACGCTCGGGCGCGAGAAGCACGCCGACCTGGTTGTCATCGATTCAATCCAGACGCTGTGGTCAGACCAGCTCGAGGCAGCGCCCGGCACCGTGAGCCAGGTCAGGGCCGCGACGCAGTCGCTGGTGCGCTACGCGAAGTCGGCCGGCAGCGCGCTGCTTCTCGTCGGGCACGTGACGAAGGATGGGCAGATCGCCGGTCCCAAGGTCATCGAGCACATGGTCGACACCGTGCTCGCCTTCGAGGGCGACCGCGGCCACACGTTCCGCATTCTCAGGGCGACCAAGAACCGCTTCGGCTCGACGGACGAGATCGGCGTCTTCGAGATGGCAGGCGCCGGCCTCAAGGAGGTCGCCAACCCGTCGGAGCTGTTCCTCGGCGACCGTGACGCGACCGCTCCCGGGGCCGCCGTGTTCGCCGGCATCGAGGGGACGCGGCCGATCCTGGTCGAGATCCAGGCTCTCGTCGCTCCGTCCGGGCTCGGTGTGCCGAGGCGCGCGGTCGTCGGCTGGGATGCCAACCGGCTCGCCATGCTGATCGCCGTGCTCGAAGCTCGCTGCGGCGTCTCGTTCGCCCACCACGACGTCTATCTCAACGTCGCTGGGGGTCTACGGATCATTGAGCCTGCTACTGACTTGGCCGCGGCCGCCGCCCTCCTCGCGTCGTGGTCCAACACGGCGCTGCCGACCGACCGCGTCTACTTCGGCGAGCTCTCGCTTTCGGGCGCCGTGCGCGCCTGCCCGCACATGGGATTACGCCTCAAGGAGGCCAAAAAACTGGGCTTTCGCCAGGCGGTCATTCCCGCTGCCGGAGAGATCGGCGACGACGCCGGACGGCTGAGACTGTGCCGCATCAGCCACCTCAAGGAGCTTGCGGACGAGCTAAGGTCATGCGAGTGAACGGGCGGGGGAATTAACCTCGTCCTAGGCCGCACGGAACATGAGGAGGTCTCGAGAATGATCGGGCCGCTCAGCTATCTTGATGCCGCGCTCATAGCCGTGGCATTCATCTCCGGTCTGCTCGCGATGTATCGCGGCATCGTGCGCGAAGTCCTGTCGATCCTGTCTTGGATCGTCGCGGCCGGCGCCACCCTCTATTTCGTCCTCAACTACAAAAAAGTCGCCGAGGACATGGCGCAGCAGATGGGGACCCAGGTCGCCGTC
>CAVQUQ010000014.1:0-122938 GCA_963716835.1 uncultured Alphaproteobacteria bacterium | reverse complement strand
AATAGCAGATATCGGGTTTGATCTCACGATCCCATCCACAAGGCATCGTCAACGGATTTTAGGGCGCGAGCGGCGCAGTGAGATGCACTGATCGGTACGACCAAAGTGGGCCGAGTCAGAGGGCTCGGCACGGCCGATGGATTGTTGAGTTGTGTGGCCCGATTGTAACCCTCCAGACAAACGGTTGTTATAATATCCGGATTATTACCGGAGACGATCATGCGTCCGTTGAGGCGTCGCCCGAAGCTTGCCTGGTTAGCGCTGCTCGCGCTCGCGATGCAGTTCGCTTTGTCGTTCGGGCACGTGCACGCAGATGAGGATGAGCACGACGCGGACCACGTCGTCTCGCAGAGCTGCACGCCGGACGTGCAGCGGCCTTGTTCTCCGAGTCACGCACCACACTCATGACGCGTGCGCAATCTGCTGGACGATGGCTATTGCCGCGGCCCTGGTTCATCCAGAGCCGCCGGCTAATCCTGTCATACACGTAGTCCAAGACGATCCTCGGCCCGCCAGGGCCGCCCTGCCCGCGCCGGCCGATGTCCGGCTGAATTTTCAGGCGCGTGGGCCTCCCCTCCCCAAGACCATATAGCGGCACTCGATCTGTCCCTTGCTAAGCGCTCGTGGCTCGGGCGCGAGTTGGGACACGATCCGTCGTGGCCGCATTTCCGCATTCTTCCAAGTTGGCTGACGGGGCATCCCTATGCGCGCGCAAACCATCCTGGCTGCGATGGTTTCACTGTCATTTGTTGGCGTAGCCGTCGCTCAACAAGCGCCTCCCCAGCAGGGCCAAGCGCCGCCAGCGCAGCAATCGGCGCCCGAAAGCCAGCTTCCGCCCGTGGAAGTCACGACGCCTGCGGCGCCCAAGCCTGGAACCGGCAAGGCGGCCAATAAGAAGGGGAGCAACCAGCCTGCCGGGCAGACTGCGGCCAAGAAGGCCCCAACGAGCGCCACAGAGCCGTCCGCTGCAGCGGAACCCGCCGGCTCTCCGGCAGCGGATTTGTTGCCGCCGCCCGGCACGCTGATCCATCCGAACACAACCTTCAATCCGGTGACGGTGACCGGAGAGCGCGAGATCGAGGCGACCCACGGCGCAACATTGACCGACACGCTTGAAAACAAGCCGGGCCTCGCGGGCTCGACGTTCGCGCCGGGGGCCAATCGGCCCATCATTCGCGGTCTCGACAACAACCGGGTGCGCATTCAGGAGAACGGCATAACCACCGGCGACGTGTCGGACATCAGCGAGGATCATGCGATTCCGATTGACCCCTATAGCGCCGAGAAGGTGGAGGTCATTCGCGGCCCCGCGACGCTGCGCTACGGCTCGCAAGCGATCGGTGGTGTCGTGAGTGCCGAGAACCAGCGTGTGCCGACGTTCATGCCGGAGCATGGCGTCAGCGGCGAGGTCAAAGGCGGGCTGAGCTCCGTCGACGACGGCCGCGACGGTGCCTTCAAGGTCACGGCAGGCTCAGGCGGCTTCGTCCTGCATGCCGACGCGTTCGATCGTCAGGCGGACGACTATGACACGCCGCAAGGGGTCCAGGAGAATTCCTTCGTCGACAGCAAGGGCGCTTCAACCGGCGGCTCCTACGTGTGGAGCAACGGCTTCGCGGGCGTCGCCTACAACCGTTTCGAAAGTCTCTATGCGATCCCGGGCATCGAGTCGGCCGAAGTCAAATCCCGCATCGATATGGTGCAGGACAAGATAGCCGCTCGCAGCGAGTGGCGCGCCGCCGATCTTGGACTTGCTGCGTTGCGCACCTGGTTCGGCTACTCCGACTATGCCCACAACGAGCTCGACTTCGACGCCGCCGAGGGTCACGACACCGTCGGCTCCCGCTTCACCAACAAGCAGTTCGAGGGACGCATAGAAGCCGAGTCGGTGCCGCTTGCGACGGCGTTCGGGCCGTTGCGATCGATGGCCGGCATCCAGTTCGGCAATCGCAAGCTCAACGGCCTGAGCTTCGAGGGCGACAACCTGCTCGAGCCGAATACGACAGATTCCGTCGGCGGATACCTGTTCGAGGAGCTGCAATTGACGCAGCAGCTGCGCGTCCAGGCCGCAGGCCGTATCGAGCATGACGAAGTGGACGGGGCGACGTTCGACAATTTCACGGCGCCGACCGGGCTCGTCGCGCATGATCTCTCGTTCGATCCGAAGAGCGCCAGTCTGGGCATGCTCTACGATCTGCCGGGTGGCGTCGTCGCGCGCCTGACCGGCCAATACGCCGAACGCGCACCCGTGGCGCAGGAGCTGTTCTCCAAGGGCGCGCACGATGCGACGGGCACATTCGAGATCGGCAATCCCGACATCGGCATAGAGACCGCCAAAACCGTGGAGCTGGGGTTTGGTCAGGCACATGGCGCTTTACGCTTCGATGCCTCGGCCTACTACACGAAATTCGACGGCTTCATCTTCAGGCAGCTCACCGGCGAAACGTGCGACGCGACCCTTGCCTCGTGCTCGCCGGGTGGTGCGGGGGGTGATCTGAAGCAGGTGATCTTCGACCAACTCGATGCCACATTCTACGGCGTCGAGCTGGCCACGGAATACGATGTGGCGCCGATCTGGAATGGGCTTTGGGGCGTCTCGGGACAGTACGACTTTGTTCGCGCCGAGTTTGACAATGGCGAGAACGTGCCGCGCATGCCCCCGCACCGGCTCGGTGGCGGCATCTACTACCGCGACCGCGCCTGGCAGGCCCGCACCGCGCTGCTCCATGCCTTCCGGCAGGACGAGATCGGACTGAACGAAACGCCGACCAACGGCTACACGCTGCTCACCGCGGAGGTCAGCTATACTCTGACGCTCGACGCCAGAGGCGCTATCGCTCCGCAGCTTCTGATCGGCCTCAAGGGCCAGAACCTGCTCGATGACGATGTGCGCAACAGCGCCTCGTTCAAGAAAGATGAGGTTCTCCTCCCAGGCGCGGATGTGCGCGTCTTCGGCAGCGTGCTGTTTTAGAACCTCGGCATGACGGCGAGGCATAGAGCATGTGGTTGGTTAGACCACGAGCGCTGCTGTTGTTGATTCCGGCGGCCAGCCTGGTGGGCGGAGCTGCAAGTGCGAGCAATTGTCCGGCCGCTGACCCGGACCACAGCATCCTGGGCTGCACACTCATTATCGACGACCCGGCGACCAACAGCAGCGAAAGTGCAATGGCGTATTACAACAGGGGCCACGCCTACTTGGTCGAGCACAACATCGGCGGCGCCATCAGCGATCTGACGCGGGCGATCTCGCTCAACACCGAGCTTGCGCAAGCTTACGATGAACGCGCCAGCGCCTATCTTGCAGAAGGCCAGTATGACTTGGCCATTCAAGATGAGACCGAGGCGATCCGCCTCAAACCGGATAGCGCTGCCTACTATTACAACCGAGGCAATGACTATTTGCAGAAGCACGAGCTGGCCGCGGCGGCCGAGGACTACAGCAGCGCCATCAAGCTCAAGCCGGACTTCGCGCTCGCTTTCATGAATCGAGGGATCGCCGCAGGACAAGCAGGCCAGCTCGCGGAGTCGATCGACGACCTCAGCGAAGCCATACGCTTGGACGCCGAGCAATGCCGAAGGGTATCTCAATCGCGGCATCGCCTACGCGCAATCACGGATCTTCGATCTCGCGATCTCGGATTTCAACGCGGTCATTCGCTTCAACCCCGTTCACGCCAGGGCCTACAGCTATCGCGGCAATGCCTATCGCGAGCTGGGGCAGCGCGAGCTTGCGGTTGCGGATTTGCGCCGCGCGCTCGAACTCGATCCGACCGATGACCAAAGCAAGCGGGTTCTTCGCGCTCTCGGCAGTGGGCCTTAGAGCGCATCGCAACAACGCGGGCAGCCTGCGCCTGACGGAGTAATAGGTAGCCCTATGGTGCTCGCCGAAGCCGGCTCCAACTTTTCGATCTATCGCCTCGTGATCCACGCCGACCCAGTGGTGAAGGGCGTGCTCGCAATTCTTGCTCTGGCCTCGGTCGCCTGCTGGGCCATCATTTTCGAGAAGGCCATTCTCTTGATCCGTCTCAACCGCGAAATGCGTCATCTCCAGGCCGGCGCCTCGCCGCCCGATAAGGCCACACGTGGGCTCGCGCGCAGTCTCTACGCGGCTGCGGAACAGGAAGCCAAGATCGGTGCGGCGCACGGGGAACGACTGACCGAAGTGCGCACTCGAGTCGAACGCGCCATGCGCTCGGCCCTGAAAACCGAGTTGCAGCGCGTCGAGGTCGGATTACCGTTCCTCGCGACCGTTGGATCGACAGCGCCGTTCGTCGGTCTGTTCGGGACCGTCTGGGGCGTCATGAACAGCTTTACCGCCATCGGTCAGCAACAGGACACGAGCCTGGCAACGGTTGCGCCGGGCATCGCCGAAGCGCTATTCGCCACCGCGCTCGGTCTTGCGGCAGCGATACCGGCCGTTTTGGCCTACAACCATTTTGCGGTGAGGCTTGGACGCGCGGCTGCGCGTGCCGGCACGGCAATTGCCGAGATCGCCAAGCAAATCTCCCGCGCCCACACTGCGTCGCTGACGGAGAATGCCGCTGATGCATTGCGTGTTGGCGACAGTGGCGCCTTGCCCGTGGAGACGACGGCCCAGGCCGGTGGCGAGGATCAATATCGCGCCGGTCGCAGCCGTGATGGAGATAGAGCACATGGTCGCTGAGGAATCCGGCGTCGCCCGTCGCGTAAGGGTTGTCGCCCTGCTTCTGGCGACGACCACAATGGCGTCTCTGGCGGAAACTCCGGCAGAAGCTCACACGGGGATAGGTGCTGCCGGCGGTTTCCAGAGTGGCCTTGAGCATCCGCTCTTCGGCCTCGATCATCTTCTCGCGATGTTGGCGGTCGGCGTCTGGGGTGCGCAGATGGGGGGACGCCGTATCTGGACGTTGCCCGTGACGTTCCCTCTCGTTATGGCCCTGGGTGGCCTGCTTGGCATGTCCGGATTTTCTTTGCCGCATGTCGAAATGGGGATCGCACTGTCCATGATCGCACTAGGCCTCGCGATCGCTCTTGCCTGGAAGCCGCCGGAGTGGATGGCTCTTGGGCTGATCGGCGTCTTCGCCATCTTCCATGGCTATGCTCATGGCGTGGAGCTTCCGAGCGCGGCCGATCCGGCATCCTATGCCGCCGGGTTCGTCGTCGCCACGGGCTTCATCCACGTCGTCGGCATTGGCATTGGGCTCCTGCTGGGAGCGCTGTTGCGTGGACGGCTGCTGGAAATTCTCGGCGCCGGCATTGCTTTGGCCGGTGTCTTATTTGCGGTATCCTAGTCGTGTCTGAGAGACCGCTCTACCGTGCTCAGAGTTGGGTTGGCGCAACCGTACTGCTCGGATTTGCGCTCGCTGCCTTTGGGCTGCTCATTCTGGCCCCACGTTCGTACACCAACTACGTCACCGGCGGCTTTCTCTACACCCTGCGAAACTACGGTCTGGCACTGCCCCTGCTTGGGCTCGGATTCGCCGTGCGCGCGCCCGGCATCGTGCAGTCGGGAATTGGTGTCGCGGCACTTGCAGTGGGAATGGGCCTTAGTTTCTTTCTGACCGATTCATTCTTCGCCAACCACCCAGGCCTTTTGATCTTGTTCGTCAAGCATCCCGTTGGCAACGCAGTGATGTGCAGCGCTGCTGGGCTCGCCTTGATCCTGCCCGGCGCAGTGAGAACCTGGTTTGTGCCGGTCGCCGCACTCGTCAGCGGCTGCGCCTTTGGCATCTTCATCACTCTCGACAGTCCCGGCGATGACGGCTGGGCGTGGTTTTTCATTGCCGCGGCGTTGAGTGGTCTGATGATCTTCGTTGCCGCAACGGCCATCCGGCAGGCGCTCGAGAGACCTTGGTTCGCTGTCGTGGGCCGGATACTCGGCAGCTGGCTGATCGCCATTGGCCTGATGTTGAGCGGCCTCGCTCTCGCGCCGCGCCGGAGTCTCGATGTACCGGCGGGCATTGCAGCACCGGTTCCGGAGGTGGACACCTCACGACAGCCTTAGCCAGATCGGTATCCAGTCGCGTGTTCGAGAAGGACTCCGGTGTTCCGGATACTCGTCCTCGTTTGCTTTCCGCCGACGACTGAATGCGCCCGGACGGACCGGAGAGAGTGTGTTTTCAGCCGCGCCTCGACATTTCACGCAGGTGGCAACGGGCCATGATCATCGCAATGGTCGCCATGCGGATGATGCAGACGGCCATTGACGAGGTAATCAATGTGGTCGCCGTGCGGCACCGTCTCATGACCGCATCCGGGGCCGTGCTGGTGCCCCTCGCAGCGGACGTCTGGCGTGCAGCGCATGGGGTTGTCATCGCTTACCGCAATGACGTGCTCGTCAACGTGATCGCCATGCGGGAATTCCAGGTGACCGTCGTGCAGATAGTCGACGTGGTCGCCGTGGCGGACCGCTAAATGGCCGCAGTTCGGGCCGTGGTGGTGAGCTTGTCCGGTATTGGGGGAACTGGTCATCTCGACCTCCTCTTACCGAGGGAGCGGCGTCAGGGGGTGGTCTTGCAGCGTCACCGGCTCCCTGTCATTGGCGGATTATGTCACGGACCGAGCCTCCGGCACATGTCGAAGTAGCCCAAACAGCGCAGAGCGATCGCGGACGCCGTCTTCGCCGACAAGTGCTTGCGATTATACGTTCGCCTTCGGAGGATGGGCGTGGCTTGGCAGAAATGTCCCCAATGACCGCTAGGGGTCATCAGCTGACTTCGACGTCGATCGCTACGACGTTCGCTAGACTCCAAAGAGCAGACATGACGTCGAGCATCGCTTAGGTCTGCTAAGGGCCCTAGCGGACCTTGTTGCGCCTTAATGAAATCTCTTCATTTAGCAGCAGCGCTCACTTCGCCCCACTACGCTTACTTGCCCTCCTTGCGCGTCTTGCTGCGTATCAACGATTCTGCGGCAGCCGCGTCATGCCATGCTCCGATGCGCGCATCCTTGTCCGTAAGAAACGTGGCATTGAGGAAGAAGCGCTCGATCTCCGCTTTCAACCGATCGGACAAAGCCGTTTCGTCCTCGCACCCCTTCGCGCCCTCCCAGCCCGGCGCGAGAATGAGGCGTGGGTTGTTGACCCGTGACTTCGTCCCCTTCTGCTCTACATCGAGCACGGCAACACAGCGGCAAGGAAGAACGATCCCGGGATAGCTGCCGTGAGTGTGCAGGCAGAGGGCGTCAATCGGATCGCCGTCGTCGCTCTTCGTACTTGGGATGAAGCCCCAGTCGAAGGGGTACACCACGCCCTGAGAAAGGGTGCGTGAAATCGTGAAGATTTTGGCACGCTCGTCATACTTGAATTTGATCGACGAGCCACGTGGTGTCTCCACCACCATTTGGACACGACCCTTTTTGTCGAACGGGGCAAGATTTGGAAATGACATGGCTATCTCGTCCCGCCACAGGGGAGCCCAACTGCCGCAAAGACATTATATTATTAAAGCGTCAAGCGGAGGCAAATATGTTGGAACGCCTGAGTAGCGCCCGCCATCTTGGCCTTGACCATTGCGCGCTCTTGGTTCTCGCGTGCGGCAATCGCCTCATCCACGCGTGCGCGCAGGGTCTTTAATTCCTTCAAACTTATTTTATCCATTCCGGCCGCTTTTATTGCCTATTACTCCCTAAGATCACACTGCGTTAAAGGATCAACACGAATATTTTGGCTCTCATGGAGTGTATATAAAAAGAGGGCCAACCAACTTAATCAACCCTCTTGTCAATGAAAATTTATGTGATCCTACGAGACGAGCCGCAGCACTCTTCCGTTGCGCGTCGTCTCGGCAGCTTCTAGCAGGGAAGGCGTTAGGACAACGCAAAAACCGCAGCGCGCGCTGAGGCCAAATTCGCGGTTCAAATAATGGTAGAAGTTTTTAGACGCGAATCGGATTCGCTATCATCTGCCTGAAATTTCGAAATAGGCGGCCCGCCGAGCTACTTGCAATAGCGCGACGGGCCTAGGAACCAACTCTGTCTAGAGAGCCAGTCCCATGTCCAATTTAATTAGCGGCTCAATGAGCCGATGTATATGCGCGTGTTCGGCAGCGCTGTTCGTGGCCGTGTCGGCGTCCCAGAACATCTGCCACGGCTACGCGCTAGGTGCCGCGCGCTCAGAAGCTGCCGGGTTGATCCTCGCAGCAGGGAGCCTAGCCGGCGCGCTCATGCAACCGTGCGCCTTCCTCGCCAGCTTTGCAGCGTTTCGAAATTGGCAGTTTGGGAAAGGAATTGTAGCGTTGGTGCTTGGCCTTGCATGCTTCTCCTACGCAACCGTCTCAAGTCTCGGCTTCGTCTCGACTTCGCGTGACACGGCGGTTGCCGCGCGCACCGCTGATGCCGATGCCTACTCACTGGCGAAGACGAAAGCTGATGCGGCTGCAACTGAGCTGAAGGCCCTGGCCTCGGCGCCCGCCGGCAATAAGAAGACCGAAGCCGCCAGGGCGAAGCGCCGGGGCGAGCTGGAAGGCACGATTGCCGCCGCTGAGAAGGTCATGAGCGCTGGCCACGGCGCCACGGTGGCTGATCCAACTGCCGCGGCAATCATCGCCTACGCGGGAGCGCTGGGCTGGCTTTTCAGCGTTGACGCGTTACCGCCCTGGCTGTCGCTGCTAAGCGTCGTGTTCTTCGAGTTGGGCGCGGCAACATCACTGATCGTGCTCGCGGCGCTTCAGCCGGTGCCCAGCGTCGACAAGGCCGAACCCGCCACGGTGCCGAGCGCAGAGCCGGCATCGCTGCCGGGGAAGCAGCGGGGGCGCAAGCCGGCGGCGCCTTTCGAGAAGGTCATGAGCCGGCTCAATGAAGTCGGCGGCAAGATAGAGGGGCCGCTAGAGGCGATTGGGGAGCGCCTTGGCATCCCGACGAAGAGCAGCACGCACCGGACGCTTAACGCCCTAGCTGGTGCCGGGCTCGTGACGCTCGCCACGTCGGCGGCAGGCACTCTTGTTCAGGTCCGCTAGGCAAAGTAGCTGCGCCGCCAACGGTCATACTCAGTCTGCAAATTGAGCCACATGCGCGCGCTCGAGCCGACAACTGCTTCGAGCTGCGACGCCATTTCGGCCGTCACCGCACGCTTGCAGACCATAATGTCGTGCAACGTCTGACGGCTCACACAGAGCGCATCGGCAAGCGCCGGCTCCGTGATGCCCAACGCCGGGACAATTTCTTCGCGCAGAAGCTCGCCCGGGTGCACTGGCTGGATGGAATGGTGACGCTTCGTCATGTGCGACTCCAACACTCCCAAAGTTGCTGGAAAGTTGCTGAAGCGTCGTCGGTATCGAGACGCTGGCGTTGGGAGGGGTCTAAGTCCTTGAATTTATGGTGCCCCTGGCCCAACTCGAACGGGCACGTCATTGCTGACAACAGATTTTGAGTCTGCCGCGTCTACCGATTCCGCCACAGAGGCCCGCGCAAGCACCTGGCGACCTGAAGAACGGCTCGCCGTGAGCGACTGCGCAAAATAGGTGCGTGGGAACAGCCGGCGCACTATAGCGGCGGCGCCTCCCCCGTCAACGCCGGCCGGGAGTACCCCGGCATCCGCGCGCCGCCGGCAGCCTGCGGCGCCCTCACTTCCAGCTGAACGTGGTGCGCCCCGTGCCGTGGATGTGCTCGGCGATCTCGACGTGATCACCGACATGCGGATCGGTGGTCTTGAGCACCATCACGTGCGCGAGCCGGCCGTCGTCGAGCTTGACGTCGACGGAAAGTCCCTCCTCGACGCTTTTTGTGCTGCCGCCGTTGAGCGGCCCGATGCTCTTGACAACTCCCGGCACATGGTGCGTCTCGACCGAGGCGTCGAGGCCGGTGTACCAGAAGCCGATGCCCATGATCGCTGCGACCGCGAGACCGCCGCCGACCCATTTCAGACGCTGCACCCAGAGCTGCCGCTCGAGCTTGCGCCGCGTTTCCTCACGCATCGTCATGCCAACCGGACGTGCCGACATCTTATTTCGTAGCTCCCTGCCACTCGTAGGAACGGTAGCCGAACCAGGTGACGCGCTCCCTGAGGACGATCCGCGCGCCCTGCGCAGGTGGCATGGACGCAAGCCCCGTGGCAAGCACAATTCTGCCGCCCTCGAGTTCGCATTCAGTCTGGATATAGCGTTGGTTCGGGTCGTCCGCGACCGTTGCCACCCGGACCGTGGCCTCGACCTCGCGCTCGCTCCGGTTCGGCTGTGACTGGATGAAGAAGATTCCGGCACCAATGAGGACAGCGAGAACGACCGCGACCATGCGGCCGAGGCGCTGCCGCCGCGCCATGCTGTCGAGTTTGCTTTGCGCCTCCGTACGCACTGCATGCCCCCGAGCCATTACCCCCAGGCATTAGGCCGCGCGCGGCTCCGCCATTCCCAAGCGGCGCGCGGCTCCGCCGCTCCTAGGCTGCGCGCGGCTCCGCCGCGACGAGCCGCACGATGTCGGCCATGATGTCGTTGAGCTGGAAATCCTTGGGCGTATAGACCGCTGCCACGCCGAGCCCTTTCAAGGTCTTGGCGTCCTCGGGCGGGATGATGCCGCCGACGATGACGGGAATGTCTGACGAGCCCTTCCTTGCGCATGCGCTCCATCACCTCGCCGACGAGCGGCACATGCGAGCCCGACAGGATCGAGAGGCCGACGACGTGCGCGCTCTCGTCGAGCGCCGCGCGCACGATCTGCGCCGGCGTCAGCCGGATGCCCTCGTAGACGACCTCCATGCCGACGTCGCGCGCGCGCACCGCGATCTGCTCGGCGCCGTTCGAGTGGCCGTCGAGCCCCGGCTTGCCGACCAGGAACTTGAGCCGCCGCCCGAGCTTGTCGGAGACCTTGTTCGACGGCCGAGCGCACGTCGTCGAGCCTGGCCCCGTCGCGCGGCGCCGCTGCTTGGGAGACGCCAGTCGGCGCACGGTACTCGCCGAACACGCGCCGCAGCGTCATCGCCCACTCGCCGGTCGTGATGCCGGCCTTCGCGCAGGCGATCGACGGCTCCATGATGTTGCGGCCTTCCTTGGCCGCGGTCTCGAGCTCGGAGAGCGCCTTATTTGCGGCCTTGGCGTCGCGCGCCGCGCGCCAGGCCTTGAGCCGCTCGATCTGCTCCGCCTCGAGCGCGGGATCGACGACCATGATCGAGCCTTCACCGGTCGTGAGCGGCGATGGCTCGGTCTCGGTCCAGCGGTTGACGCCGACGACGATCTGCTCGCCGGTCTCGATGCCGGCAAGCCGCGTCGTGTTGCTCTCGACGAGGCGGCGCTTCATGTAGTCGATCGCCGCCACCGCGCCGCCCATGGCTTCGAGGGTCTTGAGCTCGGCCCGCGCCTGCTCCTTGAGCTCGTCCACCTTGCGCGCGATCTCGGTCGAGCCGTCGAAGATGTCGCCGTATTCCAGGAGATCCGTCTCGTAGGCGAGGATCTGCTGCATCCTGAGCGACCACTGCTGGTCCCAGGGCCGCGGCAGGCCGAGCGCCTCGTTCCAGGCCGGCAGCTGCACGGCGCGCGCGCGCGCTTTCTTCGACAGCGTCACGGCGAGCATCTCGAGCAGGATGCGGTAGACGTTGTTCTCGGGCTGCGGCTCGGTGAGCCCGAGCGAGTTCACCTGCACGCCATAGCGGAAGAGCTTGTCCTTCGGGTTCGTCACGCCGTAGCGCTCAGTGCAGATCTCGTCCCACAGCTCGTTGAAGGCGCGCATCTTGCAGATCTCGGTGATGAACCGGAGACCCGCGTTGACGAAGAACGAGACGCGCCCGACGACGCTGCCGAATTCCGCTGCCGGCACCTCGCCCGATTTCTTCACCCGTGTCGAGCACGGCGACCGCGGTGGCGAGCGCATAGGCGAGCTCCTGCACCGGCGTCGCGCCGGCTTCCTGCAGATGGTAGGAGCAGACGTTGGTCGGGTTCCACTTCGGCACCTCGCGGTACGAGAAGACGATCGTGTCCTTGATCAGCCGGAGCGACGGCTCGGGCGGGAACACGTAGGTGCCGCGCGACAGGTATTCCTTGATGATGTCGTTCTGGATCGTGCCCGTGAGCTTCTCGCGCGACGCGCCCGTCTCGTCGGCCGTCGCGACGTAGAGCGACAGCAGCCACGCCGCCGTCGCGTTGATCGTCATCGACGTGTTCATCTGGTCGAGCGGGATGCCGTCGAGCAGCGTGCGCATGTCGCCCAGATGCGAGACGGGCACGCCGACCTTGCCGACCTCGCCCTTGGCGAGCTCGTGGTCGCTGTCGTAGCCGGTCTGCGTCGGCAGATCGAAGGCGATCGAAAGGCCCGTCTGGCCCTTGGCGAGGTTCTTCTTGTAGAGCTCGTTCGACTTCGACGCCGTCGAGTGGCCGGCATAGGTGCGAAACAGCCAGGGCTTGTCGCGCTCGGGCGGCTTCGCCGGTCGCGTTCAATTTCGAAGAGCTGCCGCTTCTCTCGGACATGGATCGAACCTCGCCCTCTCTCTTCTCTCCAATAGCGCACTGGTGAGCAGGTGCAAAATAAAACGCAAATCCGCCTGGCGAGGCCGAGCGCACCCTCGCCGGGCGCCATTTGGCGGGCTTTGGCGCGCGTTCCACGCTTCCGCGAATCGGGAGCCGGTCCATGCCGCCCCGGGAGGGCGGGGTCAGCCGCGCGCGTCCGCACCCCGGCGATTTATCTCCGTGGTTCAATTCCGCATAGTGCTGTTTTTCATTAACTCTTGGCGGGTCTACGGTGCGCCCCCTGGAGACACCCTCTTTATTGCGGCGCGAAAAAGTGCTTGAAACGAGGGCTGTGGCCAGGGGAACGGTCTGCGGCAACGCAGCATAGGCCGCATATGGGGACCTCCGCGATCGGAGGCATCTATTTGCGTCAGGGAGAGACGAGAGAATGTCGAGCCAAAGCGCCGCACTCAAAGAAACCAACGCGGCCGGGGTCGGAACGGTGTCCAACGGTGCGCCCAAGAAAGACCTCTACGAGATCGGGGAAATTCCGCCGCTCGGGCACGTGCCGAAGAACATGTACGCATGGGCGATCCGCGAGGAGCGCCACGGCGAGCCCGACACGGCCATGCAGGTCGAGGTCGTCCCCACGTGGGAGCTCGATAGCCACGACGTGCTCGTGCTCGTGATGGCTGCGGGCGTCAACTACAACGGCGTCTGGGCCTCGCTCGGCACGCCGATCTCGCCCATTCGCGACGTGCACAAGAACCCCTATCACATCGCCGGCTCCGATGCGTCCGGCATCGTCTGGGCCGTCGGCTCCAAGGTGAAGCGCTGGAAGGTCGGCGACGAGGTCGTCATCCACTGCAACCAGGACGACGGCGACGACGAGGAGTGCAACGGCGGCGATCCGATGTTCTCGCCGTCCCAGCGCATCTGGGGCTACGAGACGCCCGACGGCAGCTTCGCCCAGTTCTGCCGCGTGCAGGACCGCCAGCTGCTCGAGCGTCCCAAGCATCTGACCTGGGAGGAGGCGGCCTGCTACACGCTGACGCTCGCCACCGCCTACCGCATGCTGTTCGGCCATCGCCCGCACGTGCTGCGCCCGGGCCATAACGTGCTCGTCTGGGGCGCCTCGGGCGGCCTGGGCTCGTTCGCCGTTCAGCTCTGCGCCACCTCGGGCGCCAACGCCATCGGCGTCGTGTCGGAAGACGACAAGCGCGATTTCGTCATGCAGCTCGGCGCCAAGGGCGTCATCAACCGCAAGAACTTCAAGTGCTGGGGCCAGCTGCCGAAGGTCAGCACGCCCGAGTACAACGCCTGGCTCAAGGAGATGCGCAACTTCGGCAAGGCGATCTGGGACATCACCGGCAAGGGCGTCAACGTCGACTGCGTGTTCGAGCATCCCGGCGAGGCGACCATCCCGGTCTCGGTTCAGGTCGTGAAGCGCGGCGGCATGGTCGTCATCTGCGCCGGCACCTCGGGCTACAACCTGACGATGGATGCCCGCTATCTCTGGATGCACCAGAAGCGCGTCCAGGGCTCGCACTTCGCCAACCTTCAGCAGGCCTCCCAGGCCAACAAGCTCGTCGTCGAGCGGCGCATCGACCCCTGCATGTCGGAGGTCTTCTCATGGGCGCAGATCCCGAAGGCCCACATGCGCATGCTGAAGAACGAGCATAAGCCGGGCAACATGGCGGTGCTCGTCTCGGCGCCGACCACGGGGCTCAGGACCTTCGAGGACGTGCTCGAGGCGAGCCAGGCGCGCCACGGCTTCGACTGAAGCCCATCCGAAATCCGGCCAACTTCGCGATTGGGACACGAGTGCGGTGCATCCGCGCCATACCAAGAATCCGCGAGTCTGCTATGATTCCGTGAACCGAATCATGGCGACTTGCACATGCGCATGGAATGCCCTCTCGTCCTCATCCGCTGGCTGGACAGCGCCCAGCCGCTTCCGGCCTGGCGCCATCTCTCTGATTTGCCGCGCACGCGCCCCATCGAATGCGCGACAGTCGGCTGGCTTTTGCAGGACGATGACGAGGTCAAGGTCGTCTGCCAGAGTGTCGGCGACTTGAAGAACCCCAAGAATGCACAAGCGAGCGGGATCATGACGATACCCGCCCGCTGCGTCGTCTCGGTCGAGCGATTGACGGAAGAAGGCGAGTTTATTTCCGCTGCTGCCCTTGCTGTCCTTGCTGTCCCTGTTGCCGGTCTTGACGATCCTGCTGATCTTGAGACTGGTTCAGGGCCGATGCCGCAAGAGCTTGAATCTCTTCCGGCGTGAGCGATTTTGGATTTTGCATGGCCTTGGAGGCGATCGCGGCGACGCGCGCCGACGTCTTCTCGTTGGCAGACATCAGGGATACTCCTCTATTGCTTCACGCATTCGCGCAAGAAAACGCGCGACGCCCTTAATGTGCAGCGCAAAAGTTTGCATCTACAAGCGGGACTAATGCCCGACTGAGAGATATCCACCGTTAAATTCAGAAGACTGATTGACGCCCACGCATTGCGAAGAGGCATGCCAGTTCGCACTCACTCCGCCACGGCTGGCGCTGAAGTGTGCGCCCCGACGCTCCCGCCGTTGCCGAGCTTTTTCAATTCCATGATGCCGCGATTGAGCTCGGCGCCGAGGATGATGATGATCGCCGTGAACTGGAAGAAGATCAGCGCCACCATGAGCTGCGACAGGCCGGCGTAGAAGCGCGCGTAGTCGCTGAAGTTGAGATAGTAGGAGTAGAAGCCCGCGATCGTGAGCCAGAGCACGACGGAAAGCGCGACGCCGGGCCACACGTCGACCACGCGGCGCTTGCCGGCTGCGAGCCAGAGGTGAAACGCGAACAGCTGCGCGGCAATGACGGAGCCGGCGAATGCGTAGCGCAATCCGGCCGCCATCCAGCTCGAATCGAGCATCCAGTTCGAATTGAGCACGCTCTTGAGCCACGGCGGCTCGAAGCGCGCGGCAAGTCCCGGTCCGACGACCACGGCCCAGGTCAGCACCAGTGCCGAGGCGGCGCTGACGAACACGAGTGCCATGCTGAGGAGAAGGCAGGCCGGATAAGGCCGCTTCTCCTGGACGCGATAGGCGCCGTTGAGCGCGGCTCTCAGTGTCTCCACCGCGCTCGTGGCGAAGAACAACGCCAGAAATCCGCCGAACGTCAGCAGGTCGATGCGCGTCCGCCCCAGGATGGCCTCCACCTGCGGAATGATCGCTCCCGCGACGGCGGTGGGAAGCATCTGCGACAGCTGTGTGACGGCCTGCTTGGCGAGCTCGGGGCTGCCGAGCACGCCGGCGAGCCCGCCGAGGAAGATGCAGAACGGAAACAGCGACACGATGAACGAGAAAGCCACGGCTCCGGCCATGGAGAAGCCGGAGTGCTCGTAGAGCCGGTAGATCGCGGCGATCAGGGTACGGGTTCGCTTCATCTCTTCCGGGAAAAATTCTCGACCTGGCCAATAGATCCCGCGGCGCAACCTAGCGGCGGCTCAGGCAATGGTCCATGCTTCTCACACTCAGCCTGGGTCGGAATTGAGACGGGGCTGAGGGGGCACCCGTCGACCTTGAGCCGGCTCGGCGGTAGGCTCGCGCTGGATTCGCGACGCCGGCGGAGATGCAGGGTTAATCGGTGCGCAAGCGACGCAGGAAAACGAGGCGGGAGCCGCCCCCGCGCCTGGAAGAGCGCCTGACCGTGCTCGAACTCGCCGCGACCGAGCTGGAGCGGCAGCTGTCGCTCGAGAACCGGGCCAAGGCTCCCGAGGTGTCCACTGGCGACGAATTGGCAGATCCGATTGCGGTCGTGGGCGAGCAGACCCGTGAGCGGTCCTTTCGGCCACATGCCGTTGCCGAGGCGGAGGTCCTGATCATCCATCGCGACCGCGCGCCCTCGGCTCGGCAAAGGGAGCCGGCCGCGGCGGAGCCGCCGTGCGCACCCGTTCCCACCGCGGCTGCCCCCAACTTGCCGCCGGCGAGCGGCGCTGAAGGCACGGCGCGTCCCCTCTTCAACGGCACCGTCGAGGAGGCGACAGTCGTCATCATACGCCACACGCCGCGCCAGTCGCCTGCCTGAGCGTGGTCCGCCCCGCTAACCGTGCGGACCTGTCGCGCAAGAAGCCGATTGCCTTGCCGCCGCGGGCCGCTAATTTGCACGAAATATGCAAGGGTCAGCGGGCGCCCGCATGCGCCGGTCGCGAATTGAGGAGAGGTTCTGGGATGTCGGTTGCTGAGGTGAAGGCCAAGAGCAGCGTTTCGGCCGCAGACCCCGATCGGCTCCTTGCTGAGTGCGCAGAGGCCGTCGCCGCCGCCGAGCGCGTGCTCGCCGCCGCCAACTCCGGTGTCCGCGCCAAGGTCGACGAGGCGGGCGGCATCGACAACGCCCAGCACGCGGCCCACGGTCTCGCCTGGCTCGCGACCACCGTCGAGGGCCTGCGCCAGATGCATGGCTGGGCGTCGCGCCTCAAGGGTGAAGGCAAATTCGGCGAGATCGAGCAGCTCATCCTCGCGGCCGCATTCGCCGAGTACCTGGCGCAGATCGCGGGCGGCATCCCGATGAGCCAGGTCGAGATCATCCGCCCGCAGGCCCTGGGCGTCCCGGCCGCCGACATCCGCACGCTTCGAGGACGTCGTCGCCGACCTCGTCGCCGCGGGAAGCACGGACGCCTTGAAGGCGCGCCTCGCCGAGCTGATCGCCACCCAGCAGGGCGCCACCACCTTCGGCGACTCCGGTCTCGACGAGACGCACGCTGCGATCCACGAGCAGATGCGCAAGTTCTCGGAAGCCGAGGTGGTGCCGCACGCGCACGAGTGGCACCTGAAGAACGAGTACATTCCGCTCGACATCATCGGCAAGGTCGCCGAGCTCGGCGTCTTCGGCCTGACGCTGCCCGAGGAGTACGGCGGGCTCGGGCTCGGCAAGGAGAGCATGTGCATCGTCTCCGAGGAGCTCTCCCGCGGCTATATCGGCGTCGGCTCGCTCGGCACGCGCTCCGAGATCGCGGGCGAGCTGATCCTGAACAACGGCACCGACGAGCAGAAGGCGAAGTACCTGCCGAAGATCGCCACCGGCGAGATGCTGCCGACCGCCGTCTTCACCGAGCCCAACACC
The DNA here is from genome assembly GCA_963716835.1 of uncultured Alphaproteobacteria bacterium. GTDB lineage: Bacteria > Pseudomonadota > Alphaproteobacteria > Rhizobiales > Hyphomicrobiaceae > Hyphomicrobium_C. The sequence goes on along the minus strand of CAVQUQ010000014.1, from coordinate 105,489 downwards.
GGCTCCGACCTCGCTTCGCTCAAGACGCGCGCCGTGAAGGAGGGCGACACCTACAAGGTGACCGGCCAGAAGACGTGGATCACGCACCCCGTTCGCGCCGACGTGATGACGCTGCTCGTGCGCACGAACCCCAACGAGAAGGGCTACAAGGGCCTCTCCATGCTGCTCGCCGAGAAGCCGCGCGGCTCGGACGACGATCCGTTCCCGGCCAAGGGCATGACCGGCGGCGAGATCGAGGTCCTGGGCTACCGCGGCATGAAGGAGTACGACATCTCCTTCGACGGCTTCGAGGTGCCGGCAAGCCAGCTCCTGGGCGGCGTCGAGGGTCAGGGCTTCAAGCAGCTCATGAACACGTTCGAGGCGGCGCGCATCCAGACGGCCGCGCGCGCCGTCGGCGTCGCCCAGTGCGCCATGGACCTCGCGCTGAAGTACGCGCTCGACCGCAATCAGTTCGGCAAGCCGATCTACAGCTTCCCGCGCGTCGCCAACAAGATCGTCATGATGGCGGTCGAGACCATGATCGCGCGCCAGCTCACCTATTTCGCCGCGCGCGAGAAGGACCAGGGCCACCGCTGCGACCTCGAAGCCGGCATGGCGAAGCTCTTGGGCGCCCGCGTCGCCTGGGCGAACGCCGACAACGCGCTCCAGATTCACGGCGGCAACGGCTTCGCGCTCGAGTATCCGGTGAGCCGCGTGCTCTGCGATGCGCGCATCCTGAACATCTTCGAGGGCGCCGCCGAGATTCAGGCGCAGGTGATCGCCAGGCGATTGCTGGAAGGCGCCAACTGAGATTCGCGCGCACCGCGCAACGCTACATTCGCAGCCCCGCGATTCCCCGCGACGCCGGCGCGCCAAACGTCTGTCGGAACGCGCGCGCGAAATGCGCCTGATCGTAGAATCCCGCGGCCTGGGCCGCGTGCGTGAAGGTGGCCCCGCCGACGATCTCCCGGATCGCCGCGCGCAGCCTGTGCCAGGTCCGGTAGCGCCTGAGCGGCACGCCTGCCTCCAGGACAAATAGGTGCTGTAGCCTTGAGGCCGAGAGGCCGACGGATCTTGCGAGCTCGGCGACCGGCCTCGCGCTCTCGTAGTCGCTTTGGAGGCCTTCGACGATACGGGCGATGCGGGGATCGATCTCCCGGCACTCTCGGCGTTTCGAGAAGCGCACAAGGTCATCGAGCGCCGCGCCAATACAGCGCTGCTCCGCCCGGCTTTCATAAAGATCGCGCAAGTATAACACCTCCCCCGAGTTGGCGACGAGGGCGCCATTGGCTTCGCGCGCGCTTCGCACGAGCGGCGCCAACATTTCGGCGCGGCCGACGTTCGGCTCGAGATAGAGAACGCCGAGCGGAGCCCCGCCGAGATCGAACTCGTAGGCTACGCCCGGCGGGACGACGGCCGCCCTGCAGCTCTGCCAGTCCCCGCCGTCAATGCGCAGGCGAAAGCTATCGTAGAGCCCAGCGAGAAATACCGCGGCGCTGTGGACGTGCAGCGCATTGCGCCCGAGAGGACCCGCAAACAACGCCAAGTCATCGCCGACGTGCCAAAGCGATACGCACTCGTCTTGCTTGGCCGCAGCACGTTCGTACAAGCGCGTCACATGTTTCGTCGGCATGCTCTGCTTCGGCCCTTCGTCTCCGCCGTGAACGAAGCCAAGTTAGCCAAGAGGATGATCCTTATCCATGAGCGAAATGAGCATGACGCGCCGCGATGTTCTCGGCGCCGGCGCCGCCCTTGCTGCAGCACCGCTGGCCGCTACCGCCTTGAGTCGCCCCGCGCAGGCCGCGGCGCCAATGCTCGGCACCGCTTTGCCGAAGCACTACCGCTTCAAGCTCGGCACCTTCGAGATCACGATGATCTCCGACTCTGAGGTCTTCATCGACGGTCCATGGCCGCTTATCGGCAAGAATGCCGGCCAGAAGGATGTCGACCAGCTCATGCGCGACAATCTTCTGCCCACCAACAAATACCGGCCGGGCTTCACGCCCATGCTTGTCAACACGGGCAAGGAGCTCGTGCTCTTCGATACCGGCAACGGTGCGCGCGGCTTCGTCGCGCGACCCGATGGCGGCTGGCTCGCGGCCCAACTCGCGCCCTCCGGCTTCAAGCCAGAGGACATCGACGTCGTGGTGCTCACACACGGCCATCCCGATCATATCGGCGGCCTGATCGAGGATGGGAAACCGCTTTTCCCCAAGGCGCGCTATGCGATCGGCGGCGGCGAGTACGAGTTCTGGTCGCGTGAAGGTGGGCATTCGGGCGATTTGGAGAAATTCGCCTCCCTCTTTCGCGATTACGTCGTCCCGCTCGCGGAAAGGACGGCTTTCCTCAAGCCGGGCGACGACATCGTCACCGGTATTCGCGCCGTTGAATCTCACGGCCACACGCCTGGCCATCTCTCCTTCCATCTCGATGGTGGCGGGAAGGAGCTGTTCTTCCTTGGCGACTGCGCTCATCACCACGTCGCCTCACTCGCCCGGCCCGACTGGCACTGCGTGTTCGACGTCGACGTGGAAAAGGCAGCGGCGACGCGCACGCGCATCTTCGCAATGCTAGCCGCCGACCGCATCGCCGTCGCCGCCTATCACATGCCGTTTCCCTCACTCGGCTACGTGGAGCGGCTGATATCCGATGGCTATCGGTGGCTCCCCCACTCCTACCAGCTGGATCTATAGGTTGCCTTGCCGGCTCAACTAGCGCGAGGTCATTCAGCTATAAGCTGAATCACCGCGCCCACGAGCGTGCCGGGATCCAATGGCTTGGACATGACCGGCACGTTGATAAATGTCTGCGGGAGGCTTTCCAGTCGGTACCCAGTGACGAACAGGAAAGGGATGGAGCGCAGACTAAGAACGCCTGCAACATCGTACACCCGATGTCCGTCGAGGTTTATGTCGAGCACGGCGGCATCGATGACAGCGCCGGTCGCGAGACTCAAAGCGTCTTCGAACGAGCCCACAGGTCCGACAACCACGCTCCCAGCTTCTTTCAAGATCCTTGCGATCTCAAGCGCGGTGAGGAAGTCGTCCTCCACGACAAGAATGCGTTCGCCATGCATGAACAGGGCCCAACGTCAGACCGGCGCTATCTCCTCGTTTAGGCAGCGGGGAACGCGCATCTCGCAGATCACGCCCGTTGGCGCAAATATCATGCGCGCTTCGCCGCCAAGCGAATGTTTCAGACCGCGTTCGATGAGGAGCGTCCCGAAGCCCTGAACGGCCGGCGGACTGACCGCCGGACCCCCACTCTCCACCCATTTGAGTTCGAGCTCGTGATCTGCGCTTTGGTCCGCCATGCGCCATGTCACGTTGAGCCGGCCCTCGGGAACCTTGAGAGCGCCGTATTTGCGCGCGTTGGTGCCGAGCTCGTGCAGGGCTAGGCCGAGGTGAACCGCCGCCCGTGGGTTGAGCTCAATCTTCGGGCCCGAGCAGCTGAGGATCTGGCTGCTGCCGACAAGGAGCTGCTCGCGGATAAGCTGCTCGAGATCGACCCCAGTCCACGTTCTCTCCGTCAGCAAGTTGTGCGCACGCGCCAACGCCTGCAGGCGCCCGCGGAAGCTCCCAATGAAATGGGAGGGATCCCGTGCCTTGAGCAATGTCTGCTCGGCCATGGCCTGTACGGTTGCGAGCGTGTTCTTCACCCTGTGATTGAGCTCGTCGATCAGGAGACGTTGTGTTTCCTCCGCCTGCTTTCGTTCGGTGATGTCTATATTGATGCCGGTCATGCCCCTGACGCGCCCCTCCGCATCGCGGAAAACGCGACCCAACCCGGCCAGCCACCTCGTTCCCAACTGCGGGTGAAGAACCCGGAACTCCTCCCGCCATTGGCTGCCGGCGCGCAGGCACTCCTCCGCACTCTGCTTCAGCGCTTCCCGGTCATCGGGGTGAAGACGTGCCTCCCAGAGGTCGAAATCGACCGTCGCGTCCGGCGCAAAGCCGTACATGGCGCGGTAGGCTTCATCCACCGTAATGATCCCCGTCTCGCCGTCCCATGACCACACGCCTGCGCCGCTCGCATCGAGCGCATCGCGGAGGCGCGCCTCGCTCGCCCTCAGTGCGTCGTTTGCCGCCTTGCGTTCCGTGATGTCGCGCGCGACCGCGGACGCGCCAATGATCTTGCCACCCTTGTCGCGCAGCGGCGAGACTTGCACGAGAACGTCTATTCGCCGTCCGTCCTTGGCGATTCTCGCCGTCTCATAGCGCGCGACGCGCTCGCCGTGTCCAATGCGGGCCAGAATGTCGGCCTCTTCCGCGTGGAGCTCCTTCGGAATAATCCGCGTGATCGGCTTGCCGATCATTTCATCTGCCGTGTAGCCGAAGATGCGCGTCGCCCCCTCGTTCCAGGATGTCACGATGCCGTTTAGCGTCTTGCTCGTGATGGAATCCTCGGAGGCCTCGACGATCGCGGCGAGCCGGGCGATGGCCGACTCCGCCCGCAACTCCTCGCTCTCTCTGTCGAATTGTGACATCTGCTTGGCCTCCTAACCTCTGCGCCTTGATGGGCGGGGCGGTTGCCGTAGGCGAGACATGTCGCCCTACTCAAACTTCAAGCCGCAGGCGCGTCGGGCTTAAGAGCGGCTTCGATGGCGAGGGCGAGCAACTCTGGTGTAAACGGCTTTTCTATGAAGCCCGAGGGGCGAGCCGCTATGGCGCGCTCGCGTGTGACTGGATCGCCGTGCGCGCTGACGAAAATACTGGGGATGTCGAACCGGTGTCGAATCTCGATGGCAGCGGCTACGCCATCGCTGTCATTAGCCAGTCGTATGTCCATCAACACCAGGTCGGGACGAGCCGTCTCGGCAAGCCTGATTGCATCTTCTGCCGTAGCCACGGGTCCGACCACCTCGTGGCGCAATTTCCGCACCACCCATTCCATGTCGAGAGCCGCCCATAGCTCGTCGTCAACGATCAGGATCTGATACCTGGCTTCCGATGCTACCTGCTGGGGATTGAACGAAGGCTTGAGCCGACTCCAAACGTCGTTTGCAGACGGCAAAGCCGGTGGCAGCAATTGCTCATGGATTGTGCGCGATCCCACCATGGCCGACCTCCACTCGGGACGCTACCAAGGGTTTGCCACGGCTCAATGAGTTGCGCTCGTGCTCTCGGCGACGCAAGCGCAGCCAGTGAGCTAGGAAAGCAAAAACAAGCTTAGCCCTCCTGTGGTTGCTCCTCAAGTCGGCACTAATTCTCCGCTGGCCGGCCGCGGAGAGAGGCAGGCATAGGATCGCTTGCCCGGTATTCTGGCTAGACCTGCGTCGGAAGGTCTGTCACGGTCTTACCGGCTCAGCCTCAGCAGCGCCGAGCCTTTGTTGCTGACGATCCTCACCGTCTGGCTGCGGCCGTTGACGACGACATAGATCGTGCCCGATGCATCGTAGTCAGGATTGTAGAAGCGGCCCTGGTAGCTGTTGCCGGACCCCCGCACGCTCGCCGTCTGCGAGACATTAGCCGACGGCGTCGCGCATGTTGCGTTGATGGTATAGCTGTTCTTCGAGGTCGGGCTGTAGCGTGCGCGGCACTTGGCCCTTTCCTTGGCGCCGGAGCTGAATGTCACCGAGCCTCCGCCGCTCCAGGCGCCGGCCAGCTTGCCCGGCTCAGCCTGCGCTCCATCCGATCCGGCAGCGAGTGCCGCGAGTCCGATCACGCCCGAAAACAGCCCGATGCCAATCTTGATCATAGAATTGATCTCCTGCCATCACACCTCGCATCCGTAGACTATATCGGAATGCGATCCTCGAGGCGAAAGGTCCGCCCAGCTATGCACTGCTTGAATAGCATGCCGTGCACGCCGCGTCGCGAACCGCGACAGCCGCGAACCGTTGCTAGCGCTTCCTGACGAACACCGTGCCCGCCGAATAGCCGGCGCCGAAGCTGCAGATGAGCCCCGTCTCGCCGGGCGCGAAATCGCCGTTCGCCGTGTGGAAGGCGATGATCGAGCCGGCCGAGCTGGTGTTGGCGAAGCGGTCGAGAATGATGACGTTCTCGCCCGGCGCCGGGTCGCGGCCGAGCACCTTGCGCCCGATCATGTCGTTCATGTTGATGTTGGCCTGGTGCAGCCACAGCCGCTTCAAGCCGCCGGGATCGAGGCCGAGGTCGCGCGCGTGCTCGATGATCATCTCGGCGACCATCGGCACCACCTCCTTGAACACCTTGCGGCCTTCCTGAACGAAGAGCTTGTCCCTGGCGCCGATCCCTTCCGGCGCCGCGCGGTTGAGGAAGCCGAAATTGTTGCGGATGTTGTTGGAGAATTGCGTCTTGAGCCGCGTGCCCAGGATCTCCCAGCCGCCCGGCGCCTGCGACGCCTCTTCCACGATCACCGCCGTTGCCACGTCGCCGAAGATGAAGTGGCTGTCGCGGTCGGTGAAGTTCAGATGGCCCGAGCAGATCTCGGGATTGACCATGAGCACCGCCCTGGCCGAGCCCGAGGCGATGAAGTCGGCCGCCGTCTTGATGCCGAAGGTCGCCGACGAGCAGGCGACGTTCATGTCGAAGGCGAAGCCGTCGATGCCGAGCGCGTCCTGCACCTCGATGGCCATCGCCGGATAAGGCCGCTGCATGTTGGAGGCCGCGCAGATGACCGCGCCGATCTCGGCTGCGGGCTTGCCCCAGCTTGAAAGCGCCTCCTTCGCCGCCGCGACCGCCATCTCGGCCAGGATCGAGATCTCGCTCGTTGGGGCGCTCGGGCAGGATGGGGCGCATGATGGCCGGATCGAGAATGCCGGCCTTGTTCATCACATAGCGCGACTTGATGCCCGACGCCTTCTCGATGAATTCGGCCGATGAGGGCAGCAGCGCCTCGATCTTGCCGGCCGCGATGGCCTCGGCGTGCTCGGCGTTGAAGCGCTCGACGTAGGCGTTGAAGGCGCTCGACCAGCTCCGCGTTCGAGATGCTGAAGGGTGGAACGTAGAGGCCCGTGGCGGCGATGACGGCGTGATGCACGGCGGCGGCCCCAAGAGGTGAGCGCAAGCCGCGAATGGTCGCGGGTTGCCGGATCGATTGATAGCACGGCCGGCCGCCGCGTCACCGCCGCCAGACGCAACTCCCATTGATGCCGGTCATTTCGCAGGTGCGTGCCCGCCGAGCATGATTGGCGTCACATTCGCCTTTGCGGCGCCAGTTGCCGTGACCCACTCACCCTCTTCGGAGCGACCTGTATGAAGGATCTGCCGCTGGCCAAGGTCTACGCACTCATCGAGCCCGGACCGGTAGTCTTGCTGACGACCGCCCATAAGGGGCGGCCCAACGTCATGACCATGTCGTGGCATATGATGGTCGAGTTTGAGCCCCCGCTCATTGCTTGCGTCGTCAGCAACGCCAATCACAGCTTTTCCGCCCTGCGCGCCACGCGCGAATGCGTGATCGCCATCCCCCCGGTCGGCATTGCGGAAAAGGTCGCAGCCGTCGGCAATTGCTCGGGCCGCGATGTCGACAAGTTCGCGGTATTGGGACTGACCCCGCTCCCGGCCGAGCACGTAAAGGCGCCCTTGATCGCCGAATGTTTCGCCAATCTCGAATGCAGGATTAGGGACACCCGCCTCGTCAATACCTACAACCTGTTCATCCTCGAGGTGGTGAAGTCGTGGACCGATCCGAAGCAGAAAGCGGCCAGGACCATCCACCACCACGGCTATGGCAACTTCGTTGTCGATGGCGAGAGGATCAAGCTCAAGTCGAAGATGCGCTGAGCTCCGCCAGAGGCTCAGCCGCGGTCGCCGGCCCGACAAAATGCCGGCCCGACCAGGAATAGCGTGGTCATTGACTTTCCGGGCCCTCCCAATTGAAAGTGCGCGTACCTCCTATCTTCGGCAGCCGCGACCGAGCCGACCATGAGTGCAAATTGCGATGGCAGCTTACGAGCGCACGGGATGCGGCTCGCACACGTCCTGATCCTTTGTTCCACCCTCACCGGCATCTCCGCCGCCGCGGCCGAGCCGGTGGCCTTTGGGTTCGGCGACGAGCAGGGCGCGCTGTCCGAGATCGTGGTCCGCAAGACGGAGGCCTACCGTGTCGCCACCCGCACCGATACCAGCGCGCTGACCAAGACTTACAACGCCATTGTCGAGCGCAACGCGCCCGGCGAGCGGCGCGCCCGCGTCACGCTGAAGGACGTGCGCATGGAGTCTGTGACCACCGACAACCCGGCAGTCCGCGCTTCGGGCGAAACAGAGGTCTATCTCATGGCGGCACTGAAATCGGTGCCCGTCATCGTGAGCTTCAATGACAACGGACAGCTCGCGGGCGTGGTCGACTGGGACGCGACGCGACAGGCGGTGCTCAAGGCGGTCGAGAGCCGCATCGCCGGCATGCAGGCGGATAGGGCAACGCTGCACGCCGGCGCGACCCTTGCCCCCGATGCCTTGGCCAAGATCGACGAGCAGGTCGCCAAGGCCTTCGCCGCGATGATTGAGAAGGCGGACCAGGTGGCGTTCCTCGACGCGTTCTACGAAGAGCTCGCCTACTTTCTCCTCGTCGCGGGCGAGCGCCTCGAGATCGGCGCGAGCATCGAGCGGCCCATGCGTGCGCGCAATCCCGCCGACGGCAGCCTCGCGACGATGTCCTATTCCCTCAAGCTGCGCCAAGTCACTCCAGACAAGACGAAGGCCGAATTCGATCTCAAGCTCGTGGGTGACGGGATAGCCCTGCTCAAGAGCTCAGTGATAGCGAAATTGCGCGACGTCGAAGCTCGGCGAGGACGAGATCGCGCGCCACGTGGAGGCGATGGCCATGCATTGGAATTCCGATGGCACCCTCTCTGTCGACGTTAAGTTGGGCCGCTTGGAGAACGCACGCGTCAACTCCCGCATCCAGGCAGGCGATGTCGAGGTGCTGACCACTCAGGAGGTCGACGTCACGACGGTCAAATAGCCCAGTGCGCCAATTCACTCGTTGCCTTTCCGCCCGCGGCCTCTATCACCCCTTTCGATGACCCAACGCGCGATTCTCATCACCGGCTGCTCCTCAGGCATTGGCCTCGCTTCGGCGCGCATGATGAAGGCGCGCGGCTGGCGCGTGCTGGCGACGGCCCGCAGGCCCGAGGATCTGGCCATGCTCGCTCGCGAGGTGGGCGTCGAGGCGCTTCCCCTCGAGCTGGCCGACTCCGCGTCGATCGCAGCCTGCGCCGCCGAGGCGCTGCACCGTACGGGAGGCGAACTATACGCCCTGTTCAACAACGCGGCCTATGGGCAGCTCGGCGCCGTCGAGGATCTTTCGGCTGATCTCCTGCGCCGCCAGCTCGAGGTCAACGTGCTCGGCACGCATGAGCTGACCCGCCCCATCGTGGCGGCGATGCGCAAGAGAGGCGAGGGCCGCGTCGTCATGTGCTCGTCCGTGCTCGGTCTCCTCGCGGCGCCCCATCGCGGCGCCTATTGTGCCTCGAAGTTCGCCCTCGAAGCGCTCTCCGATTCACTGCGCCTCGAGCTGCGCGGCACGGGGATTCGTGTGTCGATCATCGAGCCGGGCCCGATCCGCACGCGCTTCGTCGAGCACGCGCTGGCCAACTTCCGCACCAGCATCGACATCGACGGCTCGCCGCATCGCGACACCTATCGCGCGCGCCTCGCCGCGCTGGAGGCGGGCGGCCGGTCGACCTTCAAGCTCGAACCCGATGCGGTGGCCCGCAAGCTCGTTCATGCGGTGGAAAGCCGGCGTCCCAAGGCGCGCTACTGCGTCACGCTGCCGACGTATCTCGCGGCCGCCGCCAAGCGCCTGCTGCCGGTTTCCATCACCGACTGGCTCGCCGCGCGCCAATGACGCGTTCTCAGAACGGGTCGAAGCAATCGTAGTTGCGCTGGCGCACGATGAGCCCGTCGCGGAACTCGAAGAACTGTGCAAATCGCGCGCGCATCATGTCGCCGGCCTTGAGGTTGCCGACCGGGATCGCCAGCGTGCCGAGCCAGATGGCTTCGAGCGCCACCATGTTGCCGCTCTGAGCGATGCTGACGATCTCGAGCTTCTGGCTCGCGATGACCTTGGCGCCCTTCTCGGCCGCATCCGCGAGGTCCGCAACGCGGCGCACCGCGCCGTTCGGCAAGAGCCGGTTTGGAAACTCCTCCTGCACGGCGTCGGGCGCATAGAACGCGATCGACTGCCTGGCGTCGGTTTCGATCGCGCGCACGAACGCCTTCACTTTCTCGACGAGATTGTCCATGCCGTGTCGATCCCTCAATTCGCGAACCGGAAGTGCATCACGTCGCCGTCCTTCACGACATACTCCTTGCCTTCGAGGCGCATCTTGCCTGCATCCTTGGCGCCCACTTCGCCGCCGAGCGAGGCATAGTCGTCGTAGGCGATGGTCTCGGCGCGGATGAAGCCCTTCTCGAAGTCGGTGTGGATGACGCCCGCCGCCTGCGGCGCCTTGGTGCCGCGCGTGATCGTCCAGGCGCGCGCTTCCTTGGGGCCGACCGTGAAATAGGTGACGAGGTCGAGCAGCGCATAGCCGGCGCGGATCAGCCTGTTGAGGCCGGGCTCCTCGAGCCCCATGTCGGCGAGGAAGGCTGCGCGGTCGTCGGCGGGAAGCCCGGCGAACTCCGCCTCGATCTTGGCCGAGATGACGACGCAGCCTGCGCCTTCCGCCTTGGCGCGCTCCTCGACCTTCTTCGAGAATGCGTTTCCGTTCGCCGCCGAGGCCTCGTCGACGTTGCACACGTAGAGGACGGGTTTGGCGGTCAGGAGCTGCAGCGCTCGGTACTGCGGCTCCTCTTCCGCGCTGAGCTTGGCGAGCCGCGCCGGTTTCCCTTCGCGCAGCAGCACGAGCGCCTTCTCGAACAGCGCCAGCTGCGCCTTCGCCTCCTTGTCGCCGCTCTTGGCCTTCTTCTCGACCGCCGCCGCGCGCTTCTCGCAGGAGTCGAGATCGGCCAGCATCAGCTCCGTCTCGACCGTCTCGGCGTCGGCGACCGGATCGATGCGGTTCTCGACATGCGTGATGTCGGGGTCCTCGAAGCAGCGCACCACGTAGGCGACCGCGTCCACCTCGCGGATGTGCGACAGGAACTGGTTGCCGAGTCCCTCACCCTTGGACGCCCCGCGTACGAGACCGGCGATGTCGACGAACGTGAGCCGGGTCGGGATGATCTGGCCCGACTTGGCGATCGCCGCGAGCTTGTCGAGGCGCTCGTCCGGCACGCCCACCTCGCCCACGTTGGGCTCGATGGTGCAGAAGGGATAGTTGGCCGCTTCCGCCGCCGCCGTCTGCGTCAGCGCATTGAAGAGGGTCGACTTGCCGACATTCGGCAGGCCGACGATGCCGCACTTGAAGCCCATGATTGTGCTGTCCTTGGTTGCCGCGTGTGGCTACACCGGCACACGCCTTCGATCAATGCCCAGGACGCCGCGGCGGGCTCGGAGCCGCTTACGCGAACGTTGGGCAGTGGCCGCAGCTTCAGGCCAGGCCGATGAGCAAGCTTCGTGTTTCATATCTCGTCCTGCGCGAGCCGCCCGCGGCAATCGCCGAGGACGCGCGCCCGGCCGGGATCGAGATTTCTCGCCAGGCATTGAGCCTCGAGGACTACCTGGCTCTCTACCGAGCCGTTGGCGGACCCTGGGGCTGGGATCAGCGCCTCAAGATGCCGCGTGATCTCTTGTCGGACTTTCTGGCGGGCGCTTCGTGCCACATCTTCACCTTGCGCGAAGCAAGACGAGACCTCGCGGATCATCGGCTTCTGCGAATTCGACAGCTCAGGATCGCCGGATGTTCAGCTCATGAATTTCGGCTTGATACCCGAGGCCTTCGGGCGAGGGCTCGGGCCGCACTTCCTGCAGGCCGCGCTTCGGCAACTCTGGAGCGAGCTAAATCCCAGACGCATCTGGCTACACACGGACGAATGGGATCATCCGAAGGCGCGCGACGTCTATCTCAACGCCGGATTTGTGCTCGATGAGGAGCGCATCGAGGACCCTGCGGATCTCTAACACCCTCACCGGAACTTCGTCAGCTCGAACGCCGAATAGCTGTGCGGCGCCGGGAGCTTTTTCTGCCCCGCGAGCGCGTCGGCCAGCGCTTCGCCCACATTGCTGTCGCCTTCGAGATCCTTGACCGCGATGACGATGAAGGGCCGCTGCCAGTTGGTGCCGCCGGCCTCGCTGTCTTTGCCAGGCTCGCGATATTGCCCGAGGTTGAGCGTCCAGATGGGAACCGTCGGCGCGACGCCGCTGACGACGATCTCGGCGGTCTTCTTCGCGCGCTTCCCGGCCCGCTCCGTCTCCTCGCGGGCGTCGCCTTCCCGCGACGCCGTGCCGACCGCGATGATCTCGCGTGCCGTGCCGAGCGCGGCTTTCACGTCATCATCGAGGACCTGGCTGGCGATGTCCGCGCCGGGAATGGTCTTGCCGTCCTTCTCGATCTCCTCCGAGCTCTTGCGCACCCAAAGGAACTCCTTCTTGGCGACGACGACATCGAAGGTGCCTTTGCGGCCCGCCTTGTCCTTGCCCTCGATGGCATAGATGAGCGTGCCCTGCGTCTGGCGCACGGGCTCGGGAGCGGGCGGCGGCGCTGGAGTGGGAGCTGCGACCTCAACCGGCGCCGGAGGTGGTGGCGGCGGCGCTTGCAGCGCATTGTGCACGACAACCGCCGTCGCGGTCGTCACCGCCGCTGTCGAGCCGATCGCCACCGCGGCGCCGGCCTTGGTCTTGAGGAACGACGAGAGCCAGTTGTACCAGTCGTTCCAGCCGCTGATGCGGTCGTACCACCGGTAGTAGCCCCACGCCCGCCTGATCTTGGACTTCTTCTCCCCCGCGTCGTCGCCGCCCGCTTCCATGGTCGATCTTCCCTCGCGCCACTTTTTCATCCCGTATAGCGCCGGGAAAGGCGCGGAAAAAAGACGCGAGCGTGCTCAGGTGTCGGACTTGCGTCCCGCGAGCCACTTCTTGAGGTTGGCCGCGAGCGCATTCTCGCGCTTTCCCGCGCGCTCGCGCTCGGGATGGCCGCCCGCTCGCGACTGGCGCGTTTCTCTCGGCTCCTTGTCGGGCTTCTTTGGGCCTCTCGACACTGGCGCGTCCTCCTCTGTGGTGAGCTTGAGTACGTCCGTCATGAAGCGCGACTGGTCGTTCGCCGCGAGCCGTCCGGCCGATTTGGCGATGGCGTCGAGCAGCGGCTCGAGCCACTCCTGATCCGCCTTCGAGAAATCGTGCAGCACCCACCGCGCGACGAGCTCCTTTGAGCCGGGATGCCCGACGCCGATGCGCACCCGCACATAGTCGTTGCCGAGGTGCGCCGAGATCGAGCGCAATCCGTTGTGGCCCGCGTTGCCGCCGCCGGTCTTCACCTTGAGCTTGCCGGGCGCGAGGTCGATCTCGTCGTAAAGCACGACGATGTCGCCTTCCGCAATCTTGAGGAAGCGCGCTGCCTCGCCGACCGAGCGGCCGCTCTCGTTCATGTACGTCGCGGGCTTCAGGATGACGACGCGTTTGCCGCCGATCTCGCCTTCCGCGGTCGCGCCTTGGAAGCGCTTCTTCCAGGGCGAGAAGCCGTGCTCGGCCGCGATGCGGTCGGCGGCCATGAAGCCGACGTTGTGGCGGTTGCGGGCGTACTCGCTGCCGGGATTGCCGAGGCCGACGAAGAGTTTCATGGCGATTGCCCCGGCGAGGCGGAGGCCGGCGCGGTAAGGCCGCGCCGGCCCAACGTCTTACTTCTTCTTGTCGCCGCCCTTGGCTGCAGGCTTGGCTGCAGGAGCGGCGGCTTTGCCGGCTGCTGGAGCAGCGGCACCCTTGGCGCCTGCGGCCGGAGCGGCACCCTTGGCCGCTTCTGCGCCCGCAGCGGGAGCCGCGGCGGCAGCGCCTTCGGCGCCCTCGGCAGCGGCTGCAGCGGCGACGGGCGTCTCTTCCTCTTCCTTCTTGGCGCCGGCGATGGTGGCGACCGTGAAGTCACGGCCCTGAATGACCGACTTGACCCCGTCGGGAAGCTTGATCGCCGAGATGTGCACCGAGCGGCCGATGTCGAGTCCCTCGAGATTGACCTCGAAGAACAGCGGGATGCGGTCGTAGGGCGTATACACCTCGATGTCGTGGCGCACGATGTTCAACACGCCGCCGCGCTTGAGGCCCGGCGAGAGGCCCTGATTGACGAAGCGGACCGGCACCGCGACGCGGATGACGCCGTCCTTGCCGATGCGCAGGAAGTCGACATGGAGCGGCAGGTCCTTGACCGGATCGACCTGCACCTCGCGCGGGATGACGCGGGTCTTGGCCGAGCCGACCACGACGTCGAACACGGTCGAGGTGAAGTGGCCCTTGAGGACCTGCTTCCACAACGAGTTGTGCTCGAGCGCAATCGTCTCGGCGGGCTTTCCGTCGCCGTAGATGACGGCGGGAATGTTACCTTCTCGGCGAGCTTGGCGTGCGGCCCCCTTGCCTGCACGCGGGCGCGCCGTGGCTTTGATCTCGATGATCTCTTGAGCCATGGCTTTGTCTCCAATGAAAAAAGGGCCATCCGGCCCAGTTTTCCGCTCACGGCCTCCAAGGGTGCCGGGCGAAGTCTCACGCGATTGCTTGAGATGGCGGGGTTATAGCGGGGGTTCGCGGCCTTGGCAATCTTGCGGGCGTGGGCGATGGTGGCCTGACGAGGCCGCGCTGAACCTCGCGCAACCCTGTGTTAACATATTGTCTCGATTGCAGCTTTGAACGAGAAGAGCCTCATGCCCCGCAAAGGAGCGAAGCGCCGCCCGGCCCAGGAGCAGGACAAGATGATCGTCGACGCGTTGCGGGGGGCTGGCCGTCCCGTCTCCGCTTACGAGATCATCGATCACCTTCGCGGCAAGGCCACGCTCGCCCCGCAGACGGTCTACCGCGCTCTCGACCGGCTGATTGCCCAGGGCTCCGCGCACCGGCTTGAGACGCTCAACGCCTTCGTCGCCTGCGCGCACTTCTCGCATGCCGGCGCGGCCGTGTTCGCCATCTGCGATAGCTGCGGCACCGTCACCGAGTTCGAGGAGGCCCGTGCCGTCGCGGCGCTCGCCGCCTGGGCGAAGAAGGCCAAGTTCCAGACGCGCGCCATGACGCTCGAGCTGCGCGGCCGCTGTGTCGCTTGTTCAAACCCGCCGCGCTGAGCTCGCTGAGCTATTGGCGCGCCGCCGCGGGTTGGCGCGCTTGCCTCACCCGGCGCACTTGCCTCACAAAGAGGTCAACGATCACGCATCTCGCGCTCGCCTCGCTGCGCGCGTTCTTCATCTGCGACAGCCAAACCATCCGGCTCGCCGCCGGACGTCGCGATGCCAGCTGTCGAAAGCACCTTTGAAGAACGGGGAAACGAGAAAAGCAGGCTCCAATTCGGTCGAGTGGACATACCAATCATAGCGCCCCTCGAGGAGACCTTCCGAACGGACCCTGTTCTCCTTGATCACCATCAGCGGCAAGCGCTTTGCGTATGCAAACGCAGCTTCGATCTGATTCCAAGGTGTCGAAATCGCCGCGTTCGAGATGGCGGCCTGCTCGGGCGCGCCGCGGCGCTCGACACCCTGCTCGATGGAAATGCGCTCGAGCGCGATGACGAGGGCGCCGCCGGAGCGATTCATGAGCTCATCGACGAGCTGCAGCGGCTGTTTGTGTGTGAACTCGGTGCGCCCCACGGTGCGTGGCCGGAGACCGTTTTGCGTCAGATGCTCCTCGATGCTCGAGATGAATTTCTCTTGTGACGCATTGAAAGCGCGACCCACGCTCAGAAATACATTTATCGGCACGTTACGCCCCGCTGCGAAATATTCTGCCGCTCACTGCGCCAAGCGGCGAATATAGCATCGCCGAGCAACGTGTCAGCTCCTTACGCATAATCGCCAATAATGTCTGCAAGCTATGCGGACGGCTGCCGTGCCGGAGCACCTGTTGCCGTCTGCGCACATGGCTCGCGATCCAAGGCCTTGACGAGCCCCGGAAGATTTGGCGGCACTTGTGTGTCGGGATCATGCATGCCACGAATGCGCAGTAGCGGCGCAAATGACGGGATGACCTGCTGCCATGGTCGATGACAACAGACCTCCCCCGAGCAAGCACAATTTCAAAAAGGTAGCGAGGCGGCTCGACGCCTTTTTTAAGGTCGACGAGTATTACGGAAACTACGAGCGATACGACAACACGATGTCTGCGGAGCAGTCGCTGCTCGTATTCGAGCGTGGCGATTCGGTCTCGGCGCTGCTGTTCGACCCATACCATCGTGAAGTTATTTTGGTCGAGCAATTCAGGCTCCCGACGCTGGGCAAAGGTCAGGGAGGCGGCTGGATCATCGAACCCGCAGCCGGAATTGTCAGGGACGACGAAACCCCGCGCGAGAGCATCATCCGGGAGCTGCGCGAGGAAACGGGCTATCAGGTCAACGACCTCATGCCCATTGCGACCTTCTTCGTGTCGCCGGGCGGCTCGACCGAGCGCATATTTCTCTTCTACGCTGAGGTTCGCCGCGTTGAGCAGGAGGCCACGGGAGGCGGCGTGGTCGACGACGGCGAGAACATCAGGCTGGTACGCATTCCTGTAGCCGAGTTCTTCGCCAAGTTGCGCAACCGCGAATTCGAGGACGCCAAGCTCATCATTGCCGCGCAGTGGCTGAAAGACCGGCGCAGCACCATGCCCGTGGAGCACACCGCGCCCGCGCCTCCCGTCCAACGGCAGGTCAAGCTGGTGCAGGGCAAGCCGGGGTTCAGCAGAAAGATCATGCGCGGCGCCGGTCCGCCGTCGCCGAAGTTTATCGGCTACATGTCCGGCGATATTCTCAATGTGAAGGACATCGATGTTTGGGTAAATCCGCTCAACACCGACATGATGCTCGATCGCTTTAACGACCGCACCATTTCTGGGGTAATCCGCTTTCGCGGCGCCAAGAAGTTTCCCGAAACCAAGCGCATCGAGGCCGATACCATCGGCAGGGAGCTCGCGGAGATCATGGGCGATAGGCACTTCGTCAAGCCGGCGAAAGTGATCGACACCTCATCGGGCGAGCTTCTGGAGCTCAATGGCGTGAAACGCATTTTTCACGTCGCGACCACGAAGGGAGAGATCGGCGAGGGCCTGGGAACCGACCTCGAGACACTCGACCGGTGCGTCGACAACACGCTCGCTGAGATCAGCGGCAAAAAGAAATTCACGAGCGTGCTGTTTCCCATGCTCGGAACGGGCCAGGCCGGGTTTGATCTTAATGCCGTGGCGCCGCGCCTGCTGATGCGCGCCATTACTTTCTTCCAAGATCATCCGAGAACGAGAATTGAGAGGATATTCTTTCTTGCCTACTCGGAGGTCGACGCCGATATCCTGGCTGACGCAATGAAGCTGCTTGACCACTACTTCGAGCCGGTCGGAGCACCGACACAGAACCCTCAATGAGCGAGGGCACGGCTCGCAGAACGGATCGGCAGGCATCTCAACTTGCTCCCTCCTCCAGATGCGGAGGCGAGCGTTCGGGGGAAGCCAAATGTTGTGGTTCTCAGGGCGGCGTCTGAATCTCAAGGTCATACGCTACCACGCGCGCACGATCTTCCTCGGCCCGCTCATCGTCGGCGCCGCAGCCATGTATTTCTTCGCGGTCATCCCGCAGGCGCGCGAGGTCTACCTCGGCATCATCGAGGACCAGCGGATCGTGCAGGGCCTCCTCGGTCTGGCATTGATAGGTCTCCTGTGCCTGCTCCTCGACTGTTGGCAGCACATGCTCGGTACCAATGCCATCAACCGCATGTATGTCGATCACGGCGATATCTATGTCGATCGTAGCCTGCTCGCGTTGCGCAATTGGCTCGGGCGGATTTCCGCGTTCTTTCCCTTGATTGGTCTCGGCGCGGGGCTCGTGTTCGTGACGATTGATGCGGAGGGGGCGGGAGCGAGGTTTAGCCAAGCTCTCGTTGAGCTGGGCGGGAACAGCAAATTCCCGGAGTTCGCCGACACATTGAATGCTCTTCCCAATTTCACCTTCTACGTGGGTTTGACGTTTCTGTTTGTTGGCCTGCCTGCCTTCATCTTCCTGAGATATGTGAAGTCCCACAGGGAGCGGACCATCCTCCGCGGCCTCTCTCTGCGCCGGCTCGTGATGTGGGCGGGTGTCGTCATCAGCGTCGCAGCCATCGTCGCGCCGCTCGCTTGCCAGGACTGCGTCGTAGGCGCAGCGCAGGGCATGGGACCTCTGGCGGGAGCGGCAATTGCGCTCATTGCGCTTGTCTCCCTGCTGATGGGCCTCTCCTACCTGTCGAGCATCGCGCGCTTCCCGATCACGGGGGCTGCCGTGACGCTGCTTCTCGGATGGATGGTTTGGCAGACCTACTTCGCGCTTTCGCCCCGGCGCGTGGAGGCGGTACGTGCGCCGCAAACGGATCGGGGCGCCGCGCACCGTCCGGATCAGCTTCTGAAAAAATTCGACGACTGGCTTGCCGTACGCCAGAAAGCCGACGGTGCCGCGTTCGCACGCTACCCGGTGTTCATCGTCTCCGCACAGGGCGGAGGCATTTACGCGACCGCCGCGAGCTCAGCATTTCTGGCCGCAATGCAGGACCAGTGTCCGAACTTCGCCCAGCACATCTTCGCCATCAGTGCCGTTTCCGGGGGGGCCGTCGGCGCAGCGCTATTTGCCGCGACGGCTCCGGGCAAGCTCGCAGGCGCGGCCGGCTGCGGTAACTGGAGCCGTACGGCCGACAAGGATAGCCTCTCGACGAGATCGAAAGAGGTCGTGCGCAAGGATCACTTGTCGCCGGCCCTCGCGCTCATCTGGCCCGACATTGCACGCAAGGTTTTCTTGAGCCCCGATCCGGCCTTCGACCGTTCGAGCGTTCTCGAACGCAGCTTCGCATGCGCCTTCGATCCTCCGCGGCCCTGGCCCGCTTGCGGATCGGCAAGCGGCAAGGATGGCGCCGGTCTCAGAATGCCCTTCGACGGCCAATGGCGGGTCGACGCCCCGGCGCCTGCGCTGATCCTCGCCGCAACATGGGTCGAGACCGGCTTTCGAGCCGCATTTGCGCCGTTCCCGCTTCACGCCATCAGCGACGGCACGCTCGATAGCTTCTACAAGTCCAAAGATGGCAAGGGAGACTTTGCCACCCAGGGCATCGACATCAATCCTTCCCTTTCGCTGATCGAGGCGGCCTTCGTCAGCGCCCGCTTTCCCGGCATCGTTCCCTCCTGGCGGCAATACGCTCAACAGATCGGGCGTACTGACCAGAAGCTTTGGAACTTCGTCGACGGCGGGTATGTGGACAATTCCGGCGCGACGACGGCCCATGAGCTTTACGAGGCGCTGGCGAAGCACGTCAAAGAGGGCGGCCTGGCGGTCGACCTCCATTTGGTGCTGCTGACCGATGCCAATACGGATCCGGATTTCTCGACGGTCGAGGACGGCACGAGGTTCAGCGACGTCGTCGCCCCGGCAACCGCGCTTCTCAGCGTGCGCGGGCAGCTGGCATTCCGGGCAGTGACCCGCGCCATTGACGAGATCGAGCCGAACGCCCATGCCGAAGATCTCGCAGGTCGAGGCCGGCCGTCGAAGGTGCTCGCCGTCAACCTCCACCAGGACTCGTTTCAATTGCCGCTTGGCTGGAAGATCTCGCGCATCACCGATGACATCGTGCGCTTGATGCTCGGGCGTCCCGATCTGTGCGATACGAAAATCCCGGAAGACGCCAGACCCAACGATGTCGTGCGCGTCATTCGCGACAACAGCTGCGTGAAAAAGCGTATCGTCGATTTGTTGAGCGCGGCGCCAAGTCCCTAGTGTGAGCAATTGCCTGTGCCTGATCGGCAAGTCCGGTCTGCACGCGGGCTAAGCGCGCTGCGCCACGTCGACGGCGACGGCAACTGAATGGCTGCCTGCGTCGACGATGATGCCGTCCAGCGGTGACACATCGCTGTAATCGCGTCCGAAGCCGAGTGGGATGTGGTCGATGCCGGCCCGGACTGCGTTGGTTGGATCGAGCCCCTGCCAGCCGGCGTCCTCTCCGCACCAGACGGACACCCAGGCATGCATGGCATCGGCGCCCTGGATGCGCGGCTGTCCCGGGCGCGGAATGGTGCGCAGGTAGCCGCTGACATAGGCGGCCGGCAGGCCGAGCGATCTCATGCCGCTGATCATGATGTGAGCGAAGTCCTGGCACACGCCGCGTCTCAGGTCGAAGGCCGATCGTGCCGGCGTCATGACGGTCGTTGCGACCGGGTCATACGTGAAATCGGCGCGCATGCGGTTCATGAGATCGATCGCGGCCTCGAGCACGGGCCGGCCCGCGGTGAAGCTTTGCGCCGCATAGGTCGTGATCGCCTCATCGATCGGAACGTCGGGCGAGGGAAAGAGAAAATGCACCGGCGCGCGCGATTCGAGGCTCGTCGACGAGAATGCGGAGAGCCGAATGTCCTCCCAGCTCGGCGTACCGGTGGCCGCTGATTTCGGCTTGGGGCTTGAGATCGACGACAGCACGGCTCTCGATTGCCAGCACATTGTGCGGCTCCCTGATGCTGAAATGCGTGATGCCGTTGCCGAAGAAGTCGACGGCATCGGCGCGCTCGGCAGGCGCGGGATCGATGCGGATGTCGCCTTCCAGCACGTCGAGCGCAGGCCCGGAGAGCGCCTTGAGCCGCATGAGATGGCGCGCGACCGGGACGTACGAGCCGTACGAATAGCGCATGAGCTGGCGTATCTCGTAGATCACGGCACCACGCTCCTTGGTACGGCTGGCCGCCGGACGCGGAAGTAGCTCTCCGAGATCTCTTCTGATGAGCGCATCAGCTCGTTCTCGATGCCGAGCAGGGTCACGGCGCGAACATTCGCCGGGTCGAGAGCGGAGACGGTCGCGAGCAGGCGCTCGGATGTGGCAAGAGCCGGTGTCGGGCGGTTGTCGGGGGGCAGCAGTGGCAAGGCGTTCAGGTGCACGCTGATGCGCGACAGCTGGAAGGCGAGCGCGCGCGGATTGCTGCGGTCGAGCAGCACGAGATCGAGCACCGGCGCCACCGCGGCGCCGAACGGGTAGCGCATGCGGTAGGTGATCTGCGTGTCGCCGAGCTCGAGGATGAGGTCGAGCTCCTCGGGCGAGGCATTCGCCGCGACGCCGAACTGGCGTACATAGCGGCACGTCGCGAGCGCGCGCTCGATGCTGATGCCGAGCTTCAGGAAATTCCATCCCGCGAGCCGGTTCATGTTCTCGAGCTGGAAGCCGTTGACGGCTGCGATCATTCTGAGCGCGGTATTCGCCTTGTCGTAGACCTCGCGCGGCGATCCCGCGCCGCCGCTCAAGCTCAGGCTGAAAGCGCTGAGATCCTCGAGTGCGCGCCAGGCATCGCTCGGGAAGCGGTCTCGGATCACGAACGCGGCGCGCCGCGCCGCCGCGACCAGCGCCGGCAAGGCGCCGTCGAGCCCGCTGCCGAACATCGCCGAAGCGGCGCTCTGGCCGAGGTCCCCCGGCACCGGAGGGCTGGGCGCAGCACCCCTTCTGAAGAGCAGATCGGCAAGCCCGATCGTGTCCGCGCGTCGCGCCTCGCGCCGCTCCGAGAGTCGCACGGCAAGCGCCCTGACGAGCCGCAGCGTATCCTCGGCCCGCTCGATGTAACGGGCGAGCCAGAAGAGATTGTCCGCCGCCCGGCTCGGCAGCGCCGAGGTGGCCCTGCGGATCGGAACCTGCCGTGGCACGGAGGGCGCCGTGGTCTGGGCGACCGGCCCCTCGGAGAGTACCCAGACGTCGGCTGAGCGCGCGCCCCGCTGCATCGAGACGGCGCGCACGTCGTTCTTGTCGCCGATCAGCGCAAATCCTCCCGGCATGACTGCGTAGCCGTTCTCGGTGGCGGCGACGAACACGCGGAAGATGAAGGGATGCGGCTCGAGCCGCCCGTCGGCCCATGCCGGCGTCGTCGACAGCGTGACGGTCTCCTGCCCGACGAGATCGACGCCGCGCGTCTCGATCGCACGCACGATCTGGCTGCGCTCGGCCGGGCTCGTCTGCGCCATCACCCAGGGTCCGTCGGAAAGTGCGCCGGCGACCGTGCGCGTGAAGGCCGGCGCGACGACGAGCCGGTCGATGTTGTCCATGACGTAGTCGCGCTCGGCCTCTTGACCGCACCACCACGTCGCGACGTTCGGCATCATGAGGTGCTCGCCGAGCAACGGTTCCGCGAGCGCCGGCAGGAAGCCGCGAAGCGCGCGCGCCTCGGCGAGCCCGGACCCAAGCGCATTGGCAAGCACCACGTTGCCCTGGCGGATGGCTTGCACGAGCCCGGCCACGCCGAGGTGCGAGCTGCCGTTGAGTTCCAGCGGATCGGCGAACTCGCCGTCGACGCGGCGGAGAAGGGCATTCACGCGGCGCAGTCCGGCGACGGTCCTGAGGTAGACTTTGTCCTCCTGCACCGTCAGGTCGACGCCTTCGACCAGTCGCAGGCCGAGGTGACGCGCAAGGTAGGTATGCTCGAAGTAGGTCTCGTTGTGCGGGCCCGGCGTGAGCAGGCAGGTGCCGGCATCGCCCGGCTCGCGCAGGCGCGCCAGGCCGGAGCGCAGAAGATCGAAGAATGGCGCGAGCTTCGCCACATCGTACGAGCGGTAGATGCCCGAGATCGACCGCGACAGCGCGATGCGGTTCTCGAGCGCATAGCCGAGGCCGGAGGGCGCCTGCGCCCGGTCGCGGATCACCCACCAGTAGCCGCCAGGGCTGCGGCCGAGATCGACCGCGTAGAGGAAAAGGTGGCGCGTGCCCTCGGGCATCGCATTCACGAGAGGCCTGAGATAGTCCGGGCTCCCGGCGACAACTGCGGCCGGCAGCCGTCGCTCGGCGACAATCCGCGCCTTGCCGTAGCAGTCCGCCAGCACCGCTTCGATGAGCCGTGCCCGCTGGACGACGCCGGCCTCGATCTGCTTCCACTCCTCGGGCGCGATGATGAGCGGCATGTGGCTCAAGGGCCAGGGCCGCTCGCCCGTGCCCGGCTCATCGTAGACACGGTAGAAGACGCCGGAGTCCTTGAGATAGCGGTCGATGGCCTCGAAGCGCGAGCGGATCTCGTCGCGCCCGAGCGCGGCGAGCTTTGAGACGAACGCGCGCCAGTGCGGGCGGACCTGCCCGCCCTCGTCCATCATCTCGTCGAAGGTGCCCGGCGCCGGACGATAGCCTTCGAGCAGCTCCTCGAGCTCGATAGGGTTCTCTTCCGCTCCCGCTCGCTCGCTGCTCACGGCCCTCTTGCTTTCATAATGTGCTCGGCCGTCTCAGATCGAGCGTCGTCGGATACTCGTCGCTGCTCTCGGAGGGCGGGGCGGAGAAGACGCCCGGCGTGTGCCCGTGATCCTGGAAGCGCGCAAGGCGGCGCGCTTCCGCCTCGTAGGCGTTGACGGGAAACGTGTCGTAGCTGCGCCCGCCCGGATGGGCGACATGATAGACGCAGCCGCCGAGCGAGCGGTTGCTCCACGTATCGATGATGTCGAAGGTGAGCGGGGCGTGTGCCGGGATCGTAGGGTGGAGTCCGGAGGCGGGCTGCCACGCCTTGAACCGCACGCCGGCGACGAACTCGCCGACCCTGCCGGTCGATGTCAGCGGCACGCGCCGCCTGTTGCAGGTGAGCACGTGGCGCGTCGGGTTGAGGCCCTCGGCCTTGACCTGCAGCCGCTCGACGGATGAATCGACGTATCTCACGGTCCCGCCCGCGCTTCCTTCTTCGCCCATGACATGCCACGGCTCGAGTGCCTGGCGCAGGCTGAGCTTCACGCCGCCGTGCTCTACGCTTCCGTAGAACGGGAAGCGGAATTCCCGCTGCGCCTCGAACCATTCCGTCTTGAAAGGGTATCCCGCGCGCGCAAGGCCGTCGAGCACGCCCTCGAAGTCGGCCCACACGAAATGCTCGAGCATGAAGCGGTCGTGCAGCGCCGTGCCCCACCGCACGAGCTCCCCGCTCTGCGGCTCGCGCCAGAACCAGGCGATGAGGGCTCTGAGCAGGAGCTGCTGGGCGAGGCTCATGCGTGCATCGGGCGGCATCTCGAACGAGCGGAACTCGACGAGACCGAGACGGCCGGTGGTCGAATCCGGCGAATAGAGCTTGTCGATGCAGATTTCGCTGCGATGCGTATTGCCGGACGAATCGACGAGCAGGTTGCGCAACAGCCTGTCGACGACCCACGGCGCCGGCGCGGTGCCGGCCGAGGGCGGCGGCACCTGGGCGAGTGCCGTCTCGAGCTCGTAGAGCCCCTCGTGGCGCGCCTCGTCGACGCGGGGAGCCTGGCTCGTCGGCCCGATGAACAGGCCGGAGAAGAGGTACGACAGCGACGGATGGCGCTGCCAGAAGACGATGAGGCTCTTCAGGAGATCCGGGCGGCGCAGGAACGGGCTGTTCGCCGGACTGGTGCCGCCGACGACCACGTGATTGCCGCCGCCGGTCCCGGTGTGCCGTCCGTCGACCATGAACTTGTCGGCGCCGAGCCGCGACAGGCGCGCCTCCTCGTAGAGGACGAGCGTGGTCTCGACGCACTCGCGCCAGCCGCTCGACGGATGAATGTTGACCTCGATGACGCCGGGATCGGGCGTGACCTTGATCACGCTGAGGCGATGGTCCCCCGGCGGCGGGTAGCCCTCGATTTGAACGGGCAAGCCGAGCTCGGTAGCGGTCGCCTCGACCGCCGCCAGCAGCTCGAGATAGTCGTCGAGCGCGGCGAGCGGCGGCATGAACACGCAGAGCTTTCCTTCGCGCGGCTCGATCGCCATCGCCGTCCGCACCGAAGCCCCCTCGATCTCATGGTCGAGCGGGAATGGCTGGCGGTAAGGATTGTCGCCGACGCGCCGGTAGACTTGCATCACGGCGTCGGGATCGGGCAGCGGGCCGCGCTCGAGGAAGGGATCGTCCTCCACGATCCGCGGATAGGCCGCCGGCGGGATCCAGGGCAGCGTAGTGAGCGGCAGGCGCAACCCGAGCGGGCTATCGCCCGGGACGAGGAACAGCCGGCCGCGCCGCGTCTTCCATTTCTCGCTCATCCAGCCCTTGCCGGCCCGCGATTGCCAGCGCTGGATGGGGAGCACGAAGCCTGACGCTTGCTTGAGCCCGCGATCGAATACGCGTGCGATCCGCACCCTCTCTTCCGCATCATCGAGCTTGCTGTCGATCGGGTCGACGTTGACCGGAAGCTGAGCTTCCTTGACGATCCAATGCGCCGGATCCTCGTAGGCCGCCATGACATGCTCTTTGCCGACGCCGAGCCGCTCGGCGATGCCGTCCGAGAACTTCTGTGCGCTCTCGATGGACTGCACGGTGTTCGTGCCCTCGCGCGTGATGAGCTCGGGATTGCGCCAGATGGGTTTCCCGTCCCGCCGCCAGTAGAGCCCGAACGTCCATCGCGGCAGCGACTCGCCCGGATACCATTTGCCCTGCCCGTAGTGCAGGAAGCCGCCGGGTCCGAAATGGTCGCGCAGGCGCCGTATCAATTCGTCGGCGCGCACGCGCTTCTCGGGGCCGACGGCGGCAGTCGTCCATTCGGCCGATTCATAGTCGTCGATCGAGACGAACGTCGGCTCGCCGCCCATGGTGAGGCGCACGTCTTCGTTTTCGAGATCGCGGTCGACGCGGACGCCGAGCGCCACGAGATCGCTCCAGGCCTCGTCGGAGAATGGAAACGTGACGCGCGGCTTCTCGGAGATGCGCGCCACTTTCATATCGAAGCCGAATTCCACTCCTGCCGCATCGACGAGACCCGTGATCGGCGCCGCCGACGAATAGTGCGGCGTGGCTGCGAGCGGCAGGTGCCCTTCGCCACAGAAGAGCCCGGACGTGGGATCGAGGCCGATCCACCCGGCGCCCGGGAGGTACACCTCGGCCCAGGCGTGCAGGTCGGTGAAATCGTGCTCCGTGCCCGACGGACCGTCGAGCGCCTTGAGGTCGTGTTTGAGCTGGATGAGGTAGCCCGACACGAACCGCGCGGCGAGACCGAGGTGGCGCAGCGTCTCGACCAGAAGCCAGCCCGAGTCGCGGCATGAGCCCGAGGCCAGCGTCAGCGTTTCCTCCGGCGTCTGCACGCCGGGCTCCATCCGGATGACGTATCGGATCTCCTTGTTGAGCCGCGCATTGAGCTCGACGAGAAAATCGATCGTGCGCTTCGGCTTGCGCGGGATGCTGGCCACGAACTTCGCGAGCTGCGGGCCCGCCGGCGCCACTTCGAGGTACGAGACGAGCTCGCGCTTGAGCTCCGGCGAGTACGTGAACGGGAATTCCTCCGCACTCGGCTCGACGAAGAAATCGAACGGATTGATGACCGCGATCTCGGCGATGAGATCGACGTTGATCGTGTACTCGGTCGTTTTCTCCGGGAACACGAAACGGGCGAGCCAGTTGCCGTGCGGATCCTGCTGCCAGTTTACGAAGTGGTTCTCCGGCGTGACCTTGAGCGAGTAGCTCGGCACGCGCACGCGGCAGTGGGGAGCCGGCCTGAGGCGTATGACCTGGGGCCCGAGCTGCACCGGCCGGTCGTAGAGGTAGCGCGTCGAGTGGTGCAGGCTGGTGAGGATGGCCATCGGCGAGGTCGCTCTTATGGCTCGCGCTGGGGGCCGGATACTCGCCGCGGGGCTTTGGCGTCGCGCAACAGTGCGAGCTTGAGTTGCGCGTTGCAGCAATGCTGCCCCGCAGCTTGACGGCCGGTCAAGGCACAACACTTGTACAATGGCCTGATCTTAGGGCATTAACTGCACGATAATTAAGCAGAATGTAGCCTTGACCGGCAGTCTCTTAAGCGCTGTCCTACCCTTCGCTGCGCTGCGGCAAAGGTGGATGCCGCCGCAGCAGCGAGGGATCACCCATGCATTATCAGGCCTACGAGCTTGCGCATACTCTCCTCCAGCCGTTGCGGTTCGGGATGCGGGCGCTGAAGGCGCAGCTCGAGCTGCCCTTCAATCCGTTGGCAGGCACCGAGTGGGCGAAGAACATCCTCGCGGCCTGCGAGGTCTTCGAGGGCGTCACGCGCCGCTACGGCAAGCCGGAGTTCGGCATCTCCGAGACGCGCGTGCACGGGCTCACGGTGCCGGTGCGCGAGGAGATCGTGCTGAAGAAGACGTTCTGCAATCTCCTCCATTTCGACCGCGACGAGACGGTCGTCGGCAAGCGCTACGATCCCAAGGTGCTGCTCGTGGCGCCGATGTCGGGCCACTACGCGACGCTGCTGCGTGGCACCGTCCAGGCCATGATCAAGGAGCACAACCTCTACATCACCGACTGGGTCGATGCCCGCGACGTGCCCGTCTACGAAGGCGGCTTCGATCTCGACGACTTCATCGACTACATCATCGAGTTCGTGCAGTTCCTCGGGCCCAACACGCATGTCATGGCCGTCTGCCAGCCGGCGGTGCCGGCGCTCGCTGCGGCGGCCGTGATGGCCGCCCGCGACGATCCCTGCCAGCCGGCGTCGCTGACGCTGATGGGCGGCCCGATCGACACCCGGCGCAATCCGACGGCGGTCAACAAGCTCGCCCAGGAGCGCCCGCTGAGCTGGTTCGAGAGCAACGTCATCAACCAGGTGCCGTGGCCGAACGCCGGCTTCATGCGCCGGGTCTATCCGGGCTTCATCCAGCTCACCGGCTTCATGACCATGAATCTCGAGCGCCACACCGAGGCGCACATGAAGCTGTTCGAGCACCTCGTCAAAGGCGACTGCGACTCCGTCAAGCAGCACCGCGATTTCTACGAGGAATACCTCGCCGTCATGGATCTCCCGGCGGAGTTCTACCTGCAGACGGTGAAGACGGTCTTCCAGGATCACCTGCTGCCCGACGGCAAGATGATGCATCGCGGCGTACCGGTCGACTGCAAGGCGATCCGCAAGACCGCGCTCATGACCGTCGAAGGCGAGCGCGACGACATCTGCGGCCTCGGCCAGACCGAGGCGGCGCACGACCTGTGCCCGAACATTCCCGTCGACGAGCACTATTATTACGTGCAGCCGGGCGTCGGCCACTACGGCGTGTTCAACGGCACGCGCTTCCGCACCGAGATCCAGCCGCGCATCCGCGAGATCATCCGCACCATCCAGTTCAAGCGCAAGATCGGCACGACCGACACCAAGATTCCGCTTCCCTACCGCTCGCTGCATCCCGAGCGCGAGCGCCAGTTCGACTGGCGCGGTGAGCCTGAGACGAGCGAGCCCGCCGCCCCCGCCGGCTGAAGCCCTGGCCGCCGTTGCGCGCCGATGCCGCCGTGCCCATATCCTGCCGGCACGTTAGTCTTGCTCCGGCCCCATGCTAAAATGGCGCCGGAGCGAAGGAAACGCGGACCCTGGGCGACATCGAGAAGAAGCTCGCGCGAACCGTGCCCCGCATCGCCGACATCGATGCGGCGGCCTGGGACGCCTGCGCCAATCCCGAAGCGGCGAGCTATCAATCCGTTCGTCTCGCACGCCTTCCTCGACGCGCTCGAGGACGCGGCGACTGTCGGTCCCGGCACCGGCTGGGCGCCGCAGCATCTCGTGGTCGAGGATGGCGCAGGCGCGCTTCTCGGCGCCATGCCGCTCTACGTCAAATCGCACAGCCGCGGCGAGTACGTGTTCGATCACGCCTTCGCCGACGCCTACCTGCGAGCGGGCGGCGACTATTATCCGAAGCTGCAATGCGCCGTGCCTTTCACGCCGGTGCCCGGGCGCAGGTTGCTGGTCAAGCCCGGCGCGCAAGCCGAGATGGGCGAGAAGCTCCTGGCCAGCGCCGCCGTCACCGTCGCCCGCCGCCTCGGCGTCTCATCGCTGCACGTCACCTTCGCGACCGAGGGCGAATGGAGACGCCTGGGAGCGCTCGGCTTCCTGCAACGCACCGACCAGCAGTTCCATTGGCGCAACCAGGGCTACGGCTCGTTCGACGATTTCCTGGCCACGCTCGCCTCGCGCAAGCGCAAGGCGATCCGCCGTGAGCGCGCCGAGGCCACGGTGTCGGGCATCGAGATCGAGCATGTGACGGGGAGCGCGATCACGGAGGCGCACTGGGACGCCTTCTTCGCCTTCTACATGGACACCGGCAGCCGCAAGTGGGGCAGCCCCTATCTCAACCGCCGCTTCTTCTCTCTTCTCGGCGAGCGCATGGGCGAGCGCTGCCTGCTCGTCTTCGCGAAGCGGGCCGGAAGATACATTGCCGGCGCGCTCCACGTGATCGGCGGCGATTGCCTTTACGGGCGCTACTGGGGCGCGATCGAGCACCACCCCTTCCTGCATTTCGAGCTCTGCTACTATCGGGCGATCGACTACGCGATTGCCCACGGCCTCGCGCGCGCCGAAGCCGGAGCGCAGGGCGAGCACAAGCTCGCGCGCGGCTATCTCCCCGAGACGACCTATTCGCTGCACTGGTTTGCCGATGAGGGCTTGGCGAGCGGCCGTTGCCCGCTATCTCGAGGCCGAGCGCGCCGAGGTCGAGGAAGTCTCGGAGCTGTTGCGCGAGCACGGGCCCTATAGGAAGGCCAAGCCGACCTCTTGCGAGTAGGCGTCCCGTACGCGAGCCTTCTTGACGAAGTCCGGCACCTGCCGCTTATGGGGCCTGAGCAATTCTCAGCCGAGGCGGGTGCGATGACCTACGACGAGAACAACATCTTCGCCAAGATCCTGCGCGGCGAGATCCCGTCGCACAAGGTCTACGAGGACGCCGACACCGTCGTCTTCATGGATGTGATGCCGCAAGCGCCCGGGCACGCGCTCGTCGTTCCGAAAGCAGCCTCCCGCAACATCCTCGACGCCGACCCGGCGGTGCTGTCCCGCGTCATGCCCGTCGTGCAGAGGATCGCGCGGGCGTCGAAGCAGGCCTTCGCCGCCGATGGCATCTCGATCATCCAGTTCAACGAGGCCGCGGGCGGACAGAGCGTGTTTCATCTCCACTTCCATGTCATCCCGCGCCACGAGGGCGTGCCGCTCAAGCCTCATGGCGGCGGCATGGAGAAGCCGGAGGTGCTTGCCGCCAACGCGGAAAAGCTCAGGAAAGCGCTGGAAACCTGAGCCGCCGCGCGGCGTGTCTCAGGCCTGATCAGTATCGCGGATCGAACGGCTCGCGATCTGGATTTAGGAGCTTCGCTTGCGCCGGCCGCGCCGCAGGCAGCCCAGTCATCCGCGCCGCCTCATAGCGCCTCGGCGTATCGTAGCAGCCGCCGACGCAATCGATCGTCGTCGCCGGCTTCACAGGGACGCTCAGCGCCGATGACGCCTGAGCCGCGGCCTGCCGCCGCTCCATGAACACCACCTCGGCGCCGCGCTCGCTCGCGCAGCCCGCGTCACAGACGACGACGCTGTGATTGGGATAGGCGGCCGCCAGCGGATGCGGCGCGATCGCGTTGAGCTTCTCGTCCTGCTTCAGGGTCTCGTTTGCGCGGCGTGTGTAGTAGTCCTGGGAAGCTGCCGCGTCGGGTGTCGCTGCGGCGACGGCCGCTTCTCCGGCGCAGGCGGGAGCGGGCGAAGCGAGAAGGACTGCGAGCGCGAGCCCCAGCATGGCCAGGATCGCGTCGCGTTCAGGGCCGAATGAAGGCATATAGCGTACCTCGCTGCGCCCATTGGGAGCAGCCGACTGTCGCAAATGCCGGTAAACGAATTGTTCACTCCCTCGCTGGGCGGCCTTACCGCGGCCGGTAGCGCCAGTAAGGACCCTTGGCGGTTGTGATCTGCTCGAGCGTCGGCGAGCGTGTCCCGGGCGGCCGCGTACCCGACTGGATCAAGAGCCCGATGTCCGCCAGGAGCGCGTTGTTCTCCGCATAGCCCGAGTGGTTGAGGCCGAGGCTGTCCATGCTCGCGGCCGTGACGTCGATGGTGTCGACGCCGGGCAGCACCAAGCGGACCCGTCGGCGGCACGTCGCCCGCGCGCGGGATGCCGCCGTAGAAGTTTCGCGACACCATGAGCGCGCGATCGTTCGATGCCGCATAGAGCGTCACGCCCGTTGGCGAGCCCCTGGATGCTGTCGGCGATGTTCTCGAAGTTGTCGCGATCGACGTCGGGCGCCGCGAGGATGATCTGGCTGATGATCACGCCCTCGGGCTTGGACGCCTTGAGATCCTTCAACACCTGCAGCGTCGGCTGGTTGCCCATGCTGTGCGCGATGACGCTGACCGACTTGGCACCCGTCTGCTTGATCACGAGCTCGATGAACTGCTTGAGGTAGGGCTCGGCCTGGCCCGAGCTCTCGCGGTCGTAGGTGTAGCTCGCGAGCCCGCCGCCCGACGGCCAGCTGTAGGCGAACGGTGCGCCGTCGAACTTCAAGTCGTAGGCGATCTGCGCCGTGCGGTAGAGCGCGTAGTCGAAGCTCGTGTTGTAGCCGTGGACGAAGATGAAGGCGTGGTCCTTGTAGGTCTTCGACGCCGCGAGCCGCTCGCGCACCAGCGCCAGGAACTCGTCCTGCGTAGAGCTTGTTGATCTCCTTCATCGTGAAGTGGCTCTTCGGGTCCTCGGCCTCCTCGTAGAGCGTCACGTTGAGGTAGGGGATGCGGATCGCCCACGGCCGCTCGATGGCCGGCACCTTGTGCAGCTTGGGCACGGTGACGAGCGCCCGGCCGAGCTCGAGGCGCCGCCCGCGTCCCGATCCGTAGTCGAGGCGCTTGGCGTTCTCGACCGTGCTCCGGTCCGTGCCGTAGAAGACGGGCACGATGTCCCAATCCTCCGGCGGCGGGGCCGGAGCGCTCGGCGCGGACGCGCTGCCGCTGCCGCCCCCACCGCCGCCCGACTTCGCATCGAGATCGACGCCGCGCGTCGCCGGCGGCTCCGGCGGCATCGAGGCCGCGGGCGGCGGCGGCGGCGCCGCGCCGACCGGCGCAGGTTCCGAAGCCGGCGGTGGCGCGGGCTGCCCCATCGTGGTCGGCGGAGGCTCACCTGCCCCAGGCGCGACTCTCATCGACAGTCGCCGGGCTCTCCTGGTCGACGGCTTCGGGCGGCTCGCTGCCACCGTTCGGCTTCGCTTTCTTGGGAGCGTAGGCGTGCGGCTCAGACGCCGGTCCGTCTGGTGCGGCGGGGGCATCGGCACGGCGCAGCGGTGCCGGGCATGTTCGTCGTCGGGCGGCGCCGGAGCGCCCGGCTTCATCGCGCCCTCTTCCTCTTCGCGCTGCATCTCGTAGCGGCGCGTCGCTCCCTCTTTGGCCTTCTCGGCCTCGATCGCTTTGGTCGCATTCGTCCGTGGGTTCCGCGGGCGCGGATCGATAATTTTCCGGTGCCGGAGAGCTTGCGGACGGCGGAGCCGCGCCGGTCAGGTCTGCGGAGTGGTAGCTGAGCGCGGCGAGCAGCAGCGCCGGGATGACGATAAAAATCGGAAGCGCGACACGGGCGAGCAGCTTTGCGCCGACCGACCGGGCGGTGGTTGCCCGCCAGAGCAGTACGTAGAGAATGACCGCCACGACGGCGCCCAGCGCTATGATGGCAACGACAGGGATGTCGGGCATGGCGTTGCTTCCCCTCGTAAAAGGCAACTTTCCGAAGCAAATACGATAGCTTAGGTTCACCTTGCGTGGCCGGCGATGGCGCGCAAAGGCGTCATCGTGGCCCCGCGTCGTGACGCAACGTTGGACGTCCGTCCCGGCGCCCGAGGTGCCTATTCTAGTGCCATGGCACCTTTGAGACCACTGTGCGACCCGCTATCTATGTGCAATGCGGCGGCGCGCGACCATTCTGCTCACGGGCTTTGGCCCGTTTCCGGGCGTGCAGGAGAATGCGAGCGCGATCCTGGTGCCGAAGCTCGCCCATCTTGTGGCGCGCCGCTTCCGTGCCCACCGCGTCGTCGCCCGCATCTTGCCGGTTGAATGGGATGCCGCGCCAGACCGGCTCGCGGCGCACTACGCGCGCGAGCGGCCCTGCCTCGGTCTGCACTTCGGAGTGTCTGAACGCGCAACCGGTTTTGTCATCGAGACGCTCGCGCGCAATGTCCGGACCGCCTCGCCTGATGCAGCGGGCGCGATGCCACGTGCGACCTCGCATTGTCGAGAAAGGCCCCGACAGCCTCGCCGCGAATCTGCCGGCCGAGGAGATCGTCGCCCGGCTCGGCGCGCTTGGCCTTCCTGCCCGCCTGTCGAACGATGCGGGAGCCTATCTCTGCAATACCGCGCTTTACACGGCGCTCGCGCTCGCCGGCGACGGCCGCGCCGCCCCGGCCATCGGCTTCGTCCACATACCGGTCTCCCTCGAGCGGCGGAGTAGCGACCTCCCGCCGCGAGGCGGCCGTCTCGACTGGGAAGGAGCGCTCGCTGGTGGCCTCGAGATCATTCGCGCCTGTCTCGGCCGCCCTGTATCCGCTCGGACGGAAATGGAGCCGGGCGTTAAGCCTCGTTAACCGGGTTGCGGCATGATGCGCGCGCGGGGTGCGCAATTGTTCGCCCGGAGCTCTTTTCATGACTGTCGACCGCCGGTCCATTTTGGCCGCAGGCCTTGGCCTCGCTGCAGGCACCACCGCGGCCGCGGCCGGACCTCGCGCACCGGCTGCCGAGGCTGTTGTCACGCCGGTTGAGCAACAGGACTTCCCGGGGCCGCGGCTCGAGCCGAATGCCGGCGACGACCAGACCGAGGCCGTGCAAGCGGCCATCGACCTCTGCGCCAGCCGCGGTGCGCCGCTCCTCCTTCTGCCGGGACATTTCCGCGTCGGCCGCCTAGAGCTGCGGCCGGGAACGCGCATCGTCGGCGCCTACGGCAAGACGACGCTCGAATTCACCGGTGGCACGGCGTTTATCACCGCACGCGACGCGGAAGGCGTCGGGCTCGAAGGACTTGTGCTCGATGGCGGGTTGCTGCCGCTCGATCCCGGCAAAGCGGATGGCCTCGTCACGGCGGTCGACTGCAAGGCGCTCGTGATCCGCAATGTCGAAGTGCGTCGCGGTCTCCTCAACGGCATCTCGCTCGATCGCTGCTCGGGACGCGTCACGGACAGCACCATCACGCACATTTCGCAGGCTGGCGTTCTCTCGCGCAATGCCGCCGGCCTCGAGATCGCCCACAACGTCGTCTGCGACTGCGGCAACAACGGCATCCAGGTCTGGCGCGACACGGAGGGCGAGGACGGGACGATCGTCGCCTCGAACCGCATCGAGCGCGTCGAGGCGCGCGCCGGCGGCAGCGGCGAGAACGGCAACGGAGTGAACGTATTCCGCGCCGGTGGCGTGCTGGTGAGCGCCAACCGCATCGTCGATTGCGCCTATTCCGCGATCCGCGCCAACGCGGCATCCAACGTTCAGATGATCTCGAACAGCTGCGCCAAAATTGGCGAGGTCGCGCTCTACGCCGAGTTCGGCTTCGAGGGTGCCCTGATCGCCAACAATCTCGTCGATGGCGCCGCGAGCGGCATCGCCGTCACGAACTTCAACGAAGGCGGACGCCTTGCCATCGTGCAGGGCAATATGATCCGCAATCTCGTGCGCCGCGAAGCCGAGCCGGTCGACAAGCGCGGCGAGGGCATCAGTGTCGAAGCCGATGCTGTCGTCACCGGCAACGTCGTCGAGAACGCGCCGAGCGCCGGCATCGTCGTCGGCTGGGGCAAGTTCATGCGCGACGTCGCCGTAACGCAGAACCTCATCCGCAACGCCCGCATCGGCATCATGGTCACGTCGGATCGCGAGGCGGGCGCCTGCCTCCTCGCCCAGAACATGATCTCGGGTGCGAAGGACGGGGCTATCCGCGCCATGACGCACGGCGTGCCGGTGGGGCCCGACCTGGCAAGCGAACCGCCCGCGAGCTCGCGCGTAGCCATCGCCGGAAATCTGACGACGTGATCAGGCTTGGCGGGCTGCGAGCGCCGTCGTCTGCCGGATAGAGTGGGCTCGCTTAGCCGACCACGAGAACTTTGTAGATCACGAGGCCCACGACTGTCGCAGCAGTCCCGATGATCGCCATGAGATGGCGTTGAATGCAAAAAAGGAAAAACGTCAGGATCGCGGCGACGGCCGCAATCTCGGCGCCGGTTACGAACGGCATGGCCTGAGCCAAAGTGAGAGCGTCGCCGTAGACGTAGCTAAGGCGGAAAACCTCACCTAGCGATCGAATAACGATCACGATCAGGAGGCCGACCGAAAGCTCGGAGAGGCGCTTGAGCGACGCCGGCTTCATATCCGAATGGACTCGATTGTCATGCACGTCGGCCCGCGCGCTGGCCGTACATGCCGTCTGCCTACTGCGGAGGGTTGGCGCGAATGATCTTAAGAAGGTCGCTGTCCTTGGAGATCTGGCTGGTGTCGCGGCACTGGTCCTTGGCGGCGGCCGAGCACTCGATGGTGATCGTGTAGGGCACGCCGAACTTCATCACCGTGTACTCGGCGATCAGCCCTTCGACACCGTCGGGGTTCGCGTCGTCGAACACAGAGACCTCGGGCCCCGCCTGCGGCGCCGCACCCTGGCGCGCCGAGCCATACACCGGGTAGTCCGCCGGGAATTCGTGCTGGACGCGCAGGTCGGCTTGGACGCTCACCGTCATGTCGCCGTAGCGCTCGGTGATCTGGTACCAGACCGGGTCGTCCTCATCGACGACCACGTCGCGCTCTCCGGCCGGCTTCGGGCCGAGCCGGAACGTCTTCTCGACCACGCCCGGCATGCCCTCGAAGGCGACCACGGGTAGCTTCACCTTGGCGAGCTTGTCGTCGGCGGCCGGCCCGAGCGAGCGCCGGGGATTGGCCGCCTGATCCTTGACGAAGTTCGCGATTTCCGAATTTCCCCAATCGACGGCGAGAAGCTTGTCTGCGCCCGCCGCCTCGCGCGACTGCGCCAGCGTAAACGCCGCCATGACGAATCCGGCGACCGACGCCACACGGACTGCTCTCGCGTCGATGAAAAACATGGGTATTTCTCCCGACAATCGTCTGAGGGCCGCGGCGCACCTCGCTTACACGTCGCGCCACTCTACCCGTGGGCAGGAGAGGCGATCAAGGCTGGCGTATTTCGATATGCGCCGAGTGAGGCGAAGCAAGTGCGCGGCCGGGCGAAATTGCAACTTAGCGCGTCACGATAGCAGCGCCGTCCCCAAGCCATGCTTGAACGCGCCTGTCCCAAATAGTATCGACAGACGCGGCGCCGAGCGCGAGGGGCGAACGTTAGTGAGTACAGAGAGCACCCTGACGGCCGATTCAGGCACGGCTGCGGCCGGCCAACCAGCGACTGGCCGCTCGCGCCTCGGCAGAGCCGTGCGCCTGGTGGGCGTGACGCTGCTCGGTATTGTCGTCGCGCTTGCGCTCCTCGTGGCGTTCCCGCCCATCGGGCTTCTGAAAAACAAGCTCGCGGAAATGGCGGGAGCATCGATCGGGCGCACGGTCACGATCGGCGGCGCGCACCTCGCATTCAGGCCGGACGCTCTCCTCACGCTCGAGAACGTCACCCTGTCGAACCCTCCGACCATGCCCGGACCGGACCTTTTCCGCGCCGCATCCGTCAAGGCCAAGATAAAGGTGTGGCCGCTCATCAAGGGTGAGGCCGACGTCGTAGACCTCGTGATCGTGAAGCCCGAGCTCAATCTTCAAGAAGATGGCACGGGCGTGAAGAACTGGGTCATCGAGCGCACGGGCGACGACACGGCGGCTCCGCTCGCGCTGCCGCGAATGACGTCGGTCGCGAAGGGCCGCGTGAGCTTTGCGAGCGCCAAGACGGGAACGCAAGGCGCTGTCGATGAGATCGACGCCCAAATGGCGGTCGTGCCGGAAACCGGTGTCACCGAGGTCAAGGGGCAGTTCGGCCACCGCGGCGAGCGGGTTTCCTTCGGCATGGCTCTCGCCGACTACCGCGCTACCGCTGACGGCAAGCCGACAACCATCCGAGCAGCGCTCGAGGCGCAGCACGGGAGAGCGGAGATCGCAGGCGAGGCGATCCTCTCTGACAAGAGCGCGATAGCCGGCGACCTCAAGGCCTCGACGGGGTCGCTTCTCGATCTCGCACGCTGGCTCGGAGCCGACGTCACGCCGTCCGCAGAGCCCTTGGCGGCCACGCTCGAGGGCAGGATCAAGGCGACACCGTCGGACGTGTTGTTCGCGGCCACCGACGTGATCGTCAACGGCAATTCGAGCCGCCTCGACGGACGGCTCGGCCTGACGGGACCGCGGCCCAAGTTCGAAGGCACGATCGCTGCCGACCTCATCGATCTCAATCGGCTCACGGGCACCCGCCAGCGGCTCGCCCCTGAGGCTCTCGCGCCCGACAGCGCGGGCGAGGAGATCGCGGTGACCCCCGCGTGGGACGATCTTCTGGGCGAGCTGAGAGCCCTCGAAAGCGGTGGTACGGCCCGCGCCGCGGCGCAGCCTGAGGCGCTCGCAGCCGCGCCGCAGGCGGCTTGGAGCGAGCGGCCCTTCAATCTTGCCGCGCTCAAGGCTCTGGACCTGGATGTGATCTTCACCGCGAGCGAGATTGCCTACGGCGGTCTCGATCTCAAGAACGGCCGCGTCAAAGCCGGCCTGACGGACGGGCGGCTCGATTCCACGCTCGAAGCGCTCGAGATGGGCAACGGTCGCGCGACAGGCACCATAAAGGTCGACAGCCGCGCCGAGCCGCCGCGCGCCGAGGTGGCATTGGCCATGACCGATGTCGCGGCCGACGCGATCATGAGCGCGATCTCCGGCAAGCCGCTCCTTTCGGGCACCTCGAACGTCGAGATCACCGCCGCCGCGTCGGGCCAGAACCAAAGCCAGCTCGCCTCGACGCTCGAGGGCAAAGCCAAGTTCAGGATGGGCTCGGGCGCGCTGCGCGGCTTCGACATTCGGCAGATGATTTCGCAGTGGT
Source organism: uncultured Alphaproteobacteria bacterium (assembly GCA_963716835.1). Taxonomy (GTDB): domain Bacteria; phylum Pseudomonadota; class Alphaproteobacteria; order Rhizobiales; family Hyphomicrobiaceae; genus Hyphomicrobium_C. The sequence continues at coordinate 67,924 of CAVQUQ010000014.1, read as the reverse complement.
GGCGCAAATGGACATTCGATGTTGCGCGCAAGACGAGCTTCCAGCGTCTCGAAGCGCAGTACGACATCAAGAAGGGCGTGCTGCGAAGCTCGCCCGACCTCGCGCTCGGCGGCTCCGAGGTCGAGATCAGCTCGAAGGGTGACATCAACCTGCCCGCGAAGCGTCTCAACCAGGAGATCCGCATCAAGGTGGTGCCGCCGCCGACGTCCTTCCCGATTCCGGTGAAAATCACCGGCGCTTGGTCGCAACCGTCGATCGGCGTCGACTGGGGCGGTCTGTTCTCGAGCACGGGCGGTCTCGGCGGCCCGCAGCAGATCGCACCAGCGGGCGAGGACGTGCCGCTCGCGGTGCAGGCGACGATCAGGCGCGTGCTCGCTGCCCCGATTGATCCAAACGTCCTGACCGATGAGGGACGGGCGACGCTGCGCTCGCTGTTGCCGGAGGAGTCCGCACCGTCGGCACCGGCGTCACCCTCAGGTGACAGCGGTGCCACACCGCAATGAGATTGCGCCGAGCTCATTTCTGGCTTTGCTCGGCGTCACGTGCGTGACGCAAAGTTCTAAGGCACGTGCCACGCAGTCGGCTTTTTGACATCGCGTTGCAACGGCGATGGTGTTTGGGCATTATCGGTCCACTGAGATGAGACCAGCGCAAAGACTGGAACGTCTGATAAGGGGGAGTTCCGTGTGGGTGGCGCGTAGATTTCGCTGGTCTGTCGCTCTCGTCGCATGTCTGGCGCTCATTGCAACGTCCGCGGCGAACATGAGAGGCCACGCGTCGGAGCGTGCCGGCGGTACTTTGCCCGCCAACGCAAGCGCTTCTTCAAATCTCGCCGGCCGCGATCTCGCGACGTATGCGCTCGTGCAGTCGCTCGCGGGACAGAGCTTTGCGCCGCCTTCTCGAGCAGGCTCTGCTCGGAGCGAGCGTGGCGTGATTTCGCCGCCGTGCTCCGCCTCGAGCGGTGCCGTCGAGCTGGCGCGCTGCAGTCTCCTGCCGCCCGGAGCTCCAGAGCCGACGACTCCCTCCACGCCGGCGCCCCCCGCGCCGACTCCGGGGCCGGTGACGGGACCTGCCACGCCTCCGCCCGCAACGCCGCCGGCCACACCGCCGCCGCCGGAACCGCCGGGCCCGGCTTCGCTTATTATCCTCCCGGCGAGCTTATCGAGAAGGACAAGGGCCGCGGCCGCGCCGCCGATCGCAAGGTGTACGCAGCCAACATCATCTTCCCGCTGAAGCTCGGCCAGGGCTTGTTCCCGCACATGAATTCGCAGATCTGGGGCTACGGCGGCGGCGGCTGGAACAACAAGGGCGCTGCCGGCGGCAGCGAAAGCGATCCGCGCAACTACGACGCCATGAAGCAGCGCGACAACTATTGCGAGGTCAGGGGCTGGTCGATGCCGCTCTGCCCATCGGGCGTCGGGCATCAAGGTCAAGACATCCGTCCGCCGACCTACAAGGACAACACGTGGGAGGCCGTTGCCGTCACCGATGGCATCATCTCGAACGTCACCTCGAACACGACGGTGCAGCTCAAGGCACCCGACGGGACGGACTACTTCTACCTTCACATGCATCCCAAATCGATCACCGTCAAAACCGGCCAGAAGGTGAAGCAGGGCGATGTATTGGGACGCGTCTCCAAGTACATGGGCGGCACGCCGTCGACCAGCCTTCACCTCCACTTCAACGTCCGCCAGCGCATCAAGGTCGGCAGCGAGACGCTTCAGGTCTACGTGCCGACATTCACGTCCCTGATTGCGGCGCTGAGGCGCGACAAGGGCCTCGATCCCGGCATCGATGCCGACGGCAATCTGATGGCCGATCCCCTTCTCGAGGTGGGCGCGGCAACGCCGTCGCCAACTCCCGCGCCGCCCGCACCCGCTCCGCCGGCGCCAACACCGCCCGCCCCCACGCCACCCGCACCTACTCCGCCAGCGCCTGCGCCGGCACCCGTGCCGCCGGCACCGCCGGCGCCTGCCCCCGTTCCGGCTCCCGAGCCGCCGCAGCCCCCGCCGCCGGCACCCGCGCCAACTCCCGAGCCGGCACCTCCGCCGGCACCCGCGCCGACTCCAACTCCGACGCCCGAGCCAGCGCCGGCACCCGCGCCTGCTCCGGCACCGGAGCCTGCGCCCGCGCCGTCACCGCCGCCCGCACCTGCACCCGCGCCCGAGCAGCAGGGCTGGTGGCAGTGGACGAAGGACAAGGCATCGGAGTGGTGGAACTGGGCCTGGAAGAAGTGACACGCGCTGCATGCGCACGCGCGATCAGGAACGTCGTGTGCTGCCGCGTGCGTGGTACGATCGCATCGCGACGCTGCGATCTGGGGTTTGCATAGGAGCAACGATCATGGCGAGACCGACACTTGCACTGGTCATCGCGCTGATGATGCCCGCCGTCTCGGATGCCTTGGCCGCTGAAGCGGACAAGAAGTACGAGCAGCTCCAGCGCACATTGGAGGAGAATTTCGCGCCGGCCCCGCCGCCCTCCAAGACGCGCTCGCTGGCCCCCTCTGCCCCGGCACCGGCTGCTCCTACGGAGAAGCAGGACTTCCAGTGGATCAAGCCGAAGACCGACGGCGCCCCGTCGAAGACTGACGAGAAGAAGAAATCGGACGCCGGCTCGACGTGGTTCGGGTCGATATTCTCTTCCTTCTCGGGCTCGTCACGCGGGCCGGAGAACGAGCTGGGCCCGGCGCGCATTCTGCAGGCCGGCACGACGACGCCTGGCGCGGCGAAAACACGCTCGCTGACCCCGGCCACCGATATCTCCGGCATGCAGCAGGTCGCCCAGGCCGAGGTGCCGATCGCCAAGAAGAACAGCTACGTCGTCCAGCTCAAGCCGTCGGCGAACCAGAAGGAGATCAGCGCCCTTCTCAAGAAGTACAACCTGACCGTCACCAAGCTCATCGCCCAGCTCGGCGTCATGACGGTCGAGGTTCAGGACCCGCTGCAGCAGCCTTCGGGCGGTGGCCCAGGCGCTCCGAGCGCGACCCGAAGCCTCGCCAAACCGGAAGAGCAACCTCCACCGATCCCAAGGAGAAGCTCCACCAGATTCTCGAGCCGCCGCTGATCCAGGATCTGCGCAAGGAGCCGATCGTCGACGGCGCCTTCGTCAACTCGACGATGGGTGCCAAGCGCCTGCCGAAGCCCGCCGGCGCCAAGGTGACGATCGACGGCAACACGTACAGCTGGCAGTGGCTTCCGGGAGAGGCGCAAGACGGCAACTGGGGCCTGAAGGCAATCCGCATGCCGGCCGTCTGGACCATCCTCGACCGCTATCGCAAAGCCCACCCCGATCTCAAGCACCCGAAAATCGGCATCGTCGACGGCGGCTTTGCCGAGAACCCGGCCGTTCCCTTCAACTCCATGATCGGCGTCCGCCCGTTCGCGTTCCACAACGCCGGATGCGAGACACACCACGGCATGCATGTCGCCGGCATCATGGGTGCCAAGCAAGGCGACACGCCGGGCATCGACGGCATGATTCCCGATGCGCGCCTCGATGCCATCGCCGTCGACGACAAGATCATCGGCGATGCCGGCGTTGCCGGCGTCGATCAGGGCTGGGAGGTCAATACGCTCCTCTTCGACGACGTGCTGCTCAAGACATTGGATTACGTCACGAGCAACATGGGGACGGACTTCTCCAACCCCGACAACATGCGCGTCGTCAACATCAGCCTCGGCTACAACTTCGTCGCCAGCAATCTCCTGGGCGACATCGACCCGAACGAGGTCCCCGGTCTCGCGCTCCACATTCTCCATCAGTCGAATCTGATCCGGCACATGGCAAAGCGCGTCGAGGACCAGGTGCTCTTCGTCGTCGCCGCAGGCAACGATTCCGAGGGCCGCGGCACGCCGCTCGACACGCGCTGGGCATCTCCCTTCGCCTGGGCCGGCACGCAGGATAGCAGCACCGGAGAAAGCCCGAAGAACATCATCGTCGTCGAGGCCACGGACCGCGATGGCTTCCGCGCCGGCTTCTCGAACACCGGCGGCCATGTCGCGGCACCCGGCGTCGACATCATGAGCACGCTGGCCGGCGGCCGCGACAGCTTCGGCGTATGCAGCGGCACGTCGCAGGCGGCCCCGCACGTGGCGGCGCTGGCGGCGATCCTCTTCGAGCTCGATCCGTCGAAGAAGCCCGCCGAGATCGCCGACATCATCAAGAAATCGGCCACGCCGCCGAAGGAAGGCTCCAAGGCTGCCGGCACCATCGATGCCCTCGAAGCGGTCGTCGACCTTTCGCCGGTCAACATGCGCTACGCCGCCGACCTCGACAACGACGGCAAGGTCGGCGAATCGGACTTGAGGATCTTCAAGCGCCAGCTCGGCATCATAGAAAGCGCGGCGACCACCAACGCGCCGTTCACCGAGGACTTGAACGGCGACGGCGTCGTCGACGACAACGAGTGTTTCTGGCCGCAGATCGACATCAACGGCAGCGGCCGCGGCGCAGCGTCGATGAAGGATGCGCGCGCCATGAGCGGCCGCCAGCATGCCGACATCGATGCCCTCGGCCTCACCTGGTCCGATACGAAGCCCTACGATGTGGCGCTCACCGAAAACGGTCTCGGCCAGCGGGACGGCGAGGTGCTGGCCGCGTCGACGGACGCCGACAGCGCGCCGATCACGCAATGCCGCAAGCTCGTCGACACCGCGGGTGTCGTGACGGCGGCCTTGCCGATGGCCGGCGCCGGAGGGCCCACCCGCTCTCTTGCCGGTCGGCTCGACGGAGCAGACGCGTCTCCATTGGCGACGAGCACGGCAGCGGCTGCGGATGAAAAGAGCGCGGTCTCGCCTGAGGCCAAGGAGGTCAAGGCCGAGGTCGACAAGGCGATCGACGAGCTTCGCCGCACCAATCCCGATCTCAAGGTCACGATCAATCCGGCAACCGGGCTTCCGTCCAGCATCAGCGGCCTCGCCCCGAGCCCCGGCGGCGCCTCCCTCGGCGCGACGCGCAGTCTGGGCGGCGAAATGACGGAGGAGGAGACGCGGCGCGCGGTCGAGAGCTATTTCGGCCAGGGTGGTGTGCGCGCGGCGTTTCCGACCAAGAACAAGCAGGCGACGCGCGAGTACGTCGGTCGGCGCAAGGACCCCGATTTCCCCGACCGCTACATCGCCCACGTCGAGCAGCGCGTGAACGGCGTCCCGGTATTCGGCTCGTCCGCCAAGCTTGTCGTCGAGCGCTCTTTGGGTGTCACCAAGTTCTCCGGCACGACATCGGCCGTCGCCATCGACGACACGACGCCGAAGGTCAACGAATCCGACGCCACCGCCACCGCGCGCGCAAAGCTCGCCGAGATCATCAGCACCGCGCCCGACGCCTCGCGCGCCTTCCCCTTGGCACCCAGTCCCGACAAGGCCGAGGCCAAGGCTGAGCTGATGGTGTTCGACCCGGCGCTGATCGGCAAGAGCGGCAAGGGGCCGACGCGGCTTGCCTGGATGGTCTCGATCGATGCCTTCCGCATCTTCGTCGATGCGATGACGAAAGAGGCCTTCTACTACTATCGCGACCAGCCGACCGGCATGGTGCGCCGCGTCTACGACCTTGGGAACGGCGTGACATTCCCCGGCAAGATGGTGATCGACGAGGAGACGCGCATGCGCGCGGAAGGCGTCTCGCCGGACGTCTTGCTGGCATTCCGCAATGCCGGTCTTGTCCGTGATTTCTACTTCCTCGTCTTCGGCCGCGACGGCTACGACGACAATGACGGCACCGGGCCTTCGGGCGGCTCCCCGCTCGAGGCCTACGTCGACCACGGCAACACGCAGGACGCGTTCTGGTGCACCAAGAAGTCCTACGACTGCCCCAAGGGTGACGTGATGGTCTACGGGCCGGGCTACGCCAACGCGGTCGATATCGTGGCGCATGAGATGACGCACGGAGTCATCTCGCACGAGAAGAACCTGCTCTATCTCAACGAGCCGGGCGCGGTGAACGAGTCGCTCGCCGACATCTTCGGCACTCTGATCGAGTTCGAGAACAAAGGCGACGGCGGCAACTGGCTGATCGGCGAGGGCGCGCCGGGCTTCTCCGTCTCGGAGCCGCTGCGGTCCTTATCGGACCCCAATCTCAAGGACGAGAACGGCAGGTCGATGTTCAACAGGAACGCCAAGTTCTCGCTTCTGAACCGCGGCCAGCCGGACAACTACGGCGACGTCCTTACTGCCGCCGATGCGCAGTGCGCGTCGACCGCCTACCAGGACAACGGCTGCGTGCACTTCAACAGCGGCATCTTGAACAAGTTCGCCTATCTCATCGCCGAAGGCGGCAACCACCGCGGCGTCGCCGTCGCCGGCATCGGTCGCTACAAGCTGTCGCGCATCGCCTATCGCACGATGACCGTCGGCCTCAACCAGAGCTCGGGACTGTTGGAGGCGTCGAACGCCTTCGTCGAAGCCTGCTACGAGCTGTCGTCGGCCAAGATCGGCGGCATTGCAACCGGGGACTGCGAGCAGGTGCTGGCCGCGCAGCGCGCCGTCGGTCTGACCGTCGGCAGTTGATCTGCTGCCGGGCCGGTGCGCCGCGCGCGAGCGCGGCGCGTCACGCCGGCGGCGAAATGTGCCCGGCCTCGACCAGCGCCTTGAGCATCACGGCCGCGCCGCACTGCTTGGAGACGGCGTTGCCGTCCCACACGCCGTCGGCAACGAACTTGCCCTTGGTGTAGTGGTTCGAATAGCTCCACAGGTACGGCGTGTTGATGCTGTGCAGCGTCCGGCTCCGCCAGCCGTTGTAGGCCTCCCACCGGTAGAGGCACGTCGCCAGATCCCAATCGGATTTCACGTCGAACTTGTCATACTTCATCGCGTCGACGGCGCTCGAGACCCAGTCCGACGGCGGTTTCCAGGGATCCGGCCGGCCCGCCGGCACCTGCACCGTCTTGTTCTTGAGCGAATCTCCGTTGTGGAGGTGCGACCTCATGTCGAAGCTCGCCTCCATGCCGTGCGTGATGGCCACGAAGTACCACGGTACGCAGGTCTCCTCGTAGACCTGCTCGTAGGGCTTGCGCCGCTCCGGGTCGATGATCTTGGCCACGTACTGGGCGACCTCGGATCTCTTGCTCTCGGTGATCTGGCAGGTCGCGAACAGCTTCCGGTAATCATCGGCAATGGATTCGAAGGTGGGCGGCGTCACGCGCGGCGCGGCGCGCATCTCGCCCTCGCCCGCGACGTCGCGGGGCATGCGCTCGGCATTGCGCGCCGTGCGCAAGATATCCGACGCCCGCTCGAGCAGAGCGTCCACCTCCGTCGACGTCACCCCGCGGGCGTCCGCCGCCGAAGCCTCGACGCTGTCCATGAAATTGAGGACCGCGGGCATGGTCTCGTTGTACCCGCCGCCGCCTGCAGAGGCCGCGAGCGACATCCTCGGCACCGAGAGACCGAGGCGCTGCGCTTCCTGCGAAAGCTCGGCGAGGTCGCGCCAGGCGTTCGTGCTGTCGGCGGCGGTCTGCGCTACGGCACCACCGTCGAGCAAGCGGGCCGAAAGCGGCAGCGAAAGTGAAGCCGCAAGTCCGGCCGTGACCTGCCGGCGATCGAGCTTTGACCAACGCTTCACGGGACACCCCCAGGCGACATCGTCCGAACTGCGCGCACATTAGCGTGCTGGGCGCAAAATGGCATCATCATGTGGCAGAGAATGGACGTTTCTCGCGTCCCTGCGTGGCGCGGCCGACCCAGCCGGGGATACCTAGGGATCGAGCGCAGCTCACGCCATGCTCTTCAGCCATGTGAGACCCTCGCGCGTGCCCGCCCGGGGCTTGTACTCGCAGCCGATCCAGCCTGTGTATCCCGTCCCGTCGATCAATTTGAAAACCTGACTATAGTCGATCTCACCCCGGTCCGGCTCGCCGCGATCCGGAGGAGACGCGCACTGGTAGTGGCGCACGAGCGGGGCATACTCGGCGATCGCGCCCGCGACATCACCCTCCATGACGTGGCGGTGATAGAGGTCGAGCTGGAGCCCGAGGTTCGGCTCGCCGGCCTCGGCGATGATATCGCGTGCTTCGCGCGTAAGATTGAGAAAGTAGCCCGGGATGTCGCGCGTGTTGATCGGCTCGATCAGAATGTCGGCGCTCCCAGCGGCCCATTGTGCCGCAAGCATCAGGTTGGCGACGTACGTTTCGCGCCTCGCGCCGTGCGTGGAGAGGCCCGCCATCGCGTGCAGCCGCGTGCAGCCGAGCGCTTCCGCATAGCGCAGCGCAAGGTCGACGGCTGACGCGAACTCGTCCTCGCGCCCGGGCAGCGCCGCGAACCCGCGCTCGCCCTTGTCCCAATGCCCCGGCGGCAGATTGAATAGCACGGCCTCGAGGCCGTTCGCGTCGAGCCGCGCGCGAATTTCGCCCGCGTCATAGGCATAGGGAAACATGAACTCGACGCCTTTGAAGCCCGCGTCCGCCGCGGCCTCGAAGCGGTCGAGAAAGTCGAGCTCGGTGAAGAGGAAGCTCAGGTTGGCGGCAAAACGGGGCACGTGGCTCTCACTCAGTCGAACGATGGCTTCGATCGGCGCAGCCGTTTGACGTTCGAGCGCTGCTTCTTGCCCTCGATGCGCCGCGTGCGCGATGCGGCCGTGGGCCGCGTCTTGATGCGCCGCTTTGGTGCGACGAGCGCTGCGCGCACCAGCTCGACGAGCCGCGCGCGCGCATCCTCGCGATTCCTGTCCTGCGTGCGGTGCCGCTCGGCGCGGATGACGAGGACGCCCTCCTCCGTCATGCGCCGGCCCGCGAGCCGGACCAGGCGATCACGCGCCGCAATCGGCAGCGCGCCCGAATGACGAACGTCGAAGCGCAGCTCGACCGCCGTCGACACCTTGTTGACGTTCTGCCCTCCGGGCCCGGACGCGCGCACGAAGCGCTCCTCGAGCTCGCGCTCCGTTATGACAATGTCGTCTGTGATGCGCAGCATCGGATGGGCGCCCTCACTTGGCCGCTGGCGCTGCGACGAAGATGATGCGGTTGAAGAACGGATCGTTGGCCATCATCTCGCGCGTGCCCCACGGCATGTCCTGGATGCCGGGCCGGTTGTACTTGTACTTTTTCGCGTGAAGCTCCGCGTGCAGCGCGTCGAGGTCGTCCACGGTGATACGCACGCTGCCGCCCGGGCTGCAATCGCCGTGGTGCTCGGAAAGGTGGATGCGGCAGTTGCCGCGCGAGATCTGGGCGTAAAGCGGCGTGCCCGGCTCGAAACGAGCTTCCCAATCGAACTTGAAGCCGAGAAATCCCTCGTAGTACTCGCGCGCCTTGGCCTCGTCGAAGATCCTGAGGATCGGCACGGCGGGATCGAACGTCATGTCCTGCTCCAATCTCTGGCGCGGTTCATCGCCGCTGGCGCCACCCCTTGAGATCGCGGATGATCTCGCGGGCCGCGTTGTGGCCCGGAACCCCCGTCACGCCGCCGCCGGGGTGGGCGCCCGAGCCGCAGAGATAGAGCCCCGCGATCGGCATGCGGTAGCTGGCATAGCCCATGACAGGCCGGAGCGAAAAGAGCTGATCGAGCGAAAGCTGGCCGTGGAAGATATCGCCGTCGATCATGCCGAACCGCTGCTCGAGATCCAAGGGCGAGAGCACCTGGCGCGCGATCACCGCGCTCTTGAAGTTGGGCGCGTGCCTGCCAACCGTGTCGATGACGAGGTCGGCGAAGGCTTCCTTTTCGCGCGGATCGGCCCAGCTCCGCCCTGCGGGCAGATGCGGCGCCACATGCTGCACGAAGAGGCTCGCCACATGCTGCCCCGGCGGCGCGAGGCCGTCGTCGAGCGTCGACGGGATCAGCATCTCGACGATGGGCTCGCGCGACCAGCCATCGAGCTTGGCGTCGAGATAGGCGCGTTCGAGATAGTCGAGCGTCGGGCCGATGACGATGCCCGAGCCGTGATGAGTCCTGGAGCGACGTGCCGGGCCGCGAGACAAAATCCGGCAGCTCGGAGAGCGCCACGTTCATGCGGAACGTCCCGGACCCGGTCTTGATAGATAGGAAACGCCCGCGGATCTCCGGCGCAACAGCATGCTCCGGCACGAGGCGCTGAAAGAGGAGCTTTGGCGGAATGTTCGCCGCAACGGCGCGGGCGCTGATCCGCTCCCCCGACGCGAGCAGGACGCCTGAGACGCCGCCATCATCGAGTGCGATCTCGCGCACCTCGGCCTCGGTACGGATCGTCGCCCCCCGCGCGAGAGCCGCTTTCGCGATCGCCTGGGTGATGGCGCCCATGCCGCCGACCGCATGGCCCCAGACGCCCGGCTTGCCGTTCACCTCGCCGAAGCAATGATGGAGCAGCACGTACGCCGTGCCCGGCGTCGACGGCGCGGCGTAAGCGCCGACGATGCCGTCGAACGCGAACGCCGCCTTGACGGTCTCGTTCTCGAACCACTGGCTGAGGAAATCCGCGGCGCTCTTCGTGAAGAGATCGGCGACGAGCCGCTGATCCTCGAGCGGCAGCCTGAGCATGCGCGCGCCGAGCCCCGCGCCCTTGAGGGCTTCGAGCATGCCGCCGCCCGCGTTGGGCGGCGTCCTGAGCACGAGATCGCGCAGCACGGCCGCCGCCCGTTCGAGCGCCGCATCGTAGGCGGGCAGACGCTCGGCATCTCTAGGCGAGAACTCGGCAATCGCCCGCTGCCGCGCCGCGAGCCCGTAGGGCATGAGCAGTGCGCGCCGCGCGTCGATCGGCCAGAAGTTGGCGGCCGGTCGCTCCACGATCCTGAGACCGTGCCGCGCAAGATCGAGATCGGAAATGACCTTGGGATTGAGCAGGCTCACCGTGTAGGAGGCCACCGAGTTGCGGAACCCGGGGTGGAACTCCTCCGTCACCGCCGCGCCGCCCACGACGTCGTTCTTTTCGAGGACGATGACGGAAAGACCCGCCGCCGCGAGATACGCCGCCGCGACGAGGCCATTGTGCCCGCCGCCGATGATCGCGACGTCGTACGCCGCCGTCATTTGCTTGGCTTGCGCCATCGCCCGTCCCTACAACCCAGGTCGAGGACCATGAGCGGACGTATTGGCCCAATTCGCGACTCGCGCAAGCACGGTGTGATGTGGGACGTGTGGGCGGTCAGGCGCCCCAGACGCAGCGCACCTGGCGGCAGATCTTGCCGCTGCCGCCGATCTGGCAGCGCGCCGGCACGAACTTGCACACCCGGCAGCTGTAGGACGAGAGACAGCCGCGGTAGCTGCCGCCCTTTGTGAAGCGGCACGTCGTGATCGTCTGGCAGTCTCGCCCCGGATTGAGGAGGCCGCCGGGGCCCTCTTGCGCGCGCGCAAGATCGCCGGCGCCTGCAAGCAAGGCGATGGCAGCCAGCGAGAGGAATAGGATTCGAGTGCCGCCCATGGCAATCGCCCTGAAGTTGTCTCAACCCTGGGGCGACTTTCTGCCTGTTTCCGCGACAACGCAATCTCAGCCGCGGGCGAGGTTAACGGTCCGTTGTGAGGGTGTGCCGCATGGGCAACGCCACCTATTCGGCCGCGACCTTCTTCTGCGGCTGCACGTGGGCCATGTAGTCGTTGAGCAGCGTTTCCGAGATTTGCCCCGGCTTGAAGGTGAAGTCGCCGATCTGGGACACGGGCGTGACCTCGGCGGCCGTGCCGGTGATGAAGCATTCGGAGAACGACCCGAGCTCGTCGGGCAGGATGGCCCGCTCGACGATCTCGTATCCGCGCTTCTTGGCGAGCCCGATCACCGTGCGGCGCGTGATGCCGTCGAGGAAGCAATCCGGCACCGGCGTGTGGATGACACCGTCCTTGACGAGGAAGACATTCGCTCCCGTGCACTCGGCGACACGCCCGCGCCAGTCGAGCATCAGCGCGTCGGCGAAGCCGGCCCGCTCGGCGCGGTGCTTCTCGATCGTGCAGATCATGTAGAGACCGGCCGCCTTGGCTTTTGAGGGCGCCGTCGCGGGATCGGGGCGCCGGTATTTGGCGAGCCCGATGCGGATGCCTTTGAGGCGCTGCTCCATCGGGAAGTAAGAGCCCCAGTCCCACGCTGCGACCGCGAGATGGATCTTCGTCTGCTGCGCTGACACGCCCATCTGCTCGCTGCCGCGCCAGGCGATGGGGCGCACGTAGCAATCAGAAAGCTTGTTCGCCGCGACGACGTCGCGGCAGGCCTGATCGATCTCACCCACCGTGTACGGGACTTCGAATTCCAATATGCGCGCGCTCTCGACCAGGCGCTCGGAATGCTCGGTGAGCTTGAAGATCTCGCCGCCGTACGCGCGCTCGCCTTCGAACACGGCGCTGCCATAGTGGAGCGCGTGAGTCAGGATATGGACGTTCGCCGTCCGCCAGGGTACGAGCTTGCCATCGATCCAGATCGAACCATCGCGATCGTGATAAGGGACGATCTGGGCCATGAACAAAATCCTCGTAGGCTGACTGCGTATGCCCCGCCCCGGCGCCGCCACAACCGCGACACGCTCGAGCGGGCCGGCCTTTGGGTTCCGAAGCAACGCGCGCTGAAGAGGCGATCAAGAGCCCGATTTGTGAGCTTGATCGCTCGTCGGAAATGCCTTGCAAGTGGTATCAATCGGCTTCAAATATGTCAACATGACTGACATAACTAGAGACGCCTCCCGCGGTCGGCGCGCGCCACAAAGTGCAGACGCGCCGAAACCGGCCGACGGTCAGGGCGACCGCAATCATCTCATCACGCACGTCGAGCTGCTCTTCTTCGCCTATCGCGATTTCACGGGCGATCCCGATGCCGTGCTCGCCCAATACGGCTTCGGGCGCGCGCATCACCGTGTCCTCCATTTTGTGCACAGGAACCCGGGCTTGAGGGTCGCGAACCTGCTGGAGATCCTCAAGATTACCAAGCAGAGTCTGGCACGCGTCCTGAAACAGCTGATCGGTGAAGGCTTCATCACTCAGCGGGCGGGCGCCGAGGACCGCCGCGAGCGCCTTCTTTACGTTACCGTAAAAGGGGCGCGTCTCGCCGAAAAGCTGACTACGTTGCAGACTAAGCGTGTCGAGACGGCCCTCGCGAAGGCCGGGGCAGGTGCCGATGCGGTCACGCGTCGTTTCCTGCTCGCCATGATTGGGGAGGCAGACCGGCCACAGGTCGAGGCTTTGGTCAGGATCCTTTCCGCACCTCCCGCGAACGGCGAAGAGGGGGATAGCAAATGACGATGAGATCGGCGGCCGCGCGTGCGGAGCCGTTGCCAGACGACGCCCCGCACGTTCTTGTTGTCGATGACGACTACAAGATTCGCGATCTGCTTGCGCGCTACCTATTCGAGCAGGGCTTCCGCGTCACGACGGCCGGCGATACCGAAAGTGCGCGCTCGGCACTGCGCGGGCTTTCGTTCGATATCATTCTCCTCGACGTCATGATGCCGGGCGAGAACGGTCTCCAATTGGCGCGCGAGCTCAAGGCCTCGAGCGAGGTGCCGATCTGCATGCTCACCGCGCGTGCCGAGCCCGAGCAGCGCATCGAAGGGCTCGAGATCGGCGTCGACGACTATGTGCCGAAGCCCTTCGAGCCGCGCGAGCTGCTCTTGCGCTTGAAGAACATTCTCCGGCGCGGCCAGCCGCCGCCGCCGGCGCCGTGCGATGAGGTGCGCATGGGCACGTTCGTGTTCCACATTGGCCGCGGCGAGTTGCGGCGCAACGACGAGACCGTGAAGCTCACCGAGCGCGAGCGCGATCTCCTGCGCCAGTTCGCCCAGAGGCGTGGCACGCCCATTCAGCGCCACGAGCTCTCGAGCGACGAGGTGACGGGCAACGAGCGCGCGATCGACGTGCAGATCAACCGTCTGCGGCGTAAGATCGAAACTGATCCCTCGAATCCGGTCTACCTGCAGACCGTGCGCGGCAAGGGATATATCCTTTATACGGATTGAGAGTGTGGCCTGGCCAAGCGTAGCCGCGATGTCTGATCGACGCGCCAAGGTCCTCGAGTCGCTGAAGGCTACGGGGAAGCCCATCCTTGCGAAATTGCGGGCGATCCACGTCGCCAATCTGCGGTTCCTCTCGGACGTGCTGCCGAAGGGACTCTACGCACGCGCCCTCATCATCATCATCGCGCCGATCGTCGTGCTCGAAGGCGTCATCGCCTTCGTCTTCATGGAGCGCCATTGGCAGAACGTCACGCGCAAGCTTTCGGAATCGACCGCGCGCGATATCGCCGCGCTGATCGAGATCTATGACGCGACGCCCCGCGCCAGTGATCACGATCGCCTCATCCAGACGGCGCGCGATCGCCTGAACCTCTCCATGCAGATCATGCCGCCTGGCGACTTGCCCGAGGCCCGCCCCAAGCCGTTCTTCGATCTCCTCGACGGCGAGCTGTCGCGCGGCATTTCCCGCCATGTCCAGCGGCCCTTCTGGATCGACACCGTCGGCCAGTCGCGTCACGTCGAGATCCGCGTCAAGCACCCGAACGCAATCCTGCGCTTCCTCGCCGTCCGCGCGCAGACCTACGCCTCGAACTCGCACATCTTCCTGTTGTGGATGGTGGGCTCGTCGGTGATCTTGCTCACCGTCGCCATTCTTTTCCTGCGCAATCAGATCCGTCCCATCCTTCGTCTCGCCGAGGCCGCGGATGCGTTCGGCAAGGGACGCGCGATGGCGGACGACTTCCGCCCCCGCGGCGCGCGCGAGGTGCGCCAGGCATCGCAGGCCTTCCTCGAGATGCGCGACCGCATCAAGCAGCACGTCGAGCAGCGAACCACCATGCTCGCCGGCGTGAGCCACGACCTGAGAACCGTCCTCACCCGCTTCAAGCTCGAGCTCGCGTTCATGGGCGAGGGGCCGGAGGTGCAGTCGCTCAAAGCCGACGTCAACGAGATGCAGCACATGCTCGAGGACTATCTGGCGTTTGCCCGCGGCGACGGCGGCGAGGAGGCGAAGCCGACCAATCTGCGCGAGCTGCTCGAGGAGATCCACGACGAGACGCAGGTGTACGGCACGCCGATCGAGCTCAAGATGCGAAAGCGGCGCGACGACCTGATCGTGCCGCTGAAGCGCCAGGCCTTCAAGCGGGCGATCACGAATCTCGTCTCCAACGCCGTGCGCTATGGCGACCAGATCGTGATCCGCGCGGCGACGGAAGGAGCCTGGGTTCGCATCGAGGTCGACGACAACGGCCCCGGCATCCCGGCCTCCGAGAGGGCCAATGTCTTCAAGCCGTTCTACCGGCTTGATCGCGCCCGCAATCAGGACGAAAGCAACACCGGCCTCGGTCTCGCCATCGCCCGCGATATAGCCAAGAGCCACGGCGGCGAGATCACGCTCGGCGAGAGCTCGATGGGCGGCCTGCGCGCCATCATCTGCGTCCCCCTCTGAAAACGGGCATTCACGCCGTGTTGAGTTACGAGCCACCGCTCATTACGTTACGTTATCTCATCAGCACTGCAGCATCCCTTGTTTGAAAAGGATCTGAACGTGAGCATCAGAACCGTGACGTTGGGCGCGATGGCTGCTGGAGGCATGCTTGGCTGCGTCGATGGCCGCGCCGGCCCTTGCCACGGAGAGTGGCGATGGCAAGCTGCCCTCCCCGGACGCGTGCCGCAAAACGGTCCATGCCATGGGTGCGAGCATGAGCGACGCCGAGCAGAAGGCCGCCGAATGGGGCCTTGCCTACCACTTTGTCGTGCGCACGAACGGCATCGACTATGACGTCCTCTGCGACGCCAAGACCGGCCTCGTGAAGGACGTCGCAAAGCGCATCGAGCCCGGTCCGGGCTCCGAATAGCCAGCCTATCCAAGTAGTCAGCCGTGTAATCCCGCAGGCAGACGGCGATCTCTCGATCCTTGGTCACCCTGCCTGCCGCGCATGACTGTGGGCTCAGCCTTTTCCACGGGAAAAAATCCCTTCGACCGCCAGATTGAACGCCCGGCCTGCCTACACGATTGCGTGATCACCAGCATTCGCCGTTGCAGCAACTGTTACAGTATAGCATAACTATCCCATGCAGGGTGGCACTCTGGCTCCCGAGTCGCTTCGGTCGCCTTTGAGCCCCCGGCATTGAGCTTACAAAGCGGAATCGCCACCCGCTTTGGTTGTGACGGCAAAGTGGCTCGCTAGTGACCCGAAGGCTATCCTCCTGCACTTGGGGTCATTGCTACGCTGCCGTCATTGGGCCTGGTCGCCGGAGCCTTCGGGCTCTTCCAGGCCGCAAGGGAAACGCGGCCGCGGGTTTGCGCGAAGTTACGATGATCACTTCGCCAGCTCGCGGCTGCGGCCCGCCCCCGCCGCCACGGCCTTCTTCAGCAGCTCCTCGAAGCCGCCCGCTCCCATGAGGATGGAGAGCGCCGCCGCCGTCGTTCCGCCCGGCGACGTCACGTTCTCCCGGAGCACGCCTTGGGTCGGTCCTGGACCGGTGCATGAGCTCCCCCGCGCCCGAGACCGTCGCAATGGCGAGGCGCCGCGCGAGCGCCGCGTCGAGGCCTGCCGCGCGCCCCGCCTTTTCCAGGCATTCGGCGAGCAGGAACACATAGGCCGGACCCGAGCCGGAAACGGCCGTCACGGCATCCATCAGCCCCTCATCCTCGACCCACGCCACGTCGCCGACCGACGACATCAGCTCCTCGCACAGGTGCCGCTGCTCCGCGGTGACATGGCGATTTGCGACGCAGACCGTGATGCCGCGTCCGACCGCGGCCGGCGTGTTAGGCATCGCCCGCACGACGGCCGCCCCGGGGGCGAGATGCTTTTCGAAGCTCGCAATCGTGCGCCCCGCCGCGATGGAAAGCACGAGCGTTCCGGGCCCGGCGAGCTTCGCCAGCGGCGGGAACGCCGCGTCCATGATCTGCGGCTTGACCGCGACGACGACGACCGACGGCGGAGCCCCCGGCGGCGGATGCGCGGCGTCGATAAGCGCGATCTGATGCTGCTTGATGAGCGCTGCGACCGCCTGGGCGGGCGCGGGATCCTGAACCAGCACCTGACCGGGCTTCATGCCCCGGGCGAGCCAGCCCTCGAGCAGGGCCCCGCCCATTTTGCCGGCTCCGGCGAGGAGCAGCGGGCCGGGCAGTTCGAGCGCCATAAGTTCACCGGCTGACGAGGGTTACGCCTGGCCCTCGGTCTGGAACATCGTCGACACGAGCGCCTCTCGGCTTTCCTTACCCGCCCAGACGACGAACTGGAAGGCCTGATAGTAGCGCTCGCAGGCTTCCAGCGCGGCTTTCAGCATGGCCTCGCATTGGCCGGGCGTCGCCACCGCGCCGTTAAGCAGGATGGCATGGCGGAACATGACCAGGCCTTCCTGCGTCCAGAGGTCGAAATGGCCGAGCCAGAGCTGCTCGTTGATCTGCGCGATCAGCCGGTACATCTCGTTCAAGCGGTTCTCCGGAACCCGGAAGTCGAACGCGCACGCAAGGTGCAGCGCCTCGAGATCCTCGCGCCAGTTGAGCGAGATGTGATAGTCGGTCCAGTTGCCCCCCACGACGAGCGTCAGCTCATCGTCGCCCGTGCGATCGCACGACCAATCGTGCGAGGCCGCGAGCTGCTCGGCGAGATCGATGGGGTTCGTCACGCGGTCGTAGCCCTTTTCGGACGTTGCCATTCTCGCTCCTCGAATCCTAACTCAGGCCGTCGTACTCACGTCCTGCTTTGGCGTCTTCTCATTCTCGATGACGCGCCCTTTGGAATGCACGATCTTTGCATGACCGCATTGGGGCAGAGCGCGAACCAGATTCAATTGCCGCGACGAAAACAGAGGGGCGCCGGATTCGCAAGCGCGCGGGCCCCTTGTCCACGAGCAAAGTGGAACTAAGAGCATTGCATGCGTTGAAACAGGCTTTTTGCCGACAAGCGTGTTGAAAACCACGATGAAATTGTGGACGCGGTGTTCCTGCACTCGACGCCGAAGGAGAGGTCGCGGGTGAGCGATTCAACTGCCCGACCTGAGCCGCTGTTGCTGCGCCTCGATCGCTTCGATGCGCGCTTCGAGCGTGCCGATGAGCGTGGCGAGGCGCTCGTTCTCGGTGCGCGCTTTCTCCGCCATCGCCTTTGCGGCCTCGAACTCCTCGCGGCCGACGATATCCATGTTGGCGAGGATGCGCTCGGCTTGAGCGCGCATCACGCTCTCGACCTCCCGGCGCATGCCTTGGGCGGCGCCGGCTGCGTCCGTCATGAGCTTCGCGAGCTCGTCGAGCAGGCGGTTGGTCGTCTGCGTCATGTGTTCTCCTCATTGCTCCCTGAGGAAGCGGCCCGCGATCATGAGAGCGTCGCGTCACCCAACTATGGTATCCGCAGAGTAAGCCTTCAAGGCATTGATGTTCATGTGCCTTGACTTGGCGCGGCGGCCCGGCCCACTTTCGCGCCCGTCGCGAGAATTGAGGCGCAGGATCGTCGTACGGCGTCGGATATCCTTCCCATGAGCACTCTCGTCATTCCGTACCCGGACATTGGTCCGGTAGCCTTTGCGCTCGGTCCCGTGGCGGTCAAATGGTACGGACTGGCGTATGCCGCGGGCCTCATACTCGGCTGGCTCTACATCCGCCGGCTCGTCGAGGAGAGGCACCTCTGGGCCAATGGCCAGCCCCCGTTTGCCGTCAACAGGGCCGACGACCTCGTCTTCTGGATGATCGTGGCCGTCGTGCTCGGCGGCCGCCTCGGCCATGTTCTCCTCTACGAGCCGAGTTACTTCTTCGCCCATCCCGAGGAGATCGTGCAGGTCTGGCACGGCGGCATGAGCTTCCACGGCGCGCTCATCGGCTCCGCCATCGCCATCGTATCGTTCGCGCGCTACTACGACGTCGTGGCCCGGTCGGTGATGGACCTCTGTTGCGCCGGAATACCGTTCGGCATGGTTTTCGGTCGCCTCGCGAACTTCATCAACTCGGAGCACTGGGGCCGCACGACGGACGTTGCCGTGGGCCATGGTATTCCCGAACGGCGGACCGCTGCCGCGCCATCCGAGCCAGCTCTACGAGGCCTTCCTCGAAGGCGTTGTCATGATCTGCCTGATCCGCTTCGTCACCCACTGGCTTCTCGGCTTGAAGCGGCCCGGGCTCGTGACCGGCGTCTGGCTCGTCTGGTACGCGATTGCGCGCGTGATCTGCGAGATGTTCCGGCAGCCGGAAAGTGTGCATGCCTTGAACCTTGGGCCCCTTACGGCAGGACAAATCTATTCGATCCCGATGCTGCTCGTCGGAGCCTATCTCATCGCCACGGCGCAGGGATCTGAGCGCGGAAAAGAGGTCGTGACGTCATGATGGCCTCGGCGGCACGCGATGCGGGGCGGTCATGAGCCCTCTTGTCATTCAATTTCCTGACATCGATCCGGTCGCCGTCGCTCTCGGGCCCCTGTCGATCAAGTGGTATGGCCTCTCCTACCTCGTCGGCCTGCTGCTCGGCTGGCTCTATATTCGCCGTCTGTTGGCCGAGCGCCGCCTGTGGGCGAAGGAGACGCCGCCGTTTGCGCCGCAATTGGTCGACGATCTGCTCCTCTACATTACGCTCGGCGTCGTCGTTGGCGGACGCCTTGGCTTCACCTTGTTCTACGAGCCCTCGACCTACCTCGCCTACCCTCTCGAGATATTCGCGGTCTGGAAAGGCGGCATGAGCTTTCACGGCGCCCTCGTCGGCTGCGGCGCCGCCATCTGGCTCTTTGCAACCCGCAACGGCGTCAACGTGTGGAGCACGATGGATCTCTGCGCAGCCGCCGTGCCCTTGGGCCTTCTCTTCGGCAGGATCGCGAACTTCATCAACGCCGAGCTGTGGGGACGGGCGACCGACGTGAGCTGGGCGGTCGTGTTCTGCAACGAGCGGATCAGGGCCGCACACGGCTTCTGCCCGGCAGGCGAAATGCCGCGCCATCCGAGCCAGCTTTACGAGGCGGCGCTCGAAGGCCTCATCCTCTTCGTCGTGCTGCGATTGCTGACCCATAAATTCGGGGCGCTGAAGCGGCCCGGAACGGTGACCGGCGTCTTCCTCATCGGCTACGCGCTTGCCCGCTCGCTCGCCGAAGTCTTCCGCGAGCCGCACTTCACCGTCGGCCCGCTGACCGCAGGCCAGCTTTACTCGCTGCCGATGCTTCTCCTCGGGCTCTATTTTCTGTGGCGCTCGCGGACTGCGCCAGCGGTCACATGAGCTACGATCCCGACGAGCGCCGCGACACGCCGCTCGCGAGGAAGCTCAAGGAGCGGATACTGCGAGAGGGGCCCATCACTGTCGCCCAATATATGCAGGCGTGCCTTCACGACCCCGAGCACGGCTACTACAGGAAAGCACCCGCCATCGGCGCCGGCGGCGACTTCATCACAGCGCCCGAGATCAGCCAGGTCTTCGGCGAGCTGATCGGTCTCTGGTGCGCGGTCGTCTGGCAGCAGATGGGACAGCCCGCAAAGCTCAATCTGGTCGAGCTCGGACCGGGCCGCGGCACCCTGATGCGCGATGCCTTGCGTGCGGCGCGAAGTGCCCCAAGCTTTCGAGACGCGCTTACGGTTCATCTCGTTGACAGCAGCGAGACACTGCGCGCTGCGCAGGAGGCGGCTTTGGCCGACATCGACCTGCCGCTCCATTTTCATGCAGAGCCGTCGGAAGTCTTGATGATGCGCTCCAAGATCGCTGAAGAGCCGACAATCGTCATCGCCAACGAATTCCTGGATGCACTGCCGATCGAGCAGCTGGAATTCCGTGGCTCGAGCTGGCAAGCGCGAACGATCGGGTACGTCGGTGAGCGCCTCGACTTCCTGGCCGGCGTGAAATCCGCCTCCGCGCCCGAGGCGCATCCCAAAGACATGGAGCCATCGGAGGGGGACATTCTCGAGGTCTGTGCCGGCCACGACGACTATGCAGAGGCCCTGGCAGCGAAATCGAAGACTGCGCCGCTGGCAGCCCTCTTCGTCGACTACGGACACATGACGACTGGCCTCGGCGATACGTTGCAAGGCGTTGCCGGCCAGCGCTTCGTTTCTCCCTTCTTCGCGCCCGGAGAAACGGACCTTTCAGCCCACGTCGACTTTGAGCAGTTCGCCGAAGCGTGCCGCGGCGCCGGGCTGGCAACGGACGGTCCCATCACGCAAGCGGAGTTTCTGGGCGCGCTCGGCATCATGGAGCGCGCCTCGCGCCTGATGGCGGCAAACCCCGCCAAAGCCGCCGCGATCGAGGCCGGCGTCGCGCGCCTGATGTCGCCGACCGGCATGGGCTCCCGCTTCAAGGCGATTGGTATACGCAGTCCCAAGCCTTCCGCCGCTGCCGGGATTTGCGTCGGCAGCCAATAGCAGCTAGCGATTGAATTGGCCTCACTTCGGAAGAAACCGCACCGTCCGCCACTCGGATCTCCATGCTCACACCTCTCGAAGCCGACAACCTCACCATCCTGTCCGGCATCCGCCACGGCTTCTTCACGCGCCAGGGCGGCACCTCGCGCGGGCTCTATGCATCGCTCAACTGCGGCCAGGGCTCCAAGGACGACAGCGTGGCCGTGGTCGAGAACCGCGCTCGCGTCGCGCGCCATCTCGGCAGCCCCGGCGATGACGTGCAGACGCTGCATCAGGTGCACAGCGCGACCGCCCTTGTCGTCGATGCGCTCGCCCCGCGCGAGACGCTGCCCAAGGCCGACGCGCTCGTCACGAAGACGCGCGGCCTCGCCGTCGGCGTCCTCACCGCCGACTGCACGCCCGTTCTCTTCGCCGATCCCGACGCCAGGGTGGTTGCTGCGGCGCATGCGGGCTGGCGCGGCGCGCTCGGCGGGCGTTCTCGAGGCCACCGTTGCCGCCATGGAGAGCATTGGCGCCGACAGGAAGCGCATCCACGCGGCATTCGGTCCCTCGATCGGTCCCAAGTCCTACGAGGTCGGGCCCGAGTTCGAGGCTGAGTTCTTAGCCTCAGATCCAGCAAATCGCCGCTTTTTCCAGCGCGCGAGCGGCCGCGACCGCCCATTCTTCGATCTGCCGGCCTTTGTTAACCACGGTCTCTCGCGGCTCGGCATTAGGTCTGTCGAGAGTAGGGCCCACTGCACTTACGAGAACGAATCGCTATTCTTCAGCTTTCGTCGCTCACAACATCGCAAAGAACCTGATTACGGCCGTCAAATCTCCGCCATTGTTGTGACCTAACTGCAAAATCCACAACCATCTGGCACGAGGATGCAGGGGAACTAGGTACAACCTGCTCACTGTTTCGAATCCATCTGGACGCGCGTCGGACGACTGGCTAGAGGACTCTAAGAGTGTACCGGATGCGTGAGGGGAGATTGAGGGCCGCAAGGTAAGTACGCCGGCCGCCGGAGAACAGCGGATCATTCATAGGGGGACGTCATCGTGACGACCATTGATGCTGCTGCGGCGTGGCGAGTGAGGAAGTCCGTCACATCGGCAGTGTTCGCAGCTTTCGTGGGGCTCTGTCTTGGCGGTTGCGAGACTGCCAGCAGTATCTTCCCGACACTTTCAAGCGATTCCTCCGCGCCGGTCGCCGGCGCGCCGCAGACCGCCCCCGCTCAGATTCCGAAGATCGCCATCGCACCCATCATCGGTGCGCCTGATGCGGTTGCCAAGCAGCTCCAGACTCAGCTGACGACCGCGATCGAGACGCAGAAGATCACCGTTGCGAGGCCGCCGAACGACAAGGGCGAGCTGACGTTGCGCGGCTATATCGTCTCGGCCAAGGAGAAGACCAAGACCAAGGTATCCTACATCTGGGATGTCACCGATCAGACGGGCAAGCGCGTTCACCGCATAACCGGCGAGGAGGTCGTGGCCGGAGCGCAGGGCAAGGATCCGTGGGCATCCGTCAGCCCGCAGATCGTCGACACGATCGCCAACAAGACGACGGCGTCGCTGACGACATGGCTGCCGACGCAGAGCCAGCCCGCGATTGCGGCGGCAACGCCACCCGCAGCGCAGGCGAGCTCGGCGATCTCTGGGGTCACACAGACGCCCGGCCCCGCAATCGACCGCAGTCACCTCGCCGCCACCGGCTGCTGCGCCGCCGGCCGCAGCGGCGCCCGGCCCGACGACGGGCAGCATCAATCGTGACCTGCGGTCGCGTCCGTCGGTTCCGTGGACGGCGTAAACGCCATGGTTCCGAGCGTCACCGGCGCTCCGGGCGACGGCAGCGTCGCACTGACGAGCGCTATCCAGCGCGAGCTCGCAAGAAGCGGCATCGCGCTCGCCGACAAGGCCTCGGCGCAGACCTACCGCGTCGAAGGCAAGGTCATCGTCGGCGAGGGCAAGGAGGGCAAGCAGCCGATCCAGATCGACTGGAACGTCAAGGATCCGCAAGGCAAGAAGCTCGGCACGGTCTCGCAAAAGAACGAGATCCCGCAGGGCTCGCTCGACGGCGCGTGGGGCAAGACGGCTGACGCGGCGGCGGCGGCGGCGGCACAGGGCATCTTGAAGCTGCTGCCCGCGGCGACGAAGACCAACTGATCTCTGTGCGCAGGCGGCCTCCCCGCCTCGTGCACGGCCTTCATCCACAGCGCGAACGGTTCGGTAATCAAGTGGCGCCCGGGCGGTTTACACGCCCGGGCTCCCTTGCTAGAAGCCGCGTTACCGAACTGTCGCATGAGGCATTCCATGCCCTACGATGCTCGTGAAGAAGCCGGCAGGGGCGCCCCGCGCATGAAAATCGTTGCCGGAAACAGCAACCGGCCGCTGGCCGAGGCCATATCCCAGTATCTCAAGGTGCCGCTTGCCAAAGGGCAGGTGAAGCGCTTTGCGGACATGGAGATCTTCGTCGAGATCCAGGAGAACGTCCGCGGCCAGGATGTGTTCGTCGTTCAGTCGACGTCGTTCCCGGCCAACGACAACCTGATGGAGCTTCTGATCCTGATCGACGCGCTGAAGCGCGCGTCGGCGCAGGCGCATCACGGCGGTCATCCCCTACTACGGCTACGCGCGCCAGGACCGCAAGCCCGGCCCCCGCACGCCGATCTCGGCCAAGCTCGTCGCCAACCTGATCGAGCGCGCCGGCGTCGACCGCGTGCTGACGCTCGATCTGCACGCCGGCCAGATCCAGGGCTTCTTCGACATCCCGACCGACAATCTCTTCGCCGCGCCCGTCATGGTGCGCGACATCGAGGAGCGTCTCGGCCGGGGTGATCTCGTCGTCGTCTCGCCCGACGTCGGCGGCGTCGTACGCGCCCGCGGCTTAGCCAAGCGCATCGATGCGCCGATCGCCATCTGCGACAAGCGCCGCGAGCGCCCCGGCGAATCCGAAGTCATGAACGTCATCGGCGACGTGCGCGGCAAGCGCTGCATTCTGATCGACGACATCGTCGATAGCGGCGGCACGATCGTCAACGCCGCCGAGGCCCTGATCGCCAAGGGCGCCACCGAGGTCGTCGCCTACATCACGCACGGCGTGCTCTCGGGCGGCGCCGTCTCGCGCATCCAGAACTCGCGGCTGAAATCGCTCGTCATCACGGATTCGATCCTGCCGACGGAAGCCGTCCTCGCCGCCAAGAACATCCGCATCCTTCCCATCGCCTCGCTGATCGGCGAGGCCATCTCGCGCACCTCGCGCGAGGAAAGCGTCTCGAGCCTCTTCTACTGAGCTGTCCAAAGCCGCCGAGCCTCATGGTGAGCGTCACGCCGAGCTTGTCGAGGGGCGAACCATGAGGCGAATCCTGCTCGCCTCGCGGCGCGAACGCCCGAGGGGGGAGAACCATGGGCAGACATCGTTCCTTTTATGATGCTGATCACAGCCCTCGGGCGTCGAACCGATCACTCGTCCTCATCCTCGGCGTTCAGGTCGATCACGCCTTTTTCCATGAGTTCCATCGCTAGGTCGGCGATGGCACGGCGGGCCTTCGCGATCTCCTTGGTCAAGGGCCTTTTGCCGGTCTCGAGTTCCTGTTCGATCATCCTCTTGGCGCGCGCCGGTATGGCTTCGAGAATGAGATTGCGCAGCCGAGCATCGGCACCGGAAAGCGCAACGATCGTGCGTTCAGGTGGCACCTGATCGAAGAGGGCGAGCATCGCCGGTTGATTGAGCTTGGCAATATCCTCAAACGTGAACAGAAGGCTGCGGACGATCTCGGCCTCCTTCGGGCGGTGCGCTTCCAGATCGCGAAGCACTTCGTCCATGTGCTTGCGGTCCATTTTGTTGATGATGTCAGCAAGCCGGGCATGAATGGTCGGCCCGGAGTTCCGGGTGTTGTAGAGCACGTCCTCCTTGAAGGCCTCCTCGAGGAGTTTGAGGGGCTTCTCCTGAATGGGCTTCATTGCCAGCATACGCCGCATGACCTCGTTACGCATCTGGGCCGGCAACAGGCGCAGAACGGCGGCAGCATAGGCCGGCGCGGCACGTGAGAGGACGAGGGCGCCGATCTGCGGATGCTCCTTCGTCAGGTAGCGGCTGAGATTAGCCTCAGGCGTTTCGGAAAGGCGCACCCAGATCGACTGCAGGGACTTACTGCGCACCTGCGACATGATCTCGGAGATCTGCTCTGGCGCCACGACGCCCATGAGCGAGCTCCTCGACCTCATCGGCCTGCGACCGCTGGCCCATTCGCTTCACCAGCGTGGGCCCGCCCACGTCCGCGGCGATTCGGTAGAGCGCAGTCGAAATATCGCTGCGCTCCATCTTGGTGTCCACGAATGCCTCCACCACGTCCTTCACCATCTCCGCCAGTGGCTTGCCGCGTGCGCGCTCGCATGCGGCCTCCACCGCCGCCGACACGTTACGGAGATGATTTTCAAGCACGGCAAACAGCAACGACTGCTTGTTCGGGTAGTACTGGTACAGCGTTCCTACGGAGACCCCGGCCCGCTCCGCAACTCGCGTCGCCGTTACGGTCGTTCCCGTCGCTCAGCAAAAGCTGAATGGTCGCCTTGGAAATCGCCTCCACCTGACGACCGATCTCGCCGACTGGCGTTTTCCTGGTTCAAATGCGGTCGCGAGATCTGAGCCATCTGCGAATTCCAAACCTGAAGGATTCTTCATAGATCACTCTATGTGAATTCCTTGCAGGAGAACTACTGCTATGGCCACCTCGTCGAAAAAGATTGCACTGGTCACCGGAGCGAATAAGCGCATTGGCTTCGAAATCGCCCGGCAAATCGGCCGCACGGCGCAACCGTTCTGTTGGGCGCACGCAACAAGCAGGCCGGCGAAAAAGCCGCCGCCATGCTGGCGGGCGAAGGCCTCGCAACTGATTTCATTGCCATCGACGTCACCGACCACAATTCCGTCTCTGCGGCGGCTGCGGCCATCATGAACGAATTTGGCCGCCTCGACATCCTGGTCAACAATGCGGGCGTCAGCGACCCCGCCGACGGCCCTGCTCCACCGCTCGCCTCGACGCGGTCGAGCGCGTCTTGTGCACAACTTCTCGGCGCCCTCGCGGTCACCCGGGCCATGCTGCCGCTGTTGCGCAAGGCACCCTCCGCGCGCATCGTCAACGTCTCCAGCGGCCTTGGCTCGCTTGCCCAGAATGGCGATCCCGGTTACTCGGCCGCCGCCACCAAGCTGATCGGCTACAGCGCCTCCAAGGCTGCCCTCAACATGCTCACCGTGCAGCTCGCCTATCTGCTCCGCGACACCACCATCAAGGTCAATTCCGCCGACCCAGGCTATACCGCCACAGATCTCAACGGCCATCGAGGTCTGCAGACCATCCCGGAAGGAGCAGCCGAAGCCATCCGCCTCGCGCTATTACCCGATGACGGCCCCACCGGTACCTATTCCGACAGCAAAGGCATCGTCCCGTGGTAAAGGTCCGGAAAATAAACACTCAGCCACATTACCTGATTGGGCCCAATTTCCGGTTCGGGCCGATTGTGTTGAAAAGCTATTTTGGCCCAATCCGAGGCGAGCGCGCCCGGTATCGGATTCCTGTAGGCACCAATTCTTCAAACAAGAATTCCGGCAAGTCTCGTGACGCCAAACAGATTCTGTCAGAGCACGCCTCAACGTGCGATGGTCCGGTATCTGATCAGTTTCAAGACAATGGGCCAATAGCTGACGCTGGACATGACGCGGCTCACATCCACTTGCCCGGTAGGGGTCGATACGCTCGAAGTCGGCGACGTATGGGGAGCACCGTGGGTACCGACAAACATCAGCCGGTGCGTGCGGCTCGAGGGGCACGAGTTCGCCGTGCCATGCAGCAATTAAGCCCGCGGCGGCCGGCGCCGCTCGCTGAACCACGAGCGGTACTCCGTCATCTTCCCGCGCTGCGCCTCGGGCGCACGCCGCTTGCACGTCGACGCCTCGTCGCTCGTGTCCGGAGCGCCCCATCTCAGCTCGACGCAGTCGTTGACGTTGTAGGCCATCTCGAGCTCCGCCATCCGCCCGACCACGTCCTTGAGCTTGAGCGTCCATTGCGAGCCGTCGGTGCGCGTATACGAGAACGTGCGCGTTTCCAGCTCCGACGCGAGCAGGCTCTCGAGCTCGGCCTTTACGTCCGCAGCGCTTTTGCCCGCGGGCATCGCGTATCGCTCGGGCCGCCGCGCGACGCGATCGGGAAACCCGCGAACCACGTCGATCGCGATCAAGAGGCGCAGATCGCGCGACGGCGTCGCGAAATCCTCCCACGCGCCGGTGGTCTCGAAGATCGATGCGCCGTCCGGCATCGCCACCTCGGCGCCGCCGCCGGTCTGGTACTTTCGCCCGTTCTCGACCGACGTCACGCGGGTCTTCACCTGCTCTTCGAGTGACGTGATCGCCTCCTTGATCGCGCGCGAAGGATCGAGCGGCGCCGGCGACATCACGTCATCCATGCGGTCGTAGAAGTCTTCGATGCCGAGTTGCGACTGATCGAGCGAAAAGTCTGCGTACTCCGGGTTCTTCGCAATCTCATCGTTGCTCAGTCGCCGCAAGCCGCCCTTTGCGGCGACGATCGGCCGAAAGCGCTTGAATCCGGGGCTCCCGAGCGCTGGGTCCTGCGCGAACAGGAAATTGCCGCGCCAGAAGCGCTTGCGCGCCACCGTCCCGTCGGGTTGCCCGTCGACGGCGAGGATGACGCCCGCCGCGTCGCCCGTTTGCGCCAAGCGCTTTGCGATCACCAGAACGTGCCCGTAGGGATCCGCGTACACGGTCCCCGGCCGCAGTGTCTCCTGCTTGAGCGGCACGGGGTAGTAGTCGGTGTCGTCGTCGCCGGCCGCCGTTCGCCCGTTGCCGGAATGGACGGCGTTGGCGACGGTCGTCCGCAAATAATATCCAAACCCTGGCACCAGCCCTTGCGGCTTGGGAGGTAGCTTGATCGCTGCAGGTGGCGCGGTCGGCTCACCGAAAAAGCCGAAGAGGTCGCCGCCTTGCGCGGAGATTTGACCTGGCGGCGGGGCCGGGGGCGGTTCCTCATTCTGAATGTTCCACCACTGGGCGCATCTCGGCGCTTGGCCGCCGCCGCCGCGCGTGCACTTCGAGTACCCGTATGGCAGCCCCATCTTGAAGGCGAAGTAGCCGCGCAAGAAGTAGGGAACGTCGGCACAGTCGGGGCGGATGATCAGCCCCTTTTCGTCCTCGCGCAGGCTCAAGTGGTTGAACAGGAAATTGCGCGATTTATCGCGCAGCACGTCGTGCAGCGCCGGCCACGACAGCGCCTCCTCGAGCGGCGCATCGAACAGCTTCTCGATCCAAGCGGAGTACAGGTTCTCCGTCGCGCGGTTCCATGTGTCGCGCACGGGCCAGACGCTCTTGGGCGTCGCGCGCGGCGGCGAGGCACTACCGCGCACGGCGATCTCGCGGCTGATCGTCTTGCATTCCGCCGTCGCACCGTCACGCACGAGCTTCGCATGCCATTTCCCCACCGCGGGCGATGCGATCTCGGCGAACCAGAAATAGGGCGGACCGCCGTGCCGCTCGTGCGACGAGGCCGCGACGGCCCCATCGGGCGCGATCAGCGAAAGCTCGCCCTCGAGCGGCTCCTCCGCGGCGACGACGACGCGCAAGGGCGCGCCCTTCCACGGCGCGATCGGCGAGGCGAGGACCGCGAGCCCGACCGCGTCCTCGCAGCCGGCGGACGGCTCCTTGGCCTCAGCGTCGACGACCGAGACGAAAAGTGCACCTGCGATCGGCAGCAATGCCGTCGCTGCAGCGGCAAACTGGCGGGCAGCTAACAATCGAGCCCCTGAGCCTCCCTCGACAGCATCTGAAGACTAACGTGAAAGCCTCTGGCCAAATCGTGGCAAAATTTGTCGCCAGCAAACTGAACGCACAGCCCATTGAGAACGATCATTAATTTTCGCGGCCCGAAAAGGGGATGTCGGCGCCTTGCGCCCCGGCCGCAAGGCCGTTCACGTCAAATACAGCGGCCCTGCAGCCCACTACGCCGCGCTGGTCTGTGACGAGTACGCCAGCAGTTTCCCGATCTCGTCCGCCGGTTTGGGGCCACTGAAAAGGTACCCCTGCACTTCCGTGCAGCCTTCCGCGCAAATGGCCTCGAGTTGGGCGTTCGTCTCGACGCCTTCCGCGGTGATCCACATGCCGAGGCTCCGCCCCATCTGGATGATGGCACGCACGATCGGCAGCGCGTGCTCGGCATCGCTGGAAAGCGCGCTGACAAACGAGCGGTCGATCTTAAGCTTGTTGAAGGGAAAGCTCCTGAGATAGCTGAGCGACGAGTAGCCGGTGCCGAAATCGTCGAGCGCGATCCTGACCCCGAAGTTCTGGAGCTGTCGCAGCGCCTCGAGCGTCTCATCGCTTTCCTCGAGCAGCGCCGTCTCTGTGATTTCGAGCTCGACTCGGCTCGGCGTGATGCCCGCAACGACGATGGCGCCCACCACGGTCTGGACGATGTTCGCGCTCTTGAATTGCTTCGGCGAGAGATTGATCGCGATCTTAATGTGCTCGGGCCAGCGCGCGGCTTGGGCGCAGGCCTCTGTGAGCACCCATTCGCCGATCGGCACGATGAGGCCCGTCTCCTCGGCGAGAGGGATGAACTCGGCGGGTGATACCATCCCGCGCTCGGGATGTTTCCAACGCAGGAGCGCTTCAACGCCCGAGATCGCGTTTCGCTCGAGATTTTGGATCGGCTGATAGTAGAGTTCGAACTCGCCGTTAGTGAGCGCCGTCCTGAGGCCTGTCTCGAGCACCCGCCGCGCGGTCATCCGCTCATTCATCTCTTGCTCGAAGAAGCAATAGGTACCGCGGCCCTCGCTCTTGGCGCGTCTAAGCGCCATATCGGCGTTCCTGAGGAGCTCGTCGGGCTCGTTCTTGCCTTCTGCCGAGAGCGCGATGCCGAGGCTGGCACCGATCATGACATCTTGCCCGCCGACGGCGAACGGCACTGCCAGCGCGTCCAGGATGCGTGTCGCGAGCGCAGTCGTCTCAACCGGCTGGCTGCCACCTTGCTGCAGAATGGTGAACTCGTCGCCGCCGACGCGGGCCAGCGCATCCTCCTCGCGCACGCAATCGCGCAGGCGCTGCGCCGCAGCTTTCAAGATAGCGTCGCCGGCAGCGTGTCCGAATGCGTCGTTGACCTCCTTGAACCTGTCGAGGCCGATGCGCAGCACCGCGAGCGTTTCACCTTTTGCCACATGGATTAGGGCCTGCTCGAGGCGCTCGCGCAGCAGCACGCGATTGGGGAGGTCCGTCAGCGCATCGTGGTGCGCCATGTATGTGATCTGGGCTTCATTGCGCCGCCGCTCCGTCAGGTCACGGATCGCATAGACCTCGTTCCCGCTCACATCCGAGCGGAACGGTCGTGACACGACCTCTACCGGAATTGCGCTGCCCTCGGCTGCCTTGAGGAGGGCCTCTGTCGCCCGCGATCCGCCGCCAAGCGGCCCGACCGCAGCCTCTTCGAGGAGATCGCCGGACACCCGCTTGCCGACGAGCTCTTCGACGGGTCGGCCGCACATCTCCGATACGCGCCGGTTGACGTTGACGATAACGCCGTCGTTCGCGATCACGATGCCCTCGCTCGCGGCATCAACGAGCTCGCGGATGCGCTCGACGCCGTCGAGGCTCGTCTGGTGATCGAGTAGCGCCGCCGCGAGCCCGGCGACGATGACGAGTGCGGTGAGACCTGCGATGGCGAGCGCCATCATCGGCGCGTTGGCTGAGAAGCCCCACGGAGCGGCGACCGTCGGATCGAAGGCGATGAGCGCGGCGCCCATCGCCGTGAAGTGCATGGCGCAGATAGCGAGCGTAAGCAGCCCCGCGCCCGCAGCGACGGCGTGCAGGCCGGTAAGCCGATGAAACACCGTCGTCGCCCCCGACGCCAACGCGGCACCCATGATGATGGCTGCCGCGACGAGGACCATGTCCCATTCAATGTGTCCCGCCAGGACGAGCGCCTTCATGCCCGTGAAGTGCATGAGGCTGATGCCGAGTCCGATGATCGCGCCGCCGATACCGACCTCGATGCGCGATCCGCACGAACAAACGAAGTACCCGAGCGTCGTTGCCGCGATGGCGATGAACAGGGAGCCGGCCGTAAGGCCGGGATCATAGGCCGTCGGAATGCCGGGCTGGTAGGCCAACATGGCCACGAAATGGGTGGCCCAGATGCCGCTCGCCGTACATACGCCTGTCAGAAACAGCCAACCGAGCCGCATCCGGCTCTGTGCATACCCAACTCTGGAATAGATACCGAAGGCAGCGACCGACGTCGCCGCGCAAATGATGGCGGCGAGCAGAACGAGCCGGTAATCGTGCTGTTCCGTTAGGCAGCCGAAAACGCGATACATGCCCCCTCCTATCCTTGGTGGCAGCATTAAACTCGCTGCGGTCAAAAACCCGTAAAACAATTGCAGAACGCTGTTCGCTACAGCCTGCTGACGAATGCAACCTTATTGCGATGGTGACGATAGATTGAAGAGTGTGCGTAGGCTGATCGTCTGCAACGGCCAGGATTTAGCGATTCGCGCGGAGGTTGCCGAAAAAACAATCAAAACGCTGGAACTTAAGGCGCTGTCGGGACTTTTGATCTGAGCCACCCGTTGTAATCGGGGGCCTAATCGTGGGAGCGCGAACATGGACAACAACAAGACTGAAGCCACCGTGCGCTCTGAAGCCAAGACGCGTCGCACGTCGCCACCACCCATCGAGCTGCCCGACGAGCTCGAGGATCTGCTGGATGAGGTGAAGCCGACCAATTTGGCGGAGCGCATGGAAAATTGGGGCTCTGATTAGCTCAGACAAAAGCGTCCTGAGAGATGCGACTAAGAAAACGGCCGGAGGGCTCGCGCTCTCCGGCCGGTTCATTTTTCGAGCCTGCTTTCAAGCAGTGAGGCGCGAGACATCACTCCGCGGCCACGGCCGCGCCATCCCCCGCAAGCCACTGATCGAGATCGGCGAGCGCGCGCCGCGACATGGCGCGCTTCTTGGCGAGCCCCCGCTCCTTGGCCTTGAGGCGCTTTCCGCTGGCGTCCTTGTCCGGCGCCTCGAGCGGCGGCAACAGGCCGTAGTTGATGTTCATCGGCTGGAACGACCGCTCGTCGTCCGTTAGATGCCCGCCCGTGATGTGAGCGAGAAGCGCGCCGAGCGCGGTCGTTGGCGGTGGCGCCATAAGGGATGCGCCGCGCCGCTCGGCGGCCGCGAAGCGGCCGGCAAGCAACCCGATCGCCGCGCTCTCGACGTAGCCCTCGACGCCCGTGATCTGTCCGGCGAAGCGCAGTCGCGGCTCCGCACGCAGGCTGAGGCTCTGGTCGAGCAGCTTCGGCGAATTGAGAAACGTGTTGCGATGCAGGCCGCCGAGCCGCGCGAACTCCGCGTTCGCGAGGCCGGGGATCGTGCGGAAGATGCGCACCTGCTCGGCATGTTTGAGCTTGGTCTGGAAGCCGACGATGTTCCAAAGCGTGCCAAGCGCATTGTCCTGGCGCAGCTGCACCACCGCATAGGGCCAGCGCCCCGTGCGCGGATCGTCGAGGCCGACAGGCTTCATCGGCCCGAAGCGCGGCGTGTCGCGCCCGCGCTCGGCCATGACCTCGATCGGCAGGCAGCCGTCGAAATAGGGCGTCGAGGCCTCCCATTCCTTGAAGCTCGTCTTGTCGCCCTGGAGCAGCGCATCGATGAAGGCCTCGTACTCCTCGCGGTTCATCGGGCAGTTGAAGTAGTCGGCGCCGGTTCCCGCGGGCCCCGCCTTGCCGTAGCGCGATTGGCGCCACGCGATGCTCTGGTCGATGCTCTCGTAGTGCACGACGGGCGCGATGGCGTCGAAGAAGGCGAGCTCGGATTCGCCCGTGAGCGATTGGACCGCGCGGCTGAGATCCGGCGAGGTCAGCGGTCCCGTGGCGACGATCACGCTGTCCCAGTCCGCGGGCGGCAGCCCCGCGATCTCGCCGCGCTCGATGGTGACGAGCGGATGGGCTTCGAGCCGCCCCGTCACCTCGGCCGAGAAGGCGTCGCGATCGACGGCGAGCGCGCCGCCCGCCGGCAGCTTGTGCTTGTCGCCGGCCGAGAGAATGAGCGAGCCGGCGCGCCGCATCTCCTCGTGCAGCAGGCCGACGGCGTTGGTCTCCCACTCGTCCGAGCGGAACGAGTTCGAGCACACGAGCTCGGCGAGGCCGTCCGTCTTGTGCGCGTCCGTCATGCGGACGGGCCGCATCTCGTGCAGCACGACGGGGATGCCTTGGGTCGCGATCTGCCACGCGGCCTCGCTGCCGGCGAGCCCGCCGCCGATGACGTGGATGGGTTTCGATGCTGTCATGAACCTCATCCTAGCACGATGGACGTTGGCAGGAGGGACGCCGCATCTCGCGCCACTGCGAGCGCCGGCGTGACGATCACACTCGGCTCTCTGCCGCCGACGGATGATTCAGCGAATATTTACCATCTTCGTCGCAGTTTCGGGGCAGGGCAGGGCGGAATTCCCTGTCACATCGGACCATCGGAGACAAGCACATGAGTTACTGGTGGACGCGCGGCATGACGCTGCTCAATCGCAAGATTGTCCCATCCAAGTCTCGCAAGACCGACACGCCCACCTTCGAGCGCGAGACCGCGCAGAAGCCGCAACGCATGAAGGACGGTTTCCTCTGGGCCGACGGCATGATCGCGCCGCGCCCGTGCACGATCCGCGACATGTCCGCGCTCGAGGCCGAGATCGCGCTCTGGAACGACGACATCAAGCCCGCGTTCCTGCGGGGGCCGCTCAAGCTCTATTCCTGCGCCGACGGCAGGGAGGTCGAATGCAGGGTGGCCGGACGGCAGGGCGAGAAGCTTGGGCTGCGCTTCACGAGCCCCTTTCACGCGCCGACGAGACGATACTGACCCGGTGCGTCGCCTACGTCCGCCGCTCGACTAGTGATACCCCTCGCCTGGGCGCATCTTGCCGCGGAATGTCCAGTAGACGAACACCGTGTAGGCGAGGATCACCGGCAGCAGGATGAGCGTGCCGACCAGCATGAAGAGCTGCGACGAGGGATGCGCCGCCGCCTGCCAGATCGTGACCGACGGCGGCACGAGATAGGGCAGGTTCGAGATCGCGAGCCCGACGAAGCCCAAGAGGAAAAGCGCGATCGCCGACACGAACGGCGTCGTGTCGTGACGTGTCTCGAGCCCGCGCCAGCACAGGAAGGCCGCGAGCGCCGCGAGCAGCGGGATCGGCGAAAGATAGAAGAGGTTGGGCAGGCTGAACCAGCGCTCCCAGATGCGCGGGAAGGCGAGCGGCGTCCACAGGCTGACGATCAAGAGCGCCGCCAGGACCGCGAGAAGCAGCAGCTTCGCGTGCTCTCGCGCCCGCTCCGCCACCGGCCCTTCGGTCTTCATGACGAGCCACGTCGCGCCGAGAAGCGCGTAGCCCGCAACCGCCGCTAGGCCACAGAAAAGCGCGAAGGGCGAGAGCCAATCGAACGTGCCGCCCGCGAACGCGACGTCCTCGACCGTAATCCCCTGCAGAAGACCGCCGAGGATGATGCCCTGCATGAATGTGGCCGTGATCGAGCCGCCAGCGAAGGCTAGGTCCCACAGCGAGTGATCCGGCTTTGCCACCCAGCGGAACTCGAAGGCGACGCCGCGGAAGACGAGCGCCAGCAGCATGATGATCACGGGCAGGTAGAGCCCGGACATGATGATGCCGTAGGCCATCGGGAAGGCGACGAACATCCCGCCGCCGCCGAGCACGAGCCACGTTTCGTTGCCGTCCCAGAACGGCGCCACCGAGTTCATCATCACGTCGCGGTGCTCTTCCTCGGGGCTCGCCGGGAACAGGATGCCGATGCCGAGATCGAAGCCGTCGAGCATGACGTAGAGCGCGACCGCGGTGCCGAGGAGCGCCACCCAAACGACCGGAAGCCAGTAAGCGATCGCGTCCATGTCACTTTGCCCCTTCGATGGCTTCGTGCGTGGCCTCGGTGGCGGCCGAGAGCGGACGCGACGGCATGCCTTCCTCGGGCTTGGCAGCCGCTCCCATGGGGCCTTTCTCGATCAGCCGGTTGATGTAGTAGATGCCCATCGAGAACACGGCCGTGTAGACGGCGACGAAAAGCACGAGCGTGAACAGCACGGCGCCGAAGGACACCGGCGAGGCCGCGTCCGCCGTGCGCAATATCCCAGCCGCGATCCACGGCTGTCGCCCGGTCTCGGTGACATACCATCCGGCGAGGATGGCGATGAAGCCGAGCGGCCACGCGTACTGCACCGCTGCGAGATACCAGCGCGTATCGAACAGGCGGCCCGTGACCCACAGGAACGCGCCGACGAAGCCGATCCCGATCATGACGACGCCGAGGCCGACCATGAGGCGGAAGGAGAAGAACGGCGCCGCGACCGGCGGGCGGTCCTCGCGGCGTGAAGTCCTTGAGCCCTTTGAACAGTCCGTCCGCATCGTGGGTGATGAGGAAGCTCGCGATTTTCGGGATCGAGATCTCGAAATCGTTGCGCTCCTCGCGCTCGTTCGGAATTGCGAACAGCACGAGCGGCGCCGGCTTGCTGCCGTCCCAGTGCGCTTCGATGGCCGCCACCTTGGCCGGCTGATGCTCCGCCGTATTGAGCCCGTGCAGGTCGCCGATCACGGCCTGCAGCGGCGCCAGGCAGGCGACCATGCCGAGCCCCATGCGCATCATCGTCTTGGCTTCCTGGGGGAAGCGGCCGGCGATGAGATAGCGCGCCCCGACCGCGAGCACGACCAGCGACGTCGTGAGGTAGGCCGCCGTGAACATGTGCGCGAAGCGGTACGGGAAGCTCGGATTGAAGATCACCTGGATCCAGTCGACAGGGTAGGCGATGCCGTCCCTGATCTCGTGGCCCGCCGGCGTCTGCATCCAGCTGTTGGCGGCGAG
Source organism: uncultured Alphaproteobacteria bacterium (assembly GCA_963716835.1). Lineage (GTDB taxonomy): Bacteria > Pseudomonadota > Alphaproteobacteria > Rhizobiales > Hyphomicrobiaceae > Hyphomicrobium_C. The sequence continues at coordinate 31,877 of CAVQUQ010000014.1, read as the reverse complement.
AATCCAGAACGCCGAGAGCGAGGTGCCGATGGCGACCAGCACCGCCGAGAGCACATGCAGGTTCGGCGACACGCGGCTCCAGCCGAACAGCATGATGCCGAGGAACGACGCCTCGAGGAAGAACGCGGTCAGCACCTCGTAGCCGAGCAGCGGCCCGAGCACGTTGCCGACGACGACGGAGAACTTGCTCCAGTTGGTGCCGAACTGATACGAGAGCACGATCCCCGACACGACGCCCATGGCGAAGCTGACGGCGAAGATCTTGGTCCAGAAGCGCGCGAGGCGATGGAAGTGCTCGTCGCCCGTGATGCGCCAGCGCACGAGCAGCGTCGCGATGAAGGCCGCGAGCCCGATCGTGAAGCTCGGGAAGATGATGTGGAACGAGATCGTGAAGGCGAACTGGATGCGCGCGAGCAGTACGGCGTCGATGTCCATGGCCAGGGATAACTCGCGTTGATCTGAATCGCGCCATTCTGACCCGCAGCGTCGCTGCCGTCGAGGCGTGTTGCTGCCACACGGGGCGCCGGTCGGCGAAATTGGCCAGCCGATTGGTCCGTGCTAGCTTTGCGCCGTGGTCTTGGACCCGATTGGACTTGCGCCACCCCTGCTGTGCGGGGCTTTCGCACTGGCTCGTTCTTTGTCTGAGAGGAGGCAAGGATGGATCCGAAGGTCTCTATCATCATTGCAGTAGCTGTGGCGCTGGGCGTGGCGGCCTATGTCATGCTCGGTCCCACCAATGAGCCGCCACCTGCAACTCCGAGCGCCGCCCCGACGGCACCGGCGCCGGCAACGCCGGAAGCGCCCAAGTAGGGAGCTCCTTGCGCTAATTGTTCAGTGTGGGCACCGGTGGGACGCTGGTGCCCACGTTTGCATTGGCCTAACCTCACCCGCGATGCCACTCTCCCGGCAAAGATGCCGTGCAAGGAGTAAACGGCGTTCAATCTAGGGGCAGTCTCACCTCATGTGGAACTACAGGAAGCGTCTCGAGCGCGACCTCGCACGCTGGCGCGAGGCGGGCTGGGTGACACCCGCCGGCGAGGCGGCGATTCGCGCCGAGCTCGAGAAAGGCGGCCGCTCTCTCGGCCTCGCCAACTCGCTCGCTATTCTCGCTGCCGTCCTGATCGGCTTCGCGGTGATGAGCTTCGTCGGCGCCAACTGGCAGGAGATGCCGCGCATCCTCCGCCTTGGCCTGCTCTTTGGTGCGCTCTGGGCGAGCTACGCGCTCGCCGCCGTCCTGGCGCGGCGCGGCATGTCGGGCTTCGCGCACGCTGCCATCCTGCTCGGCGTTTCGATCTTCGGCGCCAGCATCATGCTGATCTCGCAGATGTATCACATGGGCGGCAATCCGCCGGACGCGATACTCCTGTGGGCGGCAGGATCGCTTCTTGCGGGCGTCGCGCTTCTATCCAATCCGGCGCTTGCCTTCGCCATGGTGCTGGCCGCCTTCTGGGGCGGCTGGGAAGCGCAGGATCGCGGCGAGGTGTTCTGGCCGTTCCTCGGGCCGTGGGCGATCATCTCCGCAGCCTTCTACTGGCGCCGCTGGCGTCCCGGATTGCATCTTTCGGGACTGGCTCTGACCGGCTTCGTCGTCCTGCTCGGCTATTACCTCAACGACGGCCATGCGCACGGTCTCGTCGTGGCGATCGGTCTCGCGGTCTGTGGAATTGCCGTTGCGGGTGAGCGTGTTCGGCCCGATCTGCATGGGCTCTGGCCGGGCGTGCTCAACTACGGCCTCGTCATCTGCTTCGCCGGCCTTTTCGCGCTCCAGTTCATCGAGGATCCGAAGCTCGACATCTTCACGCTTCTTGCCGTCCTGGCGCTGGCTCTCACCGTGTCGGCGATTTTCTGGGGCTTGAAAACCCACAATCGCGGCGCGCTCTGGCTCGGCTACGTCGGCTTCTCATTCGAGATCCTGGCCATCTACTCGAAGACCATCGGCACGCTCTCTGAACACGTCGCTCTTCTTCCTCGTCGCCGGGCTGATCGTCGCCGGGCTCGCGGCCATGGCGTATCGCCTGCACGCCCAAGGCGAGGTGAAGGAGGTGCAGTCATGATGAGCCGCTCCATGATGAGCAACCTCGGCCCCGCGTCCTGGTATGCCGTGGGCGCCGTCGCCGCGATCCAGACCCTCGTTCTCTCCTGGATGGTCTACGACCGCGTCTCGCTACTGCGCTCCGGTCGCGAGATGATCGCCGAGGTTCTGCCCGTCGATCCGCGCGATCTCTTCCGCGGCGACTACGTGATTTTCGGCTACTCGTTCAACTCCCAGCAGTTGATTTTCCCCGCCAGTGTCCGCCGCGGCGATCACGTCTACGTAACGCTGAAGCCGAAGGAGCCCGGCCAGTGGGAGGTCGTGAAGGCGGACGTCGCCTATCCGGCGACCGTCGAGAACGGCAATTTTGTCCTGCGCGCGCTCGTCGACAACGTCTACCCGCTGACCGAGTCCAAGACAGGGGAGAGCTCGGGTAACGTGCGCTACGGCATCGAGAGCTACTTCGTGCCCGAAGGCACCGGCAAAGAGCTCGAGAAGCTCGTTACCGACAAGAAGCTCGCCGCCGTCATCGCCGTCAGCGCCGACGGCAAGGCGGCGATCAAGGCGCTTGTGATCGACGGCCAGCGTGTCGTCGAGGAGCCACTGCTGTAAGACGGGTTTCCATGCCATGGACTGCGCCTCATGGCGCGCCTGCCGCACCTTAGGCCCGGAAATCTTATCCCCATCGCCTGACGAGCGCTTATCCTCAGGCCATCCCGCCTCGCACGGGGGCCAGGCGCGCGCCGGTGCCGCGGTGAGACGGGAGCCGGGACTGAGAGCCGGGGACATAGGCTTCCACCGGGTCCGTCTGCCGCCAGCGCATCGATGCTGGTGACATTCCGAAGGATGCTCGGATATTGGCGGTGGAGACTCTCGCCCGGTAGCGGGGCGGCGACGGCGCCGCATCCTCTACGACCACTTCTCAAGGCGCGGCCGCCCCGCTCCCCGTAATTCGGGGACCCGACTTCTGAAATGCCTCGCGGCCTTTGGCCGGCGGGATCATCGCGTGTTGTCAGCCATACGGGCGAGCCCGACGAGCCATCCCGCTGGCCGCTGGCCCGATCGAGAACGCTCTGCTAAGAGGCGGCCCTGTTGCAGTCGCAGAAAGCCGGAGCCCCGATGTCCATCACCCGTCACGAATCATCCGAGATCTACTCGAAGGTCGTCGAGGCCAACGGCCTCGTCTTCACGTCGGGCATCATTCCGGCAGACCTCTCCCGCGATGCCAAGGGCCAAGCCGAGGAGGTGCTGCGCGAGATCGACCGTCTGCTCGCGCTGTGCGGAACGGACAAGTCGAGGATCGTGATGTCGAACCTTTGGCTGAACGACATCCGTCACCGCGAAGCCGTGAACGAGGCGTGGAAGGCCTGGACCGGCGGCAAGGACACGCCCGCGCGCGCCACCGTCGAGGCCAAGCTCATCGATCCGCGCATGCTGGTCGAGATCAGCGTGGTTGCAGCGAAGGGCTGACGTCGCGCCGCTTGAACGTCAAACGCTGCGTGCATTGAGCACGCTCATGGAATCCCGACGCCTGAGCTAAGTCTCAGTCTGTGACGCGTTTGCCTCTTTTCCTCTGATTTTGTGACGCGTGCTGTTGCATTAGACGAGCGTGAGATATCTGAATCTGACAGATTACTCAGACTCAGATCGGTTCTCAGAAGGGGCTCGTGATGCCGATTCGTTCACTGACCTGCGCCGCAGCTGCGGCGCTTTTGCTCGCTGCTGGCGTGCCGGCCTTCGCCGATGACACGGGATTTGCCTATACGCACGACCTCCGCCGCGAGGGTGGCAGGACGTGCATGAGCGATCACTACCACTACGGCAACGGCAATGGCTCCACCAAGGCAGCCGCCCAGAGAGATGCGATTTCGTCGTGGGCCGGCTTCACCGATTTCGAGTACGGCAGCAACTGGGCCCGCTATTCGCGCGCCGCGAGCAAGCGCATGAGCTGCTCGGGATCGGGTGGCGGCTACTCGTGTCAGGTCGAGGCCCGCCCCTGTAAGTAATAACTGCCCTCTTTCCTCTCGGGCAAAAATCTAGCTCGACATGAATCTCCGGTGCGGGCCGTCGTCGCCCGCCCCGTGCGCGTGCGCATCACGCAGCCAGGTGAGACAATTCTCCAACACTGACGGACTGTGCCCATGTTGCAACGTGGGGGCTCTTTTGGCATGGTCCCGCCGCGTCGCCCATCTACGGGGCGCTGGCCGCCGGCGCGGACATTTCCGCCGGTTCTGGCCTCACATCAAGAACCCGGCCCAAGGGGGGCCTTCCAATGACCGAGATTCTCTGGGGAATCATCGCCTGCGGGGCGCTGTCGATTCTCTATGCCGCTTACACGATTCAGTCGGTGATGAAGGCCGACGCCGGCAACGCGAAAATGCAGGAGATTGCCGGCGCCATCCGCGAAGGCGCACAGGCCTACCTGAACCGCCAGTACCGCACCATCGCCATCGTCGGCGTCGTGATCTTCATCCTGGCGTGGGTTCTTCTCGGCGCGCTCGTGGCGATCGGCTTCGCGATCGGCGCCATCCTGTCGGCTGTGACCGGCTACATCGGCATGAACGTTTCGGTGCGCGCCAACGTGCGCACGGCGCAGGCGGCGACGCGCTCGCTCGCCGGCGGTCTCGACATCGCCTTCAAGTCGGGCGCCGTGACGGGCATGCTCGTTGCCGGCCTCGCGCTGCTCGGCGTGTCTGTCTACTACTACATCCTGACCGAGCTCCTGGGCTACGCACCCTCGGACCGCACGGTGATCGACGCCCTCGTCGCGCTCGGCTTCGGCGCCTCGCTGATCTCGATCTTCGCCCGTCTCGGCGGCGGCATCTTCACCAAGGGCGCTGACGTCGGCGGCGATCTCGTCGGCAAGGTCGAGGCCGGCATCCCCGAGGACGATCCGCGCAACCCGGCGACGATTGCCGACAACGTCGGCGACAACGTCGGCGATTGCGCCGGCATGGCGGCCGACCTCTTCGAGACCTACGCCGTGACCGTCGTCGCGACCATGGTGCTGACCTCGATCTTCTTCGACGGCGATCCGAACCTCGGCACGCTGATGGTCTATCCGCTCGCCATCTGCGCGGCCTGCATCGTGACCTCGATCATCGGCACGTTCTTCGTCAAGCTCGGCACCAACAACTCGATCATGGGCGCGCTCTACCGCGGCTTCATCGCCTCGGCCGTGCTCTCCGTGGGCGGCCTCTGGGTCGCGACCCAGTACGTGTTCGGCGGCTTCGGCGCGACCGTGACAACGACGACCGGCCTCGTCATCTCCGGCATGAACCTGTTCCTGTGCGGCCTCGTCGGCCTCGCCGTGACCGGCCTCATCGTCTGGATCACCGAGTACTACACCGGCATCGGCTTCCGCCCTGTGCGCTCGATCAGCCAGGCCTCCGTCACCGGCCACGGCACCAACGTGATCCAGGGCCTCGCCGTCTCGCTCGAGGCGACCGCTCTGCCGACGCTCGTCATCGTCGCCGGCATCCTCATCACCTTCAACCTCGCCGGCCTCTTCGGCACGGCGATCGCCACCACGACCATGCTCGGTCTCGCCGGCGTCGTCGTCGCGCTCGACGCCTTCGGTCCGGTGACCGACAACGCCGGCGGCATCGCCGAGATGGCGGGCCTGCCGAAGGAGGTGCGCCGCTCGACGGACGCGCTCGACGCCGTCGGCAACACGACCAAGGCCGTCACCAAGGGCTACGCCATCGGCTCGGCCGGCCTGGGCGCGCTCGTCCTGTTTGCGGCCTACAACTACGACCTGCAGTACTTCATCAAGCAGGCCAACGCCCAAGGCTCGACCGCGTTCCAGTACTTCAAGGGCGTGGAGATCAACTTCAGTCTCGACAACCCGTACGTCGTCGTCGGCCTCCTGCTCGGCGGTCTCATCCCCTACCTCTTCGGCGGCATCGCCATGACGGCCGTCGGCCGCGCGGCCGGCGCCATCGTCGAGGAGGTGCGCCGCCAGTTCAAGGCCAAGCCCGGCATCATGAAGGGCACGGAGCGTCCCGACTACGCCGCGCGCCGTCGACCTTCTGACGCGCGCGGCGATCAAGGAGATGATCGTTCCGTCGCTGCTGCCGGTGCTGTCGCCGATCGTCCTCTTCTTCGTCATCAGCGCCATCGGCGGCAAGGGCGCGGCCTTCTCGGCCGTCGGCGCCATGCTGCTCGGCGTCATCGTCACCGGTCTCTTCGTCGCCATCTCGATGACCTCGGGCGGCGGCGCCTGGGACAACGCCAAGAAGGCGTTCGAGGACGGCTTCGTCGACAAGGACGGCGTCAAGCACGTCAAGGGCTCGGAGGCCCACAAGGCCTCCGTCACCGGCGACACCGTCGGCGATCCCTACAAGGACACGGCGGGCCCCGCCGTGAACCCGGCGATCAAGATCACCAACATCGTCGCGCTGCTCTTGCTCGCCGTCCTCGCCCACGGCTAAGCGACGGGAAGCAGACTCAAAGAAAAAGGCCCTGCTCGCGCAGGGCCTTTTTTGTGAAGCGATAGCCTCATGGTGAGCTTGTCGAACCATGAGGTTGACTGGAGCGAGCCGCTTTCTGGAGCGCTTAGTAGCCGTCGCCGAAGATCTGCTTCTGGCCGAGGTTGCGGAAGAGCTGCTTCAGGATGCCGTCTTCCTTGCCTCCCGGCGCCGGTGTCGTGCGCGACACGATATCGATCACCTTGCCGTCCTGCATGCCGTAGTTGGCGACGTGATCGACCGTGCCCGTCGGCGTGAAATAGACTGCGAGCACCTTGCGGTCGATCTCCTTGGGCGACAGGAACGCCGTCTGCGAGTTGGTGTAGGAGATGTAGTAGTAGGCGCTGCCGTCGCCCGTCGCCGTGGTCGTCGTCGGCGTGCCGAGAGCGAGCTTCACCTGCTCCTGCCCCATGCCCGGTTGAATCTGCTGCGATGTCGTTCTCGCGGAAGAGCGTTCCGTGCTTTGTGATCTGCTCGCTGCAAGCGCCGAGGAGCATGGCGGCGCAGACGAGCACGAGACCCGCCAAGACGCGATCGGTCCGCCGGTGCACCATGTCACGGCCCTCGCTCTGGCGCGTCTTTTGCTGCCGGTGCATATTGCTGGTGACCGCTCGGATGCTCATCAGGACGTTTTGCTCAGCATTCGCCTTAGGACACGAGTCGGCTGGAAGGCAACGCGCCACCGGCCGTCGTCCCCAATCTGAACCATCGTCCGCAAACAGGTGGAAAGTCGCGTGCTCTCATGGTTCCGGAGAAAGGCTGAACAGAGCCGCACAGCAATGGACCTTTATGGCGCCAGCGTGACCCAGGCCCGCCAGCCGGCTTTTTTCGCGGCAAATGGCGTTTCCGACACGCCGGAGGGCCGGGCCGGAATGATCATAGTTCACTTGTTTTTGCTGCTCGATCGCCTGAGTTCGGGCGGGCGCCCAGGGGGAGCCGCTGGCGCGCGCGTTAACCGAGACCTTCGTCACCGACATGGACGATTGCCTGCGCGAGATGGGGGTGGGCGACCTCTCCGTGCCGAGGAAGGTGAAGCGTGCCGCAGCCGAGCTTCACGCGCGCTGTCTCGCTTACCGCCGCGCTCTCGAGGCCGGTGACGGCGCGCTCGCCGCCGAAGTCTCGTGCCACGCTCCCGGGTCTTGATCATGCGCCAGAGCGCGCCGCCAGAATCGCCAGCTACATGCGCCGCGCGCAGGCGGCTCTCGACGCGCTTCCCTCCGTGGAATTGCTTGCCGGTCGCGTGACGTTTCCGTTGCCCGATGTCATGGATCGCAATCTGAAGACGGAGCACGCCGAATGACCTCGCCCCTGGATTGGACGTACGCTGTGGCGACGATCGGCGCCGAAGGCCTCCGCGAGCAGCGGCGCGCGACGGAGGCCGAGCGCGCCGCGGTCGCCAAGGCGCTCGACATCCTCTCCTGCGAGGAGCTCGTCGCGCACTATGAGATCGCGCCGCTCGGCGACGGGCGGTTTCTGCTCCGCGGCGAAGTCGAGGCCGACGTCACGCAAGCCTGTGTCGTCACCCTCGATCCGGTCCCGGCGCACCTCGTGGACCGCTTTGCTGTCGAGCTGAGGCCCGAGGACGAGGTGATCAGCGGCGACGGCGAGGGCGAGCGTGAGGTCCTCTCCGGCGACGACGTCGAGCCGATTGAAAACGGCTGCATCGACGCTGGCCGCATCGTCTTCGAGCACATCTCGGCGGTTCTCGATCCCTATCCGCGAAAGCCTGAAGCCGAGTTCGATTGGCGTGATCCGAAGGCTGAGGAAGATGCCAAGGCCGGCGGCGCCTTCGCCGCGCTCGCCAAGCTGAAGCAGCCCAAATAGCCCTGCCCTTTGTGCCGTTCGCACTGGCCCCGCCGGAAGGTGTAGTTTTGATGCGACGTTAGGAACAGTCAGAATCCGGTTGTGTCGCCTCGTTAAACGAGTACTTTCCCGACGTTTTGAGCAGGGGGTGGACACCTGATTTCGCGTCACTCTCGAGGCCTCGGCCGGTCACAGGACGCCCTCGGACAGCAGCACATGGCTCAGCCGCGAACGATAGCGCTCGACGCCATGGGCGGCGATCATGGCCCCGAGGTCGTCATACCGGGCGCGGCCATTTCGCTCGTGCGCCATCCGGCATTGAGCTTCCTGTTCTATGGCGACGAGGCCCGCATCGCGTCGGCGCTCGCCGCGCACCCCGATCTGGCGGAAAAGTCGCGCGTCGTTCACACGCCGCTCGTCGTCTCCATGACCGACAAGCCGAGCCAGGCCCTGCGCCGCGGCAAGGGCACGAGCATGTGGCTGGCGCTCGAGGCCGTCGAGAAGGGCGAGGCGCACGTCGCCGTCTCGGCCGGCAACACCGGCGCGCTGATGGCGATGTCGAAGCTGATCCTGCGGCCCATGACCGGCATCGAGCGCCCGGCGATCGCGGCGCTGTGGCCGACCATCACGTCCGAATGCATCGTGCTCGACGTCGGCGCCAACATCGGCGCCAGCGCCCGCCAGCTTGCCGATTTCGCGCTGATGGGCGCCGCCATGGCGCGCGCGCTCTTCCATGTCGAGCGCCCGACGGTCGGGCTGCTCAACGTCGGCGTCGAGGAGATCAAGGGCGCCGAGGAGGTGAAGGAGGCGCACGCCTCGCTGAAGGAGCTCGAGCTGCCGCTCGACTACCGCGGCTTCATCGAGGGCGACGAGATCGGCCAGGGCAAGGTCGACGTGGTCGTCGTCGAGGGCTTCGCCGGCAACATCGCGCTGAAGACGGCCGAGGGCACGGCCAAGCAGATCGGCCAGTATCTGAAGGACGCCATGTCGCGCACGATCGTGTCGCGGCTTGGGCGCCCTGCTCGCCCGCGGCGGCTTCCGTGTGCTGAAGGAGAAGATGGACCCCCGCCGCGTCAACGGCGGCACGTTCCTCGGTCTGAACGGTATCGCGGTCAAGAGCCACGGCGGCACCGATGCGCTCGGCTTTGCGAGCGCCGTCGATCTCGGCTACGAAATGGCCGAGAGCGGGCTCTCTAGCGCGGCTCGCCGAGGATCTTGATGCCTTCCACCACCAGGCTGAGCTAAGGCCGCGTCGGGCCCAGCCTGAGCGCCGGCTGGCCGCCTCCGAAAAAAGAACCAAAGAGGAACACGTGGCAGTCATTCGTTCGGTCATACGGGGCGTGGGCGCCCATTTGCCGAAACGGGTGATGACGAATGCCGATCTGGCCAAGCTCGTCGATACGTCGCGACGAATGGATCGTCGAGCGGTCGGGCATTCGCCAGCGCCACATCGCCGCCGACGACGAGCTGACGTCGACGCTCGGCATCGCGGCGGCTCATCAGGCGCTCGTGCGCGCGGCGATCGATCCGGTCGACATCGATCTCGTGATCTGCGCCACCGCGACGCCCGACCGCACCTTTCCGGCGACCGCGGTCAGGATCCAGGCCGGTCTCGGCGTCACCAAGGGCGCCGCATTCGACATCCAGGCGGTCTGCTCGGGCTTCGTCTACGCCATGACGATCGCCGACAATTTCCTGAAGACCGGGCAATTCAAGCGCGCCGTGGTCATCGGCGCCGAGACCTTCTCGCGCATTCTCGACTGGACCGACCGCTCGACCTGCGTGCTGTTCGGCGACGGCGCCGGCGCCGTCGTGCTCGAGGCGCAGCCGCAGCACGGCACGAGCGACGATCGCGGCATCCTCGCCACGCGCATTCGCTCCGACGGCCGCTTCGAGGATCTGCTCTACGTCGACGGCGGTCCGGGCTCGACCAAGACCGTCGGACACCTGCGCATGAACGGCCGCGAGGTGTTCCGCCACGCGGTGCAGAAGATCTCCGGCGTCATCGAGGAGACGCTCGTCATGACCGGCTTTGCGCCCGACGAGATCGATCTCTACGTGCCGCATCAGGCGAACGCGCGCATTCTCGACGGCATCGCCAAGAAGCTCGGCGTCGATCCCGAAGAAGATCGTCATGACGCTCGCCAATCACGGCAACACGTCGGCCGCGTCCATCCCGCTTGCCTTGAACCAGGCCGTCGAGGAGCACCGCGTTAAGGAGGGCAGCCTCGTGCTGATGGAGGCCATGGGCGGCGGATTTACCTGGGGTGCGGTGCTCGCGCGCTGGTAGAGCGCGCCGGGCCTGCAAGGACGCTCGGGACACCTCAGTTCTGGGCCTTTTGCGGCCCTGCTGACCGTGCAAGGTAAACGGATTGCCCGCGGCGCATACCGCACCGCATCCAGATTTTTTGTGCAATTTCAGTTGCTTGTTGCGATCTCTCATTGACCGTGGCCGCCACCCCCGGTAGCATGAGAAAAAATCATTCATTTAGGGAACGGGGAGGCGACGAAACTCATGGGAGGCAAGACATTAACACGTGCCGACCTGGCAGAGGCCGTGGTCCGCAAGGTCGGGTTGCCGCGCAATGAATCTCAGGAGCTCGTCGAGCTCGTTCTGAACGAGATCTCGGAGAGCCTGTCGCGCGGCGAGCAGGTGAAGCTCTCCTCGTTCGGCTCGTTCGGCATTCGCCAGAAGGGCGAGCGCGTTGGCCGCAATCCCAAGACCGGCAAAGAGGTTCCGATCACGCCACGCCGTGTACTTGTCTTCCGTCCGAGCAACATCATGAAGGACCGCATCAACTCCGGCCGCTTGCGGCGCAAGGCGGCGGAGTAGACGGCGCTCGATCCCGACAGCTGCTGATTTTTTTTCGCAGCGCGTGCGACGTGCACTCGTCTCCGTTGCGCGCCGCTCGTGAGGCGCACGACGAACACGCGCCGGAATTTCCGCGCAGTTTAATGCACATGTCACTTCGATTTGGTTGAGACGGCGCGCAACGATGGCGCTATGATTTGAGTTTGAGCCGAAGGATTTCTCGGCATTGAAGCCAAGGCATCGAGGGGTAACGATGAGCAAGGCAGCGGAGGCATTTCGAACCATCAGTGAGGTCGCGGGCGAGCTCGACGTGCAAAAGCATGTGTTGAGATTCTGGGAGGCTAGGTTTCCTCAGGTGCGGCCGATGAAGCGCGGCGGAGGGCGGCGCTACTATCGGCCCGAGGACATGGAGCTCTTGCGCGGCATCCGTCACCTGCTGCACGCAGAGGGCTACACCATCAAGGGCGTGCAGAAGATCCTGCGCGAGCAGGGCATCGATCACGTCAAGCAGTACGGTCGCGTGGTTGCGCCGCTGAGCCCGCGAAGGCCGAGGTCGCAGGCAGGCAAGCGCGGGCGTCCCCCGACGCGCGCCATGCCGCCGCGTGCCTGAGAGCGCGATTGCGGTTGGCAAGGCCGGTGCCTCGCGTCCGCGCGTCACCCCGGCGCAGGGGCAGGCGATCATCGAGGCTGCGATCCGCGAGCTCGAGGCGTGCCGCAGAGCTCTTCTCGAGACCGTGGGCAAGAAGGAGACGCCCCGTCCCGTCCGCCGCGCGCGCGTGGTGGGCGCTTCGAGCTAGTGCATGCTGTGCCTCATGGCTCTCCGTTCCCTCATCCTGAGCTTGTCGAAGGACGAGGGAACGGCCACGACTGCAGCCTCATGGTTCGACAGGCTCACCATGAGGCTGGCATGCAATGACGATGCGGATCTGCGAGGCGGCAAATTCTCAGGCCCTTCATCCTGAGCTTGTCGAAGAGCTTGCCCCGGACTTGATCCGGGTATGAAGGAGAGTGACTTCGAGCTGTGGCTGGTCGATCTCGCGGCGGCGGCAGACGCTCTTGCCGCAATCGAGGCTGCGACGCCGCGCCTCTCGGCCGGCGACGAGACGCAAGATCGCGCGCATCTCTGACGCCGCGAGCGGCGCGAGCGCCGCGCGGCGCACGTCGCGTTGCGCGTTCTCGTCGAGCGCGCGTTCGGCAGCCGCGTGGCGCCGCGTTCCCTATGCCGTGTCGGCGACGGGCAAGCCGAGCCTCGCCGGCGCCGAAGGCGCGTTCAGCCTGTCGCATGTGTCCGGGTCTCGCGCTCATCGGCATCGCGCGGCGAGGCACGATCGGCGTCGACGTCGAGAGGCTGCGCCCGCTGCGCATGTCCGGACGAGCGGCGGGCGCGGATCGAGCGCGGCGGCGCTCGAGCTCGCCGGCGGCGCGCCGCTCCCCGATGCGCCGGAGCGTCGCTCGCTGCAGGCATGGGTGCGGATCGAGGCCGCTGCCAAGGCGGACGGCTGCGGCGTCGGGCCGCTGCTGACGCGCCTGGGCGTGGCGCGCTCCTCGACCGCGGCGGATGCACCCGCCGCGGCCGTGCCGTTCGCGGTTCACGATCTCGCGTCTGGGCGAGGGGCTCGCGGGCGCCGTCGCCGTGCCGGCGGGATCCGAAGCGCCGGCGCCGCGGGCCTTCCCGGCTGACGGCGTCGGGATCGAACGGTTGCTCAATCGGTTAGATTGCTGAGGCTTGGCCGTTGACCCGGGCCCGGCAGCGGGGCACAAGGGGGCCCAAGTCGGAGCGTAGCGCAGCCTGGTTAGCGCACCAGTCTGGGGGACTGGGGGTCGGGAGTTCAAATCTCCCCGCTCCGACCAATAAATCAAAGACTTAGATATCTAACGTCCTCCACTATCCTCTGCCTATCCTCAGACGCCGAAAATTACAGCTATAGTGGACGGGTATGGGAAGAATGTGTGCGACAGCGCTCGCGCGGGTGCCAGCCCCGCGCCCGTGTGTTCCAACGACTTGTTTCCGTGCCTGGCGCCGCACAAGTACTGGTGCCCGTTGAGTGGCGAGCGGCTCAGCCCGTGTGAGCAGCCGCCGTGCGATGTTCCGCGATTGAGCGTTGAGCTGACACATCCGGCAATGGTCGACCAAGGTAGCTACTGACCCGAAGCGGACGTCCGGGCGCAGCCCCAGCTCAGCTCGCCGCTTCTGACCCTTTGCTGACCACTTGGTCGGGGGGCGGCCCAATACCCATGCCCCGCTCCATGAATACGCCCTGCACCACGTTGCCTCGAAATAGGATGGTTTCCGTCGTGGCCGAGGGCGCGTAAGATTAAGGGGGACCTCAAGGATGTTGCAAGCACCTCCAACGCCGTTCCCTGGAACACGTCTGGCATCAAAACTTTGCTGCCCATCAACCGTACATGTTGGGACGAGCAGCGGACCGCACGCATGAGTGACACGAGACCAACCGCAACCGCGCCGATGCCCCCAGCCGCGACTTCGGCGTTCGCCGCAATCGATGGCTCTGCGCGGGCCGGCGCGAAATTCAGCAACCCCCACCTAACGGCGAAGGGCGAGGCGCGCGCGCGCGTTAATTTCAAGGGGTACGAGACGCTCTGGTTCAACACCGGCACGCTCTGCAACATCACCTGCCAGAATTGCTACATCGAATCGTCGCCGACGAATGACCGGCTGTCGTATCTGACGCGGGCCGAGGTCAACCGGTTTCTGGACGAAGCCGAAGCCCTGAGCTCGCGGCCGTCTGAAATCGGCTTCACCGGGGGCGAGCCGTTTATGAACCCGGACTTCCTCGCCATGCTGGAGGATAGTCTCAGGCGCGGCTTTCGGGTGCTCGTGCTGACCAACGCCATGAAGCCGATGCACCACGTCAAGGCGAAGCTGCTCGCCCTCGATCGCACATTTCTCGGCCAACTTTCTCTCCGCGTATCGATCGATCACTATCGCGCCGAGCAGCACGAGGCCATTCGCGGTCCGCGAACGTGGCAGCCGACCATCGACGGCATCATGTGGCTAGCGGACAACGGCTTCGATGTCTCGATTGCGGGGCGCACGGTGTGGGGGGAAACCGATTCCAGCACGCGGACCGGCTATGCCGCTTTGTTCAGCGAGCTTGGGCTCGCGATCGATGCAGGCAACCGGTCGCGCCTCGTCCTCTTTCCGGAGATGGACGAAGCGGCCGACGTGCCGGAGATCACCGAGCAATGCTGGGGAATTCTCGGCAGAACGCCTTCTGAGATGATGTGCGCAAGCTCTCGCATGGTGGTCAAGCGTAAGGGATCGGCGGCACCGGTCGTCGTGTCGTGCACCTTGCTGGCGTACGCACCGGAGTTTGAATTGGGTGCGACGCTTGGAGAGGCCACCGGCACCGTCAGCCTCAATCACCCTCACTGCGCACGTTTCTGCGTCCTGGGTGGTGCATCCTGCAGTACACATTCGTGAGGTGAGCATGAGCGATCCGATCGAAGCCGACATTTGCATCATCGGCGCAGGCTCGGCCGGTCTCTCCGTGGCGGCCGGCGCGGCGCAGCTGGGCGCGAAAACGGTGCTGATCGAGGCCGGAAGGATGGGCGGCGACTGCCTCAATACCGGCTGCGTACCCTCGAAATCGCTGCTGGCCGCGGCCAAGGCCGCCGAGACCGTTCGCAAGGTGCCAAACTTCGGCGTCGACCCCGGCGAGCCGCGCGTCGATTTTCCGCGCGTCCACGACTATGTCCACGGCGTCATCGCCGCAATAGCCCCGCACGACTTCGTCGAGCGCTTCACCAGCCTCGGCTGCCGGGTCGTACAGGCGCGAGGCAAATTCATCGACGACAAGACCGTCGAGGCCGGCGGCGAGCGCATCCGGGCGCGGCGCTTCGTGGTCGCAACGGGAAGCCGGGCTGCGGTGCCGCCCATCCTCGGCCTCGACAAAGTGACCTTCTTCACGAATGAATTGATCTTCGAGAACACGGTTCTGCCCGAGCATCTGGTCGTGGTCGGCGCCGGTCCGATCGGTTGCGAGCTGGCCCAGGCGCATCGCCGGCTGGGCTCGCGTGTCACGGTGCTGGATCTCGGCCCGATGATGCCGAAGGACGATCCGGAGGCAGTCGAGGTGGTGCGTCAGCGGTTCCGGGCCGAGGGCATCGAGACGGCCGAGGGCATCAAGGTTCTGCGCATCGAAAAGACCGACGCTGGCCTCGGAGTCGTCATCGAGGAGGGAGGCCGGGAGCGGCGCATTGACGGCTCGCATCTCCTGATCGCCACAGGCCGACGCGCGAATGTCGAGAACCTCGGCCTCGAGGCCGCTGGCGTGCGCTATTCGCCGAAGGGAATCGAGGTCGACGCGCGGCTTCGCTCCAGCAACAAGCGCATATTCGCTGCCGGCGACGTGGCGGGAAGCTACCAATTCACGCACGTCGCCGGCTACCATGCTGGCATCGTCATCCGCAACGCGCTGTTCCGGCTGCCGGCAAAAACCTCCAACAAGGCCGTGCCATGGGTCACCTACACTGATCCTGAGCTCGCCCATGTCGGTCTAAGCGAAGCCGATGCCCGCAAGGTGCATGGCGACAGCATCAAGACTGTGCGCGCCGAATTTTCCGGCAACGACCGGGCGCAGGCCGACAACACCAAGCAGGGATTCCTCAAAGGCGTGCTTTCGAAGCGCGGGCACATCCTCGGCGCAACCATTGTCGGGGCGCATGCGGGCGAATTGATCCTGCCGTGGGTGCTCGCGATCTCAAAGGACCTCAAGATCGGCGATCTCGCCGGCGTGATTGTGCCCTATCCGACGTTGAGCGAGATTACCAAGCGAAGCGCCGGCAGCTACTATACGCCGACGTTGTTCTCGCCCCGTACGCGCGCGGTGGTGCGCTTCCTCGGAGCGTTCGGATGAGCCTGAAGCGCGTCGTTCCGCTGGCTGTCCTGGTGATGCTGATCGTTGCGGCGTTCGCCTTCAGGGTCGACAAATATCTCACGCTCGATGCGCTCCGCGACAATCGCGCGGCGCTGCTGGCCTTCGTCGAGGCGAACGGAATTCTCGCCGCCGCCGCCTACATCTTCGTCTACGCAGTGGTCGTGGCCCTTTCGGTGCCCGGCGCCACCATCATGACGCTGGCCGGCGGCTTTCTGTTCGGCGTCCCTGTTGGCGCGATGCTAACGGTCATCGGAGCGACCCTCGGCGCCACGCTGCTGTTTATCATCGCGCGGTCCGCAGCCGGCGACTTTCTGCGTCAGCGCGCCGGCCCGTTTCTAGCCCGCATGGCGGACGGCTTCAGCAAGGATGCCTTCAACTACCTGCTTTTTCTGCGCCTGGTTCCAGCGTTCCCGTTCTGGGCGGTCAATCTCGCGCCGGCGCTGCTCGGCATGGGCCTGGTCCCGTTCGTCGTGGCGACGGCGTTGGGCATCATCCCGGGGACGGTCGTCTATACGGCCTTTGGCGCAGGCCTCGGGCAGGTGTTCGATGCGGGCGCGGCCATCGACCTCAAATCCGTCTTCAGTCCGACTCTTGTTGCGGCCCTGATCGGGCTTGGCGTCCTCGCCCTGTTGCCCGTCGTGCTGAAGCGCTTGCGGGAAAGACGCGCGTGACGCTCTCGGTGATCATCCCGACGCTCAACGCCGCCGCGACGCTCGGCGCGACGCTGGCCTCGCTCGACGGCGTGCCTGAGGTTATCGTTGCCGACGGAGGTTCGAGCGACCGGACGCGCGAGGTCGCACGTCAATCAGGCGCCAGGATCGTCAATTCGGAAAAGGGACGTGGCCGCCAGCTCGCAGCCGGTGCCGAGGCGGCTAGCGGCGATTGGCTGCTGTTCCTGCACGCCGACACGACACTGGAGGACGGCTGGAAGCGCGCCGTCGACGGCCATATCGCCGACCCGGCGAACGAGCGGCGCGCCGCCACTTTTCGATTTGCTCTCGATGATGGATCGGCCGAGGCAAGGCGGCTCGAGCGAATGGTCGCCTGGCGCGCCGGGACGCTGGGGCTGCCTTACGGCGATCAGGGGCTGCTGATTCAGCGCAACTTCTATGGGTCGCTCGGGGGCTTTCGCCCCTTGCCGCTGATGGAGGACGTCGATCTCGTCCGCCGAATCGGCCGCCGTCGGCTGGTGACGCTGCCGGTCGCCGCGCGCACGTCGGCGAAGCGGTGGAGGGACGAGGGCTGGGTCAATCGAAGCCTGCGCAACGTCACTTGTCTCTCGCTCTATTTTCTCGGGGTGTCGCCACGGCTGCTGCAACGGATCTATGAATGACAATGCCGCTGACCCGGCATCTCGTGATCTTCACTCGCTACCCACGTCTCGGCAGCGGCAAGACCCGGCTCGCGGCCGGCGCCGGACCGGCCATGGCGCTGCGGTTCCAGCGCGTTATGCTGTCGCTGATGCTGCTGCGCCTCAGCCGCGACCGGCGCTGGAAGACGTGGCTCGCTGTAACACCGGACCGGTCTGGCCCGTGGCCGCGACACGTCGGTATCTTGGCTCAGGGCAAAGGAAATCTCGGGCAGCGCATGGCGCGGATCGCCAAAGGATTGACATCGGGACCGGTCGTTATCGTCGGCACCGACAGCCCGCATCTGCGGCCCGAGCATATCGCGCGGGCGTTTCGTTCGCTTGGCGACCGCGATGCCGTGCTTGGCCCGGCAAACGACGGCGGCTATTGGTCGGTGGGCCTGCGCCGCCGACCGCGGTTTGTCGATCCGTTTCACGCTGTGCGATGGTCGAGCGAGCATGCGCTGAGCGACACGCTCAAGAACCTGGAAGGACGCCGCGTTACGCTACTCGATCAGCTCGATGACATCGACGATGCCGAAGCGCTCGCCCGTTCGCCCTATTGGAACCTGTGTCATGCCCCTCGTCACGGCTAAGCCGATTGCCGAGTATCCATGGTACGCCCGGCTGTTCTTTTGGAACCAAAAACGCAAATATGGGCGCGTGCTCGACCCTGGCCTCATATGGGCGCGCTCGCCCAAGGTATTCGCGGCGCTGGCGGCGCTCTACGGCGCGCTGGACCGGCGCTCCTCGCCATTGCCGCCGGTGCTGCGCTCGCTCGTCACCGTGCGCGTCTCGCAGATCAATCACTGCGCCTTCTGCGTCGATATCAACTCGGCGACGCTGGCCAAGCGGGGCGTCGGCATGGACAAGATCGAGGCCCTCTGGAATTGGCGCGACAGCTCTCTGTTCAGTGCCGACGAGCGCCTCGCCCTCGACTACGCGGAGGCGATGACCAATCCGCATCGCGGGCGTCAGCGACGACTTGCGCTCGGCACTGAAGGAGCGCTTTGACGAGGATGCAATCGTCGAGTTGACGGGGCTCATCGCCTTTCAGAACTTGTCGTCGAAGTTCAATGCGGCGCTCGATGTGCCGTCACAAGGTTTCTGCGTGATGCCGAGGCAGCCTGCGACGTCGGTTTCCTCGACTTCATCCGACATGGCGAAACACACGACCGAGTAGCTGCAAACAAACGGACGGCACACCCATGCATCAGGACATCGTCAAAGACTACTATGGCAAGGTTCTGCGTACCTCGGACGATCTCAAGACCAAGGCGTGCTGCACGCCGGACAGCATGCCCGAGCACGTCAAAGTGTTGCTGCGCAATGTCCACGACGAGGTGCTGGCGAAATATTACGGCTGCGGTCTCGTTGTCCCGGAGCTTCTCAAGGACAGCCGCATTCTCGACCTCGGCTGCGGATCGGGCCGGGACGTTTACGCGCTCGCGCAGCTGGTCGGGGCCGGAGGCGAGGTGATCGGCGTCGACATGACGCCGGAGCAGCTCGATACGGCGCGCAGTCACGTCGGCTGGCACATGGAGAAGTTCGGCTATCCGAAGGAGAACGTGCGCTTTCTGATGGGGTTCATCGAGCAGCTGTCGACGCTCGGGCTCGATCCGCAATCGTTCGACGTCGTGATCTCGAACTGCGTCGTCAACCTGTCGATCGACAAATTCGCTGTTCTGAAGGGCGTGTTCGATCTTTTGAAGCCCGGCGGCGAGTTCTATTTCGCCGACGTCTATGCCGACCGCCGCCTGCCCGACGATGTGCGCGACGATCGCATCGTCTACGGCGAATGCCTCGGCGGCGCCCTCTACTGGAACGACTTCCTGCGGCTGGCGAAGCAGGCAGGGTTTGGCGACCCGCGTCTGGTCACCAGCCGTCCGCTCGAGATCACCGATCCCTACGTCGTGGAAAAAGTGGGGCCGGCGAAGTTCTATTCGGCGACCTACCGCCTGTTCAAGATCGACACGCTGGAAACGCACTGCGAGGACTACGGGCAGGCCGTCATCTACAAGGGCGGGATTCCGGAAGCGCCGCACACCTTCCACCTCGACGATCATCACGCCATCGAAAAGGATCACATCTTTCCCGGTTTGCGGAAATACGTGGCTGATGCTGAAGGAGACGCGCTTCGCCAAGCACTTCGACTTCATCGGCGATTTTTCGTCGCACTACGGGATCTACCAGGGCTGCGGCACCAACATTCCCTTCACCGGCACGGCCGCCGCGGCTAGCGGCGGAAGCTGTTGCTGACGGCCTGAGCTTGAGCCAGAGCCAGAGCAGAGCGCCCGCGTCGGCGCGCCTACTTGATGTCGTTGAGACGCCAGTCGTAGGCGTAGCCGGCGATGGCCGGCGCTTTTGCCAGCTTGGCGGCCAGAGGCGGCTCCGCGAACGAGCGAAGGTGCTTCAGAACGCCTTGTTCGGTGCCGCCGAAATCGCTCTTGTACCAGTCGTAGATCGAGGAGACGACGAGCCCGTCATCGCGCATCGCCCCGCCGCGCGGGCTATTGATGTAGGCCCTTGCCGCTGCGTTGAGCTGCTGATCCAGTTTCGCGCCGGTGAACGCCTCCGTGCCTAGGTTCGGACAGCCGACAGAGGCGCAATTCACCGCATAATGCACGCGCGGGTCCTTGAACACGGGCCGCAACACGGCGTGCTCAATGTCGTCGAGACTTGCCTCGACGCCAGCGATTTTGAGCACCTTCGCTTTCCAGGGACCACCCGTAAACGCTGCTAAAAAGCCACCGCCAAGCGAGATGTCCTTGATGGATGCGACCGGGTAGTGATCGAGCACGATATCGATCGTCTCTGCATTGTAGAGATTGGCAAGGAACGCGATCTGCTCGGGCCGGTCGAGCTTGCGCGGGTCGATATTCTCCATCCGGGCGATATAGGATTGGAGATCGGCGTGCGCACCGCTCTTCATCGCGGCATAGTCGACGCGATTGAGGCCGTCGGCGCCTCGCCGGACGTATTTCGCGAGCAGCGCATCCCACGCGGCATGGTCGACCGTCTGCGTCGAGCCGACTGCCGAGTTTTTGAATAGCGCGACCAGCTCCGCGTTGTCGGCGGTGGCCGGCAACGGATCGCACAGCGCTGCTACCGCCACCAGCATCAAGCCGAAGGTCAACCGGTAAAACATTGGGCGGCCTCACTGCGATCCTTGAGCGAACATTTGGCAGGAGCTAGTAGCCGACCGATCAGGTTATTTCTGGACCGCGGGGCCGCTCAGCAGCCACCGACAGAGCCAAAGCGCAGAGACCGCGCCGACGAGCTGGGCCAATACGAACAGCGGTACATCCGCAAGCCTGATGCCGGCAAAGGTGTTGGAAAGTGAGCGCGCCAGGGTCACCGCCGGATTGGCAAACGACGTCGACGCCGTGAACCAATAGGCGGCGGTAATGTAGAGGCCGACCGACGTCGCGATCGCCTCAGGTTTGGCACGGAGCGTCAGTAGAATTGTGGTGACGAGGCCAAAGGTGGCAACCCACTCGGCGAATACCTGCGGCCGGCCGGTGCGAACCTTTTCGGATAGCTGCAGGATCGGCAGATCGAACATTGCGTGGGCGGCGAGAACGCCGATGAAGTCCGCCGGCCAGTTGCGCGAGGACATATCCGCCGGCTTCGGATGCCGTGATCTCTCGGCGAAGAAAGAACACCATGGTCACCGCCGGATTGAAATGCGCGCCGGAGATGGGGCCCAGCATCGTGATCAGCACAACCAGGATGGCGCCTGTGGGCAGGGTGTTGCCGAGCAACGCGATGGCGACATTGCCTCCCGCGAGCATCTCGCCCATGATTCCCGAGCCGATCACCGTTGCAAGGAGGATGGCGGTGCCGATGAGCTCGGCCGCAAGTCTTTGTGACAGCGACGGTGGCATGCGGCTCTCCGCGACTGGTCTATTGAGATACGGACGCTTCGGCAGAAATCGGTTAGTGATCAGAGGCGTGACGGATCGATACAGCACACGGCTGGCGCCGGCAAAGCCAATGCGAGGCGGAGAACAGTAGGATGGCGTGGTCCCGGCGTCTCGGCGTCATGCTTGCCCTGATGGCGTCGGACCCATTCCCGGCAGGCGCTGCTCAGCCCCGCCTGCTGGTCGACCCGGCCACCATCCTCAAGATCGCCGAGCGCATGGACTTCGTCGGCAGAAACGATTTTGCGGTCCAGCAGGCGCCGACCGGCCTGGTCCTGCGCAGCACGCCGCACAATTCGGCTTCGGGTCTCTACGTGAAAATGCATCTCGATGGCCGCTCTCTGACGGACGTCCGCTGGACGTGGCGCGTCGATGCAATCCAGCGTTCCGGCGATCTGCGCAGGCTCGCGGTCGAAGATTTGGCGGCCACGATCTTCTTCATTTTTGGTGAGCCATCGATGTTCAACCGCGACGTGCCGACGCTCGCCTATGTCTGGTCGGGAACGCCGGTGGCGAACGGCTCCGTCGTGCCGTCGGCCCGGTTTGCCAGCCTCCGCTATATCAATCTTCATGGAGCGGACGCGGTCGGCAGCTGGAAGACGGAGACGCGAAATATCGCACAGGATTTCCGCGACCTGTTTCATCGCGAGCCGGAAACGCTCAGATACATAGCCGTCTTCAACGACAACGATCAGACCGGCGAGCCGTGCTCGGCGCTGTTCGGAGCCATCTCGACCGGCCCTTGAGAGGGCGCCTAGTCGATGGGCGGGGAACTCTCTGTGCAATGTCCACTTATGGCCCAACGCGGTCGTCGGGCTCACCGGCCGATTTGTCCGCTCTCGAAGGATGAGCGGAAATCTGCGCGTGACGGGTTGGCGCCTGCGGCTCAGAAGGCAGCT
This sequence comes from uncultured Alphaproteobacteria bacterium, assembly GCA_963716835.1. Classification (GTDB taxonomy): domain Bacteria; phylum Pseudomonadota; class Alphaproteobacteria; order Rhizobiales; family Hyphomicrobiaceae; genus Hyphomicrobium_C. Next base: position 9,690 of record CAVQUQ010000014.1, on the reverse strand, counting down.
TCACCCTGAGCCCACCAACGTGTGGCTATCCTCCGAGCGCTCGAGCTAACAGTTTGAGAAGAAAGAACTTCTCAATTGAGCGGCAATTAGCGCGCTGGGGGACTGGGGGTCGGGAGTTCAAATCTCCCCGCTCCGACCAATAAATCAAAGACTTAGATTTTTAACGTCCTCCGTTATCCTCTGCCTATCCTCAGAGGCCGAAAATTAGGGCGATGGTGGACGGGTATGGAAAGAATGTGTGCGACAGCTCTCGCGCGGGTCCCAGCCCCGCGGCTGTGTGTTCCGACGACGTGTTTCAGAGCGACGCTGGAAAAAAAAGGCGCCGCACAAGTGCTGGTGACCCTTGAGTGGCGAGCGGCTCAGTCCGCGCGAGCAGCCGCCGTGCGATGTTCCGCTATTGAGCGTTGAGCTGACACATCCGGCAATGATCGACGAAGGTAGCTACTGACCCGATTCAGACATTGGGGTCGAGCGGCGTCAGCCGATACCAATAGTTCGAGTATTCCAGAGGGACGCCGCTACGTCTCTTGACCTTGACCATCGTCGAGAATCTCAGGGCAAATCTCCTCAGAAATCTTGAGCGAGGCCCGGCGGTTCTCTCGCCATTGGTGGAAACGTACCGCACGCCGCCTGGGATCGCCCTGTCGCGAACAGATATGTGACGGCTACCGTCAAAGGTGTGGATATTCGATGCTCTATGAGCTCACTGACGCAGGCCGCGCCTTTCTCGAGTCGTGATCTTGCGGAGAGCGCCTGGCAGAATTGGAACTGGTCGGCGCCAAATTCACTTTAATTTCGTAGATCCCACTATCGAACCAATCACATGGACCTGAACGGCACTTTCAAGGAAAACTAGGGCACGGGGAAAGGGGGTTGCGTAACGCATTAGCGCACTCAGCGGGAGGCCACAGTCAAGACGCCGAAGCGTCGGCCGAATTCATCCGCAGCCGATAGTGAGAACGGTGGCGGAACGCGTCGTGAGCAATAGCGGAAACGTCGGGGCGTCGGCTGCGAAACACTAAGATCTTCTTTTTCGGCTAGGTCCAGTTGAGCAGCCAAAATTTGCGGCGAGGTCGAAGGTACTGTCAGGGCAGCTTTCTTGATTTCTGCGCCCTCGGGACGCGGCTGGGCGGCCTGAGCAGCGTCAATTTGGCGTCGCTCCACGAGCGAATGCTGGCGCGGGCCCTGGTCTGGGAAGTACGGCAAGGCGAGAGCGATCGCCTGTGTGGCAACGCGGCCCGAGAGGTTCATGCAAAAGACGCAGATCCCACAGACTGAGGCGAGGTAGACCGCAACGCCCGTCCATTTGTTGACGAGCACGCGCATTGAAACGCTCCTCGCCTCTCGGGCGAACGTGGTTCTACGGCCTCGTGAGGAACGCAACGCTTTCCCGCGGGGCGGGGAAGCTCATACCCGCCCGGACGCCCCGGGGAAACCGCGGTTTCGGCCCCGAATTCCTCAAGAGCGTCGATGTCGTTGAGCCGAAGGCCAGCGCGCGGGCACGGCTCGATTAGCCCGCGCTGCTCGAGCTCTGCAAGGTGGGCCACCAGCGACTCCACATCTAAACCGAGCAGTTCCGCAACAAATCCGGACGGGCAGGCATCAGCGACCACCCACGGATCCCGACCTTCGCGCTCGTTCATGCGTGACAAGCTTACCAAGAACGCCGCAACACGCTTAAGGGGCGACTGCAGTCCAGAATCGATGAGAGCAGCGCGGCGAAATTCGAATTCTCTCTCGATCGCCTCGTGCAGCTTTAGCTGTGCCTTTGCATTGCCGTCGATCGCACGCGATTGGGATTCCAGAGGCAGACACGTGAGCTTGGTCTCCGCAAGTGCGCGTGCGCAGCAAGCGTGAGAATCCAGGCAGCCCAGTCCGACCAAGTCACCGGGAAAGGCAAAGTCGATTACTGCATGATACCCATTCCATCGCTGCCCATGGAGAGCGACGGCACCCGACTCCACTCGGTACAAGCACGTCTTTATGTCGCCTGTCTCGAATAGGATCTCATTAGGACAAAGGAACCGAACAGAGAATGCCGCCGCGTTGTCGCCAGGTTCTTGAGCAAATTCTTCACCCGCCCACACTGCAGTTTTTGATGGTTCCGACACTCTCGTCAAACATCACACTCTACTCTTTCAAGTTACAACATGCCCTTCACCGTCGACGGGCGCCTGCCCCCTCAAGTCAGACCGGATCCAACTGGGTTCGTTTCCGCCGCTGTGCATTTGCTCCCAATGTTCGCGTTGGCGACTGTCTTGGGACGCGACAACGTTCCCCGTGAATGGCTTGCGAAAACCCGAGATGGGAACCGTTGCGGCGCCCTGTTGATGTGCGACAGGCAGGACGATGATGCTCTCTCGAGCGCAGAGCGAGCGAACCGCGTCCGATAGATTTTCTTTTTGAATGTTGGTCATGGCACCGCGATTTCTCTCGTTTGGCGCCAAAGGCACCGGATTTATGGAGGGAAATTCCACGGTAGGCGCGGAGTTTCCCTCCCCCTGGCACGGCCGGGGGGTTGAGGGGACGTGCCAGCCATGCGCAAGAAATCAGAGAGGCGTCACGGGGCTGTGCCAGGTGCGCAAGGTTTTGTATCAAAGTGTAACGGCGCTTCTCGGCCATGCTTCCCTTCGGGCGCGCCAAGCGTGGCGATGGGCTGAAGAGGCCGTCCGGATGGTCTCTTATTTCTCCTCAAGCGGACGCTCCGCTCGCTCACCTGCACGGTCTCGCCTCGATCTGACAGCCCCAGCCGCCGCTGGAGTTTTCGCAGCGGATGGACTTGCTTGCCGCGCGCGACACCCTCGCCCAATCGCTCCCGAATTCGAAATCGACGAATGATGACCAGGACATCAAAGCGTCCATCTCTGATGCCCTCCGGCTCAGCAAGCCGCAGCTGTTGCCCTAAACGTATTGCCTTTGGCGCGGACTGGCTGGCAGGCCCTGCGATCCGTGGGGGAAAGCTTGTCGAGGTATTGCCGGGATGGGTCGGTGAGGGCGATGGCGGCGTCTATGCCATCTTGCCGCCGGGGCGAATGCGTTACATGGCTCAGTCCCGCGTCGAATCCGTTAAACACTCAAAGCGGTATCATCCTGCTTTGTAATCTGGGGATTGAGCCCGGTCGTCCAACGCATCGGCTACAGAGGTAAACCGGTTGATGCTACCCAGCCGCGTTTCCAGACCTTCGCCATTCAAGCGGTCGCGAACACTTGAGCGCGCCTCCACGACCTGCACGCGGATGCCATGAGCGCGCAACTCGTCCGCCATGCCGGCGAGTGAGTGTGCACTCTGAAGATCCACATAGGGTGCGGCGGAAAGATCGAGCACCACTAGCCCGGGCTTTTTGGCTGCACCGCGCACCCGATCGAGGATCGTGTCGCACACGTGGTCGATGTTGAAGTAGATCAGGCTCGATTCGGGCCGGACGATCAGAACGCCGGGGATCGTCTCGTTGTCCGGATGACGCTCCATGTCGGAGAAGCGGCGCGTGCCGGGATGCGCCCGAGCACGGCCACGTGCGGTCGTGAGGTCGCGGTGCATGAGCTGCACCAGAGAGATGATGGCGCCGATCATGACACCGCGCAGCAGGCCGGAGCCCAGCACGCCGAGCAGGGCCGCCATCGCCACGACGAAGTCGGGGCGGCTCGCGCGCCAGAGGTGTCGCAGAGCGTCCACCTGGAACAGGCCGGCGACGGCCATCAGCACGACGGCCGCCAGAACGGGCTGAGGCAAGGCGCTCAACTGATGCGAGAAGAAGAGTATGACCAGCAGGATGAACAGGGCGGCGATTGCGCCTGATAGAGGCGTGCGGGCGCCGCTGCCTTCGTTGACCAGCGACTGGGACATGCCGCCGCTGACCGGGAAGCCGCGGCCCAAGCCCCGCGGTGAGATTGGAGGCGGCGAGCGCCAGGAACTCCTGATTGGCATCGAGCCGGCCGCCATGCTTGGCCGCGAACGTGCGGCCGATGGCGGCCGTCTCCACCGCGGCGAGCAGGAAGCATGCGAAGGCCAGCGGCAGCAGAGCGTTCAAATCCGACCAGTAGACTTGCGGCAAGCCAATCGCCGGCAAGCCTTGCGGCACTTCGCCCAGCAGCTTGACGCCCTTTGCGTCGAGGCCGAGCAGCACCGAAGCAATGATGCCGCCCACCACCACGAAAAGTGCCACGGGTTTGTTGGGGAGTACGACCTTGCCCGAGCACGAGCACCGCCAGTGCCGCAAGCGCCGACACCGAGAGAGGCGGAGTTGGTCTCGTGCAGATGGTTCAGGAAGTGGCCGCTGTTCTCCCAGAAGTCGCCATGCGCGCCGTGGATGCCGAAGAGCTTCGGGCAGCTGCGTGCTGGCCAGATAAAGCGCCACGCCGCACTTGAAGCCGACCATCACGCTCTCGGAGATGAAATTGACGATCGCGCCGGCACGGACGGCCCACGCGATGAAGGCGATGATGCGCCACGAGCACGGCCGTGCCTGCCGCCAGCGCGCCGAACCGGGCGGCATCGCCGCCGGCGATTTCGGCCAGCGACGCGCCGACCAGCAGTGAAATCGCGGATGTGACCGTGATGGCCGTGTGGCGCGAGCTGCAGAACAGCCAGAAGACGAGCCCCGCGAAGAGGCACGCATACAACCCCGCCTGGGGCGGCAGATTGGCCAGCGAGGCATCGCCCAAGCCCGGCGGGCAAAAGGTAGGCGGCGAGCGTGATGCCGGCGATCAGGTCGCCGCGCAGCCAGGACCGGTCGTAGGAGCGCAGCCAACCGAGGGCCGGGATCCACCGCGACAGCTCGAGGTCGCTGGGCCTGGTCGCGGGGTCCATTATTTCAATGCTGGCTTGGAGTTGCGACCAACGGGGCTAGGGCGAAGTAGTTCAGAGACGTGTCGAATCCACTTTGCTCGGCAGAGAAGGCCAATTCCGACGAGCAGCACTGCGGCGAGGGCAACCCCGGCTATACTCATTTGCTGACCCAGAACCTACTCTCGCTCAGTTGACGAATGTAATCGCGAAACATGAAATACCCGAACCGGCGCCAGCTGACCCGTGCGCAGCCAACGCCGTTGGTCAGGCAAGGCTGGCGCGCTTGGGCGGTAGGACCGGTCGACGCTGCACCACGCTCTTGGTCTGGGAGTTACGCACAGTCAGTGTCGATTGCCACAGTATTACCTCCTCAGTAGTGACTTGGGATCAGCTGACCCGCGCCCAAACCCTCTTTAGCATCTTTGGGCCGCGGTTGCGCCTTGGGGATTTTCGGCAGGTCTATGTCGACCTTCTTATACGGAATGCTATCGAGCAGATGCCGAATGAGGTTAAGTCGGGCGCGGCGCTTGTTGTCAGCCGGAACAATGTGCCAGGGCGCTTCTGGCGTGTGGGTGACCTCAATCATGCGCTGGTAGGCCGCCGTGTAGTCCCACCATCGCCGCACCGATTCGGTATCCATCGGGCTTAGCTTCCAGTGCTTCACCGGGTCGTCGATCCTAGCCTCGAACCGGCGCCGCTGTTCGTCCTGACTGACATCGAGGAAGTACTTGCGCAGGATGATGCCGTTGGCAACGATAATCTCTCGCTCGAACATGGGAGCATGCTCCAGGAACCGCTCGTAATGCTCGTCGGTGCAGAAGCCCATCACCCGCTCAACCCCGGCCCGGTTGTACCACGAGCGGTCGAAGAGGATGATCTCGCCCGCCGCCGGGAAGTGCGGAATGTAGCGCTGGATGTAAACTTGCGTCTTCTCGCGGTCGGAGGGAGCGGGCAATGCCACGTGCCGGAAGATGCGCGGGCTCGTGCGGGCGGTGATACGGCTGATCACGCCGCCTTTGCCCGCCGTATCCCGACCCTCGAAGACCACGATGACGCGTGCCCCCTTATCTTTGACCCAAGTCTGCAGGCGCGTAAGCTCGACCTGGAGCTTCGCGAGCTCCTTCTCGAACTCCTTGCGGCCCATCTTGTCCGACGCGGCCGTCGCCTCGCCTGCCTGGTGCTTCTTCTGCTTGTTGTTCGCCATTTAGCTATGCTCCCTGGCCACTGCCCAACGTGCCATGAGCACTCTGGTGCTGCGCCTTCTGCAAGAACTTATCGAAGTCGCTGATACCTGACGCGGCGCGGGTCTGCGACGGAGCCGCAGGTATGCGCGACGGCTGTCGCGCGCGCGGGCACGCCCTTTGTCGTAGCAATGAGCCGCTTATATATTTCATCTTGGACGGCCTTCTTCGTCACGGCGCTGGTCCTCTTCTCGTAGGCGGGTCCGTCGTGGTGTCGGTCTTAATCACCACCTAAAGAAAAGCCCGACGTCGCCCGGCATGCCGCCCGGGAAGCTGATGATCTCGGCATTTAGCTTGTATCCGAGAGGGCGCAGCTCCTTCTCGTAGAACTCGTAGGCCTGCTTGGCGAAGCCATCGAGCGTGCTCGCCCACTCCGGGTCCGCGATGTTGATTCGTCGCCCCCCGTCGGTGCAAAAGCTACTCGGGAAGGTCAACACCTGCAGCTGGTGATTTCCTTGCTTGGCAGCAATGCTGACGGCATTGTTGATCCGTTCGATCGCCTCCGGCTGGATTTGTCGCGACATGAACGCCTCGCGCAATTCCAACTGCTGCCGCTCCTTCTTTTGCTTGAGCTGGCGCTCCTCATCCATTTTCGCCATCTCGGCGTCGGAGGAGATGAGCTGCAGATCTTGGGGACGCAAGAGACCGGCCATATCTTTCCTCTTCGTTTGCGGGCCGTCGGTCAGGCGACGCGTTTGGCTCAGTGCTTCGGACTCCTGACGGCATGAGTTCGGATGTGCCGAACACGGGCCATCAAGAGCATGAAGAATTGCTCGCGCAGGAGGCTGCTTGAATTCCAATAGGCCCCCGCATCCTGGACCGGATCGGTTGATAGAGGCGATAGCCTTGGAGCTGGCCCGAACCGGAACAGCACGCATCTGCAGTTCACTCACTGCAAGACTTCAGTAATCGCAAACAGACCGACACGGCGACGTTACGCTTGCATTGACTCCGATCAAGCACTCATTCGAAGAAGAACCATGGTCCTCGTATGTCCGACTAACGCGGCCCATGACGGCGATTGATTCGCGTCAAGATGCCGGCCCAAGCAACAGTTATGGTTACGACGTCGCGGGAAAAGGTCATGGAATGCCGGAAAGCTGCAAACTTTCCCGATATCAACGACCACGCCTTCGTGCCTGACAAAGGCGTAGTAAGAGACGGCAATTCCGGGCGGTGTTTTGGGACTTCATTCGCCGATTGAGCGAGAGAAGAGTCTGTCTCAGCGTGGAGAGGGAACTATGGAACACGCGCTCCACGAGGCAGCGTCACATCATCTGCCGGCCTTCATAACGGCTCCCGGCGAGACGGATTGGCTGTTCTCACTGATGGCCATCGTTTTGATTGGGTCAGTGCTCGCCGCCGGTGTGTTCTTCTTCTGGTTGCACTCGCTGCCGGAGAGGATGGTGCACAACAAGGTTCAGTTCGATCTCGTGTGCGTGCTCGCGTTGCTGTCGCTCTTTACGCACATCCACGCGTTCTGGGTCGCGGCTCTGATCATTGCGCTCATCGACTTTCCCAAGTTCTCGCTACCTCATCTCGGAGATTCACTCGGGCGGATCGCTGGCTCCCTCGAAACCATGGCTGACGCCCAAGCGAAGTCTGACAGCACGAGTTCTGTGCTCGCTCCAGGGCCACAATCGGCCGGGCCGAAACCGGTGCCATCCAAGGCGAAAAGTGATGGCCCCAGCCTCGTGACACACAGAAGCGAGCCGGCGTTGAAGCAGGGAGGGTCTGGACATGCTTGAGCTGATGCTTTGCTCGCTGTTTACGCTGCTGCCGGACTATCTCTACCGCCGCTATGGTCAAGGCAAGCGCTTTGGGCGTGAGATCACATTCTACTCGTTTTGGTATGAGTTCAGATACGGCATCACGACCTGCCTGATGCTGACGATCGCGCTGATCACGACCGTCTTCTACTTCCATCCGTCGACGACCAGCGTCACGGCCTACTTCCGCACGATTCCGATCCTGCCGGAAACGAATGGGCGGGTGGCCGAAATCTTCGTCGGGTTCACGGGGGACGTGGAGAAAGGCGCGCCGATCTTCAGGCTCGACGACACCAAGCAGCGGGCAGCGCTCGACGTCGCCAACAAGCGGATTGCCGAGGTCGACGCGTCGCTGGTCATGGCAAAGGCCGACATCGCCGCCTCCGAGGGTCAGATCCAGCAGGCGAAAGGCGCCTATGAGCAGGCGCTCGAAGAGCTCAAGATGAAGGAGGAGCTGTACCAGCGCAATCCTGACGTCGTTCCGCGGCGTGAGATCGAGCGGCTTAGAAACGCGGTCGAGGGTCGGCAAGGCGGTGTGACGGCCGCTGACGCTGCCAAGCAGGCGGCGGAGACGAAAATCTCGACGCTTCTACCGGCCGAGAAAGCCAGTGCCGAAGCCGCACGGGACGCAGGCGCAAGTCGACTTGAACAAGACCGTTGTCTACGCCGGGGTGAGCGGCCGGGTCGAGCAGTTCATTCTGCGCGTCGGCGACGTCGTCAATCCGCTCATGCGGCCCGCTGGCATTCTAGTTCCTTCGGGTGCCGGCCGCGCGCACCTGATCGCCGGCTTCAATCAGATCGAAGCACCAGTGATGAAAGTCGGAATGACGGCGGAAGCCACCTGCATCTCCAAGCCGTGGACCATCATTCCAATGGTGGTCACGCAGGTGCAGGACTTCGTCGCTGCCGGCCAAGTCCGCACCTCGGAGCAGCTGATTGATGCCCAACAGGTGACGCGCCCAGGCACCCTCACCGTCTTTCTGCAGCCCATGTTCGAGGGCGGTCTGGATGGCGTTACCCCGGGCAGCAGCTGCATTGCCAACGCCTACACCAACAATCATGAGGAGCTGGCGAAGCCAGACATCAGCATGGGGAGCTGGGTGTTCCTGCACGTCATTGACACGGTCAGCCTCGTGCACGCGATGATCCTGAGGCTGCAAGCTCTGGTTATTCCCCTCAAGGTGCTGGTCTTCGGCGGGCATTGAGGCCTGATCGCCTCGAGGAAAGTGAGGTCATTCATGACTGGCTTTTTGCGCTGCATCGCTTCTGGGTGTAGTTGCCACTAGACCCGAGACCGCAGCGATCGAAGTGAGCGGACTTCTTATGCAGCGATATTGATAGCGCGAGCGCCGAGGGTTTTGCTAAGTCAGAATGCCACGACGTCCCAGTTGGAACGGGGTTGTCAGCTGGCCTTGCGTGATGGCCATGGTCGGTCGCAGTGTCGATAAAGGCGTTGAGATGCCCGGCGAACGGTGATTCCGTGCCCTGATCGCAATCTGCGGCGGAGGGCGGGGCGATGAGGGCGCGACAGCCACGCGATCAGACTCAAGCTATTCGACGTGCTCGAGGGGATGCCAGCGGCGCGCCGTCGCCGAGTACCTGGCTGCACTCGACACCGCGGACGAGCCCGATTCCGACCGCAAGGTGCGTAGGTGAGCCCGGTCGAGCCGCCGCATTTTCTCGACAGCATTTGGCCCGACGCCGACATCACTGTTGCCTTCCGAAATTTCTGCTCTCAGGGCTAGACCGGACGACGCGACGCACTTCACGCGCATACGGCGCTGCGCCGCGCTCGGGGTGGGACACTGTCACGCAAAATCTCTAGGAATGCTGTGGCAAACTTGAGTGTCCCACCGATACGCAAGTTATTGAGCCGCCTCGAAAGATGCGCTCG
>CAVQUQ010000013.1:0-297162 GCA_963716835.1 uncultured Alphaproteobacteria bacterium | reverse complement strand
CAGATAGACGAGAACATCAATGCCTGATGCCGTGACGACGCAGTGCTGCCGCGCGTGCGGGGCAGCGCTCAGCCATGTCTTCGTCGATCTCGGCATGTCGCCTATCTCGAATGCCATGCGCCGTCCCGAGGACGTGCGCGAGCCCGAGCCCTTCTACATCCTGCGCACCTTCGTCTGCGACGACTGCAAGCTCGTACAGATCGAGGACGTGCAGCCCCCGGAGCAACACTTCCACGGCAGCTACACATACTTCTCGTCATTCTCGAAATCGTGGGTCGAGCACGCCAGACGCTACGCCGAGATGATGATCGAGCGCTTCAAGCTCGGCGCGCAATCGCGCGTGATCGAAGTGGCCAGCAACGACGGCTACCTGTTGCAGCATTTCAAGGCGAGGGGCGTGCCGGTGCTCGGCATCGATCCGGCTGCAAATTGTGCCGAGGTCGCCGAGCGCGAGCGCGGGATCCCGACGCTCGTGCGCTTCTTCGGAAGGAAGACGGCGGAAGAGGTCGCGGCTAGCGGCAAGGCCGACGTCATCGCCGGCAACAACGTGCTCGCACATGTGCCCGACATCAACGACTTCGTCGGCGGCCTCAAGATCCTGCTCAAGGACACGGGCGTCATCACCATCGAGTTTCCCCATCTCCTGAAGCTGATCGAAGCGAGCTATTTCGACACCATCTACCACGAGCACTATTCCTATCTCTCCTTGCTCGCGGTCGAGCGCCTCTTCGCGCGCCATGGCCTGACCGTCTTCGATCTCGAGGAGTTGCCGACGCACGGCGGCAGCCTCAGGATCTTTGCCGGACATCAAGGCACGACCCCCGAGCCTTCCGAGCGGCTCAAGAGCTTCCGCGCCCGCGAAGCTGCGGCCGGCCTCGATGATCTTGCGAGCTACCAGAGCTTCGCGGCCAAGGTGCGCCATGCCAAGCGCGAGCTTCTCGCCTGTCTCATCGGGCTCAAGGAGAAGGGTGCGAGCATCGTCGCCTATGGCGCGGCGGCGAAGGGCAATACGCTCCTCAACTACTGCGGCATCCGCGGCGATTTCATCGACTACGCGGTCGACGCCAGCCCACACAAGCAAGGCCTGCTTCTCCCCGGCACTGGAATCCTCGTCTACGCGCCCGAGCGCATCTTCGAGACGAAGCCGGACTACGTGCTGATCCTGCCCTGGAACCTCAAGGACGAAATCATCGCGCAAATGGAGGGAATTCGCGCCTGGGGCGGGAAATTCATCATTCCCCTGCCCCAGCCCATGGTCATCCCATGATCCTCTAGAGAAAATGCTTGCAGTTAATGCGCACCGCATCACAATTCGCCATGTTATTCCTTCCAACAGATTTAACTATAGTCCGCCGTAATCACGAGTTCGCGCGCACGAATATGCTCGGGGAGTGCTAGGCAAACATTTGCACGAGCGGAAAGCGATCATTCGAAAAGGGTAGGGTTCTGAGATGGTTCGTAGTTACGGACGCAAGCGAGTGCTGGTTACAGGTGGAGCGGGCTTTCTTGGTTCGCACCTCTGCGAACGACTGGTCGCCGAAGGCCAGGATGTGCTGTGCGTCGATAATTTCTTCACCGGCACCAAGGAGAATATTGCTCACCTGCTTGGGCACCCGAACTTCGAGCTTATGCGCCACGACGTGACCTTCCCGCTGTTCGTCGAGGTCGACGAGATTTACAATCTTGCGTGTCCTGCATCGCCCATCCACTACCAGCATGATCCTGTGCAGACGACCAAGACCAGCGTCCACGGCGCAATAAACATGCTGGGACTCGCGAAACGGCTGCGGTGCAAAATTCTGCAGGCATCAACCAGCGAAGTCTACGGCGACCCAGACGTTCACCCGCAGCATGAGTCCTACTGGGGGCGCGTCAATCCAATTGGAATCAGGTCCTGCTACGATGAAGGCAAGCGCTGCGCAGAAACGCTCTTCTTCGACTATCACCGTCAGCACAAGCTCACCATCAAAGTGGCTCGTATCTTCAATACTTACGGCCCAAGAATGCATCAAAGCGACGGGCGCGTGGTCTCGAACTTCATCGTGCAAGCGCTCGCGAACCGCCCCATCACGATCTACGGCGCCGGCACTCAGACCCGCGCATTCTGTTACGTCGACGATTTGATAGACGCGCTTGTGCGATTAATGGGAAGTCCAAATGAACTGACCGGACCAGTCAATATCGGCAATCCCGGCGAATTCACGATCTTGTCGCTGGCGCAGAAAGATCATCGCCATGACGGGTTCCAGTTCTCAGATTATTTTTGAACCCCTCCCCGCCGATGATCCGTTGCAGCGCCGGCCCGACATATCACTCGCTAAAAAGGCGCTCGCCTGGGAGCCGAAGATCGCGCTGGAGCCGGGCTTGGAAAAGACCATCGCATACTTCCGCTCCAAGCTCCAAGGCACGCCGAATACCTAAGCTCCCTTGGAAGCGGATTGCACGTCGCTCCTTCATCTTCCGCCGCCATGCACGGCGCTCCGCGCGCCGACGAGAAGCCGGATCTGGCCGTCCTTTCCGGCTCGACTACCGTATCTCCGAAACAAGCCCGCAGCTTTTGCGCGGACTGTCTCCGCCAAAATATAGCTCCATGAAGTGGGCAGGCGAAGGAGCATTGCCACGGCCGCGAGCCGCCCCCTTTCCTTCTTGATGTCCAATACTGCTTTATAATCGAACTTCTTCTGTGTCGCCCCACGATGCGCTAGCAGGGCCGCCCGCTCCCCGGAAGTCAATTTCCGCTCGCCCGCAAGACAGCGCGTATCGAAGTCGACGATATTCTTGAGATCCGCCGCCGAATGATGCGAGCTGATCGAGGTGTCCCGCTCGATTGCCACATATCCGCACGCACCCTTGAGCCGCATGCGCGCACCTGCAATCAGCGCGCGAACATACAGCGCATAATCCTCTCCAAGCCTCAGCGTTTCGTCGTAACGCAAATCATGCTCGTCCAGAAACGCTCTTCTCATCAGCGGCTTAAGGAACCCCCATTCCGCCCTCGGTTTCCCTGGTCGACTGATGTTGGCGACAATGAAGGATTCGAGGTCGATCGCCGCATCGTCGTGTGCAGGCTCAACGGCCGCGAGCGAGAAATCTCCACCCGCCAGTTTTTCGGGCACGATGATGATGTCGTCGGCGAGCATGTCCCATTCCCCGATCTCGGCATCGAGAAGTCGAGCAATGCGGCCGGGGAGAAAATAGTCGTCGGAATCGAGAAGGCAAACGTAGGGCGATCGCGATGCCGCGAGCGCGACGTTGCGCGCCGCCGCCGGTCCGGCGTTCTTCGGCAACGTGATGACAGACAACCGGCCTGTGCCGTCGTCTTGCAGGCGGGCAATGTTCGAAGTGTCGTCGTGCGATGCGTCATCGCAGACGACAACCTCCTCGACATAGTCCTGCGCGAGCGCCGATGTCACGGCTCGTGCGATGGTGGCCCGCGCATTGTAGGCTGGAATCACCACGCAGACTCCCTTGCAATTCATGTCCCTTCGCACCCTTGCAATGGAGGCCCGGCCAGTTCGCGATTTGCCCGTCACTCAGCTATCCCGCAATTCGCCAGTCAGCACGGAATCTGCACACTTATGCACAGCCTAGCGACATTCGTGGAGGTGAGAAAGCGACACCGCACGGACGCCCTAACCTTTCCGTTAATGCCCGGCGCGCCACGGACGCGCCTCTGCTATTCTTATCGAGCGCCCGGTCCGGGGCGTGCATTGGAGGTCGCACCTTGGACGTTCACAACCTGAAGGACATGTTTAAAGGCTGGTTTGTCGGCGACTTCACGCCAACCGTCTTCAAGAGCGACGCCATCGAGGTTGCCGTCAAACATTACCGAGCCGGGGAGCGGGAAGAGAGCCATTTTCACAAGGTGGCAACCGAGCTGACGGTGGTGGTCACCGGGGAAATAAAAATCGGCGGCCAGCTTTTCAAAGCCGGAGACATTGTTGTCGTGCATCCAGGCGAGGCAAAGGATTTCGAAGCGGTAACTGACGCGGCGTTGACTATCGTTAAGGCGCCTTCCGTAAAGGGCGACAAATACGATGTAAGCTAGCGGTCGTGCGTTCCACCCTGATTAAATTTCTGATCGTACTGATTGCGGCCCTGGTGCCGTCCATCCACGCCTTGCCCCTTTCGGCCGGCCGCCTGGAGACGTACGTGCAGGGCGGCGCAAGCACGCGAGCCACCGCGAGCTTTCAGCGGGGAATCAACTTTGGCGACGCCATGGATGCCCCCAATGAAGGTGATTGGGGCTGGAAGCTCACCGCCGCTGCTTTTCGCATCGTCAAGGAAGCCGGCTTCGATCATGTCCGAGTTCCGATGCGCATCTCCGCGCATGCCGCTGCTAAGCCCCCCTATCAGATCCTCCCCTCGTTCATCGATCGAATGGACTGGGTGGTCGAACAAACAGATGGAGCTGGCGCAAGCGTTTGCGAAAAGGACGGGACTTCGAGTTTACATGGGCGAATTCGGCAGCATCATCCAAGCCGACCTCGCCTCTCGAGCGCACTGGACACGCATCGCGCGCACGGAAGCCGAGCGGCGCGGCTTTGGCTGGGCTTATTGGGATTTCTGCCGCAACTTCGCCGCCCGCGCTGGATGTGGTCCCAAGGCTCGATGGAGTCCCGAATTGTTCGCCGCGCTAATGCAATGATCACCGGGTGCTTATGAGAGACCAGCTCGCGCCTCCGCATGCGCCGAAGCGCTCAATCGACCGTCGTTTCCAGGTTGGAGATGTGGACCGCGAGCAGGCAGCCGTTGGGCGTGTAGGAGCAATGCTCCGTGCCGTCGCGGAACCAGACCAGGTCTCCCGCCTTGAGAACCGTGCCGTCATTCTCGATCAACTCGCCTTCGAGAATGAGGAACTGCTCATGCCCGTTGTGGCGGTGCGGGCGCGTCGTCATGCCGGCCGGCATGCGGTAGACGTGAAAGCCGACGCCGAGCGGCAGCTCGTCGTTGAGCTGCAGCACGCTGTCGCCGTAGGCAACGCCGTCCTCATAGACAAAGGGCCTGTACTCGCCCGACTTGATGTTGACCACACGCCGGTCTTGGGGATTGACGGGTTTCATGGGGCTACTCTTGCCTCCTTGCCAACGGTTGATTTGAGGGCCTCGACCTCCTTGGCGAGGCCGAGCCTGGCGAGAAAGGGACCCGGGTCCTCGTGATCGAGACGCGCGCAGATCCGGTAGACTTCCAGGCACTCCGCGCTGATCATGCCGCGCTGATAGAAATACATGGCCGCAGCATAGCGCACGCGCCCCGACATCGGCTCCGCAAAGGCCGTCCCGAGTAGCTCCAGCTGATGGCGATCCTCCTCGCTAGGGGTCACCTGCGGCTCCATACGTCTAGGCGTTGGCCTTGATCGCAAGTTGTGTATCGAGCTCGCGACGCGCTTCCATGCGGTGCATGATGTAGCTTGCGGCGCCGACACCGACGGCAACGACAAGGACGATAATCGTCGCCAGCGCGTTGATGTCCGGCGTCACGCCGAGCTTGACCTTGCTCCAGATCAGGATCGGAAGCGTCGTCGAGCCGGGGCCGGTTGTAAAGCTCGTGATCACGACGTCATCCAGGGAAATGGTGAAGGCGAGGAGCCAGCCCGAGACGATCGACGGCGAGATGATCGGCAGCGTGATGTCGCGCAGCACCTGCCATGGCCGCGAGCCGAGATCGAGAGCCGCCTCCTCGACGGAAATATCCGCCGACGACAGCCGCGCCTGCACGATCGTCGTGACATAGGTCATCGAGAAGGTGATATGGGCGATCGTGATGGTCGTGAAGCCGCGCGTGCCGGGCCATCCGATCCACTCCGCCAGGACGATGAAGAGCATGAGCAGCGAGATGCCGGTGATCACCTCCGGCATGATGAGCGGCGCCGTGATCAGCCCGGAAAGCATTGTACGCCCGCGAAACCGCTTGAACCGCGCCATTGCAATGCCCGCCATCGTCCCGAGGACAGTCGCCAAAGTCGCGCTGACCACGGCGATCTCGAGAGAGAGTATTGCTGCGTTGATGATCTGGTCGTTCTGAAACAGCTTTCCGTACCACTCCGTCGAGAACCCGCCCCACACCGTGGCAAGCCGCGACTTGTTGAAGGAGAACACGATCATCGACAGGATCGGGATGTAGAAGAACGCAAACCCGAAGCACAAACAGGTGAGGAGAAAGACCGGACGCCGGTTCATGGGCTCCCATCCCTGCGCGACTGTGCCCTGGCCTCGAAGTGCGTGTAGGCGATCATCGGCACCACGAGCAGAAAGAGCAGCGCCACCGCCACCGCCGATGCCATCGGCCAATCCCGCGCGTATGCGAACTGATCGCTGATGACGCGGCCGATCATCGGGTCCGAGGAGTTGCCGACAAGGCTCGGAATGATGAGCTCGCCCGAGGCGGGTATGAAGACGAGAAGCCCCCCCGCGATGATGCCTGGAATGGAGAGCGGCAGCGTGATGTCCCAGAACACGCGCCACGGCCGCGAGCCGAGATCGAGCGCCGCCTCATTGAGAGTGTAGTCGAGCTTCTCGAGATTGGCGTAGAGCGGCAGAATCATGAACGGCAGGTAGGAATAGACCATGACGAGCACGACCGCGAAGTTCGTGTTCATCATCTGCACCGAGTGGATCTCCCACTCCGCCGGAACGACGGCATTGATCGCGGCCGTGAGACCCTTGTTGAACCAGCTGTTGGTCCCCATGAGCCCGATCCAGGCATAGACGCGGAGCAGAAACGACGTCCAGAAGGGGAGGATCACGAGCATCAGGAGTACGTTGCGCCACGAGCGGCTCACGCGCGTGAGACAGAGCGCCATCGGATAGCCGAGCAGCAGGCACAGCACCGTGGCGATGGCCGCGTTGTAGATCGATATCAGGAACGACCGGACGAAGAGATCTTCCTGGAACAGCCGGGCAAAGTTATCGAACCGCACATAGGGCCATGCGTCGAGAAAGGCGAACGGCGGCGATTGGCCCACCGTCATGGCGAGGCTCATCGCCACCACGATCAGGAACGGCACGAAGAAGAATGCGATCAGCCAGCCGTAGGGCGTGCCGATGATGATGTCGCGCCACCCCGTGCTGTTGAACCAGCCGATGAAGCCTGAGCTGGAAGGCGCGGCCTGGCTCATGATCACCCCGTCAGCAGGATCACGGATGTCGGATCGAAGGACAGCCAGACCTTGTCCTCCCACTGCGCGACGCGCTCGTTCTCGCCGGCCCTGCGCGAGTTCACGCTATTGACCGAGAGAACGGTCCCGGTCGGCAGCTTGACGCGATAGAGCGAGTCCTTGCCGAAATAGCCGAGATCTTGAACCAGCCCGGGCAGTGCATTCGGCGCGCCGGCCGGCTCTTCGCGCGTGATCGCGATCTTCTCCGGCCGGACCGCCACCGTGATCTTTCCGCCCGGCGACAGCCTGCGATCCGGCTTGGCGGTGACCGACATGCCGAGCTTGGGCACGGCGATGTTGGTTGATACGTCGGAGCAGCCCGTGACCTCGCCCTCGAACATGTTGATCGAGCCGATGAAGCCGGCCACCATCGCGCAGTTGGGATACTCGTAGACTTCGGTCGCGGTGCCGATTTGCCGGACGACGCCCTTGTCCATGACCGCAATCCGGCAGGCGAGCGTCATCGCCTCTTCCTGGTCGTGCGTGACGACCACGAAGGTGATCCCGGTCTTGTACTGGATGTTGGAGATCTCGAACTGCGTCTGCTCGCGCAGCTTCTTGTCGAGTGCGCCGAGCGGCTCGTCGAGGAGGAGAACTTTCGGTTGTCTGGCGAGCGCCCGCGCGAGAGCCACGCGCTGGCGCTGGCCGCCGGAAAGCTGGTGCGGCTTGCGTAGCGCGAGCGGCGTCAGCTGCACGAGATCCAGCATGTGCCGGACCCTGTCGCGGCGCTCGGCCTCCGACATGGCCTCGTGCTTGAGGCCGTAGCCGATATTCTTCTCGACCGTCATATGCGGAAAGAGCGCATAGGACTGGAACATCATGTTGACGGGCCGGTCATAAGGCGCAACGTCCGCCATGTCCTGACCGTCGATGTAGATCTTGCCGCTCGTCGGCGTCTCGAAACCCGCGAGCATGCGCAGGAGCGTCGTCTTCCCGCAACCCGATCCGCCGAGAAGGGCGAAGAGCTCGCCCTTCACAATGTCGATCGACACGTTGTCGACGGCCACGAAGTCACCGAACTTCTTGGTGACCGAGCTCGATGCGGATGAAGGGCGCCGTGGTCGCCGCTACTGACGGAAGAGATCCCGTGTCTGGCATGATGTCCTTCGCATCATTCACTTCGAACGGTGATGCGCAGCACCAGACCTCAACCGGACTTGATGTCAGCAAAAGCCTTGGTCAGCGCCCGGTCCTGCTCCTCGTTGAGATGCTTGGGCGCCCAGAGCTTCTTCTTCGTCGCGTCATCCGGGTAGATCGCCGGATTGCTCAGGATCTCCGGAGTGATGAACTTCCTCGACGGGATGTTGGCGTTCGCATAGTTGATGAAATTCGTACAACCCGCGATGACTTCGGGCTGCAGCAGGAATTCCAGGAATTTGTGAGCGTTCGCCACTCGCTTGGAGTCGGCAGGTATGGCCATACAGTCGCACCACGCAGGCGCGCCGGTCTTCGGCACGAAGTACGCGAGATTGAGGTCCTTGACGCCGGCTTCCTCCGCGCGCGTCTTCGCCGTCGCGTAGTCTCCCGACCAGTTGTTGACGACGCACAGCTCCTTGTTCGGGATCGCGTTGAGGTAGTTGGTGCTGTCGAAGGTGCGGATGTATTTCCGGATCGGCTTGTAGAGATCGACCACTTTCTGGTAGTTCGAGATATCCGTCGTATCGCCGTCGATGCCGAGATAGGCGAGCGCCATGCGGAAGATGTCCTGCTGTGAATCGAGCATGGAGATTCCGCAATCGGCGAGTTTCGCTGCGTTCTCGGGCTTGAAGATCAGATCCATGGATTCGAGATCGGCATCCGGAATGCGCTTCTTCACCATGTCGACGTTGTAGGTGATGCCGGTCGTGCCCCACATATATGGAAGTCCGTAGGCATTGCCCGGATCCCAGTTCTCGAGCATCTTCAGGATCTCCGGATCCTGATTGCCCCAGCTCGGCAGCTTGCTCTTATCGAGCTTCTGGAAGACCTTTGCCTGGATGAAGCGCGTCATGTTGTTGCCGGACATGTCGACCACGTCGTAGCCGGTGCTGCCGGCAAGCATCTTGGCTTCCATCTCCTCGGTCGAGCTGTAGGTGTCGTAGGTCACCTTGATGCCCGTCTTCTTCGTGAAGTCGTCGAGCGTCGTCTCGCCGATGTAGTCGGCCCAGTTGTAGACATTGAGGACCTTGTCCTCTGCCCAGGCCCGCCTGATGAAGGGCATCGACAAGGCCGTTCCACCAACGAGGCTCAATGCGGTACGTCTGGTCAAGTTGGTCGTCATGGGAGTCTCCCCTTCCTAGCTGCGAGCTACTGATGTTCCTGACAAATTTGCGCGGAGTTCGGCGTTGAGTTCGGCCACCCTGGCCTCGGCGGGCGCGTCGGCCACGGTCATCACGGGCAGGTGGCGCCGCAACTGGTCGTGATGGTTGCGAACGCCATATTCGAGATCGGACAGATGAAAGCCTTCGAAGGCGGACGACTTCATCGCCTCGTTGGACCAGATCGTGAGCTGCTGGTCTTCTTTGAATGTCTCCCGGTCGATCCTCTGTCCGAGATAACGGGCGACGCGCAGCTGCCGGTCCTCCTCTCGGCGCCGGTACGTGGCGCCGCGAATGGCGGTCTCGTTAATCGAGACCGGGAACTCCTGGTAGAACTGCACTGTCTCTGGCGTCACCGAGATCACGCCATTCGGGAAGACGCCGTAGTACGCCCACATCTTGCGCTTGCTCTCGGGCAGCCACACGGCCTCCGGCGCCAGATTGACGTAGTTGCGAACGCTCCAGCGACGGCCAGCATGAGCGTTATACGCCGCTTTTGAAGCGCTGAGGCCGTTCGCATAGGTGAAGTCTTTGTAATGGGCTCCATAGAGGTCCTGGAGGCCGGGATGCGCCATGGCGACATGATAGCCCTCGTTGTCCACGTCGCGGACAGACTTCCAGTTGACCGGCGAACGCGCGAATTGGAAGCCGGTCGAGGGAACGAGCTCTTCAATTCGATAATCCGCCAAGTCCTCCTCATAGAGCGACAGAAGCTCGGCCACCGCAGGCTGCGGTCCCGGCCGGAAACGGACGAAAATGAAGCCGTGCCAGATTTCGCTCTCGATCGGCTTCAGGCCGAAGCGGCTCCGATCGAGATCGCCGAAGCTCTTAGGTCTCGCCGGGCCGCGAAGCGTTCCGTCGAGGTTGTAGACCCAGCCATGGAAAGGGCAGACGAGAGCGTTCTTGCAATGCCCCTGGATTTCGGGCGCGACGCGCGCCCCGCGATGGCGGCATAGATTGTTGAAGGCGCGGATGACGCCGTCCTCGCCGCGCACGACGAGCGCGCGTTCCTCGCCGATGTCGAAGGTCAGGTAATCGCCGGGCTTGGGAATATCGTTGACGTGCCCCGCGATCTGCCAATGCGTATGGAAGATCTCGCGCTTCTCCAGTTCCAGCAGCGCCTGGCTGCGGTAGGTCCACGCCGGGAGCCCCCGGCGATCCCAATTCTCCGGCGCCGTCGTCATCCTTTCTCCCAGCGCGATGTTCATGAGCTGGCCTCCTCCAATTGCCGCCGCACCCATTCGTGAACCTGAAAGATCGCATATTCCTGCGGCGCCAGAATTCCCCGCTCGAATTTGCTCGAGCGAAGACCACGCTGATTCATTTCGCAAGCGTCCCCGTCCTGGCGAATGACCATGCTCGCGAAATCCACGACATTGCCGAGGTCGAAATCGGGAGCGTTCAGGGTTTCGCGCGGGAAGAGCCACTCGACTTTGAGCTCCGTCGTCTCCGGCCCCAGGGGGCGCAGCGACACCGCCCGCACGTAATCGACATGGGCGACGACGAACATGGTCGGCAGCAGAGTTACGAACGTGTACCCCACGTTGCGCTCGGCGTCTGTGAGATGGGGAAATTCGGCGCCGCACGGCTGCCCGTTCATGGTCCAGGTCTTGGCGCCTGGCTTGAGGTTATGCGCAGGCGCCGGCACCTCAGGCGTCCAGTTGACCGCCTCCTCGTGGCCCATGATGCCCTGCTTGTAGACCGGCACCATGTCGCAAAGCTCAGGGTGAATGCCTGGGCAATGCAGGCATTCGTTGAAGTTCTCCCAGAAGATTTTCCAGTTGCAGGCGAGTTGCGTCGTCACGGTATGGCCGGTCACGAGCTCAGCTATCGGCCAGTTATCATAGATGGCAAGCCCGAGATCCGGCACCCTGGAAAAATCCGGAGCGTTATCGGCAAGGCAAACGAAAACAAAGCCATTCCATACCCGGACATGAACCGGAAAAAGCCCGTAGTCCGCCTTGCGAAAATCCTCCGTCGTCGAAGCAAACGACGTCCCGACCAGTTTTCCGGAAAGAGAATAGCTCCATTGGTGATAGGGGCAGACGATGAGCCGCGAGGTAAGGCTGCGCTCCGCGGCGCTGCAAAGCTCAGACCCGCGGTGCCGGCAGGTGTTGTGGAAGCACGTGATCTCACCGTCCGGTTTTTGACCAGAATGAGATTTTGCCCGGCCACCGAGAAGCGGCGCATCGTCATCGCCGGCAGATCGTTCGCACGCCCGGCATAGACCCAGTTGCGCGCCCAGATATGCTTCTGCTCGCGCTCGAACCAAGCCGGGTCGTAATAGGAGACAGCGGGGAGCGAAGGCTCGTAGCGGCCGAGCAGCGGCGAAGCGGGGTGGAACGACTGGGTCTGATACATGGTCGCCTCCCTTCGTTCAGAAATCCGCCGGCGGCGTCGCCCGCCGCCGTGGGGGATTGAAGAACGGCCGCTCCGTCACGCGCGCCCGTACCATCAGCTTATGATACTGCAGCTCCCGCATGGCATAGATTTCGATCCAGAGATTACCCGATTTCTCGGCGTGATAGGGACGCTCCACGAGCGCCAGCGCAATATTCCGCTTGACCGTCGGTGACCAGATGGCGGCCGTGACGTGCCCCACCTCATGCTTCTTGTCGTGATAGATGAGTGAATTCTCAGCCGAGACGTTGCCCTCGACGTCGAGGCCGACGAGGGCCCATTTCGAGGTATTGCGCGCCTTCTCGTCGAGTAGTGCGCGCCGCCCATTGAAATGGCCCTTGTCGAAATCGATCATCCAGTCGAGGCCCATCTCGAATGGAGAGCGCGCGCGGTCGTTTCGCACCGCCTGCTCGGCGGAGATGAAATCGAGGTTCGTAATGATGAACCCGGCCTCGATCCGCGCCATGTTGAGTGCGGTGGTGCCGACCGCGCGGATGCCGTAGAGCGAGCCGGCCTCGAACAGCAGGTCCCACAGCTCGAGCGCCCGATCGGGCGTCGTCCAGAGCTCATAGCCGAGATCTCCGGTAAAGCCGGTGCGCGAGATCGTGAGTTTTCCTGCCTCCCCGAAAGGAAAATCTGCCATCTGGAACGGCTTGAGATTGGCGGCGCCCGCAAATCCGGCCTCTCTCAGCACCGCCGAGGAGCACGGGCCCTGGAGCGAGAGGGCGGCAATCTCCTTTGTGACGTCGCCGACCGCAACGTCGTAGCCGAACGCACTGTCGATGAGCCAAGGCAAATGCCGTTCCTGGCAGCACAAAAGATAGTGGTTCTCGCCATATCGGAACAGCGTGCCGTCATCCAGAAGCTTACCGTGCTCGTCGCACCAGGCCGTGTAGTGGACGTGGCCGACCTTGAGCTTCGCCGCGTTGCGGATCGCAAGCCGGTTGAGGTAGTCCGTCGCATCGCTTCCGGTGATGCGGTACTTGTTCATCGGCGTGAGGTCGTAGACCGTCACCTGATTGCGGATCGCGCAATGTTCCATCGACACGTCGTCGAAGGCGAGTGCCGTCGTGTAGCCGGCCCAGGGCCCCCAGCTGTTGAGCTTGTTGAGTGCCGCCGTCCGCGCATGGAACGGCGAGGTCAGCAATGGCGTCTTGAAATGGAGCCGCGGGTCGGTCATGGCCGCGCCTCCTTGGAGAGAATGCGCTCGGCTGCGTTCCAGCCGGCCGCTCCCGAGATGCCCCCGCCTGGATGCGAGCCAGCGCCCGCGAGATAGAGGCCAGCGATCGGGGTCTCGTACTGCGCGGCGCCGATCATCGGCCTGAGAAACATCATCTGCTCGGCCGTGAGCTCGCCATGATGCCAGTTGCCGCCCTCGAAGCCGTAGCGCTTCTCGAGGTCGACGGGAGTAAGCAGCTCGGAGCCCGTGACCAGCGCGCCGATTCCCGGCGCATACGACTCGAGCGTTGCCATGATGCGCCCGAGAAACGCCGCATGCCCGCTTTCCCAGCCCTGCTTCAAGGCGTAAGGCGCGTACTGCACGATCGCAGAGAGAACGTGGCGCCCCGCAGGCGCCTGCCCGTCCTCGAGCGCGCTCGGCAGAATGATCTCCATGACCGGATTTTCCGAGAACTCTCCGTACTTGGCTGCGTTGAACGCATCCTCCACCGCCTGGATCGACGGCGCGATCACGAGCCGTGTCGCGAGATCCGCTCCCTGGAAATTCAGGCGTGCCTTTCAAGGCGAGGTGCAGCTTGCAGGCATTGCCGCGCATGCGAATATTGCGCACGCGACGCACGGCCTCGGTGTCGAGATGCCGAGGGCCGAGAAGATCGAGGAACGTCGTCTTGGGATTGATCGCCGAGACGATCGTTTCTGCCCGGATCTCTTCTCCGGTCTGCAGAACTACGCCGACCGCGCGGTCGCCTTCGACCTTGAGCGACTTCACCCTGGCCTGCGTTCGGATCTCGACGCCCATAGCCTTGACGGCCGCGCTCATCGAATCCGCAACCGCGCCCATGCCGCCTTTCGGAGCCGCAAGGCCGGCCCTCTCTCCTGCCGCCTCGGCGGCGAGACGGTTGAGAAGCAGCAGAAGCGTATTGGGCGAGCGCGGCCCGAGGTGTGCACCGAGCACGGTATCGAATGCCACCACGCCTTTCAGACGATCATCCACGAGATCGTCGTTGAGCACGTCGGCGACATTGATCAAAAGCATGCGCATGAGTTCGCGCACGTCGTCACGGCCCAAGAGGCGCGCCTTGAGGCCGATCTTGGCGAGCTTCATGAGCTCGTTGTCCTTGCCGCCACCGAGACGCGCCGGCGTCATGTCTTTGAGGGGCCTCAGCACGCCGGCGAAGCGCAGGAGCTTGGACCGCAGCGCCGTCCACGCAGCGCGATCCGCCTCGAAAGCGATCCGCGAACGGAGGCGCCGTAGCAGCCTTCGAGCACGAGATGATCACCTGTGGCCGAAAGGGCCGTGGTGGGGATCGTCTTCGCCGCGTACGCCAGGCCATGGCTCGGCAAATCGAGCCCCCGCTCGACGCGCGGATCGAGCATCGTCAGCAGATGGGCAACCGAGCTCGTTTTAAATCCGGGCGCGAATTCATGGCATTGAGCCCCGCCACCCGGACGGCGAGCGCACTCGAGCACCAGTAGCTTGCGGCCCGCCTTGGCGAGCCGTCCCGCGGCCGCGAGACCGTTCGATCCTCCTCCGATGACGATGGCATCATAGGACGGCATAGGCGTCGCTCATCGGCGAGGGTTTGGCCAGGTCGCGCAGGATTTCCGCCGCTGCATTGCGGCCCGGAGCACCCATCACACCGCCACCCGGATGCGTGGAAGACCCGCACATCCACAGGTCTTTGATCGGCGAGCGGTATTGCGCGGCGCCCGGCACGGGCCGGTTGAACAGCAGCTGATCGAAGGTGAGCTCGCCCTGGAAGATGTTGCCTTCGGTAAGGCCGACCTCCTTCTCGAGCTCGCGCGGCGTGCGGATCTCGGCGTGGAGCACCAAGTCCTTGAACCCGGGTGCATAGTCGTTGATCTGGTCGATGCAGGCGGCGCCGAATGCATCGCGGTCGGCATCGGTCCACTCCCCGCCCTCGATCTTCGGCGGACAATACTGCACGAAGCAGCTCATGAAGTGCTTGCCGGGCGGTGCCATGGTCGGATCGATCATGGTCGGGATCATCGCGTCCTGGAACGGGTCGCGCGACCAGTGCCCGGCCTTCCAGTCGTCGTAGGCCTTCTCCATCCGCTCGATGGAATCGGTGAAATGCAAGTCGCCGCGAATTGAGGAGGAGCCCGTGGGCAGCGCCGTGAAATTCGGCACACCGTCGAGCGCAATATTGACCTTCCCCGACGAGCCGCGGATCTTGAAATTCTTCACCTGCCTGACGAAAGTCGCCGGCAGCTCGCGCTCTTCCACGCATTTGAGGAACGTGCGCTTCACGTCCATGTTCGAGATCACACGCTTGGCGCGGATCTCGTCACCACCGTCGAGAACGACGCCCACGGCGTGCCCGTTCTCGATGAGAATTCGATCGATGCCCTTGCCCGCGCGAATCTCGCCGCCATGCGCGGCGAGCGCCTGCGCCATGGCTTTCGTGATCGAGCCCATGCCGCCGCGAGCGTAGCCCCATGCGCCGATATTGCCGTCGACGTCGCCCATATAGTGATGCAGCAGCACATAGGCCGAGCCGGGCGACATCGGACCCAGCGCAGTGCCGATGATGCCGGAAACCGCGAGATAGGCCTTGATCACCGGGTTCTCGAAATACTCGTCGAGATAGTCAGAGATGCTCATGGTCAGGAAGCGCACCATCTCGTGCATCTCGGTCGCCGACCGGTCGAAGAACATCCTGCCGATATAGATGAGCTCCTGGATGTCGCGCGGCCGGAACGAGGTCGGGTCCGGCGGCGTGCGCATGAGCATTGGGCGAATGAAGCGGCAATACCTGAGCACATCGCGCGCGTAGCGATCATAGGCTTCCGCGTCGCGCTTCGAGTGCCGCGCGAACTCGCGCCGGTTGGCGTCGTGGTCGCGATACATCGCGAGATAGCCGCCGTCCTGCGTCAGCACGGCCCCGCCTTCATAGGGCAGGATCTGCAGGCCATACTTCGGCAGTTCGAGATCGCGCATGATCTCTGGGCGCAGCAGCGACGACACATAGGAGCAGTTGGAATACGTGAACCCCGGATGGAGCGAGCGCGAAACGGCCGCGCCTCCCACCCAGTCGTTCTTCTCGACCACGAGCACCTTCAATCCCGCTTTCGCGAGATAGCACGCCGTCACCAGGCCATTGTGGCCGCCGCCGGCGATGAGGGCGTCATAGCTCGTCACGCCGTTGCCTCGCCTTTGACTTGCTCGAGCGTCAGGTCGACAGCCGCCTCGACCGAACGCAGCGTGTCGTCGAGGCAGCTCTGATCGTGGGCTTCGCACATGAACCAGGGTTCGCGAGAATCCGGCTCGCAGATGATGCCCATGTCGTGCAGATGATAGGCCATCTTGTCGTAGAAGGTGTAGTCGGAGCGCTTCCACGCCCGGTAGTCGATCGGCGGCTTTGGCGCGAAGAAAAGCCCGAACATCGACGAATGGCCGGAGAACGAATGAACGATGCCCCGCCGGTCGAGAATATCCTTGATGCCCGCTTTGAGCTTTTCCCCATAGGCGGCAAGGCTCGCCAGCGCGGGTGTCTCGTCGAGGATTTCCAGGCACTTTTCCGCCGCCGCAATCGACACTGAATGCGCCGTGTAGGTCCCCCCATGCGCCGCGCCGCCATAGCGGAAGGTGCGCATGATGTCCTCGCGCCCGCCGACGGCCGCGATCGGATAGCCGTTGGCCATCGCCTTGGCAAAGGTGCAGATGTCGGGCCGCACGCCGTGCAGAGACTGCACGCCGCCCTTCGCCACGCGGAACCCGGTCTTCACCTCGTCGATGATCAAAAGCACGCCGTACTTGTCGCAAAGGTCGCGCGCCGCCTTGACGAACTCCGTCGTCGCCGAGATCGCGCAGCAGTTCCCCATCATCGGCTCGATCAGCATGGCGCCGATGTTGTTGCTGTGCTTCTTGAAAACGTCCTCGAGCCGGTTGATGTCGTTCATCGGCGTCAGATAGACGAGATCCTTCAGCCGCTGCGGGATGCCGGCCGAATAGGGCACGGTTGCCGGCTCGAGTCCGCTATGGGGATCCCAGTCGGACATGTTGGCCATCCACATGGCCGCATCGAACAGCCCGTGGTAGCTGCCCTCGATCAGAATGTAGCTGTCCTTGCCGGTATAGGCGCGGGCAAGGCGCAAGGCCGCCATCACCGCTTCCGTGCCGCTGTTCGAGAACCGGACGAGATCGACGGCCGGCACCATTTTCGCCAGCCGGTCGGCGACGATCAGCTCGCGCTCGGTCGAAAGAGCAAAGACGCCCCCGACCTCCATGCCCTTCCGCGCGGCTTCATCGACGCGGTCATCGGCATAGCCGAGGATCGCCGGGCCATAGCCGAGTCGATAGTCGACATAGCAATTGCCGTCGATATCCCAGGTTCGGCCGCCCTTGCCGTGATGGACATAGATCGTCCGCTCGTCGCCCCAATAGCGAAACGTCGAAGCGACGCCGAGCGGCAGGCGCTTTACCGCCTTGCGGAAGTGGGCGTTGGACTTGGAGAGATCGCGGCTGTTGCGCAGCACCATGGGCCATATCCTTCGATGCATCTCCGAAGACGGCTGTAACCATCGGCAGACGCGCCGCTCTCAGGAGCCCTAGCACAATCTCACCTTGTTTTGATTGTCTTGTCAATCAAAATGGCGTCTATGCTTTGCTGTTTTTCAGGCTTTCCTTGCGGTCCGTCTTCTGCAAGACAGTCCGGAAACACAAGCGAGTCTGCCCCAATGGCCACCCTGATGAAACCAAAGACAGTTGTGCCGGTCCCGCGCAAAGCGAGCCGCCAGATCAGGCGCCAGCAATTGATCGAGGCCACCATCACGGTGCTCGCGCAGAAAGGGCAGACGGGCCTCAAGCTTCAGGATGTCGCCGAGGCTGCGGGGCTCTCCTACGGGCTCGTCAATTTTCATTTCGAGACCAAGGAGAAGCTGCTGATCGAGACCCTGCGCTTCATGGCGGCGGAGTACAGGGAGAATTGGCTGCAGGCATTGGCTGGCGCGGGCGACGCTGCCGCACGCCAGCTCGACGCCCTGATCCAGGCCGACTTCAACGACAAGATCTATACCCCCTCCCGCCTGATGGCCTGGTGCACGTTCTGGGGCGAAGCGCAGAGCCGCCCGTATTATCAGCAGGAATGCGGTGCGACCGACCTGGAGCAGATCCGCGTCATGGAGGGGATCTGCGCCCGCCTCATCGCCGAGAGCGGCAGCGCGCTGAAGCCGGTGCGCGTCGCGCGCGTCATCCGCGTGACGATGGAGGGCCTTTGGCTCGATCTGATCACGACCGGTGTCCCCTATCCCCGCGCTGAATGCCTGCGCACGGTCTACACCTGCGCCATGGCGTTCTTCCCGAAGATCTTCGACGAGAAGGGCCTGAAGCGCTAATCCGATCTGCCCGGCATGATCGGACTGAAAAACGTCTCCTGCGGCCCTGCGGGGATAGAAGCTCATGGGCACGTTTGAAATTCGACGCGCTTCGTCAGCCGATTGCGATGACGTCTGCAATTTGGCCCTGGCGCTGTTCTCAGAGTTGTTTCCGGGCAGCTATGCACACGACCGCCTCAGGCCTGCCGTCGAGCAGGTGCTGACGCAGAGCCAGGACGTTTTTGTCTTCATCGCTGGTCACGATGGCGAGCCCGTTGGGCTGATCGCCCTCAATCAGTGTACGGCAATCTACGCGCTTGGGACATTTGGTGAGATTACGGAACTCTACGTTGATCCGAGCGTCCGCTCCTCGGGCCTCGGCAAAAAACTTGTCGAGACGGCGGTGGAATTCGCTCATTCTAGGGGCTGGACAATGCTCGAAGTGGGAGCACCGAGCATCCCGAAGTGGCAACGGACGGTTGATTTCTATTTGCAGAACGGATTCGAAGAGGTGGGGCCACGCCTGTACCGTTCATTCGTGGAAGTATAAGCATGAACGGCGGATCGCCCTGCATGAGCGCTCAAGCGGACTTGGAGCACGCACCTCGATGACCATGACCCTTTACACGACCGTGGGCTCGAGCGACCTCGCGCGCTCGATCAAGTTCTACGACAGCGTATTCAAGGCAATCGGCGTCTCGCGAAGCCCCGAATCGATCGAGACCTTCCCCGGCTGGGGTCCGAGCTACGACGGCGGCGTGAGCTTCTGGGTCTGCAAGCCGTTCGACGGCCGCGCGCCCGCTCCCGGAAACGGCACCATGGTCGCGTTCCGTGCCAAGAGCGCGGCCGAGGTAAAGGCTTTCTATGCTGCAGCGCTCGCCCACGGCGGCACCGACGAGGGCGCCCCCGGCACGCGGCCCTACTACGAGCCGACGTTCTACGTCGCCTACGTCCGCGACCCCGACGGCAACAAGCTCGCCTGCGTCTATCACTTGTACGCGCCGGGAAGCGGTTAAGCCGCGCAGTGAGATCCCGCCATGTCAGATGAACCCTTCGCCACCGGGCGCTGCCTCTGCGGCGCTGTGCGCTTCAAGATAAAGTCCGCGCCTCTGGCCATGGCCCAGTGCCATTGCCGCGATTGCCAGCGCTCCTCGGGCACTGGCCACATGTCGAACGCCCGCTTCAAGGCAGAGGACGTCGAGATCGTGGGCGAGACGGCGAGCTACACGGTCAAGACCGACAGCGGCAATGAGATGGCCCGGCACTTCTGCCCCACGTGCGGCAGCCGGATGTTTCTCAAGAACAAAGCTCGGCCCGGAGCCATCACGTTCGCGGCGGGCGTATTCGACGACCTGAGCTGGTTCAAGCCGCAGGTCGTTCTCTATACGAAGAGCCGCCCCGCCTGGGACAACACGAGCGGCGACATCCCGAATTTTGAGGCCATGCCCCCGCCGAAGCCGCCACAATCGCGATAGCCGCATGCAGCGCACGTTCGTGATCCCGACGGCAAAAGCTCGCCTGCGTCCCTCATAAGCACGCGCCGCCAGCGACCTCGTCCTCGCTAGATCCGCCTCGACATGATTGTGCGCCCGGTGCGATCGAAACCCAGGCCGGCGTAAAATCTCGCAAGATTGTGTCGCTGTTCGCCGTCCGGCGTGACGACAACCGATGCTGCGGAGCATCCGCGTGCGCGGCACCACGCGAGTGCCGCGTGCGACAGCGCGCGAGCCACTCCTCGACCGCGGTGCTCCGGCAGCACATAGAGATCGCCGATCTCGCCCATACGGCCCCACTCGACATAGAGCATCGTAGTGACCGTCACGACGCCGACGAAGATGCCGCCCACGGTCGCGAGGCCAGCCCAGCAGAAACTGTCATCGAGCATTGCCGCGAGATTGGCTGCAATCAATTCTGGCGGCGTCTCGAACCCTTCCTCTCGGAAAAACCGCTCAAGCAACGAAACGGCGTGACCGACGGTTTCCGGCGAGACCTCGGCTATTTTGATCTCTGCAGCCATAAGACGGAAAAATCACCCCAACAATGCCGGCCGAATTCACTTTCAGGCCCGCTACCGCCCCTTCCACTGCGGCTTGCGCTTTTCGGCGAACGCCTTCGCACCTTCGATCTGGTCCTCGCTCGAATAGAGCACGTCCACCGTCTTGAGCTTGCGTTTGGTGACGAGATCGAACGCCTGCTGGATCGGCAAGTGCGTCGTCTCGCGCACGATCTCCTTGATGGCTGCAAAAACGAGCGGCGGCCCATCGGCGAGCTGATCTGCGATCTCCCGCGCCCGCGTCATGAGTTTGTCGGCGGCCACGATCTCGTTGACGAGCCCCCACTGTTTGGCTTCCGCCGCATCGATGCGCCGGCCGGTGAACAGAAGGTCCATGGCCACGTGATACGGAATGCGCCGCGGCAGCTTGATGCTCGCGGCGTCCGCGACCGTTCCCGAGTTGATCTCCGGCAACGCGAACGTTGCGTGCTCGGCGGCGATGACGAGGTCGCACGACAGCATGATCTCGAACCCGCCGCCGAACGCGAGACCGTTGACGGCGCAGATCACCGGCTTGTTGAGGCCCGGCAGCTCCTGCAGCCCGCCGAAGCCGCCGACGCCGTAGTCGACATCCGGCGGCTCGCCCGCCGCCGCGGCCTTGAGATCCCATCCCGGGCAGAAGAACTTCTCGCCGGCGGCGGTCAAAATCGCGACCCGCAGCTCCGGGTCGTCCCGGAAGCCCGCGAAGATATCGCCCATGATGCGGCTGGTCGCGGCATCGATGGCGTTGGCTTTGGGCCGGTCGATCGTGACCTCGAGAACGCGCCCGCGCCGCTCGCTACGGATTGGTCCGGTCATGGGGTCCTCATTCGGATCAGGGCATCGACGGCCACGGCGCCCTTGGGAAGAACGAGCAGCGGATTGACATCGAGCTCCTCGATCAGGCCGTCATGGGCTTCCGCAAAGCGCGCGATCGCCTCGACGGCCTCGATGACGGCCGCCTGATCGCCGGTCTTGCCGCGATAGCCTTCGATCAACCGCCAGACCCTCAACGATCTTAGCGCCCGCTCGATCTCGGCACGATCGGTCGGCAGCAGCAGCGTGGCCGAATCCTTCAGGAGCTCCGTGAGAATGCCGCCCGCGCCAATGACCAGCGCCAGGCCGAACTGCGGATCGGCCTTGAGGCCGATGATGAGCTCCGCCACCGCGCCCGTCACCATGCGCTCCACGAGGACATCGGGCGCAATTCTGCCGAGCTTCTCCGCCGCCCGCGCCACCTCGTCGTGGCTGCAGAGATTGAGCATCACGCCTCCGGCTTCGGTCTTGTGCGCGATCGAGGCAGAGGACACCTTGAGCGTCACGGGATAGCCGATCCGGTCGGCAACGCCGGCGGCGTCCTCAACTTTGCAGGTTTGTCCCTCCGGGACGCCGAGACCGAAGCCCTTGAGCAGCGCCTTGGCTTCGAACTCCGTCAACGTCCGCTCCGACACGCCGCGTCGCGGCGTATCGGACAGCTCCGGGAGCGCGCCGTTGCGCGCCCAGTTGCGTCCGATCCGGGCCGCCGCCTCAAAGGCGGTGAGCGCATCGTCGAGCCCCATCATGGGAGCAACATCATCCGCCGCAAGCTCGTCGGCAAGCGCGAGCGGCATGCATTCGGGCAACGTGGCGACGATCGCTGAGCGCGCACCCGTTACCCTCGCCGCCTTCTTGAAGCCGCGCGCGGTCGTGAGCCAGGCTCCGGGGTTCATGTGCCCCTGCGTCGGCACATCGAGAATGAGCATGCCCATGTCGAAGCCACCGGAAAGGGTCGCGGAGAACGTGGCCGCGAGCTTGTCCTCCTGCCGCCAGATGAACGTATGGTAGTCGAGCGGGTTGTCGATCGAGACGAATTCATTGAGCGTTGCGGCGACCCTCTCCTTCGTCGCGGCATCGAACGGCGGAAAGCTGACGCCCTTGTCGATGGCCATGTCGGCGACGAGCGCCGCCTCGCCTCCCGAGCAGCTCATCGACACCAGCCGGCTATCCGCCAGCGGCCCGCCGTGGTGCAGAAGCTTGAGCGTTTCGACGAACGCCGTCACCGAGCCGACGCGGGCGATTCCATAGCGCTCGAAGAGTGCATCATAGAGTGTATCAGCGCCCGCGAGCGACGACGTGTGGCTGAGGGCCACTTTCGCGCCCTGCTCCGAGCGCCCCGTCTTCAGCGCCACGACCGGCTTCCTCCGCTTGCGCGCAAATGCGGCGGCGCGTGCAAAGGCGGGAATGTCGCTGATCCCCTCGATGTGCAGGCCGATTGCCGTGATGCGGTCATCGGCCGCCAGCGCCTCGAGCATCTCGGCCATGCCGAGATCGGCCATGTTGCCGACCGTGAAGACGGCGGCGAGCGGCAGCGCACGCCGCGTCATCGCAAAGTTGCACGCGATGTTGCCCGACTGGCTGACGATGGCGACACCGCGATCGAGGAGACCGATGCCGTGCTCGTCCGGCCACAGCGCGGCACGCGCAACGCTGTTGACGTAGCCGTAGCAGTTGGGACCCATGAGCGGCATGCCGTCCGCGGCGGCGAGCATGCGCATCCTGCAGATGCGTGTCCCCGGTTTCCGCAAATCCCGAAGCATAGATCACGGCGCCGCCGCACTCTTTCGCCCGCAACGCACGCACGATCTCGATCGTCGGCTCGCGCTTGACGGCGATGAACGCGGCATCGACCGGACCGGCAATCATGTCGACAGAGGCAAGAGTCGCGACGCCGCCGAGCTCGGCACGCTTGGGATGTATTGCGTGGATTTTGCCGGGAAATCCGAACTCTATGGTGCGCCTGATCGCGATGTCGCATTCGGCCCCGCCGACGAACGCGATCGACTTCGGATAGAGCAGCCGGGAGAGATCGCGGGCCACGCCTCAGCCTCCAAGCGGCCGCAGGAGCGCGCGCGAGATGATATGCCGCTGGATCTCCGACGTGCCTTCCCAGATGCGCTCGACGCGCGCGTCGCGCCAGATGCGCTCGAGCGGGAGATCGGACATCAGCCCCATGCCGCCATGGATCTGGATCGCCTCGTCGGCGACGAAGGCCAGCATCTCGGTTGCCTTGAGCTTCGCCATGGCCATGTCCATCTCGGTCACGGTCTTCTGGTCGAATTTCCAGGCGGCCTCGAGCGTCAGCAATTCGGCCGCCTTGAGCTCGAGCGCCATATCGGCGAGCTTGAACGACACGCCCTGGAACTTGCCGATCTGCTGGCCGAACTGCACGCGGTCGACGGCCCATTGCTTGGCAAGATCCAGCGCCCGCTCCGCCCGGCCGAGGCAGGTCGCGGCGACTTGGAGTCGCGTCGCGCCGAGCCATTCGTTCGCGACATCGAATCCCTTGTGCACCTCGCCAAGCACTTGCGACTTCGGGACGCGGCAATCGCTGAACTCGAGAATTGAATTGTTGTAGCCGCGATGCGAGACGTTCTTGTAGCCGTCGCGGACCTCGAATCCGGGCGTGCCCTTGTCGATCAGGAATGCCGTGATCAGCTTCCGTTTTCCCCGCGGTGACTCCTCCTCGCCCGTTGCCGCGAACAGAATGACGAAGCTCGCCTCGTCCGCGTGGCTGATGAAATGCTTGGTGCCGTTGATGACGAAATCACCGCCGTCGGCGCGCGCGAAGGTCTTCATGCCGCGCAGGTCCGAGCCGACGTCGGGCTCCGTCAGTGCAAGGCAGTCGGACTTTTCGCCGCGAATGGAAGGGAAGAGATATTTCTCCCGCTGCTCGCCAGTGCAGGCCATGAGGATGTTTGACGGCCTGGCGACGCAGTTCCAGTGCAGCGCGTAGCTGGTACGGCCGAGCTCCTTCTCATAGAGCACCCAGGTCAGCGTATCGAGGCCGGCCCCGCCCACCTCGGCCGGCATGTTGGCAGCAAAAAGCCCCGCATTGATCGCCTTGGCCTTGAGCTCCTCACGCAACGCCGGGCGCAAAACGCCGGTCCGCTCGATTTCGGCTTCATGCGGATAGAGCTCGTTGACGACGAAGCTGTTCGTCGTCTTCACGATCAATTCCTGCTCTTCGGAAAGGGCGAACTCCATAGCCAGCCTCGCAGCCGGACCGGGCCGGCTCCACCTCGACTGGTGCCGCTCTAACATGAACATTCGGCACCGCTCCAGCACAAAATTGATTTGCTAATCAAAATAAGTCTGGCATATCGGAGCGGCCATCCGGAGCTTGCCGACGGGCAGGATCCATCAGGGAGAGTTACTATGAATACGGACGTCATTATCACCTGTGCGGTCACAGGCGCGGGCGATACCGTGGACAAGCACCCGGCAATTCCCGTAACGCCGCGCCAGATAGCCGATGCCGCGATCGAGGCCGCAAAAGCCGGCGCCGCGGTGGCGCATCTGCATGTCCGCGATCCCAAGACCGGCAAACCCGCACGCGATCCCGCGCTCTATCGCGAGGCCGTGGGCCACATCCGCGACTCGGGCGTCGATGTCGTGATCAACCTGACGGCGGGCATGGGCGGCGACTTCTTCTTCGATCCGGCAAACCCCAAGACCGGTGGCCCGAAGACCGACATGGCGAACGGCGCCGAGCGCGTCGTCCACGTCGAGGAGCTGCGCCCCGAGATCTGCACGCTCGACTGCGGCTCGCTCAATTTCGGCGACGGCGCCTTCCTCGCCACCGCCGACGTGCTGCGCGAGATGGCGAAGCGCATTCAGGCCGTGGGCGTGAAGCCCGAGATCGAGGCCTTCGAGCTCGGCCACATCTGGCTGGCGAAGCAGCTCATCAAGGAAGGGCTGATCGACGCCCCGCCGCTGTTCCAGCTCTGTCTCGGAATCCCGTGGGGCGCGGAGGCGACGACGGACGCCTTCCTTGCCATGCGCAATCATCTTCCCGAGGGGGCGAACTGGGCCGGCTTCGCCATCGGACGCCTGCAGATGGCGTTCGTGGCGCAGTCGGCCCTGCTTGGCGGCCACGTGCGCGTCGGCCTCGAGGATAACCTCTGGCTCGACAGGGGCGTGCCGGCCTCGAACGGCGATCTCGTCGCCCGCGCCAAGGAAATCCTGGAGCGCATGGGCGCCCGCGTGCTGACGCCGGCCGAGGCGCGCCAGAAGCTCGGCCTCAAGA
This sequence comes from uncultured Alphaproteobacteria bacterium, assembly GCA_963716835.1. GTDB lineage: Bacteria > Pseudomonadota > Alphaproteobacteria > Rhizobiales > Hyphomicrobiaceae > Hyphomicrobium_C. The sequence continues at coordinate 271,696 of CAVQUQ010000013.1, read as the reverse complement.
AGCAGCGATAGAACCGGCCACCGAGAACCAAGACACAAGCCCAACGCGGATCGAGTGACAATGGCAGCAAAAGCATCCTCCAAGCCCATCTCCACCCTGGCGATCGTCGGCACCGGCGTGATCGGCGCCGGCTGGGCGGCGCGCGCGCTCTCGAAGGGGCTCGATGTCCGCGCCTACGACCCTGATCCGAAGGGCGAGGCCAAGCTTCGCGCCGCCATCGCCAACGCCTGGCCGGCTCTCGAGCGCGCCGGGCTCACACCGGGCGCCTCGCAGGATCGCCTCAGCTATGTCTCCGTCCGTTGCGGAGTGTGTCGCCGGCGCCGGTTTCATCCAGGAGAACGCGCCGGAGCGGGAAGAGCTGAAGCAAGGCTTGCTGGCGGAAATCGATGCCGCCGCCGCGCCCGAAGCCATCATCGCCTCCTCGACCTCGGGCCTCTTGCCGACGCGGCTTGCTGCACAGCTCGCAAGCGCCCCGAACGCCTCGTCATCGGTCACCCCTTCAACCCGGTCTATCTTCTGCCCCTCGTCGAGGTCATCGGCGGCGAGAAGACCTCGCCCGAGACGATCACGCGCACAAAGGACTTTTATCGTGCCATCGGCATGCGCCCGCTCCACATCAAGCGCGAGATCGAGGGCTTCGTCGCCGACCGCCTGATGGAGGCGCTCTGGCGCGAGGCGCTGTGGCTGGTCAACGACGGCATCGCCACGACCGAGGAGATCGACGCCGCCGTCGTCTACGGCTGCGGCCTGCGCTGGTCGCTGATGGGAACGTTCCTCACCTTCCACCTCGCAGGCGGTGAGGGCGGGATGCGCCACATGCTGCATCAGTTCGGCCCGGCGCTGAAGCTGCCCTGGACCAAGCTGGTCGCGCCCGAGCTCACCGACGAGCTGATCGACAAGGTGGCCGACGGCTGCGAATACCAGGCGGCGGGCCGCTCGATCAAGGAGCTCGAGCGCCGCCGCGACGACTTCCTGATCGAGCTTCTGGCCCTCGTGAAGAAGTACTGGCCCGAGGCCGAGGGCCGTCCGGACCACATCTGATTGCAGGCATCGAGGCTCGGTCATGTCCGCCACCGCCCCCTTCCCGCTCATGGAGCTCTCCGTCAGGCCGGAGTGGGTCGATTTCAACGGCCACATGAATGACGCGGCCTACGCCGAGGCATTCAGTCTTGCGTTGATGGCGATGACCGACCATCTCGGCCTCGACGCCGCCGGGCGCGCGAGCACAGGCCACACCATCTATACGATCGCGGCCATGATCCGTTACCTGCACGAGGCCGCCGAGAATGAGCCGCTGGCGCTGACCGGTCGAATTCTCGAAGCCGACGACAAGCGCCTGCGCGTTTGGGGCGAGATGCACCATGCTACGAGCGGCACGCTGCTGGCGACGACCGAGCAGCTGTTCCTTTGCGTCGACCAGTCCGGCTCCAGCGCCGCGCGCGGCGCGATGGCCCGAGCCCTTCGCCGCTCGTCTCAAAGCACTCGCCGCCGAGCACGCCGCCTTGCCGGTTCCCGCCGGCGCCGGCGAGGGCATTCGGCTCAAGCGCGAAAGGACCTGAGAGGCTTCTGACGCAATGGAGAAAACGTAATGCCCCCGACTCTGCCGGTCCTGCGCCGCGAAGATGAAGTTGCCGAGGAAAGTTGGAACGACGCCCGCGGGCAACTGTCGTTTCGCACCCTGATCGACGGCGACGAGACGGCGACGACGGCCCTCACCTTCGGCACGGCAACGCTCAAATACGGCGAATGGCTCGCCCCGCACCGGCATGCCCAGCCGGAGATCTATTTCATCCTGTCGGGATCCGGTGCGCTGACGATCGACGGCGTCCGTCACGAGGTCTCTTCCGGCACGGGCATATTCATTCCCGGCAACGCGGAGCACGGCATCTCGAACCTCGGCCCCTACCCGCTCAAGTTTCTCTATGCCTTCGCGGTCGACGGCTTCTCCGAGGTCGTCTACGTCTTTTCGTGAAACCCGAGGTAACAGTCACGAGCAGGGTGCACGTCTTGCGCAGGAAGCGGACGAGCGCTGTCTCCGCCGTCGAGAAGCCCGCTACGCGCCGGCCGCAGAAGAGGCGCACGTCGATGCCCTTCTCCATGAATTGGGTGACTAAAAGCTCCGGCACGTAGCTCGATCGTGTGACGGCTGGCGTGTTGACGAGATGCTCGGCCACCGCCTTCATGACGCTATTCACCTCGCGTTTGCAGGCATGATCGCTCGACTCTGCCGGATCGACACCGCCCTCTCGAAGCAGCGCCAGCGCCTGTACGCTTGCCGAGAACGTGCGAAAATCCTTCGCCGTGATCTCAGAGCCCGCCAGCCTCTTCAAAGCCCGGTTGATGTCGCGGGCGGTGAGCGTCTGCACGCTTCCCGCCTCATCGATATGCTGAAACAGTCGCGGCCCTGGAATGTTTCAGAAGACCCGAGAGTGCAGTCAGCAGGGTTCTGTCGGTGACCTCTTTCTCTATCTTCTTGCCGCCCTTACCCCGGAAGGAGAGAACCAGGCGCTTGCCGTCTCGCACGACATTCGTCTTCCGCAGTGTCGCACATCCCCTGCCGCCCGATCGACGCTCGTACTCCTCATGGCCGGCTCTCAGCGCACAGTGGTCGATGACCGCGATTGCCGCTGCGGCGGCGAAGTCGGCGTCCGGCGTTCTGCGCCGCAGACAGGCACGGACCTGGGTCCTGATTTTCGGCAATGCCTCGGCAAAGCGGGCGAGGCGTTCGAGCTTGCGCCGGTTGCGAATCGCCGTCCAATCAGGATGATACCGATATTGCCAGCGACCGGCTTCGTCGCGGCCTACCGCCTGAAGATGCGCCCGCGGATCGGCAGCGATGCGCACTTCCGTCCATGCCGGAGGAATGGCAAGCGCTTCGATGCGGCGCCTGCCAAGCGTGCCGAGTGTAGCGCGCCCTTCGTCGATGTACGTAAATCCTGTGCCGCGCTTTTGGCGCCCAATGGTAAGAGCGCGCCGCCCGACCCTACGTAGCCGTTCGGGCCGCGAGGTTGTCTGTGGCGCTGTGGTTGAGTCTGACCGGATCTCTGCGTCGAGCATGCGAACCTAAGCGGAGTGGACGCGCAAAAGTTCCACGGCCCAAGAGCGGGCCGCGCACGGCGAGTGCCATGCGCAGCCCGACCCGTCAGGCAAGCACGATCACGTCGATGATCTCGAACGTGTCGGGATCGACGATGCAGACCGTGTCGCCGACGACGATGTACTTGTACCGCCGCCAATCCGGCACGACGATCAAGACGTCGCTCGGCAGCGCGACCAGCGCGACGCTGTGCGGCAGGCGCGTGCCGACCCGGATATCGACATTCACGCTGACATTGGCGCTGCCCTTGTGGCTCTTGAACGCCGAGTTGACGCGCGTGCGCTGGTCGGCATTCAGGGTCACGTGCGGGCCACCTTGTTTCGCATCGGCGCCCGACTTGGAATCGGCCTTCATATCGCCGGTCGCCTTGTCGGGCGCTGCATTGCCGGATTCGCCGCTGCTGGCCCCGGAAGCCGCGCTGCCGCCATCCTTCGCGCTGTCGGGCGAGCCTTTCTTTGCGAGATCATCCTTCGCTGCGCCGCCCTTGGCGTCCTTGAAGTCCTTGGCACCATCTTTTGCGGTGCGCTCGCTCGGCCCTTTCTCGCCGGATAGCCTTGTCCCCGGGAGCTTCGGCACTGCGTCCCGCGCCCTCCGCCTTGGGCTCCATCTTTTCCGCTGCCGGCATAGACGAGCCGCCGCGATCGGCGCGATCGCCGCCGCCGCCAGGCTGGCCGCCGCCGAAGTCGCGCGCCGCCGGCGCATTCGCACCTGCTCCCGCGCCACCGCCTGCGCCCGGCCCCTTGTCTTGCGCAACGGCTACCGACGCAGCAGCGAACATGGCTGCTGCGCTCACGCTCGTGATCAGAAATTTCTTCATGGGCGATACTCCACATTTAAGCTGGCCCTCAAGACGGGACCTCAATCGACAACCGGACGCCGACTTAGCCGGTTCCAATTCGGTTTTTCGGCTTAAATGGAGAAATCGCCGCCGGGAACGGAACAGCGTGCGCGGAGTTGTCTCACCAGATCGGCGTTTGTTGCATCACGAGGTGATGACATGGACATCGCGCAAAGACCCGGCCACGAGGCCGCGCTTCCTGACGAAACCGGCTGTCCGGCCATGTGGAAGGTTCTCGTCTGTAGGATCGACATGGCCGAGCGGCGCCAACGCATCTCCGATGATTGGGAAAGGTTTGCATTCGGCGCCGGCACACCGCGGCCCCGTCGCACATCAAGCCGTCACTGAAGATACGCGCTGAGAAAGCGGAATTTTTTTGCATTCGAGCCCATCTGCCTGCGACATGTGCACGCCGGCAGGAACGCAAAAAGGAACCCGGCTCGCTCGCCTCATGTTTCCTTTCCGTTACGACAACAACGAAAGGAAACGACATGAGAGCAACTTCGATTTCGACCCTGGCACTCCTTGCCATGACGCTCGGTGCCGGTGCGGCCTTTGCCGAGTCGCCGGCCGGTAGCCCGGCCGATCCCAACAGCGTCCAGAACCGCCAGCCAGGCCCGAGCGCGACCACGCCGGCCGATCCGGCGGCCGGCTCCAATCCGAGCGCGCGCGTGCCGAGCGCCCCGCTGGAGGAGAGCGCTCCCCTCGATGACAACGCGGCAGCCAGCGACGGCGCGAGCTCGGGCGAGATGGGTGCTGCGGCCCCTGCGGGAAGCCCTGCCGATCCGAACAGCGATGAGAACAGGCAGCCGGGGCCGAGCGCCACGCAACCGACGGATCCTGCCGCCGGCTCGAAGCCGAGCGCTCGCATTCCGACCGCGCCCAGCGAGTGACCTAGGCTACGTCGAAAAGAGCGGCGCCCTCGTGAGGGCGCCGCTTTTTTTGCGGCCCAGCAAGGCTACCGCGGAAGATATCAAAGCATACAAGCGCGAGAGGCGGAACTAGGCAGGACTTCTCCGTCGCTGACGCAACAGTGCATCGTGCTGCGAAGCGCCGCGACGCGCAGAATGTCGGGATCATGCTCTCCGCCATGCATGCCCTCGAGGATGGCTTTCGCGAGCTGAAGGCGTAGGCGGCGCGTCTCGGGCGGGTCGAGCTCCGTCGCCCTGTGACTGATGCGCGCGATCCGGCAGGCCTCACGCATTACGTACGCCAGAAGCTCGAGGCGCTCGTTGCCCGGCGAAAGCTCGACGACGTAGATATCCATAGCCACCTTCCTTCCGACCCACCCGCGACGGCCGGACTAACGCGTTTCAATGTCGGGGTATTCGGTGAGCGTTCGCGCGCACGTGCGCCGCCACTCGTCCTTGGTCATGTGGGTTGCCGGCTCCCACACCTTCATGCAGTCCTCGATCGTTGCACCCGCCGCACCCTGGCGGTTGTCTCCGAGCCGCGAGCTGCCGCCGCTGCTCAGCGCGGTCGGATCCGTGGATGAATCGGTGGCCCGCTGGTCCGGCAGAACGCCGCCGGCACCCGTCGGCCGCTCCGACCCCGGCAATGCGTCCTGGTCCATGGCGTCGGAGGAACCGCTGGGCGTCGCCTGACTGTCGGTACGCTGCGGCATGCCGCCTGTACCGGCTGACCCATTGGCGCCAGTGTCTGCTTGATTGAGCGGCGCAGCCTGCCGGTTGACCGGCGAATTCGGTTCGGCATTGGCGGCCGACGGCACCTGTGCGCTCCCGCGCCCCGTTTGCGGAACGGTTGGAAACGGGTTAGCGGCGCGCCCGGTAGCGGTCCCGAGACCGGCAGACGGCGCCGCCGTGCTGCTGGAAGCGCCGCCACCCGCGGCACCTCCACTTCCCGCTCCGCCACCGCCACCCGTTTGCGCCATGACGCCATCCGCCATCAGCCCGAACAAGACAATCAGCACCAGCTTGTCCGAACGCGTTCGCCAGTTTGCTCCTTTGCTGAGCCACACCATGTCGGCGCTCCTTCATCGCTGCGAGGCGTAATGCGGGGCGCAACAGCTGGTTCCAATTCCGGGCGGCGGCCGTCACACGAAGCCGACGATCGACGCCATCAGCCAGCCCATCATGTAGGCCAGCGACGCGTAGGCGAGACTGTCGCCGGCGTTGTTGGCGAGTGAGCGGAGATAAGCCCCGTAGTGCATGGAGCGCTCAGTCTGTGCGGCACGCGCCTCGACATACTCGAGGCTAGCAATGGTCAACGCAGCCGCTCCGACGAGGACGACCCACCACGGCCGTCCCATGAATCCGAGGAGCAGCAGGAGACCAAGCAGGACGTGCGGAAGCATCTGTCAGGACCTGCGATATGCAAATAGGCGCCCCGCTATGTGCGGGGCGCGCGACTCTCCGCTACTCCGTGCGAACGGGCGGCGGTGTGTTGGGAACGGTCTGCTCGGTGCTCGTCGCCGTAGTGGGATTGCCGAGCTCGTTGCCGCCGGAGAAGAATAGCAAGCCGGCGAGCACAAGCACCACTATTGCGAGCGCGGCGTAGATGCGTGTGTTGTTGTTGCTCGGGTCGATGCTGGACGGATCGCGCGGTTCGCGATTGTTGGGATCGTAGGTGGGCATGTGTTCCTCCTTCGCCGTCTGTTGTGTGTCCAATAAACGGTGCGCGCGCCGCGCGGTTCCGAGCTTTGCGGCTTTCTGAACGCGCGTCTGAGAAGCGCGGAGGGCCGATACGGCGCGAATTTCTGCTGAACGCGATTCGCCAGGGAACCAACGCGCACCGCACGCGTTAACGCTGTCCGGTCACGCGCAACGAATGGAGGAAATAATGAAGCGGCTTATCCTCGCTTCCGTGTTTGCAATTGCTGCATCATGCGGAGCCAATGCTGCGGGACAAAAGCTCACGCAGGCCGAATGTGACGCAATGTGGAAGCAGGCGAACCCGACGAACGCCAAGACCATTACCGAGGCCCAGGCTCAGGGATTTGTGAGCGACGTCAAGGCAGCCAATCCCGACGGCGACGGCACGCTTGATCGCGCCGAGTTCTCGGCGGCCTGCGGTAAGGGTCTCGTGAAGAGCTCGTCGGCCGGCGCCGGCAGCAGCAGCTCGTCAGGTGCCGGTTCGGGTGAGTCGGGCGCAGCTGAACCGGGCTCTAAACCGGGCTCAAAGTACTAAGCCGAATACCGAGTACGTCTTTCAAGTCGAGTAATGCGTAACTGAGTAATGCGTACGGATCTATGGAGCGGCGGCGCACCCCCTGCGCCGCCGCTCTCATTTTGCGCCGTTGAGGTGTGAGTGCGCGCTAGCGATCCGCCGACACGACAGAAGCGGGTACGACCGGCTTCTCGGGCTCGACATTCGAGCTGCTGACGGCGACCGGCTGCGAACGATGCTCGAGAAGGAAGCGATCGAGGACCGGACCCCAGAGCGTGGAACCTGCCTGGTCGTTGACGATCTCGTGCCCTTCGTCGCCGTACGCCGGGAGAATATTCATCTCGACCGGCGCGCCGGCGGACTTCCATGCCGAAGCCATCGCCGTCGCAAGTTCGGGGCCGAAATAGCTGTCGTTCTCGGCATAGATCCATGACGTCGGCACGCGCGCCGTGTGTCCATAGTCGCGCGCCGCATCGATCAGACGCTGCTCGCCGCAAACGGCATTTCTGCGTCCGCCCGCGTGACCGCCGCGTCCGCCGGAAAAGTTGATGACCGCCGCGACGTTGGCTGGGTTTCGCGAGGCGAGTGCCAGCGAGGCCCAGCCGCCCGTCGATACGCCGGCCACAACCGTCTCATTCGGCGCAACGAACGGTTGCCGCGACATGAATTCGACCACGGCCTCTATATCGTCGGCGGCGATCTGGCCGGACTTGTAGTGGTCCGGGTCGGCGCAGCTTCCGACCAACTCCGCGAGCGCCCCGCCGGTCGCGCCATGTCCGCGCCGCTGCGGCAGCACGACCACGTAGCCGCGCTCGACGAACCACTTCGAGAGCCAGTAGTAGATCGGCATCGACACGGAGAGCCGCGTCGCGTCGGAGGTGCCGTGATTGATGATGACGACGGGGCGCCGCTCCCCCGCTGATCCCGCGTTGCCAATTTCGGCAGGCCTGAAGACCGTGGCGCGCAGATAGCTGTCCGGCGTGCCGCTCGGCATCGTCCACAGCTGCTCGCGCATGCGCGGACCTTCAGGACCGTAAGGGCCATACGGATCGGCGCTACCGGCCAGTGCCTGCGCCGGTAGAAGCAAGACCGAAGTCGCTGCGATCCCGCGCAGAGATGTCGCGAGCGCGCGCCAGCGCGCCGAAACCTCCAACATGCAGATTTGTTCCCCGTTGCCCCGTGGAAAAACCTCGCGGCCGAGCATAACGGCATTTGTTCAGCGCGCAACCGCCCATGTGACGTTTGCACAACCCGCGTGGTGCAAAAAAGCGCCGAATCAGCGTGCGTTCGCGTTGACGTCAACGACCGTGCGTCCCCGGACCTCGCCTGCAAGCACGCGCGGCGCAACCTCGAGCACCTGATCGAGAGCGATCACCGACGTCATTTGCTCGAGCTTGCCGAGATCGAGATCCCGGGCAAGCCGGCCCCAGGCCTCGATGCGCTTGAACTTCGGTGCGCGCACCGAGTTCAATTCCTGCGAGCGTGACGCCCCGCAGGATGAAGGGAGCCATGGTACCGGGCAGGTCCAGCCCTTGCACGAGGCCGCAAGCCGCGACGGTTCCGCCGTAGCGCGTCTGAGCCAATACATTGACCAGAGTATGGCTGCCGACCGAATCGATCGCACCCGCCCATCGCTCCTTGCCCAATACCGGCCCGCGCTCAGAAAGTGTCTTGCGGTCGATGATCTCCGCCGCACCCAGCGCAGTGAGATAGTCGGCGAGCACCTGCCGCCCGGTCGAAGCAACGACGCGATAGCCGAGCTTGCCGAGAAGTGCGATCGCCACCGAGCCCACGCCGCCGGCGGAGCCGGTCACCAGGACATCGCCCTTCTCAGGCGTCACGCCGCCATGCTCGAGCGCGAGCACCGAGAGCATCGCCGTGTATCCGGCCGTGCCGATGGCCATGGCTTGTAGCGTCGTGAGCTCGGTCGGCAGCTTGATCAGCCAGTCGCCTCTGACCCGCGCCCTTTGCGCCATGCCGCCGTGATGGGTCTCGCCCACGCCCCAGCCGTTGAGGACGACCTTGTCGCCGGTCTTGAACTCGGCGTTGGTCGAGGCCTCGACTGTCCCGGCGAGGTCGATGCCGGGAATGAGCGGAAAGGTCTTGATGATCGGGCCGCGGCCCGTGAGAGCAAGCGCGTCCTTATAGTTGATCGCGGAGTAGTCGACCGCGATCGTGACGTCGCCGTCCATGAGCCCGCCAACCTCGAAAGCGACGACCCCGGCTGCCTGCGCGCCATCTCTCTTGTCTACGCGAAGCGCTCGAAACGTCATCCTTGCTGGCTCCCGTCGCTAGACCGTTGGGGCATATCTCGACGCGGACATGGTTGTAGCGGAGGAACGCCAACCCGTCGTGCCGTTTCTGGCGGCTCCGGCCGGGCAATCTCCCTGACTGCAAGTCGCCCGGCACGGCCTCGCAGGAATGGAAACGGTCTTGATCAGTTTCCGAGAGGGTTAAGGCGCGAGCTGTCCCCCAATCGGGGGACTGCTTCTTGCAGCCGTTCCAACCTATTTTCTTTGTGTACGACTGCCGCGTTCTGGCGCCGGGGTCTGTCATCCGCCCCGGCATGAGCGGCGAGTGAGAAGTGGAGATGGAACATGTCCTTCGCCGGTGGACTGCTGATGATCTTGACTGGCCTGGCGATCATGGCGTTCGGCCTTCTCTTATTCTACGCTTGGCTACCTCTGCTCTATGCCCTGATCGGCTTCGACATCGGACTTCTTCTCGGTCGATGGCTGACGGGCGACGTCGGCACGCTTGCCATCGTCCTCGGCGTCATCGGCGCAATAATTCTCGGCGTCGCGTCATACACGCTCGAGCCGTACCGGCGCGTTCTACTCGGCGTGTCCGGCGGCGCCCTGCTCGGACTTTCGATTGCCGCCCTGTTCGGATGGGATGGCTGGGTAGGCGGGTTCTTCGGCCTCATCCTGGCGGCGATCCTCGGCCTGATCGGCGGCATCGTCGTTCCGCTCTACTTCGACCTGTTCGTCGTCGCGGCCTCCGCCTTGAGCGGTGCTGCGATCGTCATGGCCGGAGCCCACGTTCTCCTCCCCGGCGTCGGGCTCTTCGACCATGCGAGCGGCGCCCTGCTGCCGAGACTGCTCACTCTGGTCTTGGCTGTCGTCGGCATGGGCTGGCAGATGAGCAACATCGAAAAATGGGTGCAATCGGAGCCGTTCTTCGGCGGCAGGAGCCCGCAGCGCTAGACCAATTGCCACTGAAGATGGCGCGACGGCGGGCTTCCGCGTGGTCTCCGACTTGGACCAACGAACACACGTTGTCCCCGTGGTAACAGCAAGACGTCGTCTCTTTGAGCTACCTCCTCGGGTTCACGAAGCGCGGCAGGCGCGCTCGAACCCAGGAGATCCGACGATGCTTCCCCAGATGATTGCTTTCAAGGCTGCCATGACGCGCACAGGCGAACTCGCAAAGCCCCGCCCGGCCAACGAACAGCGCTAAGAGAAGCACAAGGACGGCGCCAAGAGCGCCGTCCTTCTCACGTCCAATACCGCCCCCGCGCCCAGCCGAAACGTATCGGCAAATCCAATAGCGTCCGCCGGCCCCGTCGTTCGCGATGCGCTTTAGCCCGTCCCGGGCGTCGCCGCGCCGAGGCTCCGGCCCCGTCAGCGCTCACGCATACAGCTGACACAAAAGGCCTTTTCCCTTCTCCGCGATTGTCATCTGCCCGTCATCTCGGCGGCTCTACATGTGCGCGACGCACACTGATGGGGAGGGGCAATGACAACCTATTACGCACGAATGCTCGATTCCGCGACCAACGGCGAAGGCTCCTACGCGTTCGAGGGCCCGGCTGATCTGATGCAGAAAACCGCGGACGAGATCGTCGCTATCTTTTTCGAGCACGTCGAGAAAGAGGTGCTGAAGACGAATGCCGACTGGGAAATCAACGGCGTGATGAAGAACCGCGAGCGCCGGATCGTGACCGCGATCGGCTCTCTGATACCGGAGAAGAACGATCCGCCACTCCCCTTTCTGCTGCTGATCTCCGATCAGGACGGCTCATATCACGGAGCCAGCACATGAGCAGCGGCAGCGGCGGCATGTCGTCCGACAAGGTCCGCGCGGAGATGCTCGACAGCCTCGACGAGGAGCTGGAGCTGGAGCTGACGGACGAGCGCATGGGCGACCCGTCCAGCGCGGACTTTGCTCTCCCGGAAATCGGCGATGGTGATCGGAAGCTTTATTTCAGCGAGCTTTTCCGCCTGCAGCGTGAGCTCGTGAAGCTCCAGGATTGGGTCGTGGCTCACAAGCTGAAGGTCGTCGTCGTCTTCGAGGGCCGTGACGCTGCAGGCAAGGGCGGCGTCATCAAGCGCATCACCCAGCGCCTCAATCCCCGCGTCTGCCGCGTCGCCGCCCTGCCAGCGCCGAGCGAGAGAGAGCGGACCCAGTGGTATTTCCAGCGCTACGTGCCGCATCTCCCCGCCGCCGGCGAGATCGTCCTGTTCGATCGCAGCTGGTACAATCGCGCCGGCGTCGAGCGGGTCATGGAATTCTGCACCGAGGCCGACGTCGAGGAATTCTTCCGTTCCGTGCCCGAGTTCGAGAAGATGCTCGTGCGCTCGGGCATCAAGCTCATCAAGTACTGGTTCTCCATCACCGACGAGGAGCAGCACTTCCGGTTCCAGATGCGCATTGAAGATCCTCTCAAGCAGTGGAAGCTTTCGCCGATGGATCTCGAGTCCCGCCGCCGCTGGGAGAAGTACACGAAGGCCAAGGAAGCCATGCTGGAGCGGACGCACATCCCTGAGGCGCCGTGGTGGGTCGTCGAGGCCGTCGACAAGAAGAAAGCCAGGCTGAACTGTATTCACCACTTCTTGGGTCAGATTCCCTACGCGGACGTTGCGCGAGAACCGATTACTCTGCCGCAGCGTGTCTACAGCGAGGACTATCTCCGCAGCCCGGTGCCGCGCGAAATGCACGTGCCCGAAATCTATTGATCAGAGCCTCGGAATGCCCCGCGGACGTTGCGCCGGGCCCTCTATTCGCGGTAGTAATAGGTGGGGATAAGTTTATTTTTGTGTGGGGATTAGGCGTATCATGTCGGACATTGCCCAAAATGATGCGAGCATGTTCGCTCGCCAGATCGTCGAAATGCCGGAATCGGAGCTCACCGAGCTCGTTCATCGGCTCCGCTATCATCGCCGGCTTACCCGCACAGTTCATGCTCTCAACGGATTGACGCGCACGCCGGTCTCGGCCGACCTCGGGCGGCAGGCATTGAGCCGCTTGGGTCTGGAACGCTGCGGCTAGATCTCGCGCGCGACAGACCTGACAGTCCTTGCCTAACAGTCCTTGCGATCGGCGGATCTCGTACCCGCGACTTTGCACCAAGTCATGTATGGGCGGATGTCGGTCAATTGACCGTCCGCGAGCCGCGCCACGCGGCGCTCGTCAGCTTGGCCATAGATGACTTCGGCGCTGATCCACTTATCGGCAAGACGGTCGCCGGCTGCTTCGGTTGCTCGGTTGACGAGGTACTTGATCTCAATCAGATCCCCGACTTCCAGGTCCGCTCGTCCGTTGGACATGTCCGACCTCTCCGATGCGTGTGACGAGCGGAAGTTACCCTGAGAATTTTGCGCTTTTTTATCGGTGAGGCGAGCTGAACACCTGCTCCACAGTTGTTCTTGCGAGCGAGGGCGTCGACCTTCGCAAAACCAACATCATTCGTTTCGTATGACAGTGAGCGGTCGCGCCACCGAGGCGCAGTCCCGATGCAACGAGGGACGATCATGCGCGTTCTGCTGCTGCCGTTCTCGCCTCGCTACATTCTTCTGACGCTCTCCGTGCTCGGCACGGCCGGTCTTGCGACGCTGCTTCGCGCCTATCCGGATAATGTCGCCAATCTCCTGCCGCTCTTCACATTCTTTGCGTTCTTCGCCCTCCTCGGCCTGCGCGACATCATGCAGCGCAAGCATGCAATTCTGCGCAACTATCCGATTGCCGCCCACCTGAGGTTCATCTTCGAGCATATCCGCCCCGAGATGCGGCAATACTTCTTCGAATCCGACAAGGAAGGCATGCCGTTTCCGCGCGACAAGCGCGCGATCGTCTACCAGCGTGCCAAGCACGCCCTCGACAAGCGCCCCTTCGGCACGCAGTACGATGTCTACCGAAGCGAATTCGAGTGGCTGCATCATTCAATGGCACCCCTGGAGGTTGCGAAGGAGCCTTTCCGGATCCTGATAGGTGGCCGTGACTGCGCGCATCCCTATTCGGCATCGGTCTACAACATCTCGGCCATGAGCTTTGGGTCGATATCGGCCAATGCAATACGCGCCCTCAACAAGGGGGCCAGAATTGGCGGCTTTGCTCACGACACCGGAGAGGGGGGATTCAGTCCCTACCACCGTGAGAATGGCGGCGATATCATCTGGGAGATCGGAACGGGATATTTTGGTTGTCGTAACAAGGATGGCACGTTCTCCCCCGAGCGGTTTTTTGAGACAGTCTCCTCTCCGCAGATCCGCATGGTCGAGATCAAGCTAAGCCAGGGCGCCAAACCGGGATTGGGCGGCATCTTGCCTGCGGCCAAGGTGACACGCGAGATTGCTCGCATTAGAGGTGTCGAAGCCGGCACGGATTGCGTCTCACCTGCCCGGCATCAGGCCTTCTCCACACCCATTGAAATGATGCAGTTTATCGCGCAGTTGCGCCGCTTGTCGCTCGGCAAGCCGGTCGGATTCAAACTCTGCGTCGGTCATCCGTGGGAATTTCTATCAGTCGTCAAGGCGATAATAGAGACAGGCATCTCCCCGGATTTCATTGTCGTCGACGGCACCGAGGGCGGCACGGGAGCTGCGCCGCTCGAGTTCGCTGATCATGTCGGTATGCCTCTCCGCGACGGGCTTGCATTCGTGCATTCGGCACTTATCGGTGCGAACATTCGCGATGGCATCAAGCTCGGCGCTTCGGGAAAAATCACGTCTGCCTTCGACATGGCACGCGTCATGGCACTTGGAGCCGATTGGTGTAACGCCGCACGGGGCTTCATGTTCGCGGTTGGGTGCATTCAGGCGCAGACCTGCCATACGGGACGCTGCCCCACGGGCGTCGCAACCCAAGACAAGTCACGCCAAAGAGCAATCGTGGTCTCGGACAAATCTCTTCGTGTCGCAAGCTTTCATCGCGAGACGGTCAAGGCGCTGGCCGAGCTCGTCGCCGCCTCCGGTTTGACGCATCCGAGCGAGCTGCGTCCTCATCACCTTATGCACCGGGCGGCTCCAGACCGCGTCGTCACTTATGCAGAGCAGTACCGCTTTCTACAACCGGGCGAGCTGATTGCCGGAACCGACGATCCCCATTTCCGGGCGGCCTGGAGAATGGCGCGAGCCGAAAGTTTTGCGCTCGTTGACGACCGCCAAACGCCTGCAATTCCCGTCGCTGCCGAGTGACCGGATTTGCGTCACACGTGCGAGAGAGAGAGAGAGAGTTTACGGGCCTATGCGATAGCACCCTTGCGGCCCGTCGAACGCGCATAACGTTGATCCGCTACGATCAAGCCGGCAGAGATTGCCGCACCGATCAGGCCGACAAGGGGATCCATCCACACCAAAACCAGGGTGATGATAAGCGCGCAATTCCCATAGAAGAGCTCGGCCGAACGAGTTCCATTTGCCCGCTGCTTCGACAACGTACCCTCCCCAGAAAAACGGACTCAAGCCCACGCTGCAGCATCGGTCACGGGGATGAAGCTTGTGTGACAGAAGATTTTTGGACAGCAGCGCCCCGCCCAATGATGGCGAGACGTCACGTGGGCGCCAACCGCGACCGTGTTGCATCGGCCTCGACTCACATCTGTCATTTGCCTGTCATCGAAGCCTGTAAAGACCGTCATCTGAACGCCGCGTCAGGATGGGCCCATGACTGGCATCACGCTGGCCGCATTGATCTTTTGCGCCTTTGCGACATTGATGCATCTCATAACGGCAGGACTTGCGCTTTGGCGCTCCCGGGTGGCGCATGTACGCGAGAGGCGATGCCCTCAACCGGTAACCATCATTAGGCCCGTGTGCGGCCTCGACCATTATGATGAGCTGACACTCCGTTCGACCTTCCGCCTCGACCATCCCGACGTTGAGATCATCTTCTGTTGCGCTCGCGAGCAAGATCCCGCCGTGCCATTCATCGAGGCACTGATCGCTGAGCACTCCTCAGTGCCGGCGCGATTGCTCATCGGTGACGACAAGCCGACAGCCAATCCAAAGCTGAACAATCTGATGAAGGGCTGGCGACAGGCGCGACGCGATTGGGTCGTTCTCGCCGACAGCAATGTCCTGATGCCGCCCAGCTACGTGGATGAACTCTTCGCGTGCTTCCTCCCCGGCACCGGGCTGGTCTGCTCGCCACCTGTCGGCAGCGCGCCAAAAGGCTTCTGGGCCGAGGTGGAATGCGCATTCCTCAACACCTACCAGGCGCGTTGGCAACTGGCGGCGGACACCGTCGGCTTTGGCTTTGCCCAGGGCAAATCGATGCTCTGGCGCCGCGACGACCTCAACGCAGCGGGCGGCATTACGGCGCTCGGGATAGAGATCGCGGAAGACGCTGCGGCGACCAAGGTCGTGCGCGAACGAGGGCTCCGCGTCCGTCTCGTGGACCGCCCCTTCGAGCAGCCGCTTGGCCCCCGGCGCGTCCGGCAGGTCTGGGACCGGCAGGTCCGGTGGGCGCGGCTCAGACGGGCGACCTTCCCGATCTACTACGTGCCGGAAATACTGACCGGAAGCTTGCTGCCGCTCCTGGCGGGGACGTACGCGGCAACGGCTCTGGAGTTTGATCCCGCCATCGCCGCCGCGTTTCTTGCTATCATCTGGTTCGGCACCGAGTGGATTCTGGCTTGGAAAACAGGTTGGCACGTGGGCCTGTGGTCGCCCGCAGCCTGGCTCGTTCGCGACCTCTTGCTTCCTCTCCTTTGGATCAAGGGCTTCGCGGGCAGCAGCTTCACGTGGCGCGGCAACGACATGAGCGTTGCGCCGCAAGCGCCGCCCGCTCCTCGGCCTCGCGAAGCGCAAGCATGACTTCTGGCTCAGATGGCCACACGACGCAACCCGGCCCTCAACTCTCTCTGACACGATAGCCGAGGCCGCGCACCGTCTCGATCCTGTCGCGGCCGATCTTGGCGCGCAGATGATGGATATGGACCTCCACCGCGTTGCTCTCGATCTCTTCCTGCCAGCCGTAGAGAAGCGCCTCGAGTTCCCCCTTCGACTGGATGACCCCGGGCCGCTCCACGAGCGCCAGCAACAGCGCGAACTCCCGGCGCGATAACGTGACTGGCTCGCCGGCTGCGGTCGCGGCTCTCCGCACCGGGTCGAGCTCAATGTCACGCCAGACAACCGTCGGCGTTGCGCGGCCGACGGCGCGCCGGCGCAGCGCGCGCAGCCTGGCGGCGACTTCATCGAGGTCGAACGGCTTACCGAGATAGTCATCCGCGCCATCGTCGAGACCGCGCACGCGATCTGCCACTGTGTCGCGTGCCGTGAGCAGCAGCACGGGAACGGCATCGTTGCGCTTTCGCAGCTCGCGCAGCACGTCGAAGCCCGATCCGTCCGGGAGCATGACGTCGAGCACGACGCCGTCGAACGTCGTCGCCGCAAGCGCTGCAAGCGCATCGGCGCAGGTGCCGACCCCCTCCGCCGTGATGCCCTGCATGCCGAGGCCGACCGTCAGGCCGTCCTGCAGGACTGCATCGTCTTCGACGACAAGGACCCTCATCTCGCGCCCTATTCCGGAAGAATGATCTGCTATTAATCGACGTTCTGGCACAAAAATCCAGAGCCCGCGCGGCTTAAGCTTGACTTAAGCTCGCCGTCAGATCCGTCTCTGCTGACCCCCGCATCGGGCCAAGACAGGCGCCGCCACATGAATTCGATCAAAGCCCGCCTCTTCGGCCTGCTCCTTCTTGCAACCGGCCTCGTCTGGCTCTCGGGCATTCTCTGGATCTATTCGGGGAGCCGCCAGGAGCTCGAGCGCGTCCTCGACGCCCGCCTCGAAGAGGCGACCCGCATGGTGAGCTCCCTGGTCGAGAGCGCGGACGTGAAGGTCACAACGGGAATTTCCGGCGTCCGCATTGCCAAGCAGTCGACCGTAATCGACCCTGTCGCCAGCAACTTCCAGCTGGCGTGCCAGATCTGGTCGATCGACGGTGAGCTCGTGGGCAAGTCGAGCGAAGCCCCGTTGACGCAGCTCACCCACGCCAGCAGCGGCTATTCGAACCAGGAGATCAATGGCACGCGGTGGCGGGTATTCGCGCGCGAAGACCGCGAGCGCGGCATCCGCGTCCTCGTCGGCGACAGCATCAACCATCGCGACCGTCTCGTGCGCGAGCTCATGACCGGCCTCGCGGTGCCCGGCCTCATCGTCTTCGTCGTCCTGAGCGCGCTCATCTGGGCGGCGATCCGCGGCGGCTTGGCGCCGCTCCAGCGCCTGACGCACGCGTTGGCGAGCCGCAACGCCGACGAGCTGAGCTCGATCGACGTCGGCCGCGCACCCGCCGAGATCCGCCCCGTCATCGACGAGCTCAATGGCCTCTTTGCAAAGGTTGTCGCCGCCCGCGAGCACGAGCGCAGCGTGACCGCGTTCGCCGCCCACGAGCTGCGCACACCGCTTGCGGGGCTGCGCACGCATGTCCAAATCGCGCTCGCGGCTGCCGATCCCGCGATCCGCGACAACGCCCTCCGCAACGCCCTCGTCTCCGCCGACCGCACGACCCGCATGGCGCGCCAGCTGCTTGCGCTTGCCGAGATCGACACGGGCGAGAGCAGGACCCCGCAAGAGTGGATCGATGCCGGCGCAAGACTGCGGGCGATTTGCGAGGACCTGCGCACGAAAGAGAACCCCGCGCCGGCCGCCGTCGAGCCCGACCTGTTCAACACCAAGATCAAGGTCAATCCGGACGCCTTCTACGTCGCCGCGCGCAACCTCACCGAAAACGCCATCCAGCACACGCGAGGCCGCGATCCCGTGCGCTGGTCCCTGATGCGGCGGGGCACGGACGTTCTTCTCACGCTCGACGACGACGGTCCGGGCATCCCCAGAGATGAGATCGCCAGCGTCACCAAGCGCTTCTTCCGTGGCCGTCACAAGAGCCCCGTAGGGAGCGGCCTCGGCCTCGCCATTGTTGAGACGGCACTCGAGAAGGACGGGCTGTCGCTGCGTCTCGAAAATCGTTCGCCCGCGTCTGGGCTTCGCGCGCAGGTCGTCATCGACGACAAGCGCGTGACGTTTTCGGAGGCAGATCGGCGGGCGCCGGTGCAAAAACTCGAGGCAGCGCCGGAGCCGGTCTGACAAATCGTCTCGCGCCCGAGCAAAAAATACTCCCTTAAGCTCGACTTAATCTGAGCCCGCTCCAGACATTTGCGCGTCTATCGCCTTGCAGTGCTCGACGCCACGTCGTGACGATCACGGGGACAGGGACAAAGCATGTGGATCGTCAGGTATGCCATCGCCCACCGCCACAGCGTGGGCGTGCTGGCCATCTTGCTGCTGCTCATAGGCGGGCTGACGGCGCGCCGCATGTCGACCGACATCCTGCCGACGGTCAATATCCCCGCAATCAACCTCATCTGGACGTACCAGGGCCTCAACCCGCAGGAGATGGCGAGCAAGCTGACCTCGTTCAGCGAGCTCGCGATCATGAACAACGTCGACAATCTGCGCGAGGTCCGCTCCGAGACGCTCAACGGCGTCGGCATCGTACGCATCGCCTTTCAGCCCGGCACCGACGTCACCACCGCTTTCACGCAGGTGACGTCCGTGAGCCAGACGATCCTGCGGCGCATGCCGACGGGAACCAACCCGCCGCTGATCGTCCCCTACGTGCCCTCGAGCGTCCCCATCATCCAGCTCGCGCTCGCGTCCGACACGTTGACCGACGGCGCACTTTACGACTACGCGCGGCTGCAATTGCGCGCGCAGATCCAGTCGATCCCCGGCATTCGCCTCACGCTGCCGTATGGCGGGGCGTCACGCCAGGTGATGATCGACCTGAAGCCCGAGGCGCTGCAGGCTTACGGCATCTCGCCAGCCGACATCGCGCGCGCAACCGCAACGCAGAACCTTACGCTTCCCTCGGGCGCCCTTCGCATCGATACGCGCGAAATCACCATCACGACCAACGCCAGCCCGGAAACGGTCGCGACCTTCGCCGACCTGCCGCTGCGTTCGGTCGACGGCCGCGTGATCCGTGTCTCCGACGTGGCGAGCGTGCGCGACGGCCAGGCCGTTCAAAGCAACATTGCGCGCCTCGACGGTCAGAACGCGGTTCTCGTCTCGATCCTGAAGCTCGGTAATGCCTCGACGCTCGACATCATCGAGCAGATCAAGGCCCGCCTGCCGGAGCTGCAGGCTTCTGCTCCGGAAGGCATCACCATCGCGCCCGTGTTCGATCAGTCGGTGTTCGTCACCCGCGCCATCGACAACGTCTTGTTGGAAGCGGTGATCGTCGGCCTCTTGGTTGCTTTCGTCGTGCTCGTCTTCCTCGGCAGCTGGCGCTCGTCGCTGATCGTACTGACGTCTATCCCGCTGGCGCTTCTGGCCTCGATCGCGGGGCTTGCCGCGACCGGCAACACGTTCAACCTGATGACGCTCGGCGGTCTGATGCTCGCGATCGGCATTCTGGTCGATAACGCGCTGGTCGAGATCGAGAACATCAATCGCAATCTCGAAGCGGGGCTGGGTCTGCACGACGCGGTGATGAAGAGTGCGAGCGAGGTCGCATTCCCCGAGTTCGTCTCGACGCTCGCGATCTGCATCGTCTTCTCGCCGCTGTTCCTGCTGACCGGCACCGCAGCGTTCGTGTTCATCCCCCTTGCGCTCGCCGTCGTCTTCGCCATGGCGGCGTCCTACGTCCTCTCGCGCACGTTGGTGCCGACGCTCGCCACCCTCATGCTGTCGCCGACCGCCGGCCATCCCGGCCAAGGCGGCGGACTGCTCGGGCGCCTCTCAGCGGCCGTCGACCGCACGCTGGCCCTCCTTGAGCGGCTCGTCGCGTGGATCGCCAAGTTGCAGCTGCGCTGGAAGCTCATCCCGGTCGCGGGGCTTCTCTTCGCCCTCGGCCTCGGCGCCACGGCGGCCACGAACCTCGGCCGCGAGTTCTTCCCGGAAACCGACGCCGGCATGATCCGCATCTACGCGCGCGCCCAGCCCGGTCTGCGGCTCGAGGAGACCGCGCGCATCTTCGCCGACGTGCAGCGCGAAATCCGCAACATCATTCCTCCCGAGGAGATGGGCTTCATCGCCGAGAACATCGGCAGCCCCGAGCCCATAAATCTCGCCTGGGTCGACAGCGGCGTCATCGGCTCCTTCGACGGCGAGCTGCTCGTCCAGCTCGCCGCCCGGCACGCGCCGACGGCGATGTACGTCGACAAGATACGCCAGATGCTGAAAGAGAAGTTCTCCGGGCTTACGACCTACTTCCGTCCGGCCGACGCCACGTCGCAGACGCTTGCCGGATCGGCCCAGACCGCAATCGAAGTCCGCCTCATCGGCCGCGACGTCCTCGGCAACTCTGAGATCGCCCGCGATCTCATGGCGCGCATGCGTGAAATTCCTGGCGCGGTCGACATCGCCATGAAGCAGGTCCGCAACCTGCCATCCTACTACCTCGAGATCGATCGCGTGCGCGCATTGCAAATCGGGGTGACGCCGCAAGACGCCGCGACAGCGCTCCTCGCCGCGCTCGGCGCGTCGGGCACCGTCTCCCCGAGCTTCTGGGCGGACCCGGCGCAGGGCGCGTCCTACACCGTGCAGGTGATCGCGCCGCCGGTGAACCTCACGTCGCTCGAGCAGCTTCTCAACACCCCCGTGCGCCCGTCGGCGGGCGGCCAGCCCGTGTCGCTGCGCTCGTTCGCGTCGCTCCAGCTGCGCAACATCCCCGCCAACATCGACCGCACGACGCTGCAACCGACGACGACGATCCTGGCCAACGTACAGGGCCGCGACCTGGGCGCGGTCTACGGCGACGTCGCGGCTGCGATCGACCAGCTTCGCCCGCGCTTGAAGCCCGCCAACCGGTTCGAGATCGCGGGCCAGGCGCAGTCGATGGAGCAGGCGTACGGCGAGATGCTGGGCGGCCTCGCTCTCGCTTCCGTCTTCGTCTACCTCGTCATGGTCGTGAATTTCCAATCCTGGATGATGCCGCTGATCGCCATGGGTGGACTCCCGGTGGCGATATCCGGGTCCATGTTCGCGCTCTACATGACAGGCACCTCGCTCTCGGTCCCCGCGCTCACGGGACTGATCATGGTGATCGGCGTTTCAACCGCAAACAGCGTGCTCGTCACGAGCTTCGCGCGCGACCGCCTGCACCAGGGTGAGAGCCCATCGCAAGCGGCCGTCGACGCGGTGCGCACGCGGCTCCGGCCGGTTCTCATGACGGCAACGGCGATGATCGTCGGCATCTTGCCGATGGCGCTCGGCCACGGCGAAGGCGGCGAGCAGAACGCGCCGCTCGGCCGTGCCGTCGTCGGCGGCCTTGTCTTCGGCACCTGCGCCACACTGACGTTCGTGCCCTTCCTGTTCTCGGCGCTCGCCGGATTGGGGCGCCGGAAAGTATCGCAAGACGCCCGGCCAGAACCTGCGCACGAAGCCGCCCACGTCCCTGCCGAATGACGGAGCACCCTTGATGGCCCTGAAAAAGATTGCCGCCGCCGCTCTCGTGCCTGGTGCTGCCCGTGGGACTTGGCGCGTGGATCGCGACGCAGCAGAACCCGGCCCGGTTGCTCGAGGAGGGCAAGAGGCGCCTC
The DNA here is from genome assembly GCA_963716835.1 of uncultured Alphaproteobacteria bacterium. Lineage (GTDB taxonomy): Bacteria > Pseudomonadota > Alphaproteobacteria > Rhizobiales > Hyphomicrobiaceae > Hyphomicrobium_C. Next base: position 249,873 of record CAVQUQ010000013.1, on the reverse strand, counting down.
GGCCTGCGCTTGCCCGCAGTTGCCGCCGAGCCAGCAGCACCGAAAGAGAAGAAGCTCGTGCTGGCCTCGGTCCGCATCGTTCACCCCGAGCCCGCCCCGGGCTCGTCAACGCTGACGCTTTCGGGCCGCACGGCGCCCGCCGAGCAGGCGCTGATCTCGTCGCGCGCAAGCGGCATCGTCTCGGAGCGCCGTGTCGACATCGGCGACCGGGCTAAGGCCGGCGACATACTTATGATCATCGAAGCGCCCGAGGTCGAGCAGGAGCTGCAACGTGCACGGGCCTCGGTAGATCAGATCAAGGCGCGCCTCGAGCTGGCGCGCGTGAACCTCGTGCGCGCCGAAGATCTCGAGCCGAAAGGTCACATCTCCGAACAGACCCTCGACGAGCGGCGCGCCGCCAAGATGACGGCCGACGCCGATCTCGCGGCGGCGATGGCCGAAGTGAAGCGCTTGGAGGACGTGAAGAGCTTCCAAACGGTGCGCGCGCCCTTCTCGGGCACGATCGTCGCCCGCCAGGTCGAGCGCGGCGACAAGGTCTCGGCGGATTCGAGCCAGCAAAGCTATCTCTTGCGCATCGCGCGGCTCGACGAGCTCCGCATCGAGATCGATGTGCCGCAATCCTCGGCACTGAAGGTCAAGCCGGACGCGTCCGCCAAGGTCGTCTTCGCCGAGCTCCCCGGCGAGACGCTTTCCGCCCGTGTGGTGCGCACGGCGGGCCTCATCGATCAGTCGTCGAACACCATGCGCGCCGAGTTGCTGATGCAGAACCCGGATGGCCGCATCCCGGCCGGTCTCAACGGTCAGGTCATGATCGAGATCGGTGCTGTCGATGGCGCGGTGACGATCCCGACCAACACGCTCCTGACGCGGGAGGGCCGCCAGATGGTTGCCATCGTCGACGACGACGACAACCGCGTCGCATTGAAGCCCGTCTCCGTCGCCCGCGACCTTGGCGAGCGGGTCGTGATTTCGGCTGGTCTCTCGCCGCGCGACCGAGTGATCGTGAGCCCGAATGCGCTCCTTCGCGCGGGCGACCAGGTCGAGATCACGACCCCGACCGCTCGCGCTACGAGCGCACAATGATATGCCTCGCTACAATGCCCCGGACCCGCCTACGCGTGATGGCTGGCAACAGCCGCCATCACCTCACCCGTTAGCTCATGTGAGGCGGCGCGAGAGATGTCGCCGAGGCTCAATATGCCAACCATCCGCTTCTTGCCATTGAGGACCGGCAGCCGGCGTATCTTTTTCTGCTCCATGATGCGCAGCGCATCATCGAGCTCTTCGCCTTCGCTGCAATAAACGATGCCCTTGGTCATGACATCCCGAGCTTTGAGTTTCGAGCTGTCTTTGCCGTCGGCGACGCCTCGGCAGGCAATATCACGGTCGGTCACCATGCCGACGAGCCGATCGCTCTCCCCGACGGGGATCGCACCGACGTCGAGATCCCGCATCTTCTTCGCAACCTCGGGAAGCACCGTATCCGGGCTGACCCATTCCACGCCTTTGTGCATTGCATCTTTGACTTTCATGGCGAAACTCCACTCGCTCTAGAGTTGGCCCACAATCCGAAATAACAAACAATCACCACGCACGCCCCCGGGCGCCTTGACTCCCGTCAAAGGCATTCGCCGCACGCCGATCCCGATCATGATCCGCTAGGCCGCCAAACAGAGCTTGTTAGCGAGTGCGGCCGCCGGCACGCCTCATCGAGACCATTGGTCAGCACCACCTTGCGCGACCACCCGCGAACGGCCGTTCTAAGACACCCTCATTTGATGCGCATCAATGGCCGGATTCTGCAACCGACGCAGTATACGCGATCGCCATATTCCCAGGTGTCATCGAGGCCGTCACGCTATGGCCAGAACGAAAGCGAGAGCCCTGCCGCACGAAGCCCTGCCGCGGACACGAAGTGTCCTGATCGGCGACAAGCATCTCGAGGGTACACTCACGATTCCGGACCCGGCCAAGGGACTCGTCATCTTCGCCCACGGAAGCGGCTCGAGCCGCATGAGCCCGCGCAATCGCTTCGTCAGCCGCAGCCTGAATGAGGTGGGACTGGCAACGCTCCTGTTCGATCTCCTGACCGCCGACGAGGCGGCCGACCGCGACAACGTCTTTGATATTGCGTTCCTCGGCAACCGCATGCTTGAGGCGATCAGGTGGTCGCGCGCAGATGCCGAGGTTGCCCACCTGCCGATCGGGCTCTTTGGAGCCAGCACCGGTGCCGCCGCGGCCCTCGTCGCTGCGGCCAGGCGTCCCAAGGACATTGCAGCCGTGGTCTCCCGCGGCGGACGTCCGGATCTGGCGGCGACCGTGTTGCCGCGTGTTAAGGCGCCGACACTTCTCATTGTCGGGGGCGCCGACTATGGCGTGATCGAGCTGAACGAGGAGGCCCTGGCGCAGCTCACCTGCGAGAGGCGCCTTGAGATCGTACCGGGAGCCACTCATCTATTCGACGAGCCAGGGACGCTGGAAAACGTCATCGAGCTGGCACAGCGGTGGTTCGAAACGCATCTCGCGGGGCGGGCGACATGACTCGATCCTCCCTGCTACCTTTTCAAGATCGAACAGCGGCGGGCCGCGCGCTCGCCAAAGCGATTGCCCGCAGACGCATTGCGGATCCCGTCGTCTTGGCGCTACCGCGCGGCGGCGTACCCGTTGCGGTCGAGGTCGCACGCGCCCTGAAGGCACCGCTCGATCTCGTCCTCGTCCGCAAGATCGGCGTACCTCAACAGCCGGAGCTGGCGGCCGCGGCCGTCGTCGACGGCGGCGAACCTGAGATCGTCATCAATGATGACGTCGTCGAGCTTGCCGGCGTCACGGCGGCCTACATCCGCGAGCAGGCGAAGGCCGAGCTCGAGGAGATTGAGCGCCGGCGCGCTCTCTACCTTGAAGGCCGTCCCCGCGTGCCCCTCGAGGGCAGGACGCTTGTCGTCGTCGACGACGGCATCGCGACTGGTGCGAGCATCCGCGCCGCCGTGAGAGCACTGAGAAGGAAAAAGCCAAAGAAGCTCATCCTCGCCGTGCCCGTGGCCTCGAGCGAGACGGTCGCAGCGCTGGACAGGGAGGTTGATGCTGTCGTCTGCCTCGAGATGCCCGAACCGTTCTATGCCATTGGCGTCCACTATCGCGATTTCCATCAGGTTCCGGACGAAGAAGTCGTGCGCCTCCTCGCCGAGGCGGCCACCTCCGAGACCCCGCTTCCCGCGACTTGATCGGGGCTTCGCACGGCGGCAAATTTTCGGAGCCGATCGCCATGCCTTACGCATCGAACGACCATCTTCCCGTTTCGGTGCGCGCCCATCTCCCCGCGCACGCCCAGGACATCTTCCGTAGCGCTTTCAACCACGCCTGGGAGACGTACGGCGCCAAGGAGCCATGGCGCCGCGAGGAGATTGCCCACCGCGTCGCGTGGGCCGCGGTGAAGAAGCGCTACCGCAAGTCCGGAGATTATTGGGTCGAGCGCGCCCCCGGCGACTGAGCAACCTAGCTCGAGTATCTGCGCAACGCATAACGGCCTGCCAGGGAGATCCCTGGCAGGCCGCTACTCTAAGTATCAGCTGCTCTGGAGCGCTCGCTCCTCAGAACATAAGCTTGAAATACGAGTTGAAGTAGGCACCCTCGCCGCCGCGCACGCTACCGGTGTTGACGTTGCCAGCGCCGCCGCTTGTGTCGTCGCTGTCCTCGACCCACTGGTGGCCGGCGCTGAATGACACCTCGGACGGCATGTTCCTCAGCGTGAACGGCAGCGTCACGAAGCCGCCGAACCGCCACGTCAACTCGCCCTCGTCGCTGTAGAGCTCGCTCTCCGGGCCGACGATGAATTTGCCGGGCCTGTTGTAGCCCGTGCGCAGCGCGGCGAAATAGGAGTTGAAGGCTGTCGAATAGCTGCCGTCGAGCGCCACGTACAATGGGCTGTTGTCGCCCGTCTCGAGCTCGCCCGCAACCTTGAAGCCCGTCTGAGTGCCATTCACCGGATTGGTCGGATCATCCGGATCGATGTCGACATCGCGGACCTCCATGCCGACGAAGCCGGTCAGACTCGTCTGGCCGATGTAGTACATGTAGCCGATCATGGCATCCAGCGACCGATCCTTGCCGTCGAACTCGGTCGGAGGCGTATCCGTATCCTCGTAATTGAAGTCTGCATAGTACCCGAAGGTCCGTGCCACGATGCCGGAGCGCGTGACGTCGCCGTTGAGGTAGAAGTAGCTTCCCGAGTAGATCGCCCAGATGTCCTTCGCGACATCGACGCCGTTGTAGCTGATCACCTGGATGTTGGAGCCGTAATCGCTGCCGTCGCCGTCCTTGATGGAGGTGTACGTGTTCTCCCCGCGCCCGAGCTTGTAGATGAGCCCCAAGCGGCCGGTCCAAATCTCGGGGTCTTCTTCGTCGACGAAATTTGCGCCGCTATTGAATCCTGAGTTCGAGATTTCGGAGCCATAGTTGGCGTAGCGAACCTCGCCGCGCACGAAGAAGTTCCCGCGCAGTCGCGTCTCGACGCCGCCGCCGAGGAAGTAGCCGTTGAACCAGCGCTCGTCCCTGCCCTCCACTATCGGGCCGCCATCATCGATGTCCCACCAGCCTTCGTTGTCCCAGTGAGCCCTCGTATAGCCCGCCGTCCCGTAGAGGAGCGTATTGGGCGTCACAAGATAGCCCGCACGGCCTCCGATGTTCCAGGATCTGTCGATGGTGAGGTGGTTCGTGGAATAGCCGCGATCGATATTCGACCAGTCGAAATCGACGAACGCACCGACGACGATCCTGTCTCCCAGCATGCAGTCGATAGCCCCAGATGGCCGAGACCAAGCCGCCCGCCGCGTGCTCTTCCACCGATTGAAAGAAACCGTCGTCATCACTGTAATTGTTGTTTGAAGTATTTCGGCCATACCCCACACTCATGCCGAAATAAAGACCCGACCAGGTGGGTGCTGGCGCAACCACAGTGTCTTTCAACGACACCATCCCATCGGCGTACGCTGCACCGCTTGTCAGCGTCAGCAACAGAGCGCTGATGATCGTTGTGGCACGACTCTTCATCGGGCATCCCCTTGTTTTGTTGGCGAGCCGACGGGTCACAATATTCAAGTCGGCTCGCAATCAGCCCCGTTTCAAATTTGACTGAGGAAGGAGCGATTCGGCCCTGCGTGTCGAGAGTCGCGGTCGCAACCCGATAAGATTCTTGTACGGAGGATGGCCGTAAGGCCACAAACGGCGGATGTATCCACAATTCATCCACGAGTATGGCGATTAGCGCCTGCTCGTTCACGCAACCGGGCGAAGCGCTGTGAGCTGCGCCCCGCCCGTTTGATTGGCCAGAACTGGATAAGGGGTAGACGTGTCCGGCTAGCGCACCGGCGCCGTCAGCACCGGCGTGACCAGCCCGACTGCGAACCCGTCCGGGTCTTCGACAATTGCGAGGCGGCCCGAGTCGGCGTCGTCATAAGGCGCCTTGAGGATCTTTCCGCCCTTCTTCAAGACCTCGAGGACGGTCTCGTCGACGTTTGCGACTTGTATATAGGCGAACCAACCCGGGCGGACTTCGTTCGCGACCTTGCTTTCGTATTTCGAAAGGCCCGCAGTCTCGGTACCCTCATGCATGAAGATCGTGTATTCCGCCTCGCCCAGAGCGGGCGGGCGCGTTGAATCGACGGCTGACACGATTTTCGGCGTCCAGCCGGCGATGCTTGCATAAAAGTCCCGGCTGCGCTCCGGGTTGCTGCTCACGAGTTCCGACCACCAGACCGTGCCGACCTGAGAGCTAACCGTCGGCTGCGTGCAGCTTTCGGCCAGCGCCGGCCCGGAGAGGGCACCCATCGCCACAATTGCACCAACTGAAATCCCGCGCGCCCATGTCAGGCACGAAGCATAACTCGAACGACGCATAACCATTTCCTCCACAACGTAGCGGCACAACTCAATCCCCTGTCTGCAATTCAAATGCCAGGGCCCAGCGGAGAAAAGCGAGCGCGCACGTAACCGTTAATGCGCTGGCGCCGTACCGCAGTCCTGAGCAGTCGAGCTCGTCTCAACCTCTGCGGCGGCACGCGAAGATGTATGTGAACCCGCGAAAGCCGGAGTAGTCAGCGTTCACCTCGAAGGGCACGATCCGCACCGACCGCCCATCCGCCGGAGGAGAATGAACGCCCAGCAGGTAGAGGGGGTCGATCAATCGTGCACTGTCGTTGCGCCACTCCTGCCCGCCATAGCGATTGACCACCCATTCGAGCTCGTCATCCTCGGCTTCCCACACCTCCCAATGCACTTCCGGCAGAAATTCCGCCTTGCCGCCCGGCCGGTACACGCGAGCGAGCCTCTCGCCGCGCTCGACAGTTTGCCCGACCTCGAGATGCTCGATCTCGCTCCACTTCAGATGATCGTAGATTGAGTAGTAGAGCGGCGCCTCGTCATTCATGTTGAGATCGGCCGCCGTGTGCGCGAGCACCAGAGCGCCCTCCCTCCCCCATCGCCAATCTGCCTCCCACACCGCCCTCACCTTTCCGGGCGCCGGGGCAAGTATCCACTCTCCGAGCTGCCCGCCGTCGACGCCCGTATGAATTTCCTCCCGATGCGTCCCGTCCACATCGAGCCAGCTCGCGTAGAGCGACGTCAACGGCGAGCACTCGTACCCTTCCGGATAAACGGGCGTCAGCCCGGAATGCTTAACGTCATAGCCCTTTCTCATCTCACCGGCTCTGGCTCCAAAAAAACGCGAAAACACCACCGCACTGCAAAAAAGAAGCAATGACAGAAAAACAACGGAGGATACGAATAAACCTGCGCGAAACACGAACTCTCACCTTCAATGTGCTGCCCACTTGCCGCGGCGCAGCAAGAAATCGAACGCGCGGGGCCCGCGCGGCAGGCGGCGAAACCATCGTCATGCCCGGCATTTTTGGGGTGCGCGCCGCACGGACTGCGCTTTGGCACCTGCCTTGCGCGTAGACATGCGAAACGCCGACTTTGCCGTCAAGAGTTTCCAGTGTCGAAAAATTATAAAACGCCCGTAATTTCGAAAATCATTGCATTGCATCATTAATACATTTCCTGACGTTAAATATTAATTTTAACATAACAATTGGGTTTAGCCGTTAATTCCAATGTTAATGCTTGGTTAATTCAATTCGTTTCGCTACGCCTATTCACGCGTCTTTAAATAACTCGACGATCCGCTCTCTAATAGGCGTTAAGCAATGTTTTCCGATTGCGTCGGATCCGTCAATAAATCCGCGCTTTGCAGGCATCCGCTATCTTCGACCGGAGATTTCCGGGGCGGCGTAAACCTTCGCGCCCCATCGCGGGCTCCCGCCGGCGGCCTCCGGCGCGCGCCGTCTGCTCCACTTCAGTACGCGCCTTTTCCAGATGTCTCGGTCTGGTACGTGTGGCACACCGGAGCCAAGCAATCCGACGCCAGCGAGCGCACGCTCACGCAGGCGGATCTCTCGGAATTCTCCAATATCCGCCATTCCCACGTCAAAGAGCGCTCCCTTGCGACGCGCGCCCTACTGCGCCGCGCGCTTTCGAAAGCGGTAGGCGGAGAGATCGCCCCGTCGGAATGGGCCTTCGAGCGCGGAGCCCATGGCAAGCCGGCTCTCGCCCCCGCCTTTCCGAGACTGCATTTCAGCTGTTCCCACACGCATTCTGCCTCCGCAGTCGCCGTCTCGCGCCTGCATCCGGTGGGGATCGATATTGAAAGCTCATTTTTGACCTTCGAGGATCCTCGATTGCTCGAGGACTATTTCAGCCAGGGAGAGCTGGAGGCGATTGAACGCCTCCCCGAGCACCGCCGCGCAATGGCGCGCGTGCGGCTTTGGACCCTCAAGGAGGCCGTCGCCAAAATGCTTGGCACGGGCCTTGCTCTCGACATTTCGGAACTAGAGTTCGATGCCGAACACGATCGCCTGAAATCAGCCAGTGAGTCCGACATTGAATTTTCGGGAATGCGGCTCGCGACCTGGTCATTTACCAACCAACCACAACCTCTATCCGTCGCCCTCGCCGTTAATAACTAAGGGGCGGCTGCAAGGAGGATTGGGAGCCTCGTGCAAGGGGTTAACATGACAATGCTGAATATGAATCACGAGCCGCTGCCAAAGCGGTCCTACGAGTCTCCGACGCCGCATCTCCTTCACCTTTTCTTCGAGGCACAAGTGAGCCGGCGACCGGATCACGCCGCGATCGAATTCGCGGACGAATGCCTCACGTACGCCGAACTGAACCAATACGCGAACCAGATCGCCAACGTCCTCGCTGCGCGCGGCGTCAAGGCGGGCGATCTCGTCGCGCTCTATATGAAGAAGTCGCACCGCCTCTATGCGGCCATGCTCGGCATCCTCAAGGCCGGTGCGGGCTATGTGCCGATTGATCCTCGGTTTCCGCTCGAGCGCATCAACGCGATCTTGGAAGATTCCGCGGCGCGCCTCCTGATCACGGAAAGCCCGCTCGCCGAGGAGCTCACCGGCGCAATCCAAACACCCACGTTGCGCCTCGATCTCGAGAGCCGCGAAATCGACCGGCAGCCGGCCATCGCGCCCCGCCAGCAGGACGAGATCCGGCCGGACAGCCTCTGCTATGTGATCTACACGTCTGGATCGACCGGCCGCCCCAAGGGCGTGATGATCGAGCACCGCAATGCGGTGGCGTTCGTCAAGAGCCTCAAGACCGTATACAGGCTGACCGCCGACGACCGCATCTATCAAGGTTTCTCTACCGCCTTCGATGCGTCGGTCGAGGAGATCTGGGCGGCCTTCTCGCGGGGCGGCACGCTCGTGGTCCCCAGCGAGGAGATCGAGCGCTCCCCTTCGGACGCGGCCGACTTCATCAACAGCAAGGAAATCACCTACTTCTCGACCGTCCCCACGATGCTATCGATGATGGACCGCGAGCTTCCCACCGTACGCACCCTCGTACTAGGTGGCGAAGCCTGTTCGAGTGAGCTCGTCGCGCGTTGGGCGAAGCCTGAGAGAAGGCTCCTCAACACCTATGGGCCGACCGAAGCCACCGTCGTCGCGACTTGGGCTGATTGCACGCCCGGCGAGGCGGTGACAATTGGCCGGCCGCTCCCGGGCTATACGACGTACGTTCTCGACGACGAGATGCGGCCCGTTGAGCCGGGCGAATCCGGAGAGCTGTTCATTGGCGGTGCCGGCGTCGCCCGCGGCTACATGAACCACGATGACCTTACCGCCGAGCGCTTCATCCCGAACCCCTTTGAGCCGGAGAGTGGCGATCGCCTCTACAAATCCAACGATCAGGTTCGCCTGGGAGAGAACGGCGAGCTCTACTTCCTCGGCCGCAAAGACAACCTGATCAAGATCCGCGGCTTCCGTGTCGAGCTGAGCGAGATCGAAGCAATTCTGATCGAGCATCCTGCGATCCAGGCCGCGGCCGTTCACGTCGCAGAGATGAATGGCATCAAGCAAATCGCAGCCTCCGTGGTCTGCGAGGGCGGCGATGAGGCATTGGACCGCAATGCCGTGGCCGATCTCCTTCGACGTCGCATGCCGTCCTACATGATCCCTCAGTACCTGGACGTGCTTCCCGCTCTGCCGATGATGCCGAGCGGAAAGATAGATCGCAAGAGCCTGCCGCTTCCGCAGCGCCTCCTGACCGACGTCGGCGAGATCGTGGCGCCGGCCGACGACCTGGAGCGCCAGATCGCGGACGTCTGGCAGCAGACCTTCTGCCAGAACGAGATCTCCGTCGAAGCCGACTTCTTCCTGGATCTCAACGGGCATTCTCTTCTTGCCGCCCAGACCGTGACGCTGATGCGCCGCACGACCGGATCAACCCGCATTTCCGTGCGCGACATCTATGAGCACAGGACGATCCGTGCGTTGGCAAGCCACATGCGCGCCGCACAGCACGCTGAAGCAGGCGCGGACGCGGCTTCGACGTCGGCGGCCGATATGCCGCTGTCGCCGTCGAACGATACGGCGCTGCCCACGGACATCGCGTTCAAGAGCGTCCACCCGTTGGTGCGCTACACGACCGCGGCGCTTCAGGCCGTCGCGTTGGCCCTATTCTACGGCATTCTCGCCGCGCCGTTCGCATACGTCGTGCTCATGATCACGGCCGTCGTCGACCGTCACATCGACTGGGTCTCCGCGGCAGCCATCACGACCGTGGTCGGCTTCGCCGTGTGGCCATTCATGCTGCTCTTCAGCATTGCCGTGAAATGGCTCGTCGTCGGCCGCTATAAGCCCGGCCGCTATCCGCTCTGGAGCTTCTACTATCTGCGCTGGTGGATCGCGAACAGGTACCAGTCGCTCGCCTGGATCGAGATGTTCACGGGCACGCCGCTCATGGCCCTCTACTGGCGCGCAATGGGCGCGAAGATCGGCCGCAACGTCACGCTCTCCACCCCGCACTGCACGGCCTTCGACGTCGTGAGCATCGGCGACGATACCAGCGTCGGCCTCGAGACCCAGATGCTTGGCTATCGCGTCGAGGACGGCTACCTCATCATCGCGCCGGTCAGCATCGGAAGCGATTGCTTCATCGGCATGCACTGCGCTCTCGGACTGGGCGCGAGCATGGGCGACGGCGCACGCCTCGACGACATGTCGCTGCTTCCCGACGGTATCGCGATGGCGTCCGGCGAGAGCCGCAGAGGCGTACCCGCGCTTCCGGCCGAGGTCCGCGTCCCCGGCTCGAAACGCAAAGGTGACGATCTCCAGACTGCCGCCAACCGGCCCCACCCGATCACGCGGGCGGTGTTCGGAGCGATCCATCTCGCCCTGATCTACCTCATGGGCTACTTCCTGATTGCCGTCAGCATACCTTCCATGGCGCTCATTCTAGGCGGCCTCTACTTCGGCGGCCCGGAGTGGGGCATCGCTGCCGCGTTCGCCTCCATTCCGATCTGGCTGCTGTGCTACATCCGCGGCGCGATCATCCTCAAGCGTCTCCTCGGTCCGCTCGGGGCAGACACGGCGTCGATCTATAGCTTCAAATACCTGCGCCACTGGTTCGCCTCCTACCTGCTCGAGAACACGAAGAAGATTCTCGCCCCCGTGTACGCGACCGTGTACCTGCCGGGATTGATGCGCGCATTCGGCGCCAAGATCGGCCGCGGGGTCGAGATCTCGACCGTCTCTCACATCTGCCCCGACATCCTCGAGATCGGTGAAGGAAGCTTTCTCGCCGATGCATGCCTCGTTGGCGGAGCGCGCATCCATAAAGGGATGGTGGAGATCGAGCCCGTCAAGATTGGTTCGAAGACATTCATCGGCAATAGCGCGTTGGTCCCCGGCGGTCACGCGATCGGCGAAGGCGTCCTGATCGGCGTCGCTTCGACGCCGCCGGCTGGCGTCGCGCGCGTCCCGGACAACACTCGCTGGCTGGGCTCGCCCGGCTTTGCCCTGCCCAGGACGCAGCAGAACCTGTGCTTTGGAGAGAAGCAGATCTTTTCGCCGAGCATCTTCGCCCGCTTCGAGCGCGCGTTGACGGATAGCGTCCGCGTATTGCTGCCCGGCATCATCGCGGTCGCCGACGCTGTCGCCTTCGTCATGTACCTCGTCGTCGCCTTTAGAGTGCTGCCCCTCTGGGCCGTTATCGCCGCGATGCCCTTTGTGGCGATCACGCTCGCATTCGTCACCATCGCCCTTACGGCTATCATCAAGGGGCTGCTGACCGGCCCCCACAAGCCGATTGTCAAACCGTTGTGGTCCCGCTTCGTCTGGCACAACGAGGTCGTCAACGGTGTCTACGAGACGATTGCCGCTGCCGCGATCGAGCCCTTGATGGGGACGCCCTTTATCGCCCCGTGTTTGCGCATGATGGGCTGCAAGGTCGGCAAGGGATGCTTCATCGAGACAACCCTCTTCTCGGAGTTCGACCTCGTCGAGATCGGCGATCGCGCCTGCCTCAATCTTGGTGCAACCATCCAGACGCACCTCTTCGAGGACCGCATCTTCAAGGCGGACCGCCTCAAGATCGGCGAAGGCGCCACCGTCGGCAACATGGCGGTCGTCCTCTATGGAACCGAGATGCAAGCCGGCTCCGTATTGAAGCCTCTGTCGGTGCTCATGAAGGGTGAGACGCTTCCGCCTCTCACGCATTGGCATGGCACGCCGTGCGAGCGTGTTGCACGCGCGGACGAGAGGAGCTCTAAGATCATACCTTCCATCCCTGCCGCACGCGTGGCGCTCGCTCTGAAGGATCGCGCGACGGCCGCTTAAGCGGCGGCCGCCGCACGGCTATCAGATCTTACCGCAGACACCAGCCAATCTCGGACCGCCGCCATGCATATGGCGGCGGTCTTCTTTCGCCCAGCCATTTGCGGAACCGAAGTGGCTCTCCGTGAATTTCAGCACCAACCAAGGAGCTGAACATGGAAGTCGACGAGGAAGACGGCGTTGTCATCGAGAAAAAGGTCGTGCCCAGACGAAAGGATCGAACAGGTCCCGCAGCGTTCCTGCTGGTCGCTGCGTTCATTATCACCTACGCGATGGTGATGTTCAGCGACCGCCTGGGGCTGGGCCCGAACGCGCCGAGATCGGTGACGACAGCCACCACGCCCCCGCCTACCGGAACGTCAGCGAACTGATCGGACGACCGAGCAGCGCTTTACGCAGGGTCGAGGGGGCGAATAGGTCATGCCTGCCCGCGATGCGGAATTGATTGCGGAGTGGCTGACTCAGATTACACATCTGACGAGAGAGATCAGCCGCGTTATCGGCGCGCTGGAAGCCTTGCCGCCCGATGGCGCCGAAACGGAGCGGTCTGCACTTCTCGCCGACCTGAGCAAAGCCATGCGCTCCTGCGCCGACGCCGGAAGGCGGCTCGCAGCCTCCCTCGATTTCGGGCTTCACCAAGCAATAGCGCCCGGGCCGTCACTTCCGGACCGGCTTGGCGCTGCCCCGGAGCCTGACCTGCTGATCAATATTGCGGCACAAATGATCATTGCTTTGAGGATCGGCAAATCTTTAGATAGTCTCGATCAAACTCGCTGATTTGCGATGGCTGAATGGGCTTTCTCGTTGATTGCTGCGCCGGACTTCCTGAAGTCCGCCTCGACCCCGGAACGGTGGTCCTCACCGAGGGTGATAAGTCGGGTAAGCTCTTTATTCTGATCGAAGGCGAGATGCAGGTCCTGCGCGGGGAGATCGAGGTCGCGAAGGTCTCCGAGCCCGGCTCCGTGTTCGGCGAGATGTCGGTCCTGCTCGGCGTGCCGCACACGGCGTCCGTCAAGACGCTTCAGCCGACCCGCGCTTATCTTGTCGAGGACGCCGAGACGTTTCTGCAATCCTCTCCGCAGATGCTCCGCCAGATCGGAGCCCTCCTCGCGCACCGCCTGCAATGCGCCACGGGATATCTCGCCGACCTGAAGCGGCAGTTTGCAGAAAGCCGCGATCATTTCGGCATGGTCGACGAGGTGCTGGAAACCTTGCTCCATCAGCAGAAGAGCCAGTTCAGTCCGGGGTCTGACCGAGAATCCGATCCCAGGCTGTAAACCACGCCGGCACATCGGCGAGTCTGATAGCCGGCATTGAACACCCGCGTCGGCCCGATCCTGTCCACACATGAGCCGCCCTGTCAGCGGGGCGAATTCAGAATGGTAGGCGCGGCTTTCTCAATGCACGGCCGACGCGGCGCACTCCTTTGGCTGGCGCCGTGATCACGCCCGTGACCCCTCCCGTGAGTGAAGCATACGTGAGACGCCGCACCGGATCGATGAGTAGCTTCTTGCCGACGAAGGGAAAGGCCGTCGTCACTGCAATGCCCTTCAGGATCGTGCCGTCCCACCGCAGCGGCGCGGAAAGGACCCTGTCCAGTCCGATGTGGACCATATGGCCGACTTTGTCGTGACGCTGGCATGTCGCGGGTGTCGGGCATACATCGACCCCACCCTCGTGCAGCAAGACTACGGTCTCTCCGTCCTCGGCGACGTAGACGTCGAAGACCGTCCCGCGGACACCCATCGACGCGGTTGGCGTCTTGATTTCGTAGGCCGCCTTGGGGCTCGAGCCTGTTGTGAAGCGGAATGCCCCCTTGGTGAGATTGATCGAAATCGATCCGGGCGCAGCGCTCGCGTCGTAGATGAACTTGTCGAGGACGACCCTCGCCGACGAGCCAACCGCCAACTTCGTCTTGTCGAGGAGCTCGATTTCCGCGCTTGCCGTCTTGCTCGTCACCAGGACTTCGTCCTGGAAGACCTTGGCGCCTTTCGCGAGTTTGCGCTTCGCGTCACCAGCCTCGGCGGTGACCTCATTCTTTACGGTCACAGTGTCGCCGACCTCAGGTGTCGCCGCCAGACCCGGTTGTACGCAAAGCCCGGCAAGCGGCGAGCGCAGTTCGTCCCGTGACGGGCATTTTCTCCTCCCAGGCAACATGTGGCCCTTCGGGCCGTATTGGTCGCGTTTCTCATTTCGTTTTCTGTCAAGAAAGCCCCCGACCCTCAGGCGTAACACCACGCAGCCTGTCCGAAAGCAGGCGCTTAGTCCGGGCCCTGACTGAGAATCCGATCCGAGGCTGTAAACCACGCTGGCACCTCGGCGAGCTTCTCGACCGAGTGCGCCGGAGATGCACCGAGGATCGCCAGCTCGCGCCGCGCAGTCGAGAACCACATGATGGTGTCTTCCTTCGTATCGATGACGACGTAGGCGGGGATGGGACCGATCTGATAGCCGGCATTGAACACCCAGGTGGTCCCGATCCTGTCCACCCATGAGCCGCCCTGGCAGAAGGGCGACGTGTGAACGTGCCCGCTAAAGACGAGATCGGGCCGGTAGTCCGCGATCCAGCGCGCGAGCTCCTTGTCGCCGTACGATCGCCGGCCGTCCCAGCTCGTCGGCGAGCCTGCGGGAGGCGCATGGTACACCCAGGCCCATTTGGTCCTGGGCTTCTCCGCATCGCGCGCCAGCTGCTCGCCGACTCGCGCCATCGTCACGGGCCCGTCCCACCACGGACAGATCGTGAAGAGCGTGCCGTCCAGCGAGAAGGAATCCCCGTCCGCCGAGATGCCCATGCTCTTGATGCTGGAAAACCAACTGGCCGTCTTCTCGCCCTCGGCATTGCGCGCATCGAGATCGTGATTGCCCGAGCACGTGAGCAGCGTCGTCAGCGAGCGCAGGCGCTGCAGATACTTGAGCACGACCACGATCTGCGCCGACCCCGCGACATGAGACGAGTTATCGAGATGATCGCCTGCGATGATGACGATGTCGAACTCAGGCGCCGCGCGCATGAGCCAATCGTATTGCTTCAGCGCGTAGTGCAGATCGGCTACGAGCAAGCACTTCATGGCCACTGCACTTTTGATTGAGCTCGATGGGCGCGGCTGTCAGTTGGCGGGCCCGAATGGCAGGCGCGGTTTTTTGAGTACACCGCCGACGCGGCACAGTCCGGGTGTGACGCGGCCGGGACCACGCATGAGTGAAGCATACGTGGAGCGCAGCGTCGGATCGATAAGCAGCTTCTTGCCAACGAAGGGGAATGCCTGCGTGACCGTAATCCCCTTCATGACTTTACCGTCCCACCGCTGCGGTTCTGAAATGGCGTGGTCCAGTCCGACATGGACGATGTGGCCGACTTTGTCGTGACGCTTGCAAGTGGCCGGCGTCGGGCACACGTCGACTCCACCCTCGTGAAGCAGGACGGCAGTCTCGCCGTCGTCGGCCACGTAGACGTCGAAAACCGTGCCACGCACGCCCATTGACGCAGTGGGTGTCTTGATCTCGTAGGCCGCCTTGGGGCTCGAGCCCGTTATAAAGCGGAAAGCGCCCTTGGCGAGATTGATCGAGATGGAGCCGGGAGCCGCGCTCGCGTCGTAGATGAACTTGTCGAGGACGATCCTTGCCGAAGCACCAACCGCGAGTTTTGTCTTGTCGAGCAGCTCGATCTCCGCGCTTGCGGTGTTGCCCGTCACCAGGACTTCGTCCTGGAAGACCTTGGCCCCTTTCGCGAGCGCGCGCTTGATATCGCCGGCTTCGGCAGTGACCTCGTTGCTTACGGTAACCGTATCGCCGACCTCAGGTGTCGCCGCCAGCACCGGTTGCACGCAAAACCCGGCGGCGAACATGGCGGCGAACGCAATACGTCGCATGGTGGACATCCTCTCCCTCCCGGGCAACTTTAGCCCTTTGGGCCTTATTTGTCCGCAGGCTCTCTGGACCTGCTTAAGACAGCGCTCTGACCTCGGCGGTGACACGGCGCAGTCTATCCGAAAGCAAGCCGCCCAATGCAAAAAGAATGCGATTGTAGAGTTCAGGCTCGAGCCCCTCCAATTGAGCGAAGCGCTCGAATTTCAACACGTAGCAAGTCGCGCTCGTCTCGGCGACGACATCGGCGACACGTTTGCCGCCGTCGAATAGGGCAAACTCGCCAAAGGCAACTCCGGGCCTGTAGCCGGCCATGCGCGTGTTCCGGAGTCCGTCATCGAGACGGACGTTAACCGTCGCACTGCCGGAGACGAGCATATACAAACGGTCGGCCGGGTCGCCTTCCTTGATGATGCGCTCGCCCGGTGCGTATGCGGCCCGCTCCAAATGGGGCAGGAGGCGCGCGATTTGCGCAGCCGTCAGCTTGCGCAGGATGTCGACCTCCGAAAGCGGCAGCTCGGCATCGGTTTGGAGGGCTTGCGGATCGGCTTCGGCGATCAGCTGGTTCTCGCAGTGCTCGAGCGCGACATCGACGTTGGTGAAGCAGACATCCTTCGCGTCCGTGTCCTGCTGCAGTGCAAGCCAATCGGTCTTGATCTGGTCGGCGAGTCCAGCGAGCAGAAGGCGCTTGCCTGCTTCGGCCAACGCGCGGCTCATGTCGCGGATGAGCAAGAGAGCGCTGTGATCTGCACGCCCTATGCGTCTGCCATCGAGGATGATGAACGAGACTCCATCGGCGTCGGCGGCTATCCGGCGCAGCAGCTGCTCGGCGGTCGCGAAATAGAGCCCGCCTTGAAGTTCGTAGACGAGAATGCGTGAGCCCGCAGCGTCCAGAACCTTTCGCTCTCGCCCCCCGCGCAAGCGCTTCGAGATCACTGCCCCGCCGCGATAGCTTCTCCGGACAATATTGTCGGATGTGAAGTGCGTGTCGTAGACGTGCAGGTAGAACCGCTGCGACAGCTCCTTGCAGACCTCGATGCCGCGGTGGCTATTGCCGTGCTCGTCGAGGAGCGGGGAGAACACGCCGAAGCCGAATTGGCCGGGCAGGACCGCGATGATCCCGCCGCCCACTCCGCTCTTGGCCGGAAGGCCGACCCGGTACACCCATTCGCCCGAATAGTCGTACATGCCGCAGCTGGCCATGATGCTGAGCACCGTCTTGACGTGCTCGGACGCGATCGCAACCTCGCCCGTGGCGGGATTGACGCCGTTGTTCGCCAAGGTGGCGGCCATCATCGCGAGGTCGCGGGCGCCGACGAGAATTGAGCACTGGCGGAAGTAGAGATCGAGATGCTCGGTAACCGGCTCCTCGATCATGCCCGAGTTGAGCTGAAGGTAGGCAATGGCCCGGTTCCGGTGGCCGGTCGCCCGCTCGGACCGGAACACGGACTCGTCGACGGTGAGCTTGCGCCCGGCGTAGCGGCTGAACATATCGAGGATGCGCGCGAAGCGCTCCTCGGTTGAGGCGCCCTTGATCAACGACGTCGTCGCGATGGCGCCCGCGTTGACCATGGGATTGAAGGGGCGGTTGTTCACCTCGTCCATGACGATGGAATTGAAGGCTTCGCCGGTGGGCTCGACGCCGACCCGGCGCAGCACCTCATTCGAACCGTGATCCTCGAGCGCAAGGCCATAGACGAGCGGCTTCGAGATCGATTGAATCGTGAACAGAACCTCGCTGTTGCCGACCTCGTAGATCTGCCCATCCGCGGTGGTGAGCGCGACGCCGAAATGATCCGGATTGGCGCGCGTGAGCTCCGGGATGTAGCTCGCAAGCTTCCCCTGCGCCTCGCCCTGATATTTGGCGTGCAGCTCCTTGAGCCACTGCCCGATCGGCGAGGTGACAGGAGCAATCGGCGGAGCGACTGGCTTGAACGGCAGCGTCCGGGACGTCTCGACCGGACGCGCGTCATTCAATGAAAAAAGGGCGGGAGCCGGCTGACGGTATGACCTGAGTTGGTGTGACATTTGGCGCTTCAAAGCCGCTCGCCTCATCGTCTCGTTTGCCCCACCCGCGCCACAGCATCGACCACCGCCCCGCGAAAAAGCTTTGTTCGCATTTAGGAATATGGTCCTGATCGAAAAATGTCCACGCAGCATTTGTGCGCGAGAATTAGGCAAATGCATTTCTCTTGGGCATGCCCCGGGAAAGCTTCGAGGCCCTATTGCGCGGATTGCGTCGGCACAAAAACGCCATCCCACTCGGGCCCGACGGGACGCGCCTCCAAGGCCGAAAGCCGCGCGTCATAGAGATCGAGCAGCTTTTTCAACTGGGCGTTCTCATTGTTTCGCCGGCTTCTCTCGAGTGCGAGACGCGCGCCCGTCCAGTCGCCACGCGCGTAGCATTCTCGCATTTCGCTGAATGCGCCGCGAAAGGCCCTGAAATGGCTTTTGCGCCTCAAGTCCGCACCGCCGAGAAGCGTATAGATCGTCGCCGCGTCCCGCTTGCCTTTGACGCGGACGCGATCGATCTCGATCAGTGCAAAAGCGTCGCCGCAGCGCTTCGCCGTCTCCGAGCAAAGCAGGATGCGCAAACCGTATCTCGCCGTGAGGCCCTCGAGCCGCGAGGCGAGATTGACGCTGTCGCCGAGCACCGAATAGTCGAAACGGATATCGGAGCCCATGTTGCCGACGACGCTCTCTCCCGTGCTGATGCCGATGCCGATCTCCATGTCGGATGGCGCCGTCCCCGCGCGCTTGGCTTCGTCGCGCCGCTCGGCATTGAGCGCGTCGAGGCGGCGCAGGATCTCGAGCGCGGCCTCACACGCATGAAGCGCGTGATCGGGATCGTCGAGCGGCGCGTTCCAGAACGCCATGATGGCATCGCCGATGTATTTGTCGATCGTGCCGCGCCGCTCGATGATCGCGTTCGAAAGCGGCGTGAGAAGCCGGTTCATCAAGGCCGTGAGCCCCGACGGATTGCTCTTGAAACCCTCGGCGATCGCGGTGAACCCGCGCACGTCGCTGAAGAGAACCGACATGACGCGCGTCTCGCCGCCGAGCACGAGACGGTCCGGCTCGCGTGTCAGCTGCTCGACAAGCTCCGGCGAAAGGTACTGGCCGAACGCGCTGCGTATCTGGGCCCGCCGCTTCTCCTCGCGGAAGTAGTTGAGGAACGTCAGCAGCAGGAACACCGCGGCGCTCGAAACCAACGGATAGGTGACGTCGAGCAGCACGCGCTCCTCGACGAAGAGATACCACGAGAGCGCATAGAGCAGCACCGAGGCAAGCGCCCCGAGAACCAATGCCGGCAGCGCGCCGAGCATCGGCACCGTGATCACCATTCCAAGTCCGATGGCGACGGCCAGGCAGATCTCCGCTCCAAGCGCGTAGTTCGGGCGCACGAGCAGTGCATCTCCCAGAATGCTCTCGATCGTCTGGGCGTGAATCTCGACGCCGGGCATCACGCGCTCGACGGGCGTCGATCTCAGATCGAAAAGCCCGGCCGCGGACGTGCCGATCAGAACCGGCTTGCCGGCCACGCGCTCGGGCGGCGCTCTTCCCTCGAGGACGTCGATTGCGGAAACATAGCGCTTGCGGATCATGGAGGCCGAAGTGCAGCCAGAGCTGCCCGTCGCGATCGGTCGTGATCTCGACGCCCGAGACGACGACGCTTTTCACGCCCGCCTCGTCGACCTTGACGACCAGCGACGTGCCACCCGAGGCGACGCGCAACAGCTCGATCGAGAGCGCTGGCACGATCCGCCCTCCGACCGACAGGATCGTCGGCACGCGACGAATGACGCCGTCCCGCTCGGGCTGCACGGTGAACAGACCCCGGCCCGCTGCTGCTGTCTCGAGCTCCGGCAGATTTCTGAGAAGGCGGGGATACTGAATGAGCTCTCCGCCCGGGTCGCCGCCGATGGTCGCGATCGACGTTTCCGGAAGCCCCGGCCTCTCAGCCGCCGCGCCCGCCATCTCGCGCTCCCCGGCCTGGCCGAGAACGACGCGGGCTCGGCCGATCGATCGGACGAGCTCTCCGTCGCTGTCGGGAAGCGCATCGAGCACGGCCCTGGTGCTCGCGTCTTCGATTTTGAGCGTATCGGCAATGCGGTGCGGAGAGAGGCGGTCTGGTTCCGCAAAGATCGTGTCGAAGCCGATCGCGGCCGCGCCTCCGTCGGCGAGACGATCGACGAGCCGTGCAACGACCGCGCGCGACCACGGCCACTGACCCAGCGCCTTCAGCGACCGGTCGTCGATATCGACGATCGTCACCGCATAGTCTGCGGCGACGCGCGGGTGCGCAATCTGGTAGAGGTCGAAGATCTTGCCGCGGAGAATCTCGAGCGGGGCCGGATCCCAGAACCGCAGCGCAACGAAGGCGGCGATTGTGATCAAGCCTGCAAGCCGCCCGACGGTGAGAGTTCGTGCTAGGCGATGCACGCGCGCGATCCCAAGCTTCGCCATGTCCGGCAATTCAGCTTAGGGAAGCCAATCCCGACGTCGCGGTCAATGGGCCTTGTAGCTCTGCCGCACCCGTTACGGCCCCTCAAGGAGCGAGCACAAGGTATTTACCTTTATGGTTCCGAGGTGCGGATCACGCAGATTGCTTGCTGCCGAGCCCATGCCGGCGCTCACGGGCGGCGCCGGCATGGATCGAGAAGCAGTCAAAGCGCGCGGCCGAAATGGCGGATCACGTCGCTCGTGCGCGAAAAGGCCTCGGCTCTGGTCGAGCGGCGCAGGTTCTCGAAAATATCGAGCCCCTCCCACCACGGCCCAAATCCCGACTCCGCATCGATGTGCCCAGCAGGGCCGATATTAATGAAGTTGCTGTTCCAGAAGTCGGCCCAGAATTCCGCCTTGTCGATGCGCGTATGAGGATCATTGCTGCTCGCCACCACGACGCTCGGAAAATCCAACGGCTGGGGCGGCAGCGAGGACGGGTGGAGATGGCGGTAGGGATCCAACGGCGCCACCAGCATCACGCCGGCGACGCATTCCGAGTAATCATTCGCGGCCTGCACGGCAGCCAGGCAGCCAAACCCGTGCGCGACGATCCAGACCGGATCCGGCTGGCGGTCGATCGCCCAGCGAATGCCGGCCGACCACTGCGATAGGTTGGGCTTGCTCCAGTCGGCCTGAATGACCCGTTTACTATCAGGAATTGCCTGCTGCAGCCATGTCTGCCAGTGATCTGGCCCGCTGCCGTCGATGCCTGGAACGATGAGGGTGGTAGCCATGAGCACCTCGCTTCAACGTTGTGCCGTTCGCTGTCGTCCTCTTCCGATTCCCCCGAACTCTTGACTCCCAATGGGAGTTCCCGCCAGCGAAGATGCTAAACCGCAGCCGCGCTGTTTCTAAGAAAGAAATATCCATTAGCTTATTCCGATCGCCGATTTGGCGCGCCGCAACGCAGTCGCGCAGCGCCCGCCGCACACCTCTGTGCGATCAGAAGGGAATGCAGATGTAGGCCAGGATGAGGAAGCTCAAGACGAGCCCCGACCAGGAGGCGAGCGTGGCGATAGGCATGATCGATGCCCACAACAGCTGAAACTCTTCCGACCATAGACCGGAGCGCGCCGCGACCAAACGAAGGTGTTCTGAAATCGATATTCCGGAGCGCGTGCTAGTCGCGCTCGTCGAAGGCGTCGCCCACGACATATACGGCTGCGAGAGATGCTATCGCGACGGCAACGAAGAGGACGGCTTCGATCATACTCTCTACTCGTACTGTGTGAGCCTGCTTGTAGCAGTGGCTCCGGTTACCGCGCGTCTACGCTATGTGGGCAATGCGAAGAGTCAAAGACGAATATGTGATGAGCAATGCCAGCGGCTCACAACGCGTATCCGCAAGAGCAGGCGGATCTGCTATTCGCCGATCGCACCGTGGTAGCGATCGCCCGCGGCCGCCTTGATCGTCTGCTCGGTCAGCGCCGGCGCAGAAAGCTCGATAAAGCGGTACACGTAGTCACGAAGGAAGCGCCCACGCCGCACGGCGATGCTGGACGTGCTTCGCTCGAACAGATGGCCGCAGCCGATCAGCGTCAGTCCGGGGTCATGCTGGGAGTCGAACGCCATCGACGCGATAATGCCGACGCCGAGGCCGAGCTCCACGTAGGCCTTGATGACGTCGGCATCGAGTGCCGACATGGCGATGTCGGGAACGATGCCGGCGCGGTCGAACGCCTGGTCGATGCGCGCGCGCCCCGTCAGCCCTTCGTCGTAGGTGATGAGTGGCCAATCGGCGATTGCGTCGAGCGTCAGCTTCTTGTGGCCCTGCAGCGGATGGCCGACGGGCACGACCACGGCATGCTCCCAGGAGTAATAGGGAAAGGCGAGAATGCCGGCCTGGTCGTCGAGCGTATCGGTGGCGATGCCTATGTCTGTTTGCCCCTCGATGAGCTTGGAGGCTATGGCCTCCGGGCTCGCCTGGTTGATCACGAGGCGGACGCTGGGGAATATCTCCTTGAATTTGGCTATGACCGCTGGAAGCGCATAGCGGGCCTGGGTGTGTGTTGTTGCAATGGTGAGCGTGCCTTCATCGCTCCTCGAGAACTGCGACGCGACCCGCGTTAGGTTCTCGGCATCGAGCAGGATGCGCTCCGTGATGGCGACGACCTCCTTGCCCGGGTCGGTCAGTCCGAGAAGTCGCTTCCCGCGTCGAACAAAGACTTCGACGCCCAGCTCCTCCTCGAGATCGCGAATGTGCTTGCTGACGCCGGATTGCGACGTGAGCAGCGCTTGCGCCGCTTCCGTCAGGTTGAAGTTGTGCCGGACAGTCTCGCGAATGATGCGCAGCTGCTGGAAGTTCATGACGCTCCCTGTCCGGCTCTCGAGAGCCGGTGGTCTGAGGCAGTCCGCAACGCTCCTCCCATGACGATTTTCATCACGTGGGCTGTGCTGCCGGACGGTAGGGAGGCTTCGAAGGGAATAGAATAAACAAATTCTTCTTTGCTTATTCCGCACCTTGCAATGGGTTCGGTGTCCGCCCGCTGCAATGCTTTCCAGTTCTTCTTATTTGCTCATTGGCTGCATTCGGGGCTTCATGAGCGCGTCGACGCGATCCTGTGTCGGCCGCGGTGATTTCGAGAGCGACTTGCGCCGCGTGATCAAACGCTAAGATGCCACGAAGCGACTTCGTGGTCTCCCTTGAGAGGAGATCCCCTATGACAAAGCCTGCTACGTCCTTCCGTCTCGGTCTGGATGTGTCGTGCGCCGCTGTTGCGGTCGCTTGCGCGTGTTGTTGTTGAACACGGCGAAAGCGCGCTAACCGCGCGCAACACACGAGCAACTTCCCAGTTCAGTCAACCCGAAGGATGACCCGCCGCAGCCGGCGGGCAAGGACACATCATGTCAGACGCCTACATCATTGAAATCGCCGACGAGACGGCGGGCATCGTCGTACGCCAGCAGAGCGAGAAGGGCTACCGCTTCCATGCAGCCCTGCCGAAGTACTTCCCGCTCGATGGGCATATCTTTGCCGGACCCAAGGACGCCGAGCGTGCGGCGAGCGCGCATTTCAGCCGCAAGCGCAGAGCGGGCACTGGAGCACATCCATGAGCAA
This sequence comes from uncultured Alphaproteobacteria bacterium, assembly GCA_963716835.1. Lineage (GTDB taxonomy): Bacteria > Pseudomonadota > Alphaproteobacteria > Rhizobiales > Hyphomicrobiaceae > Hyphomicrobium_C. The sequence goes on along the minus strand of CAVQUQ010000013.1, from coordinate 226,260 downwards.
GCCATACGGTATTCGCGCCCGCCTGAACTCGATCACGTCGGTCCTGAAGAAGCGTTTCGGCCAGTTGTCCTCGCGCTTAGGCGAAGAGCGGCACTTGAAAGCTGGTTCAGCAATTGGCAGCCGGAACGCTGGAGATAAGGACGGCCCCGTGCCCGCCAACGAGCTCTCGGTTGCGGCGGGTACGCCGTAGCTTCCCGAATTTCAGAACTTCCCCACTCCCTGGACCTGGACCCTCACGGGCTCGAGGTCTAACTCGAGACCGGCTCGCTTTCACGCGGAGCGAGCCGGTCTCCCTTTCCACCCTCGGCAGCGCGTTATCGGTGGAAATGAAAAGCTCATAAGTTCTTCTTTCTTCAACGCAGCCTCGCGCGCTCTATCATCGGCGCCGGCAAGAAACGAAAGGGCACTATCATGTCTCTAGGGGGCGTCCTCGCACGGACCGGTCTCGCACTCACTCTGACGCTCGCTTCCTGGGTTGCGGCACACGCCGAGACGACGATCCTCAACGCGTCCTATGACGTCTCGCGCGAACTCTACAAGGAGATCAACCCCGCCTTCGCCGCCGCATGGAAGAAGCAGAAGAGCGCGGATGTGGTCGTGAACCAGTCTCACGGCGGCTCGACCAAGCAGGCGCTCGCGGTCGCCAATGGCCTCGAGGCCGACGTCGTCACCTTCAACCAGCCGACCGATCTCGACTTCCTCGCCGATAAGGGCCTGGTCGGCGCCGACTGGCGACAGAAGTTCCCCCATGACGCAGCCCCCTACACGACGACGACGATCTTCCTCGTGCGCAAAGGCAATCCGAAGGGGATCAAGGATTGGGATGACCTCGTGAAGCCCGGCATCGAGGTCGTGATCCCCAATCCCAAGACCTCGGGCAACGGCCGCTATACGTATCTCGCGGCCTGGGGCTACGAGCTCGAGAAGACCAAGAGTGCCGACAAGGCGCGCGAGTTCGTCGGCAAGCTTTTCGCCAACGTTCCTGTGTTCGACGGCGGCGGACGCGGCGCCACGACGACGTTCACCCAGCGCGCCATCGGCGACGTGCTCGTGACTTTCGAGAACGAGACGTCTCTGATCGCCACCGAATTCGGCGACAATTTCGATGTCGTCTATCCCTCACTCAGCATCGAGGCGGCGCCGCCCGTCGCGCTCGTGCAAAAAGTGGCCGACAAGCGCGGCACCACTGATCTGGCCAAGGGCTACCTCGACTTCCTGTTCAGCCCGGAAGGCCAGGAGATCATCGCCAAGCATCACTTCCGGCCGCGCGACGAAGCGGTCCTGAAGAAGAGCGCGAGCCTCTTTCCCGAGATCCGCACCTTCCAGGTCGAGAAGCTTCTCGGCAGCTGGGCCGACTTGCAGAAGCAGCACTTCGCCGACGGCGGCATCTACGACCAGATCGTCGTCAAGAAATGAAGCTGTCGACGCGATCAACCGCGGGAGCACGCACGCCGTGACGGCCCTCGAAGTCGTGCCTCACCAGGCGGAAACACTGTCGGCGCGGTTGTTGGACCGCGTTGTCGACGAGCTCAGACAGTCGCGCAACAGGTCACGGGCCGCCGACCCGCGGCGCATCTATATCAACGAGCTGCCCTCGCCGGAGGTTGTCGGCTCCGTCATCAGAGGCCTGCATGCGGCGCTATTTCCCCGGCACGCCGGCGGCCAGGATGGAAGCGACGAGGGCCTCGACTACTTCGTCGGGCACACCCTCAACGCGGCGCTGCGCGCGCTCGCCGAGCAGCTTCAGCGCGAGCTTGCGTTCGCGGGCGAACGGCACGATGGCAATCCGAACGCCGAGGAGGCAGCGCTCACCATTGTGAGAGAGTTTGCCGGCCAGCTCCCGCAGATTCGCGACGTGCTGATCAGCGATATCCGCGCCGCGTTCGACGGCGACCCGTCGGCCAAGGGCACGGAGGAAGTGCTGTTGAGCTTCCCCGGCGTCAAGGCAATCGTCTATCACCGCCTCGCCCATGCGCTCTACAAGCTCGACGCACCCATCCTCGCGCGCATCATCGCCGAGCTCGCGCACTCCTCGACCGGCATCGACATCCACCCCGGTGCCGAGATCGGCGGCAGCTTCTTCATCGACCACGGCACCGGTGTCGTGATCGGCGAGACGGCGGTGATCGGCGAGCGCGTGCGCCTCTATCAGGCGGTGACGCTCGGCGCCAAGCGGTTCTCCGTCGACGAGAGCGGCGCGCTGGTCAAAGGCGAGCCGCGCCATCCGATCGTCGAGGACGATGTCGTCATCTACGCCGGCGCGACGATCCTTGGGCGCGTCACGATCGGTCGCGGCTCCGTCATCGGCGGCAACGTTTGGCTGACGCGCAGCGTGCCCGCCCGGCAGCAACATCGTGCAGGCGCACGCGCGCAGCGAAGTCTTCGATTCTGGCGCTGGCATTTGATGCTTTGTCGCCGCCGATTATTTGAGAGAAATTTCCAATATCCTTCGGGTTGTTCGATATGAATTTTTAATCTAAGCAATTTCACGCAATTTCATACTCCAATCCAGCAGAGACGAGGCATAATATGGCAGACGATGACGTCCAGACAGCTCTGGGCGACACGGCGGCACGGCAACTAGCCAACGCCACCAAAACCGTCGCGCAAATGTCGAGCATCACGCCGCGATGGCTGGTGCATTTCCTCAACTGGGTGCCTGTCGAGGCCGGCATCTACCGCGTCAACAAGGTCAAGGATGCCGACAGCATCGAGGTCGGCTGCCTGCCGCGTGATGAGAGCTCGCTGCCGAACACCTTCGTCGACTACATCGACAATCCGCGCGAATATTTCCTGAGCGCCGTGAACACGGTCCTCGACATTCATACGCGCGTCTCCGACCTCTACAGCGTCCCCCACAACCAGATCAAAGAGCAGCTTCGCCTCACGATCGAGACCGTGAAGGAGCGCCAGGAGAGCGAGCTCATCAACAACAAGGAATATGGCCTCCTCGCCAGCGCTGCCGCGTCGCAGAAGATCAAGACGCGCACTGGCGCGCCGACGCCCGATGATCTCGACGAGCTCATTGCGCGCGTGTGGAAAGAGCCGGCGTTCTTCCTCGCCCATCCCTTGGCCATTGCCGCCTTCGGCCGCGAATGCACGCGACGTGGCGTTCCCCCGCCGACGGCGACGCTGTTCGGCACGCCGTTCCTCACCTGGCGCGGCCTGCCGCTCATTCCCTCGGACAAGCTCGAGGTGAAGTCGGGCAAGACCAACATCATCCTCGTCAGGACCGGCGAAGCCAAGCAGGGCGTGGTCGGCCTCTATCAGCCGGGTCTTCCTGGTGAGCAAAGCATGGGCCTCTCGGTGCGCTTCATGGGCATCAACCACAAGGCGATCGCCTCCTATCTCGTCTCTCTCTACTGCTCGCTCGCCGTGCTGACGGACGATGCGCTAGGAGTCCTCGAGGGCGTCGATGTGGGCAAGTATCATGTCTACAGCTGATTACGCGAAGACCGCCTACACGGGCCCTTCGGGCTCCCACGAAGAGCTGCTGACGCGGCTGGTGAACGAGATCTTCCGTTCGCCAGCGGCCGGCATGGGGCCGCAGGCTTCTCTCGGCGGACCGGGCCTCGGCGGATTTGGCGCCAGTCCGGGCGCCGTGACCACGGGCGCTCCAAAGCCGCTGTTCGAGCCTCAGGCCACGCACACGGCGATGCCGGCGGCGCCATCCGCGGAGAGCACATTGGCGCAACTGGCGCTGCCGGTTTCGCCGACACCGTCGCATGCCGGCCCGAGCGCTGGCGGCGCGGGCGTGAGCCCTGGCGCCGTCATCGACGGCAGCGCCGAAGCTCGAGCCTGCCGCCACGCAGACGGCATCGCCCCCGGCGGCGGCGCAGATCGATCCGCTCGACCAGCTTGCCGCTTCGGCACTTGGCGGGCCGGCCTACACCGGTCCGAGCTTGGGTGGCATCGGCATCAGTCCCGGAATTGCGACGACCTCGGTGCCGGGAGGCGGAGCGCCGTCGCAGAGCGCGACAAAGGCCGACGCGCCGCTGAGCGCCCCGGCATTGCCGGGCGTTGCTCCGCTTGGACCGGGGATTCCCGACGAGACATATCTGCAGGCGCTCCTCTCGCCGTTGATTGCCAATCCCTCGAGTGCGGCGCGCCCGTCGTCGTACTCCGGCTCGCCCTCGTCATTCTATTTCCTCGACGAGGCGCGCGCCGCCCCGCACGGCGTCCAGGTGCCGCCCACCGCAGCGGGCAAAAGCGAGCCGACGCCGGAATTCCAGTCGGCGCATCCAGGCTTCGACGTCAATCAGGTGCGGCGCGACTTCCCGATCCTGCAACGAGACGGTCAACGGCCGGCCGCTGATCTGGCTCGACAACGCGGCAACGACGCAGAAACCGCAATCGGTGATCGATCGCATCGCGTATTTCTACGAGCACGAGAACTCCAACATCCATCGCGCAGCGCACGAGCTTGCGGCGCGCTCGACGGACGCCTACGAGGCCGCCCGCGAAAAGGTGCGCCGCTTCCTCAACGCCGGCTCGGCCGACGAGATCGTATTCGTGCGCGGGGCCACGGAAGCCATCAACCTGGTCGCGAAGTCCTGGGGCAAGCAGTACATCGGCAAGGGTGACGAGATCGTCATCACGCATCTCGAGCATCACGCCAACATCGTGCCCTGGCAGCAACTCGCGGCGGAGACGGGGGCTGTCCTGCGTGTCGCGCCCGTCGACGACAACGGCGAGGTGCTGCTCGACGAGTACGCCAAGCTTCTCACCTCGCGCGTCAAGCTCGTCTCCTTCACGCAGGTCGCGAACGCGATCGGCACGGTGACGCCGGCCAAAGCGATGGTCGACATGGCGCACCGCGTCGGCGCCAAGGCCCTCGTCGATGGCGCACAGGCCGTCTCGCACATGCGCGCCGACGTGCAGGCGCTCGATGCCGACTGGTATGTGTTCTCCGGCCACAAGGTGTTCGCCCCGACGGGCATCGGCGTGCTCTACGGCAAGCTCGATATCCTGAACGAGTCGCCGCCCTGGCAGGGCGGCGGCAACATGATCCAGGATGTGACCTTCGAGCGGACGATCTACCACAGCGCACCGGGACGCTTCGAAGCCGGCACCGGCAATATCGCCGACGCCGTCGGCCTCGGCGCCGCGATCGACTATGTGGAGCGCATCGGCATCGACACCATCAACCGCTACGAGCACGGGCTCATCGTCTATGCCACGCGGCTCCTGCGCGATGTGCCGGGCCTCACGATCGTCGGCAACGCGGCGGAGAAGGCGGGCGTCATCTCGTTCGTGCTGGACGGCGTGCCGAGCGAGCAGGTGGGCTCTGCGCTCAATCGCGAAGGCATTGCCGTGCGCTCGGGCCACCACTGCGCCCAGCCGATCCTGCGCCGCTTCGGCCACGAGGCGACGGTCCGTCCTTCGTTCGCCCTCTACAATACCTGCGCCGAGATCGACGCGCTGGTCGCAGCGCTCCACCGCATTCAGGGCGACAACGGCCGGCCAAGGCGTTGAGGCCCGGATTGGGCCTCGATCGCCTCTGCGAGATGCCGCATCATCGTGTCAGGCCGAAAGCAGCGCCCGAGCAGCGCCGGGACGCACCCTGACGTGGATCGTCTCGCCGGGCGTAAATGGCCCTTCACCCGCGCGGCGTGGCGCGTCGATCGTGAGCGCCGTTCCGTCGCCAAGCTCGGCATGCAGCCGAAGGGTGCGCCCGTGGAACACAGTCGCGACGACGCGCGCCGGCGCGGCATCGGCCGAAGCCCCGGCCTCGATCAGGATATCCTCGGGCCGGATGCACACCGCGACGCCTTCCCCCCGCCCAGGCGCAGGAACCTCACCATTTGCGGAGGCGTCGAAGGCGAGCGGGCCGACGGCGAGACGCAGCTTGCCCGCGCTTGCGTCCAGCGTACGCCCCTCGAGCACGTTCATCGTCCCGATGAACGTGGCGACGAAGCGCGTGGCCGGCGCATCGTAAAGCACGGGCGGCGGCGCGATCTGCTCGATACGGCCGTGACTCATCACTGCGACGCGGTCTGAGATGGAAAGGGCTTCCGTTTGATCGTGCGTGACCATGATGAAGGTCGTCCCGAGGCGCGCCTGCAGCCGTTTCAGCTCGACTTGCATCTGCTCGCGCAAATGAGCGTCGAGCGCCGACAGCGGTTCATCGAGCAGCAGCACGCGCGGCTCACAGACGAGGGCCCGCGCCAGAGCCACGCGTTGCCGCTGCCCGCCCGAAAGGGCCGACACGCGCGTCTCCACTTTGTCTGCGAGCCCGACCAGATCCAGGGCGTCCCCGACCTTGCGCCGCATCGTGTCTGCCGTGAGCGAGCGCAAAGAGAGACCGAAGCCCACGTTCTCCGCCACGTTCATGTGCGGAAAGAGCGCGTAGTCCTGAAAAACCGTATTCACCGGCCGGTCGTAAGGGCGAAGCGCCGTGATGTCGGTGCCGTCGAGCAGCACGCGGCCGCTGCTCGGCTCCTCGAAGCCGGCCACGACCCTGAGGCACGTCGTCTTTCCGCACCCCGACGGACCGAGGATGCTCACGAACTCGCCCTGACCGACCTCGAGATCGACGCGGTCGAGCCCGATTATGCCGCCGGGAAAAACCTTGGTGACCGCATCGAGACGCAAGAGCGGCTCAGGCGCCATTGCCAACCTCGGACGGCCTGGCGGTATTGATCCAAATGATTTCGCAGCGCTCCGAGCCCGGGTTGCGGAACTCGTGCTTGAGCGTGCTCTTGAAGGCAAAGCTGTCGCCGGCCTTGAGGCGGTAGACGACGTGGTCGATTGTCAGCTCAACCTCGCCCGCCCTGACGAGGCCGAACTCGTGCCCGGCGTGGGCGTAGGCCGCTCGCGTGCCGCCGTTGGGCTCGACGTAGACCAATAGCCCCGTGAGAACGGCTCCGGGCGGCGACAGCAGCTCCTTGCGGATGCCCTCGGACCGGACCGGCATCTCGCGGCGGCTGGTCGAGCGCACGACATAAATGTCGCTTGCCGTGTCGTCGCCGTCTGCAAATAAGCTGTGTGGCTCTATCCCGAGCGCGGCCGCGAGCGGCCACAGCACGCGCACCCGCAGCGAGGAGAGTCCCCGCTCGATCTGACTCAACGCGCCGACGGAAATGCCGGCCCGTTGCGCCACATCGGCCAGAGCCAGGTTGCGTTCGATCCTGAGCGCACGGATTCGGCGCCCGACACGCACGTCCGCGTCAGAGCTCTCGAGCGGCGGCGCATCCGCCGCCTCGTCGAGAGAGTCGCCCACGTCGTCGGCTGTCACGATCATGTTCCTTCTTGAATAAGCCGCGCCGGTGTTCGCCGGCGCGGCCTTGGGCGAGCTTAGCCGCCGGCCTTCACCTTTTCGAACAGCTTGGCAATGTCGTCGTTCTGCTTCATCGGCCCCGTGAAGACGGTGCTCTTCAAGACCGCATCGGGATCCGCCGGAATCTGGATGCGCTCGAGCTCCTCCTTGGGAACGAGTGCCAACGCCGCGCTCGACGCCGCGCCGTAACCGTATTGCGTGAGTAGCTCCTTGCTCGAACTCGGGCTCCATGCGGCTGTTCATGAAGTCATAGGCAAGGTCGACGTTCTTGGCATCCTTGAGCAGGACAAAGCCGCAGGCCCAGGTGAGCATACCCTCCTTCGGCTTCATGAACTCGACCTTCACGCCCTGCTTTTTCAACGCGGTCGCCGCATCGTTCCACGTCATTGCCGCAACCAGCTCGCCGCTTGCGAGCGACTGCTGGACGGACGTCGGATCGGTGGTATAGCCGCGCAGCAGCGGCCGCTGCTCACGTAGCTTAGCGCCAACCTTCTCCATGTCCGCCGCACTCATGTCGAATGGATTGACGCCAGCCACCAGCGCGGCGACGACCGGCGTGTCGTGCACGGCATCGATGGTCGAGATGCGGCCGCTGTACTGCTTGTCCCAGAGAAGGTTCCAGCTCATCTCCGGATTCTTGATCAGATCGGTGCGGTAGGTGATCGAGGTATTGCCCCAGTCCCACGGCACCATCCACACCTTGCCGTCGCCGGCTTGAATGTCGGGCAGGTTCTTGAAGACGGGGAAGATCTTGTCCCAGTTCTTCAGCTTCTTGGTGTCGATGGGCTGCAGCAGCCCCTCCTTGTTCCAGCGCGCGATCTTGTCGTAGCAGGGATGCGCGATGTCGGGGTGGAAGCCGGCCTTGACCTTGGTGAAGGCATCGTCGTCGTCGCTGAAGATCGTCGCTTCGACGCCATCGGCATGGGCGGCAAGGAAGCTCTTGTTGAAATCGGGCAGCTCGTAGCCCGACCACGTGAAGTACGTGAGCTTGTCCGCGGCAAGCGCGGGCGCGCAGATGGCGGATGCGACCAGTGCGAGGCCGCCAATGGCTTTACTGAGCCGAGCCTTCGTCGTCGATCTGTGCATTGGATATCCTCTCCTGCTTGTGCGGTTACTGGACTTGCGCCTGGGCACCGGCCACACCGACCGGAAGCGCGATCGCGCCGCTGGCGCCGCGGCGGCGGATGAGTTCGGCGGCGGTCGCGATCGCGATGGACACCGCCAGAGTGATCGATCCGAGCGCCATGACGCCGGGCAAGGACCTCGGATAGCGAAGCTGGCTCCAGATGTAGATCGGCAGCGTGGGTTCCGTGCCGGCCAGAAAGAACGCGACGATGAACTCGTCGAACGATGTCAGGAACGACAGCAGGAACGCCGATACGATGGCCGGCGTGGCGAGCGGCAGCATCACGCGCCGGAAGGTGATCCATTCGCTGGCGCCGAGATCCATCGCCGCCTCGCTCAGGCTGCGGGGCAAAGCCGCGAACCTGCTGCGCAGGATGACGACCGTTGTCGGCAGGGCAACGAGCGTGTGACCGAGGATGATCGACGTGCGAGACGGACCGAGGCCCGCGAGGTTGACGAGGATCAGGAGCGCGATGCCGACGATCACGCCGGGAATGAGGATCGGCAGCCTTGCCAGCGCGGATATGGCTGCCGAAACGCGGTCGCCTCCCGTGATCTCCATGTACGCGATCGTGATCCCGGCGGTCGTCGCCAGAAACGCCGCCGTTAGCCCGACGAGAATGCTCGTCTTCACCGCGCGATGCAGCGTGTCGTTGTCGAGAAGGCTCTCGTACCAGGCGAGTGTGAAGCCCTTGAGCGGGAACGCCGCCTGAATGGCATCGTTGAACGAGAAGAGCGGTATGAGCGCGATCGGCAGATAGAGGAAGATGATGTAGGCCCCGATATAGGCCTCGAGCCAAGGGTTTCTGCGATGGCCATCATCACTCATGTTCGGCTCCCGAAACGCTTGTCACCGAGCCGGACCGCGAGCACGACCGCGAGAACCACGAGCATGACGATGACTGACAGGGCCGAGCCGAACGGCCAATCGTTCGCCTTGCCGAACTGAGCTTGGATGATCGACCCGATCATGGTGCTGGATGGCCCGCCGACGAGTGAGGGGGTGACGTAGTCGCCGACCGTCGACACGAAGACGACGAGCGCCGCAGCCAGCACGCCCGGCATCGACATCGGCAGAATGACCTTGCGAAAGACGGCGAAAGGGTGCGCACCGAGATCCGAGGCCGCTTCGAGCAGAGAGCGCGGAATGGTCTGCAGCGCCACGTAGATCGGCAGGATGGCGAAAACCGCATAGGCATGCGCCAGCGTCACCACCACGGCGGCCGGCGTATTGAGAAAGGCGAGGATCGGCTCGCTCGTGATCCCGGTCGTGAGCAGCGCCGAGTTCAGCACGCCGTTGAACGCCAGCACGATTTTCCACGCAAACACGCGCAGCAGATAGCTGGTCCAGAACGGCAGCGTCACGAGGAACAGGATGAGGGCGCGGCGCGGGCCCGCGTGAAACGCGAGGTAGTACGCGACCGGGTAGGCAGTAACGACCGTCGCCAGCGTGACCAGTCCCGCGATGGCGAGCGAGCGCAGGATCACAGTTGCATAGAGCGGATCGGAGAGCGCAGTCGCGAAGTTCGCAATCGTCAAGCCCGCTCCGAGCAACGAGCCGTCGTTGTGGCGAACGGAGAGGAAAAGGACGATTGCGAGTGGAAACAGGACGAGCCCGAGTCCCGCCAGCATACCCGGCGCCGTCATGCCGACCCGGAACAGCCGGCTCGAACGGTCTGAGTACGCACTGCCGGTGCCGACGACGGATGTCATGGCTCGGTTTCCTGAAACTGAGCCAGTATTTTTCACAAATTCGAATATGTCAATCGTCGACGGCCTAGTAGCCGAGCGCGTCGATCATCCGGTACCACGCAATCGCTGCCCCAATGCCGATGTGCCGGAAGCGATGCAGGGGTATCGGCCGGATCGGCGTCACCGGAAGCGGCAATGCCGACCTGTCGCCTGAGACGACATAGTCCGCAAGGCGTGGGCCGAGCGCCGTCATGAGGCCGATCCCCCGGCCCTGGCAGCCCACGGCGGCGAGCAAGCCCGGCTCCGGCTCATGCAGGTGCGGCAGGTGGTCGAGCGTCATCGCCACCCGCCCGAACCATCGCTTCTCGATGGCGACACCCCCCAGCGCGGGGAAAAGGCGCTCCATCGCATGCTCGAGATGGGCCCAGGCGCGCGGGCTCACGGGCTCTGCCATGCTGCCGCGCCCGCCGAGCATCAGCCGGCCGTCCGGGACTTTTCCGATAGTAGACGAGGATGCGCCGCGAATCCGACACCGCCTGGCCGCCCGGCAGGATGGACAGGCCTTGAGGCGCGGTGAGCGGCGCCGTGGCGATCTGAAACGAATGCAGTGGGACGAGCGTGCGGGCGAGCCCCGGCACGAGGCCGTCGGTGTAGGCGTTGGTGGCAACGATCACGCTCTTGGCACGGAGCGTGCGCCCATCCGCGATTTCGATCGTCCAAGAGCCGTCGCGTCGCAAGAGCCTGATTGCGCGGGCCTGCGTCGCGATCCTCGCGCCCGCCGCGGCGGCAACTCTGGCGAGCTCCTGCGTATAGGCGAGGGGATGAATGACGCCGGCGCGCGGGTCGAGCCAGCCGCCGACATATCCCCGGGCGCCGGTCGCCTTGGCAATCTCCGCGCCCGATAGGACCCTCGCCGCAACGCCGCGGGCGATCCATTGCTGCGCCCGCCGCTCGGCGGCCTCGGTCGCTTTTTCCGTATGTGCGGCTTGAATCCACCCTGCACGCTTGCGCGGCACGTCGAGGCGCTCGCGTTCAATGAGGTCGAAGACGGCGTCTGCGGTCCCGGCGCCGAAGCGGATCAGCTCCTCGCCGCGCTTGTCGCCGAAATGCTCGAGAAGCCAATCCGGGTCATGCTTGAAACCGGGGATGACTTGTCCGCCGTTGAGCCCCGATGCCGCCCCGCCGATCTCTCCTGCCTCGAGCACGCGAACCGAAGAGCCCATTCGCGCTGCGTGAAGTGCAGCGGAAAGACCCAGTATTCCGCCGCCGATGATGACGAGGTCGCTCTGCTCTCGAGCCCCGAGCGGATGACTGACTACCGCAGGCGGAGGGGAGATATCGTCCCAGACGGATTTGTTTGCTGCCTCGCGCATACTGCGCTGGTCCCAGATAGATGAAAATCATCTGGAAGCTTTCACCAATATGAATATTTGTAAAGCCGCGCCGCTATGATGCTGAAAGGAGCACCGCTCCGGCGGCTGCCATGGCGCCACCGACGACGCGTCCCACCCAGACCCGGGGCCTGTCGCTGATGCCGCGAAAAGAGAGCCCAAGCGCGACACCGGCCCCGTGCAAGAGCGCGGTCGCGACCACGAAGCCCAGCGCGAACGAGACAGGCGCGCTTCCCCCCGGCAGCTCGGTGCCGTGAGCATGGCCGTGAAACAGGGCAAAGCCGCCGGCGAGTGCTACGGCGAGCGCAACGGGCAGCTTGACGTCGAGCGCCACCAGCGCACCGAGCACGAATACCGATGCCGCAATCCCGGTCTCGACGAGAGGCAGCTCAACGCCCGCGAAGCCGAGCCAACCACCAGCGATCATCATGGCGACGAACGCGCCGGGCACGAGCCACAGCGCGCGCCCGCCGAGTTGGGCGGCAAGAATGCCGACGGCGACCATGGCCAGCACATGGTCTGCGCCACCGATTGGATGCATGAACCCGTGCGTGAACCCGCCGCTGTCATGCAAGCCCACGTGCGCCAAGGCCGGCTGCGACGCGAAGACAAATGCGAGCGGCGCGCAGACTGCGAGCTTTCTCATGAAATCCTCCTGTCTTTCGTGCTGACCGATCCCGTTCCGCCATCGAGGCCGCCGGCGCGGGTGATGAAGGCTGCGACCTCCGCCACACCCTTGCCGCCGCGGATGTTTGTGAAAACGAAGGGCCGCTCGCCGCGCATGCGCTTGGCGTCGCGCTCCATCACCTCGAGGCTCGCTCCGACATGGGGCGCGAGATCGATCTTGTTGATGACGAGCAGGTCGGAGCGTGTGATGCCGGGTCCACCCTTGCGCGGGATCTTCTCGCCTTGCGCCACGTCGATGACGTAGATCGTGATGTCGGCGAGCTCCGGCGAGAAGGTTGCGGCGAGATTGTCGCCGCCCGATTCGATCAGCACCAGATCGACGTTCGGGAACTTGCCGCGCATCTCGGCGACTGCCGCCAGGTTGAGCGAGCAATCCTCGCGGATCGCCGTGTGCGGGCACCCTCCGGTCTCGACGCCCATGATGCGCTCCGGAGGCAATGCGCCTGCACGCGTCAGGATAAGCGCGTCCTCCTTGGTGTAGATGTCGTTGGTGATGGCAACGATGTCGAGGCTGTCGCGATAGATCTTGCACAGCGCTTCCATGAGCGCCGTCTTGCCCGAGCCCACCGGGCCCCCGATGCCGACCCGCAATGGGCCATGAGCTGTCTGCGTCATGAGCGGAAGAGCCTTGTGTATTGGGTTTCATGTCTGAGAGCGGCGATATCCGAACGGAAGGCGGCGCCCCCGACGTCATCGAGCTCGAGATGCTCAGCCTCGTGCGCAAGCCTCAGCGCCGCCGGCAGCGACGCGGCAATGACACGCTGGCCGTCGGAGTGGCCGATCGCGCTGAGGCGGATCGTGGCCGAGACGAGATTCTGGACAACCGCCAGGCAGAAGGCCTCGAGCGTCGCCACGCGCGGTATCCCGTGCGCGGCGGCGGCGATAGCGACGGCCACGGGATAGGCCAAATCACTCTCGGCCGACTTGGCCGCCACGTCGACGCCGGGATTGCACCATGCAGCGCGCACGGCAGCAAGAAAGGCATTGCCCTGCGCCGTCGTCTCAAGCCGCCGCTCTCGCGACCCGGCAAGGGCGAGCGCGAGCTCATTGGATTGGACGAGCGCAACGCGATCCCCGTCCGTGACCGCCTGCCAAGCATTGGCGAGCACGATCGCATCGTTGCGCGGGCCGCCGTGCGCAAGAAGGGCTCCGATCCAGTCTGCGGCGCTGGTCGCGTCCCTAACATCGCCTGCCTCGACGGCCCATTCGATGCCGTGACTGAAAGCAAAGCTTCCCACCGGGAACGACGGCGTGAGCCAAGCCATGAGCGCGACCGTCGGCAGACTCTGAGATGAGCCGGCTGCATGCGGCGACCCAGAGTCGGACTCCGCAAGTTGTAGGGCGATCGTAGTCTCAGCCCGCTCAGTCACGCGCGTCATCGTTGTCGTGGTGATGTTGATGGGCGTGGCCGCCTCCGGCATAGGCGCCGCCTTCTGGATCGAACGGCGCCTCGATGTGCGAAACGGTTGCGCCGAGACCGCGCACCATATCCTCGATGACGTGGTCGCGGCGGATGAGCAGGCGGCCTTCCGCCAGCATGACCGGCAGATGGCGGTTGCCGAGATGCCAGGCGACGCGCACGAGATCGCCGCCAGCACCTGCACGAATCTCGGCAAGCGGCTCAGGCGCAGCGTTGACCCGCACACGCCGCCCGTCTTCTAGAATCAACGCATCGCCGTGGCGTAGACGCCGCGCCTTGGCGAGATCGAGAAGGAATTCGAGACCGCGGGCTCCCATCATGCTGAGGCGGCGCCGGTGCCGCTGGTCGAAGTCGAGCGTCACCTCGTCGTCGATGGGCCCGTCGCCAGCTCCACCTTCGACACATGAGACCGCACGCAGCATCGGGCGCTCCTCAGAACAGAAAATAGCGCTGCGCCATGGGCAGCTCTTTCGCCGGCTCGCAGACCAGCAGCTCACCATCGGCGGTCACGCGATACGTCTCGGCATCGACCTCGATCACCGGCGTGGCAGTATTGTGGATCATGCTCGACTTCGATATGCCGCCGCGCACATTCTCGACCGCCACCAGCCGCTTCTGCACGCCGATCCGCTCCGCCAGACCCTTGTCGAGCGAGGTCTTGGACACGAACGTCAGCGCGCTTTCCGTGAGCGCCTTGCCGAAGGCCGCGAACATCGGACGATAGTGCACGGGCTGGGGCGTGGGGATCGAGGCGTTGGGATCCCCCATCGCCGCGGCGACGATCGATCCGCCTTTCAGCACCAGATCGGGCTTGACGCCGAAGAACGCCGGCGACCACAGCACGAGATCGGCGAGCTTGCCGGCTTCCACCGAACCAATGTGTTGCGACACGCCGTGCGCGATCGCGGGGTTGATCGTGTACTTGGCGATGTAGCGCTTGACGCGGTGGTTGTCGCTTCGCCCGTCGCCGGGAAGCGCTCCCCGCTGGCGCTTCATCTTGTCGGCCGTCTGCCACGTGCGGATGATGACTTCGCCGATGCGCCCCATCGCCTGGCTGTCGGACGACATCATGGCGAGCGCGCCGAGATCATGCAGAATATCCTCGGCCGCGATCGTCTCCTTGCGGATACGGCTCTCGGCGAACGCCAGGTCCTCCGGGATCGCGCTGTCGAGATGGTGGCACACCATCAGCATGTCGAGATGCTCGTCCAGCGTGTTGACGGTGAACGGCCGCGTCGGATTCGTGGATGACGGCAGCACGTTCTTGAGCCCCGCCACCTTGATGATGTCGGGCGCGTGTCCGCCGCCCGCACCCTCGGTGTGGAAGGCATGGATGGTGCGGCCCTTGAAGGCCGCAATCGTGTCCTCGACGAACCCCGACTCGTTCAGCGTGTCGGTATGGATCATCACCTGGACGTCGTGATCGTCGGCAACCGAGAGGCAGCAGTCGATCGCGGCCGGTGTGGTTCCCCAATCCTCGTGCAGCTTCAAGGCGCACGCGCCCGCTTCGATCTGCTCGACAAGACCGGCCGGCAGCGACGCGTTCCCCTTTCCCGCGAATCCGAGATTCATCGGAAAGGCGTCCGCGGCCTCGATCATGCGCTGGATGTGCCAGGGCCCCGGCGTGCAAGTCGTCGCGTTGGTTCCCGTCGCCGGCCCAGTTCCGCCGCCCAGCATCGAGGTGATGCCCGACATGAGGGCCTCCTCGATCTGCTGCGGGCAGATGAAATGGATGTGCGTGTCGAAGCCGCCGGCGGTCAGGATCTTGCCCTCGCCAGCAATCACCTCGGTTCCGGGACCGATGACGATCGTAACCCCCGGCTGCACGTCGGGGTTACCGGCCTTGCCGATTGAGGCGATACGCCCGCCCGAGAGCCCGACGTCGGCTTTGACGATCCCCCAATGATCGACAATGAGAGCGTTCGTGATGACCGTGTCGACGGCGCCTTGGGCGCGCGTCACCTGGCTCTGGCCCATGCCGTCGCGAATGACCTTGCCGCCGCCGAACTTCACCTCCTCGCCGTAGAGCGTGAAATCGCGCTCGACCTCGACGACGAGCGCCGTGTCGGCGAGCCGCACGTGATCGCCCGTCGTCGGGCCGAACATGTCCGCGTAGGCGGCGCGTGAGAGGCGAGCGGCCATCAGAGCTTGCCCATGACCTGTTGCCTGAACCCATAGACTTCCCGTTTGCCCGCGAACGGGATGAGCGTCACCTCGCGCGTTTGGCCGGGCTCGAAGCGCACAGCCGTGCCGGCAGGAATGTCGAGCCTGGCGCCCCGCGACTTCTCGCGGTCGAAGCGCAGCGCCGGGTTCGTCTCGAAGAAATGATAGTGGCTGCCGACCTGGATCGGCCGGTCTCCCGTATTGGCGACCGTAAGCACGATGCGCGTCGCGCCGTCGTTGAGTGCGATGTCGCCATCCTCCGTCGTCACCTCGCCGGGGACGAGCGCGGCACCCTTTCCGCCGCGGATCGGATCGTGCACCGTGACGAGCTTGGTGCCGTCGGGAAACGTCGCCTCCACCTGCACGTCGGCGATCATCTCGGCAATTCCGTCCATGACCTGATCGGGGCGGAGGATTTTCGCGCCGAACTCCATCAGCTCCGCCACGGTGCGCCCATCGCGCGCACCCTCGACCACCGCGTCCGTGATGAGCGCCACGGCCTCGGGATGGTTCAGCTTGACCCCGCGCTCGAGGCGCCGCCGCGCCACGACGGCCGCCATGGCAATGAGAAGCTTGTCCTTCTCTCGCGGCGTGAGGTTCATGGATGATCTCCCCCTGCTAGAACGCCCATATGCGCGGCAACCCTCCCGGCAGAACTCTTGCGAGCGCAAGCGCGGCATCGCGGCGAAGCGAAAGCGAGTTGCCTCCACAAAAACGGGCAACGAGCATGCCGTTCCAAGCGCTCGCGCCGCAGTCAGTGCCTGCGCGGGCGAGCGCCGTGCGGACCGTCTTCAGCTTGGTCTCTGCGTTCGGCGCAACATGCAGAAGCGTCGCGATGGCACAAGCGCCGCTGCCGACAGCCGGTATATCGAGCAGCGCCGCGATGTCGCCATCGAGCCGCACGCTCTCCGCGAAGATGAGCTCTCCGCCACGCCGTACGCGCCATCGATCATGAAACCGGCCGGCCGTGACGCGCTCGCCGCGCGCGGTGCGCCCGAATACGGCGATCTCGAGCAGCGTCAGCGTCGCGCTCTCAGCCATGTCGACGTCGAGCGTCCGAACGAAGCCGGCGCCGTCGAAGAGGATCGTCTCCTGCGGCAACCAAGCCAGCGCCGATCTTTTGTCGAGGTGAAGAGCGACGGCGACCTGCGCGGGACCGGCCTCCGCACGATAGACCTTCTCGGCCGATTGGGTTGCGATGCGCACCCGCGCTCCGGGGCCGAGGTCGCATGTGAACCGGCTTTCGTCGCCGCCCGTGAGCCCGCCCGCCGTATTGATGATCACGCCCTCGCACGCCGCGCCGGCGTTGGGAAGTTTCAGTCTGAGGCCGCCGGTCTCATAGAGATCCTGAAGACGTGTCACGCCGCCGGCACGAATGAAACGTGCGCCGACTTCACCTCTCGAACGCAAATATCTCGGCACCGTAGCGCTTGCCGGGGCGGCCGCAGAAGTGGAAGACGCGCTTGCAAACATCGGAGGAGAGCTGCCAGCTTCGGAGGAGTCAACGTTGCTCCATCACTGCAAAACGATCCGCTCGCCCGCAAGCGAAATCGAATCTGCACGGATCGTGTGCATCCGCGCGCGACGCGCATCGCGACCCGTCAGCCTTTCGCCTGACGCTGCAGTTCCTGCAGAAATGCGGAGACGAGCGGATCGTCGGCCGCCATGCGCCGGTACGCCGCGAAGTGCTGAGAAGCATGCGCATAAACCTTGTTGCGCAGCGATCGCATGAGCCCCTGCTCCGCCCACTCGTCGCCGATATGGCACGGCAGAAATCCGACGAAGTGGCCGGAGAGGATCAGCATGACCTGTGCCTCCATATGAATGACCGCGCCGCTCGCTCTCGGGTGACCCACGCGGTAGAGATCGTCGAGATGCCGGTAGCTCCGCACCGAAAAGAGCGAACGCTCGATATCCTCATGAGTTACGCTCTCGGGTGCCCGCGCGAACAGCGGGTGGTTCTTGCCGCAATAGAGCGCATGCGGCTCTCGGTGCAGCGGCGTATAGACGATGCCCGGCGCCTTCTGCGAGAACGGCCCGATCACCACATGCCGCCGCCCCTCGGCGACCGCCCGTTCGAGCTCGTGCGGCGTGCCGAGCTCGAGATCGACGAAGACACCGGGGCCGCGCTCCATGTAGCGGCCGATGGCGGTCTGAAGCCCCAGCGCCGGATTGCTCACGACGCCATCGACGATGCCGATCCTGAGGCGTCCGACCAGCTCGCCATTGCGCCGGCCGAGCCGCTGCTGGAAGGCGTCGATATCGGCGAAAAGCCGGGTCGCCGCCTGGAGCGTCGCCTCCCCGAAGGGCGTCAGGCGAAAGCCGCGGCGACCCCGTACGCACAGGCTGCCGCCGAGCTTCTGCTCGAGCGCGGCGACGTGCGTGCTCAAGGTCGATTGCGAGAGGTTGAGAGCGATCTGGGCGGCCTGAAAGCTGCCGGATTCGGCCAGGGTCACGAAGACCCGAAGCAGGCGCAGATCGATGTTGTCGAGCCGGCGCATGCGCCGGCCCTGACTCAAGGAAGCCGCTCCGGAAGGTGATTTCGCCATGCTGAGCCCCGTTTCTGCATCGACAATATTCAATGTTTCAATCGATTAAAATAGATACTCGTCAATATGAATTCGCGCGAACATCGGCGCCTGAGCCATTCAGAGAGGTTCGTCATGCGCCAGCCCCCGTCATCCGCCCGCTCTCGCTCACCCCATTTGTCGCGTACGGCCGGCTTGCTCCTGGCCGCAGCCCTGTCGGCCACGAGCCTCGCCACCGCCGCCGACGCCGCCGAAAAGATCCGCATCCTCTGCCCGACCTGGGTCGGCTACTCGCCGGTTCTCGTGGCAATCGATCTCGGCTACTTCAAAGAGGCGGGTATCGACGTGGACATCCGCTTCGAGGATGACCGCACCAACGTGCTCGCCGCCATGGCCAAGGGCGAGATCGAGGTCGACATGCGCACGGTGGGCGAGCACCAGGGCCGCCCGCGCGACGACAAGACCCCCGGTATCATCATCGGCACCATCGATGAATCGCTCGGCGGCGATGGCGTGATCGCCGACGGGAGCATCGCCAAGCCCGCCGATCTCAAAGGCAAGATCGTCGCCGTCGAGCCCAACATACCGGCCAGGCTGATACTGCAGATGGAGCTGAAGAAGGTCGGCCTGTCGCTGAAGGACGTGAAGGTGAAGGATATCGCCACCGCCGATACCGTCGCCGTCTTCGCCGACCCGTCGATCGCGGCGGTCGCGAGCTACGAGCCCTTCATGTCTCAGGCGGTGAAGAACCTCGCCGACCGCAAGCCGCATATGCTGGCGTCGTCGAAGGACTATCCGGGCCTCATCATCGACATCATCACCGCGCGTCAGGACGACCTCAAGGCCAACCCCGCCAAGTACGAGAAGTTCCTGGCCGCCATCTACAAGGGCGTCGCCTATTTCGAGAACGAGCCCGATAAGTTCATCAAGCTCGCGGCGCCCCACTTCAAGCTCACTGAAGCCGAGACTAAGGACACCATCGCCAGCGCGCTCAAGTTTACCAATCTCGCCGAGGCCAAGACCTATCTCGGCAAGCCCGGGGCGCCGGGCAAGCTCTATGAGATCTTCGACACGGTCATGGGGCTGAACCTTGAGAATGGAGCTGCAGACAACAAGCTTGCGGCTGACCAGCAGATCGACAATTCTGTCATCGCCAAGATCCCCTGAAAGTCAGGGGATGAGCGAGGCCAGCGTCGTTGCGGTGAAGGCTGGAAGCGAGCGAGTCGTGACACCAGTCCGCCGCGAGGCGGTGCGTAAGGGCGTGCAGCCGTCGCTTTGGCATGCTCTCACATCGCTCCGCGGCGATGTCCCCCGCTGGCTCCAGGCACTGATCGGCACCGCCGCCTGCGCCGCCGTCCTCGGCGCCTGGGAGGCTGTTTCGAGGCTCGGCATCGCCGCGCCTCTCTTCCTGCCGGCCCCGAGCGCGGTCCTCGGCGCGCTCACTCATATGATCACGCAAGAGGGTCTGCTCTGGGACGCGGGCATCTCGACGATGCGCGTATGGGGCGCATTCATCCTCGCCGCGGTGATGGCGATTCCGATCGGCATTCTGATGAGCGCCTACCGGGGCATCGGCGCCGCGCTCGAGCCGATCATCGACTTCATCCGCTATCTGCCCGTCCCCGCCCTCGTTCCGCTCAGTATCATCTGGTTCGGCGTCGGCGAGACGACGAAGATCTTCCTTCTCTGGCTCGGCACATTCTTCCAGCTGGTGCTGCTCGTTGCCGACGACATGCGCCGCGTCCCGCAGGAGTATGTCGAGATCGCCTATACGGTCGGCGCAAAGCCGCGGCAGGTTCTGAAGGACGTCGCATTCCGCGCCATGCTGCCGAGCCTCGTCGACAACCTGCGCATCACGCTCGGCTGGTGCTGGACCTATCTCATCATCGCCGAGATCGTCGCCGCGGATTCGGGCCTCGGCTTCGTCATCTGGACCGCGCGCCGCTACATGAAAACGCCCGAGGTGATGGCCGGCGTCGTCGCCATCGGCATCATCGGCCTCGTCACCGATCAGTTGCTGCGCCTCCTTCATCGCCGCATGTTCCGGTATCTGTGAGGCGTCCATGGCCGCGCCTTATCTGACGTTCGATCGCATCGCCAAACGCTTCGGCGCGCTCGACGTCGTCGCCCCCTACTTCAATCTCGACGTGGCGAGGAACGAGTTCGTCGTCTTCCTCGGCCCCTCCGGCTGCGGAAAGACGACCCTGATGCGCATGGTCGGCGGCTTGGATATGCCGAGCGAAGGCACCATCCGCCTCCAAGGCAGCGCCGTCGGCCCCCCGGACCGCCGCCGCGGCATGGTCTTTCAATCCTATTCGTCGTTCCCCTGGCTGACGGTCGCCGAGAACGTCGCCTACGGCATGCGCTACCGCGATGATCTGAGCCCTGCCGAGAAGGCCAGCCGCCGCGACCACTACCTGTCGCTCGTCGGCCTGCGTGACTTCGCCAATGCCTACCCGAACAAGGTCTCCGGCGGCATGCGTCAGCGCGTTGCGATCGCCCGTATGCTGGCGGCCGGCTCCGACGTCCTCCTCATGGACGAGCCGTTCGGTGCCCTCGATGCCCAACGTCGCGAAGGCCTCCAGGTCGAATTGCGTCGCATTCAATCCGAGGACGCAAAGACGATCGTCTTCGTCACGCACGACGTCGAGGAGGCGGTCTTCCTCGCCGACCGCATCGTTGTCTTCTCGCCCCGCCCGGCGCGGGCGATTGCTCTGATCGACGTCGTTGCCCGTCTCGGCGCGCGCCGCACACTCGATCTGCGCGATGATCCAGATTTCTTCCGGCTGCGAACCGAGGTGCTGCACCTCGTCCGCCAAAGTGCGGTGGCTGAGGCATGAACAATGCTTCGATCAGTCTTGCGGGACAGACGGTCCTCGTTACGGGCGCGAGCCGCGGCATCGGCTTCGGCATCGCCCAAGCCTTCGCCAAGACCGGCGCGGATCTGCACATCCTCGCCGACGACGCAGCCGTCATCGACGCCGCCGCCAGCATCGGCGCTGCGGGATACGTCGTCGACATCACCGACGCCGGTGCCGTGCAGGTCCTCGCCGACCTCCTGGGCCCAATTCACACCTTGATCAACAACGCCGGGCTCGAGCGCATGACGCCGCTCGACGATTTCAGCGCTGACAACGAGGCGACCTTCCGGCGCATCGTCGAGATCAATATCGCCGGAACCTTCCTCGTAACCCGCGCCATATTGCGCCACATGCGTGACGGCGCCCGCATCATCAACACGGCCTCGATATGGGGCCGCATCGGCGAGCCGCTCTTCAGCGCCTACGTCGCCTCCAAGCACGCCGTAATCGGCCTGACGAAGAGCTGGGCCAAGGAGCTTGGACCGCGCGGCATCACCGTCAATGCCGTCTGCCCTGGCTGGGTACGCACGGAAACGTCGATGCTTTCGCTTTCGCGCATGTCGGAGCGCACCGGCCGCGACGAGAGCACCCTCCTCGCCGAGATCGTCGGCGGCCAGGCCTTGCCGGGATTGATGGAGCCAGCAGATGTGGCCGGCATGTATGTGTTCCTCGCCTCGCCGCTCGCCGCGAACATCACCGGCCAGTCGCTCGGCATCGATCGGGGAGAAGTGCCATGGTAGGCACCCTCGACGGCAAATGTGCGCTCGTCACCGGCGCCGCGAGCGGCATTGGCCGGGCCGCCTATGATGCGCTCCGTGCTGCGGGAGCCCGCGTCGCCGGGCTCGACCGCTTGCCGGCTCCCGACGGCGCTGCTGATTGGGTCGTGGCTGATCTGACCGAGGAGGCGGAGATCGTGCGCGCCGTCGCAGAGGCCGCAGGGTCGCTCGGCGTTATCGATATTCTCGTGAACTGTGCCGGAGTCGAGATCGACGCGCCCTTGCGCACCGTCTCAGCTGCCGATCTCGACCGCATGTACGCGGTCAACCTGCGCGGCGCCATTCTCGTCGCGCGCGAGGCGTTGAAAGCCATGCCGCCTGGTGGACGCATCATCAATATCGCCTCCGAGCTCGCATTTCTCGGTCGCGCCAATGCGTCCGGATACTGCGCCACCAAGGGCGCCATGCTTTCACTGACGCGCTCGTGGGCGCGCGAGCTGGCCCCCGACATTTTCGTCAACGCGGTCGCACCTGGTCCCATCGATACGGCCCTCCTTGGATTCGACCGCATGAGCCCCGAGCAAAAGGCCCTCGAGACGGACAACCCCCTGCGCCGCATCGGACGGCCCGAGGAGGTCGCTGCCGCGATCGTTTTCCTCGCCTCCCCGGCGGCCAGCTTCACCACCGGACAATGTTTGAGCGTCGACGGCGGCGCGGCAATGCACTGACCGGCGACCGAAAAGAGAAAAGAGAGAAGAGCGAATGGTCGACAGCGTCTATATGGCTGAGCTGAGCTGGCCCGAGTACCAGAGCAAGATCGCGAAGGGCGCGCCAGTATTCATCCCCGTCGGCGCCACCGAGCAGCACGGGCCGCATCTGCCGCTCAACGTCGACGTCGTGCTGCCGACGGGCGTCGCCGAGCGCGTGGCGCGCAACGTCGGCGGCATCGTCGCGCCGACAATTCCCTACGGATACAAGTCGCAGCCGCGCTCGGGCGGTGGTCAGTCGTTCCCCGGCACGACCAGCCTCGACGCGCAGACGCTCGCGCTCGTGGTGCGCGACATCATTCGAAATTTGGGCGAGCACGGCGTGCGCCGCTTCGTCGTCGTCAACGGCCATTTCGAGAACGCCTGGCCGCTGGTCGAAGGTGTCGACCTGGCATATCGCGAGATGCGCCGCGACGGCATCGGCGACGCCAAGATCCTGCGCCTCGAGTATTGGGATTTCGTGCGCCGCGAGACGCTGGACCGGCTCTTCCCGGAGGGCTTTCCCGGCACCGAGCTCGAGCATGCAAGCCTCCTCGAAACCTCGCTTATGCTCTTGCTGCGCCCGGATCTGGTCGAGATGGACAAGGTGCCCTCCGACGGGCCGGCGAAGTTCCCGACCTACGACGTCACACCTACACCCCAGGGCTTCGGTCCCGCGTCGGGCGTGCTCGCGGTCGCTCACGGCGCCGCCGCGGAGAAAGGTCAATGGCTCATCGATGATCACGTTTCCCTGATAACGGCTGCCGTGAAAGCCGAGTTCGGACTGTGAGCGATGCAATGACCACCGGCTCATACCAGCCCGTCGATTCCGGATCGGTGCCGCGATTTGCCGGCATCCCGACCTTCATGCGCCTGCCGATCGCCAACCCGTCCGATGTCGACATCGCCCTCGTCGGCGTGCCGTTTGACAGCGGCACGACCAACCGCGCCGGCGCGCGTCATGGGCCACGTGAGATCCGTAACCAGTCGAGCCTGACGCGCCGCGTCCACCATGTGACGCGGCGTGTCCCCCTACGATCGCGCGCGCATCGCCGATTGCGGCGACGCCCCGGTGAACCCGGTCGATCTCATGGACTTCTTGCACGGATCGAGAGCTTCTACGCCGGCATCCGCGCGCGCCGGCGCGGTGCCGCTCTCGGCCGGCGGCGATCATCTGATCTCATTGCCGATCCTGCGCGGGATCGTGACCGATGGCCCGGTCGGCATGATCCAGTTCGATGCTCATTCGGATACCTACGACACGTTCTTCGGCGCGAGCCGCTTCACGCATGGCACGCACTTCCGGCGCGCCATCGAGGAAGGCCTTCTTGATCCCAAACGCATGATCCAGATCGGGCTGCGCGGCGCCATCTCCGATGCCTCGAACTACGACTACGCCCGCGACGCCGGCATCCGCATGGTCTTCATCGAAGAGCTTGTCGGCCGCGGCATCGACGACGTGATGGCCGAGGCGGTCGCTCTAATGGGCGGCAAGCCTACATACGTCTCCTTCGATGTCGACATCATCGACCCGTCCATGGCGCCGGGCACCGGCACGCCCGAAATCGGCGGCATAACCACGCGCGAGGCGCAGCAGATGGTGCGCAAGCTTGGAGGCCTCGACATCATCGGCGCCGACGTCGTGGAGGTCGCGCCGCCCTTCGATCCTTTCGGCATGACTGCGCTCGTCGGAGCGACGATGATGTTCGAGCTGCTTTGCGTCGTTGCCGAGGCGAGAGCGTCCAAATCCTCCGATCCGCGTTCGCAAGAGGCACGGCCATGAGCCACGGCTACGAGAGCGGCCGGCTCGATCTGCCGTTCGTCGGTCTCTGCACCTTCGGCAAATATCCCGTGTGTCTCGACTGGGACCGGATCGATGCCGACGTCGCTGTCCTCGGCGCGCCCTTCGACATGGGAACGCAGTGGCGATCCGGCGCGCGCTCGGGCCCGCGCGCGATCCGCGAAGCCTCGACGCTGTTCGCCTTCGGCCATTCGGGTGCCTACGATTTCGAGGACGACATCACCTATCTCCCCGCCGCGACGACGCGCATCGTCGACATCGGCGACGCGGATATCGTCCACACCGATACGCAGCGCAGCCACGCCAACATCGCCGCGGCCGTGCGCAAGATCCTCGAGCGCGGCGCAATTCCCGTCGTCCTCGGCGGCGACCACTCAGTCAACATTCCCTGCATCGAAGCCTTCGAAGGCGAGGAGCCGATCCACATCGTCCAGTTCGACGCTCACTTGGATTTCGTCGACGAGCGCCACGGCGTGCGATTTGGCCACGGCAATCCGATGCGCCGCGCGGCCGAGAGGGGTTACGTGACGGGGATCACTCAGCTCGGCATCAGGAACGTCTCGTCGACCGCCCGCGAGGGCTACCAGGACGCGCGCCGCATGGGCGCCGACATCCTGAGCGTGCGCCAGATCAGAAGGCTCGGGACGTCGGCCGTGCTGGAGCGCATTCCCGCGGGCAAGCGGTATTACGTGACCATCGATATCGACGGCTTCGACCCGTCGATTGCGCCCGGCACGGGAACACCCTCCCATGGCGGCTTCACATACTACGAGGTGCTCGAGTTGCTGGACGGCCTCGTCAAGCGTGGCACGATCGTCGGCGTCGATCTGGTCGAGGTCGCGCGCGAATACGATCCGGCCGGCACCACCGCCATCCTCGCCGCGCAGGTTCTCCTCAACCTTATCGGCCGGATGCTCCATCATCGCGTGAGAACGGCCCCGACGGCTTGACGGCGAGCCCGGCAAGTCCAGACGTTCCTATTTGTTGGGAGCCCCGTCTGCTGTCGTCGGCTCGGTAGGGCACTTTCGCTCACTTCGACGTCGTCAGCTGCTCCGAGCAATGCGCGCTAAAGCGCGCCTCCTGCCCGTCTGTCCCCAACAGCTTTGCCTCGCATGCGAGCGGCTCGCCCTGTGTTCCGACCGCACGCAGCCTCAGGATTTCGCCTCGCACGATCGGAAAGCGAAGCGTGCAGGCCTCCCCGCGCGGTCGAATGAGGACCAGCACGCCGTCCTTCTGGATCTCGTCCAATCCAAACGTGTCCCCCTCGCCATGGCCGAACGTGATCACCGAGTTGCGCGTGACTGAGAACGCGTCGTCTGCCCTACCGGCCTCTGGCATGAGACCAATCAGCAATCCGCAGACGAATAGTGCCGTTTTCATTGTGGCCCCGCATCGCCAAGCACCCTTGATCCTAACTCAACGCCGCCACCACGAAAGCTGTTCAATAACAATAGAAACGAAAAAACACAGTGATGCCAGTGGATAGCACAGACCTGAGCATAGCCCCTCCCGGCTGATTCGCCTGCCACCCCTTTTTCATGACGATTCACCCGCTCCGGGGCGGCCGCGCCTAGACAGCCAAGATCGCGGGACGGTCCCCATTTGCCCGTTCACCGCGCACGGTGACCCGTTGCGGCTCGAGCAAGGCAAGCCGCCCGTCTCCGCGGGCTTCCAGCGTATGGATATAGAAGCAGGTGTCGAGATCGTTGGTCGCCTCCATGACCGGCGACGGCGCGGAGACAATGACGAGCCCGCCGCACTCCCCGATCCAGTCGATATGCCGGTGCCCGTGCATCAGCACGGCGCGCTCCTTGAGCGGTTGCAGGCTGCGCAGGAACCAGTTGCCGTTGACCAAGGCGGTCCCGATCCGCTCCGAAAGAACTTTCGCCGCCCGCGGATACTCGACGACATGGTGGTGAAGCGCGATCAGCCAGCGGGCCCGCGGATGTTGCGCGGTCGCGATCTCGATTCCCTGGACCTGCTCTGCCGGGATCATGCCCAACGCATTCGTGAACGAGAAATGCGCGTCTGCATTCGTGTTCAAGAGAATGATGCCGAGCCCGTCCTCCCGCTCCGGCGGCAGCACCATGGGAAACACGTCGTTCCAGAGGTCCGAAATTTCCGTCGAGAAATAGGGCCGTCCCGTATCGGCAAAACGCGACAGCATCGCCGCGTGAGGCTCGAGCGCATCAGCGAGCGTCTTGCCGATCCGCTTACTGGTGAAGTCGATGACATGCGCGCGCGAGCCCTGCAGGCTGTTCATCGCCGAGAGCGTACGGATTTTGCGCAGTCGGCTGTTGGGACCGATATTGAGATCGAGCCGCGCCGGATTGGTCTTGTCGACGATGTTGATGTCGTGATTGCCCGGGATGACGAGCACCCTGGCCGCAAGCTTGGGATGCGCCGCAAGGGCATCGAGGAACTCCGCCCACTCGGCGGCGCGACCCGCATCCGTCGCATCGCCCGTTATCAGAATCGTATCGAGCGGCGCCGATGCATCGATCTCCTCGAGCGCTTCCAGAACCCGATGCACGCGGCCGTTGCCGCTCGGACCTGCGCGGCCGCTCTCGATCCGCAAGCCGTAGCGTTCGCCGACCGTATGCAGGTCAGACAGATGCGCGACGCGCCAGGTTCTGGCGCCGGGCGTACGCGGTGGAAATCCTCGAAGATCCTGCGGCGCCGGCGTGATGACATCGGCGACGGCCCAGACCAGCGCCGCGACGGCGAGATACGCGCAAACCAGCACGACCGTGTTGGCGAGGGCGATCCAGGCGAGTTGCCAGGGCGATAGCAAATCGACCGCTCCCCCGATCCACCGCGACGAGGGCCAGGCAAGCATCGCCACGAGCACGGCCGCGCCGCTGATGAGGAGGCCCGACAACACCGTGGCGGCAGTTCGCAAGCGCTTGCGCCGCACCGCCTCCAGGCTCTCGGGCGAGAGCTTTTCGGCCACATGCCGCAGCCCTTCGCGGCACATCGTATAGGCCGGCTCGACCATGAGCGCGTTGAGCGACCAGAAATTGGTCTCCGCCAAACGAAAGAGCGTGCGTCCGAAGAACCAGCCGATCGCCACCACGACCAGGAACAGCGCAATCGGCAGCACGCCGAGGACCGGGGAAGCGATCTTCGCGGCGAGCTTGCCGGCCCATGACACGGCAACCAGGGGCGCGAGGCCCAGCAGCACGGCGGGAATGACCACCAGCATGACCCAGGACACGATGAGTTTCGGCAGGCTGATTTCAACGAGCAGGCTGCCCGCGAGCGAAAAGAGCGAGTGCTGCTTCGTGCTCGAGGCGTCGTCCTCGATGTCGCCGAGCCGGGGATCGACGATCGGCCGCATGCGTATGCTCCTCGCTGACCCTTTCCAGGTCCTTCAGGTTGGCGCCGGAGCTGCCGGCTGCGGACCCTTCACGCGCTCGCGGCCTCCGAACCACGCGACATAAAGCGTCGGCAGGAAGATGAGCGTCAGGATCGTCGCGACCAGCAATCCGCCCATGATTGCGAATGCCATCGGTCCCCAGAACACGGTCGGCGCAATTGGGATCATGCCGAGAACCGTCGAGACCGCCGTCAGCATGATCGGCCGGAAACGGGTGCTGCTGGCGTCGATCGCGGCCTGCATGACATCCTTGCCTTGCGCCCTCTCCGCTTCGATCTGCCCGATCAAGATCACGGCATTCTTGGTGATCATGCCGATCAACGCCAGGATGCCGAGGATCGCGACGAACCCCAGAGGCCTGCCCGACACGAGGAGGGCCGCGACAACGCCGATTAGGCCAAGCGGCGCCACGCTGAGGACAAGTGCCAGGCGTTGAAAGCTTCTCAGCTCGACCATGAGCACGGTCAGCATGATGAGCAGCATCACCGGCACGACGGCGATGACGGAGGCTTGAGATTTCTGGCTTTCCTCGACCGTACCGCCCACGGCGATGGCATAGGGCTTTGGCAGCTCTTTCCGCAAAGCGTCGACGGCCGGAGCCAGCGCGTTGACGACTGTCTCCGGGAGCGCGTCCGCCGCCACATTCGCCTGCACCGTCAGCGTCGGCACCCGGTCGCGCCGCCACACGACCGGTTGGTCCTGAGCATAGTCGAAGGATGCGAACTGGCTCAGCGGCGCGGTGCGCCCGTTCGGCAGCGGAACCTGGATGTTGCGCAGCGTCGAGAGCGACACGCGCTGCTCGTCGGTGGCGCGCGCGATGACATCGACGAGATAGATATCGTCGCGCACCTGCGTGATCGCATTTCCGGAGATGACCGTATTGAGCACGGAGGCCAAATTCTCGGAGCTCAAGCCGAGCTGGCGCGCCTCGTCCTGGTCGATGACGATGCGCACTTCGCGCGCCGGCTCAACCCAGTCGAAATTGGTCTTCTCTGTATGCTGGTTCGCCGCAATGACGCCCGCGAGCTTGAAGGCGATCTCGCGCACCCGCGCGATGTCGGGCCCGCTGACGCGGTATTGAATGGGCCAGCCCACCGGCGGACCGAGCTCGAGCGGATAGATGCGCCCGACGACGTTCGGAAAGTCGTTGGCGAGCACCTTTACCAGCTTCTCGCGCAGCCTTTCGCGCGCCGGAACGTCCTTGGCGACGATCACCGCCTGGGCGAAGAAGTTGTTGGGAAGCTGCACATCGAGCGGCAGGTAGAAGCGAATGGCTCCCCTGCCGACATAGGTGCTCCAGCGCGCGACATCTTCGTCGCCTTTGAGAGCGGCGTCGAGGCGCCCCGAGACATCCTCGGTGGCATAGATCGACGCATTCTGAGGCAGCCTCAGGTCGACGAGCAGCTCGGGCCGGTCCGACGACGGGAAGAACTGGTTCGGTATCAGGGGAAGGGCAAGTATCGAGAGAGCGAAGAGCCCCAGCGTGAGCGCGAGCGTGAGCCACTTTGCCTTGACGGCACGCGTGAGAAAACCGCGGTAGGTCTCGAGCACCTTGCTGGGTCCGGCGGCCCCCGCGGTCTTCGGCGGCTGCAGTATGACAGCGCACAGGAGCGGCGCGAACACGACCGCCACGAACCACGATACGATCAGCGCGATGCTGACCACGGCGAACAGCGAGAACGTGTATTCGCCCGCCGAGCTGGCGGCGAACCCGACCGGCACGAAGCCGGCAATCGTCACCAGCGTGCCGGCGAGCATGGAAAAGGCATACGTCCGGAAGGCGAAGGTTGCGGCGGCCACCTTGTCGTCGCCCTGCGCAAGACGAGTGAAGCGTCGCGTCCGTGATCGTCATGGCGTCGTCGACGAGCAACGCCAGCGCGATGATGAGCGCACCGAGCGAGATGCGCTGCATGTCGATGCCGCTGAGCTCCATGACCGAGAACACGACGGCGAGCGTCAAGGGAATGGAAAGCGCGATGATCAGTCCCGGGCGCACGCCCAGGCTGATGAAGCTCACGGCCAGGATGATGGCGATGGCCTGCCAGAGCGAGGTCATGAACTCGGAGATGGCGGTCTTGACTGTCACCGCCTGATCCGCGACCAGCTTCGGCTCGATTCCGACCGGAAGCTCGGCCGTTGCCTTGTCCATCGCCCGCTTGATGTTGCTTCCCAGCGCCAGAATGTCCCCTCCCTCGCGCATCGCGATCGCAAGCCCGATGGCCGGCTCGCCGTTGACGCGAAAAAGCGGCTGCGGGGGATCGGAGAAGGCTCGCCGGATCTGCGCAATGTCGCTCAAGCGCAGCATGCGGTCTCCGACGGCGAAGTTGACGTTCGCCAGATCCTGCTCCGACCGGAAAGCGCCCGACACGCGAAGCGACAGCGTCTCGTCGCCGGTCTGGATCGTCCCGCCCGGACGCACCACGTTCTGCGCCTGCAGCGCCCCGATGAGCGCCGAGCGGTCGACGCCGAGGTTGGCCAGCTCCTTCATCGAGAACTCGACGAAGATCTTCTCGTCCTGGGCGCCGAGGATCTCGATCTTGGACACGTCGGGAATGTTCAAGAGCTTCGAGCGGACGTCCTCCACGTAGTCCCGAAGCTCGCGATGAGTGAAGCCCTGGGCCGTGAAGCCGTAGATGATCCCGAACGTATCGCCGAAGCTGTCGTTGAAGCCGGGCCCCACGATGCCCGCCGGGAGCGTATGGCGCATGTCGCCCACGCTCGTGCGAACGTCGTACCAGATGTCCTTCACCTCTTGCGCAGTGGTATCGCCCTTCAGATTGACGAAGATCGTCGTCGAGGCCGGGGCTCGTGTAGCTGCGCAGGAAATCGAGCTTGGGCGTCTCTTCGAGCGTGCGCTCGAGCCGTTCCGTGACCTGCTTGAGCGTGTCCTCGATCGTAGCTCCCGGCCACGCCGCCTGGACCACCATCGTCTTGATGATGAAGGTCGGGTCCTCGTTCCGCCCGAGCCGGAAGTACGACAGCACGCCGGCCGCCACCGCAACGATCATGAAATAGGCGACCAGCGAACGGTTATCGAGCGCCCATTCTGAAAGATTGAAGCGCATTACGGCTCCGATCCCAGGACGCGTATTTTCTGGCCCGGGTGCAGCGCCTGCACGCCCGCCGTGACAATCACTTCGCCCGTGTCGAGCCCCTGCGAGATGGCGACGGTTGCCGGATCGAAGCGGGCCACGTCGACGTTCCGGAGCGATACGATGTTGCTCGCCGGATCGACGATCCAGACCGCGGGCTGGCTGTTGATCTTTGTCAGCGCCGTGGCCGGAATCTCGATCAGCGTGGCGGCATCGGTCTGCATGGTACCGGTGACGGTCGCGCCCAGCAGCATCGCTTCGGGCGGCTCGCTGAGGCCGACCTTGACCCTGAATGTCCGCGTTACGGGATCGGCCTGCGGCGCAACCTCCCGCACGCGCCCCTTGGCCGTCACGGCCGGATCATTCGTCAGGTGGACCTTGATCACCGGCTCGGCGGGCGCATTTCTGAGAACTTGCGACGGCACGTCGAACACCGCATCGCGCCCGTCCTGGCGCGCAAGACGGATGATCATCTGACCGGCCTGGATGACCTCACCCGGCTCGGCTCCCGTGCCCGTCACGATACCCTCGGCATCGGCCTCGAGCTCGGTGAAGCTCACGAGATCATGCGCGGATTTGAGTTGCGCTTCTGCGGCATCGACCTGCGCTTCTGTCGTCGAGCGTGCCTTCTCTGCTTGATCGAATTGAGCGCGCGTCGTCCAACCCTGCCCCAGAAGCGTTTCCTGCCGCTCGAAACGGTTGCGCGCCTCCGTCAAGGCCGCTTGGGCGGCGGCAAGGTTGGCCTGCGCGGAGCGCAAAGCGTTCATCTCGTTCTGAGGCTCGAGCCGTGCCAGCAACTGCCCGGACTTGACCCGGTCGCCGACATTCACCGCTCGCTCGGTCATCCGCCGGCAATGCGGAAACCGAGAGCCGCCTCGTCCGCCGACTCGATGCGTCCCGTGAGCACCACCGGCACGCCGGACTCGCGCTTCTCGACGGTCACCGTGCGGACGGGACGGATCTCCGGCACATCGCTGACAGGCTCCTCCCGGCACGCCGCGAGCCCGACGGCGGGTATCGCGGCGAGCAGCAGAGACCGCAACGCGGCGAAAATTGCTTTCCTCTGGCCGGCCCATACGGACAACATGATCCTTACCTTCGTTTTATGGCCTGCAGAAAATGTCTTCGTTTCTTGCTTCGTCATTCAAAATCAAAGTTGGACTTTCGTCTTTAACTTGAAAATGAATAGCACTAGTGCCATCGCGCGACTGACCGGTGGCGCGTTCAACGGTTAACTTCCTGCGGCAATCGCCACACCCAGCGCGACCGAGACCAACACGAGACAGACGCCGGCAACTTGCCACTGCCTGAGCACGCCGTCGGCCCGCTCGAACGCCCTGCCGCACTCGCTCGCAGCGCGAACCGCTCCATCGATCATTTGAGCCAAATCTCCTTCCGGAACCCGGGGCAGTCTTTGCGGCCAGCGCCAGAATGCGAATGCCGCGATGCCGCCGAGTAGAACCGGCCACAGCGAGGCCCAGAGACCGCGCAGAGAAAAGACATCCGCCATTCCGCCGGAAACCATCGACGGGAAAAGAGCCCACGGAACAGCCAGAGAGGCGAGAGCCAAAGCGAGCCACGGCAACGTCAGTCCGGAGGGCGCTTCATCTTCCGGTTCCTCCGGGGCCGTCGCCTCGAGGCGCTGCAGGAAATGCAACATCAGGAGCGCCGTTCCGGCCGCGGACAATGCCGCGAGAAAGCCGACCATCCCTTCGCCGAGGAATGGTTTCACGGCCACCTTTGCCAGCGCGCCGCCGGTAAATGGCAGCCCGGCGAGACCCAGTGCTATCAGCGCCGCCGGCAAGAGAACGGGCCATACGCCGCGCGCACCCGCCGCAGCGGTGACGCCGATGGCGAGAAACAGCGCCCCCTTCACCAGCACATGATGCGCCGCATAGAAGGCCGCTGCCGATGACGTACCCCCGTCACCGCTGGCGAGGCCCATGCCGAGCACGGCCGCGATCAGCCCCATCTGGCTCACGCTCGAATAGGCCAGGATCGTTTTCGGATTGGATTGCGTGATTCCGATCGCAACGCCATAGAAGGCCGAGATCAGGCCGGCAATGACGAGCGCAGAACCCCAATCTGGCAGCGCAGCCCCGAACGGCATGAACCGGATGAAGCCGATCACGCCGGCTTTGACCGCCGCGCCGCTGAGCACGGCCGCGGCAGGGATAGGCGCCGCCGAATAGGCGAGCGGCATCCAGAAATGCAGCGGCACGAGACCGATCTTTATTCCAAAGCCGGCGATGAGCAGCACGAGAGTGAAGTCTCGCCACGGCGACGCCGGAAGGGCGGCCACGGCGTCTCTGATGAGGAGGTCGTCGGATGGAGCGGCCGCAGCCAGCAGCACGAGGCCCATCAGCACGCAGGCCTCTCCCAGCAACGCGACACCGACGTACACGACGCCGGCCCTGCGCACGCGCGACGTGCCCTCGTGCACGATCAGCCCATAGGCCGACAAGCTGCCCATGGCGAAGAACAGATAGAAGGTCGCAATATCGGCGGCCATGAAGACACCGATGTTGCCGATGAGCGCGAGCAGCCACCAAACGACGAAGCTGCCCGGCATTGGCATCACTACGCATACATGTGGCGGCATAGGCGCCGGCAGCAATCCAGAGCAGCGCTGCAGCTCCGAGGAGCATCGCGCCGGGGGTATCGAGCGCGAGCGTGGCGCCGAGCAGCGCATCGGGCAGAACGAGCGGCGGAGAGCCAGAGGCCAGCGCCGCGGCCACGAGCGCCGGAACCGGCGCCAAGGCCAAGAGTGAGGGCATGCGCGCTCTCGCTCGCGGTGATACGCACGCCAGCAGCAGCCCGAGCGGCACGGCCAGCGCGAGCGCAAGAAGCGCGTTGGCGCCGTTCATGGCAGCGCACCTCCCCATGCATCAGGGCGGCCGATCTGCAGGAGCTTGGCCGGCTCCAGAGGTACGAAGCCGAGCAGCAATGCACAGATTGCGAGCGCCAGCGGCACGGCCTCGCGGCTACGCGGCACGGATCGAGCAAGGGCCGCGACGCCGTTCGCGTCCTCCATCGCCCGGGCCAGCACGCGAATGACATAGGCGCCGGCGAGCAGGCCGCCCGCCAAGATAATCGACCGCCCACCACCACTGGCCTTCCATGGCCGCCGCCGTCAGCATCAGCCACTTCGCAACGAAGCCGCCGCTCGGCGGCACACCCATCAGCGAGAGCCCTGCGATGCCGAACGCGATCACGGTCATCGGCAGCGCGCGGCCGATACCGCCGAGATCGGCAATCCGGTCATGGCCGAGCGCTTCGGCGATCAGCCCCGCAGCCATGAACATGGCCGCCTTGGCGAAGGCGTGGGAGAAAAGCTGCAACCAGCCGCCGGTCCAGGCATCGCCGCTCCAGGGCTCCGCCACCTCAGGGCCGGTCAGCAGCGGAAACATCAGAAACAGATAGCCGATCTGCGCCACCGTCGAGTAGGCGATCAAGAGCTTGAGCCGCGCCTGCCGAGCGCAAGCACGCTGCCGAACACGATTGCCGCGGCGCCCATGGCGCCGAGGACCTGCATTGCAGCGACGCCGCGCAGAGCGGGCATGGCGTCGAACCAGATCCTGACGATCAGGAAATACGAGCCCTTGACGACGAGCGCCGAGAGCACGGCGCTCGCCGCGGCCGGCGCACCGGCATGCGCGGGCGGAAGCCACAGGTGCAGCGGGAAGAGCGCGGTCTTGGCCAGCAAGCCTGCCGTCATCAGCGCGGCCGCAGCCCATGTTGCCGGCTCGGCGCGGACTCTTGCCGACAAGAGACCGATATCCAGAGTGCCATAGGCTCCATAAAGGAGCGCAACGCCGAGCAGATAGAGCACCGAGCCTGCAAGCGCGAAGAGCAGGTAGCGCAGTGCGGCGGCGATGCGTCTCGGCACGGCCGTCGAGGCACACGAGCGGCACCGCGCCGAAGGTCAGGAGCTCGAGAGCGACATAGAGATTGAACAGGTCGGTTGCCGAGAAAGACGGCATTGAGCGCCGCCCAGACCGCGAGCAGAAGGGTCCAGAAGACGAACGGCGCCCGAGCCTCCGCGTAGCCGTCAGGCGTTGGAAAGTCGGCACGCGCGAAAAGCCCCACGGCGCCGATCACGAGCGCCGTCGTGACCAGCATCGCCGCCGCAATACCGTCGGCGCGCAGCGCCACGCCGAGCGGCGGAGCCCAGCCGCCGACGACATAGGTCAGCGCCTCTCCTGAATGACAAACGTCAGCGAGAATGGCGACAGCGACGATCAGTCCGGCCGGCATGAGGATGAGGGCGATACGCTCGGCATGATGCCCGCCGAGAGCAACCGAAAGCAGGACGCCGGCCACGGGCAGGACGATCGCCAGCACGAGAAGATAGTCTCGCCCCTGCGTCGCACCGTGATGGGCTGCGGCTTCGAGCATTACGGGTCAGCTCCGTCCGAGCCCACATTCGCCGAGGGCGCGTTGGGTAACGTCGTCTCGCCTGAAACCTGGTAGAGCCGCAGCAGCAGTGCGACCGCGAGCGCCGTGGCGGCGAAGGCGACGACAATCCCCGTGATCACCAGCGCCTGCGGCACGGGATCGGCCTCGAAGCCGGCCGCCGCGCCCCTCCGCGCCACGACGCCGAAGAGGAGGAACACGCCGCCGCCGAGCAGGTTGAAGGCGAGGATCTTGCGCAGCACCTCGCGATGCACGAGGAGGCCGTAGAGCCCCATGCCCACCAATGCCGCTCCGCAGAGCCCGAACAGCGTCGCGCTCGTCATCGCTCCTCTCCCCGTTCCGCAGGACCGGCGACCAGCAGCACGAGGGTCGCCGCAACGGCGATCGTCATCACCACCTCGATGGCGATGATCAGCGCCTTCGCATAAACCCGCCGGATAGGCGAGGAAGCCTCCTGCGATCGGCGAAGCCCGCGAGCCCGACCGCGAGGAATACGGCCGCCCCGGCGACCAGCGTCAGCCTGAGGCGCGAGTTGTCGAGGCGCGGCACGAACGACAGCCCGGCGATCAGGGTCAGCATCCACATGGCGGCGAGGATTGCGCTCGCCTGAAACGCCCCGCCGGGATGATCGGCCCCGGTCCACAAAATATAGACGGCGATGACGACACCGACCGGCGGCAGCACTTGCGCCAGGAAAATCAGCACGTCGTCACGCTTCGGGGCTCGCCATGGAGCCGGCGCGGCACCCCAATCGCGATCTGCCGCGAGCGACCACACGCCGACGAGAGCGAGCACGAGGACGACCTTCTCGAGGAACGTGTCGATCGCGCGGTAGGCGAGGAGCACGGCGGTGACCGGATTGCCGAGACCGGTGGCCGGCAGGTTTGCCGCCGCCTGCGGCGCCAGCGTCGGCGCGGGCTCGGGCAGCGAGAGAACGACCGCGGCAAGTCCCAACGTAACGGCCGCGCAAAGGAGCGCCGGCAAGCTGCGAAGCCCAACGCCCGAATGCTTGGGGACGACTTGAGAACGTGGCAGCCGGTTCGCAGCGCGAAGCAGCAGCACGCCCGTCACGCCGCTGCCGATGGCGGCCTCCGTCAGCGCAATGTCGACAGCCGATAGCCGCACCCACACCAGCGCCAAAAGCAGGCCGTACGAGACGAAACCGACGACGGCGGCGAACGTGTCGTGCACGGCGATCGTCCATGCCGCCACGCCGAGCACCAGCAGCGCCAATCCGAAATCGAGAGCCAAGGAAACCGTCATGCTTGCGATTCCCCCTGCCGCGCCGCACGCCCAATGAGCTGGGCGACCGTTGCCCCGGCGAACTGAACCAGCAACCAGACACAAAGCAGCTTGAGCGCAGCGAGTGCGCCATCCGCCCATGGCAGCAGGCCGAGCACGATCAGCCCAAGGCCCAGATTGTCCGCTTTCGTCACGGCATGCAGGCGCGTCAGCGTATCGGGGAAGCGCAGCAGCCCTACCGTGCCGGCGAGGAAGAAGAAGGCGCCGGCAGTGACCATGAGAATAGTAAAGACGTCACGCGCGACGCTCATCCACATCCCCTGCCTCCATCCGATCCGACTCCGACCGATCGGAGCTCGTCACGAACGCGATTGATGCGAAGGCGGCAAGCAGCGCAAGCGTCAGCGCAACATCCACAATCGCCGAACTGTCGATCGCCGCCGAAAGCAGCAGCAGCGCTGCGATGCCGCTGGTGCCGAGAAGCTGCGCCGACATCATGCGGTCCGCCGCCGCCGGCCCGCGCAGTACGCAAACCAAGCCGAGCGCAAGAAGCGCCAGCACGAAACCGGCGACCGCAATCAAGAAGCTAGCCATTGTCTCGTCCCTCTCCCAAGGCCCGGCTGAACAGGCCCTCATCTTCGGTCAGCTGCGCCGCCACAGGCTGGTCAATGTCGAGGCAGTGGATGAGGAGCGCGCCGCTTTGATCCGACGCCACCGGCAGCGTGCCGGGCAGCAAGCTTGCGACCGTGCAGAATGCGTTCCGTCCCGCACCAGCGTGTAGTCGTGATGGATAGGTGATGAAGCCCGGGCGCAACGGCAGGCGCGGATCGAGCGCGCGCCAAGCCACGTCGACGCCGGCGAGGATCGACTGGCGCAGGAAGCGCAACGCGTATGTCGCTGAGGCGCGGAGCGACCGCCGCACCGCGCGTGGCGGCAGAAGATGCAGACTGGTCCACGTCGCCGCGATTGCCGTGAGCATGCCGACCGGAAGATCGGCGGGATTGCCAAGTGTGAGAGCAAGCCAGAGGACGAGAAACATCGCACCGCGGACGATTGCTGCCCGCCAGAAGGTGCGCTCATCGAGGCTCCAGGACAGTCATCGATCACCCTCCTCAGACCTCAGAAAGATCCGAACGCCGAGCCCAGCACGATCACCGCCACGAGCGCGATGATCGCTCCGAGAATCGCCACCACCACGAGGTCGCGATAGCCGTCGCGATGTGTCACGCCGCACACGGCGAGCAACGTCACCACGGCGCCGTTGTGCGGCAGGCTGTCGAGCGTTCCCGATCCGATCACCGCCACGCGATGCAGGAGCGCGGGATCGATGCCTTGCTCGCGGGCGAGCTGCATGTAGGTGTCGCCGAGCGTATCGAGCGCGATCGTGAGGCCGCCCGAGGCCGAGCCCGTGAGAGCGGCCAGCACGTTCGTCGCGACCGTGAGCGAGACGAGCGGCCCGCCGCCGATCGACAGCACCCAGTCGCGCACCGCGTCGAACGCCGGCAGCGCCGCAACGACCGCGCCAAAGCCCACGAGGCTGGCGACGCTGAGCGCCGGCAGAACCGAGGCGTTCGCACCCGCGTCCATGCTCTCGCGCAGCGCCGGCAGGCGCTGGCGGCTTGTGAGAATGAGGATCAACGTTGCCGTGGCCAAAGCGACAACCACCGACCAGACGCCTGCCACGGCAGAGAACGACGTCGAGCCCCACTGCTCTTCCGAGAGGAACGAGAAGTCGAGCCGCGGCAGCACCACGAGCGCCATGAGCAGATTGACGGCCACGACAGTCACGAGTGGTAGCGCAGCGAGACCGACGGGCGGCAGGCTCTCGCTCGGATGGCCATGGCGAAGCTCGGCGGGATCGAACTCGCGCGCCGTCGTCGCCCGCTCGCGAATGAGCTGATCCTCGGCCACGGCGTCGGCACTGCCTGTCGCGCCGTCACCGTAGCCTTCCCCCGCGCGCCGCGCCGTCCCTTCGGCGCGACGCAGCCACCACATGCCGAACGCCAGCATGATGACGGAAGCGATGATGCCGAGCCCCGGCGCGGCGAACGGCGTCGTGCCGAAGAACGGCATCGGGATCGCGTTCTGGATCGAGGGAGTCCCCGGCATCGCCGACATCGTGAACGTCGAGGTTCCGAGCGCGATGGCCGCCGGCATCAGTCGGCGCGGAATGTCGGCCGCGCGAAAAAGCTCCTGCGCCATCGGCGCCAGCACGAAGAAGGCGACGAAGAGGCTGACCCCGCCGTAGGTCACCATCGCGCCTGCGAGCACGACCGCCAGCATGGCGTGGCGCGGACCGAGCTTCTCCGTCATGAAGCGCGAGATCGCGCGCACCGAGCCGCTGTCGTCCATGAGCTTGCCGAACAGCGCGCCGAGCAGGAACAGCGGAAAGAACTGCGACAGGAACTGCGCGGCGCTCCCCATGAATGTCTGCGTCCAGTGCGCGAGAAGCGGCTCCCGAGAGAACGCCGCCGCGATGAGCGCTGCCCCGGGCGCCAGCAAGAGAACGCTCCAGCCGCGATAGGCGAGCCAGACCAGCACTCCGAGCGCGACCAGGATGCCCAGCAGACCCATGTGTCAGCACTCCTCGAGCAGCACGTCGATGATCGGCCGTCGATCGCTGACCGATGTCGTCGCCGTGTGCGTCGAGGAATTCGCTGGCCGCCCGGCGCCCCTCCTCGCGCAGCATCGTTAGAAAATCCCGCTCGGCGTTGAGCTTCGATGACGCGCCGAGATCGATCAACATCTCGCTCCTGATGACGTGTGTGCGCATCCCCGCCCAGCGCGCGCCCTCTCCCGTTCCGGGGTCGGCCACCTGGCGCATCAGCGCGATCATGCGCAGCTCCTTCATCAGCGCTGCGTTGAAAGAGACCTCATTCAGGCGATTGAGGATCTCGGCGGCCGTTCGCGGCGTTCCGGGACGCTCGCGGGGGTTGATCTGCACGAGTATCGAATCCTGCGCATCGCTTTCCCGCACGAGCGGCGTAATCGTCGGGTTGCCGGCGAACCCGCCATCCCAATAGGGCTCGCCGTCGATCTCGATCGCCTGGAACATCGTCGGCAGGCAGGCGGAGGCCAAAAGAACGTCGGATGTCAGTTCCGCATTTCGGAAAATGCGGCCGCGGCCGGTGTGGACGTTGGTCGCCGTGACGAACAGCTTGATCGGGGAGCGCGCCAACCGCTCGAAATCGATGCTCTCATCAAGGATGCTGGTCAGTGGATTGACGCCCTGCGGATTGAGGTCGTAGGGCGAAAAGAGGCGCGACATGAGGTCGAGTGTGATGTAGGCCGGCGAATAATCGAGCGTCCAACGCCCGAGCAGTCGGTCGAGAAGCGAGCGCTGCAGCGGGCTGAAGACGGCGGCCTTGGCCACTCGCTCCCAATAGGCATCGAGCGCCGCGCGCGCTCCCGACGCGCCTCCCTCCGTCCAGCCATCGGCTAGTACTGCGGCATTCATGGCGCCGGCCGACGTCCCGGAGATGGCATCGATCTTGAGACGGCTCTCTTCAAGGAGCCGGTCCAGCACACCCCACGTAAACGCACCGTGGGACCCGCCCCCTTGCAGGGCGAGATCGATCAGACGCGGCTCACGATCGGACTTCTTGCGCGCGTCGAGACTTGCGGTCGGCATAGCGCCTCCCGTTGCAGGAAATTCTCATCACGCCGCGCACGCCGGCGCCGGGGGCCGCTGTGACGGCATGCCACGCCTAGACGACCCGCTGCTCTTCGCGCAGGCGCCAGCCGAGCACGATCCACCAGACGCCATGCGTAAGAAGATCCACCCCGACCACGAGACCGATGACCCACAGACCGCTGATCGGCCACTTGGCGAGGATTACGAGGCCCGCCAGGATGCCGACGAGGCCGGAGACAAGCAGCAGCACGCCGAACCATTGCCAGTACTGAACAGCCTGGAAGATGCGCACCACACCGGACGCGACCAGGGCCACGCCGAAGATGAGGGTCAGGATGATGGATGATCCGAGCGGGTCCATGACGAGCATCAGCCCGCAGACGGCATAGAGCCCGCCGATGAGAAGTCTGAACAGAAAGCCTCGCCAGTGCGGCGCCGAGAACGCCTGAAAGATCTCTGCCGCCCCGGCAATCAACAGCACGACGCCGAACAGGATCGCGCTGATGACCGTGGCGAGCGCAACGTCGCCGAGCACGAAGAGCCCGGCGAGAACGAGAAAGACGCCTAGCAGCAGCGCGCCCCACCAGCTTGTGCCTGACGCTTCCGAGCTTGCGAGAATTGAGGTGTTGGCCATGTCACGCCCTCACGAGTTGAATTTGGAGCGCCCAGCAGCGAGATCTCCGGAGGGGACTCTCCATGACGGAGCGTCCCCTCCGGATCTCGCTCGCATTCGCGTTCGCAGAAAATCTCGCACACGCGGATTTCCTATTTCTTCGTCGGGTCCGGTGCGTTCATTTGCGGTACCGCACCACCCATCGTGCCTGTCGCCGGGAGCTTGCCCTCGTCTCCCATCGTCTGCTCGGGACCCTTAGGCGAGATCGAGCCGGTGGTTGTTGGCGGAGCCGCCGTGGTGGCCCCCATCTCCGGAACTTTGTCCGAAATCGTTCCCGTCGCCGGGAGCTTGCCCTGATCGCCCATCGTTACGGGCGGACCCTTTGTGGCGGGAGCAGCATCTTCGGCTGTGGCGGGACCGGATACGGCAGCGATCGAAAAAGCTGCGACGGCAGTTGTTACGAGATACTTCATTTTTTGGACTCCCTAGTGAATGAGAATTTCTCACCAAGTGTCCCCCGTCGACGCGCACTATAGAGACCGCGGCTCATGTCCGTCTCGCCAAAGTCTGTCCCCCGAACGGGGGACTGGTAACTTGAACGGGCGCGGATAGTGTCTGCGTGACGGCTGCAAGATTCATCGCCAATAAGTGCTCGCCGGCAGCGATTGGGAGGCGCTTTTCTGCTCTCCCGCCATCGCAAAATAAGGCGCTCGCAGCCGAGGGCTTCCAAGAGCCTTCGAGCATTTGACGAAGATCGCTCGATCACTTTTTGGGCGAAAAAGCAAAACTCTTTTGCCTGCCGCCGGCTGAGCGCGCACGCGTCGCCGGCCCGAGCTTCCGTCGTTAACTCTGCCTTCGAACCGGCAGAGCCGTTGGTTGTTTCAAAGAGGAGCGAGGAAATGAAACGAATATTCGCCTATTCGAGCACGCTCGCGGGTGCGGCACTCCTGGCCTTCATCGTCGCAACATCCGTCGGCACCACGCCGGGGCAGGCGGCACCCATTTCTGGGGCGACACTCCATGCGCTCTCGTCGTCCGCGACCTCGCTAGTGACGGAAGCCGGATGCAGGCGTGTTTGCAATCGGCGCTGTTGGGGACCTTGGTGGGACCGCCGGTGCGGTCGCAGGTGCTTCCGCCGCTGCTGGTAGTTTTTGAAGTGGCTTGGCACGGAAACGCGGCCTAAGGCAATCGGCCTAATTATGCCCCTCTGCATTCGTCTCCAGATCATTGGCGTGCCCACGCCGCGGGAAGATCTGAGATCGATTTGCAGAGGAGCCAAATCATGAATCTTGCATTGAAACGGGCTTCAGCCGGCTTTGCCGGTGCCTTGCTGCTGGCGGCTGTTGCCGGGGCGGCCAGCGCGCATGTTGGCATGGTTGGCGGCGGGGGCATGCACATGGGCGGCGGCATGCACACGGGCATGGGGAGTTTCGCGCACGCCGGCATGGCGCACCCCGGACCCGTGCATATGGGAATGGGAAACCCCGGCCACATGCACATGGCACACGATCATATGCACGTGGCGCATGATCACGATCATGACCACCATCATCACAACCACTTCTTCGTGGGGTTTGCCGGCTACCCTTACTATGACGACTACGGCTATGACTACGGCGGCGGCTGCGGCTACTATCGCGTGAAAGCGCGCGAGACTGGCAGCCCCTACTGGTGGCATCGCTATCGCGACTGCCTCTACGGCTGATGCGCGGCTTCCGCTGGCGCGCCGACCGTCCCGGCGCGCACGCGGAGCTGTCACGCACCCCGCGCTCACACGCCATTTGCGAAACGCTGTCCTCTTAACAAACGATGTTCTCCGGAGACGATAACTTACGGATTCGTATAGTCGCGCCATCTCCAAAAGCCACAATTGCACGCCGAGATGATAACTGTCGGGCCCGCGAATTTCGAACGCAGCGGTCTCGCAGGTCGCGCCCGTTGTTGGGGGTGGGGAGTTGGCGAGAAGAAGCCTACAGCTCAGAGCGGTCCTCGCTACGGCCATCGCCGTGCTCGCGGGCGCTCTCGTCGTTGCATCCACGCTGGCAATCGGCGAAACCGCCGTGCATCGTGTTCGCCGCGAGATCGGCAGCGCGCTTGCGCTGCTCGCCGACCAGATGCAGGACAAGCTCGACCGCGCACTCTACGAGCGCTCTCGCGAGATATCCAACCTGGCAGCCCTGCTCGGCCAGCAGAGCCAAGCGACAAGTGAGCTCAGCGCGCGCACGGAGTGGCTCAACACAATTCAGTCGGCCTATCCCGAGTACGCCTGGCTCGGCGTCGTCGCCGACGACGGCCATGTTCTGACCTCGACAGGCGGATTGCTCACAAGTACCGACTTTTCCGACCGTGCTTGGTTCAAAGCGGCGCTCGACCATCCCCTCGTCGGCGACGTCCATTCCGAGAAGATGCTTGCCGATCACCTCCGCTCGGAAAACACACAACCTCTGCGCTTCGTCGACATCGCCGCGCCGATCGTCACGCCGGACGGAAGAACGATCGCCGTGCTTGCGGCACAGCTGAGCTGGACCTGGGCCCAGGAGGTACGTGACTCTTTGTTCGGGACCACGGCGCCCTATGGATCGGCGGAAGCTCTCGTTCTCGATCGCGACGGCATCGTGCTGTTCGGACCACCCGCGCTTGAAGGCAAAATGCTCAAGGTCGGAAGCGTCGAGAGCGCAAAGAGAGGTGCCAATCGCTTTGCGGTCGAGGACTGGCCGGACGGCCATCGCTATCTGACCGGATATTCAAAGAGTGATGGCCACCGGTCGTTCCCCGGCTTGGGATGGATCGTTCTCGTGCGCGCTGATGCCGCCATCGCACTCGCGCCGGTGTCGAAATTGTCGCGCGACATCATCCTATGGGGGCTGCTCCTGGTCGGCCTTGCCTCGGCCGCGGCCTGGATACTGGCGGGCAGAATGGCGGCTCCGATGCTCACGCTCGCAGCCGCGGCCGAGAAGATTCGCGACGGGCGCGCCACGGAGATACCGGAGGTGAGCGCCTACGCCGAGGCGGAAACGCTCGCGCAATCCTTGCGCGTTCTCGTCT
Source organism: uncultured Alphaproteobacteria bacterium (assembly GCA_963716835.1). GTDB lineage: Bacteria > Pseudomonadota > Alphaproteobacteria > Rhizobiales > Hyphomicrobiaceae > Hyphomicrobium_C. The sequence continues at coordinate 182,430 of CAVQUQ010000013.1, read as the reverse complement.
CCGAGCTGCGGCAGCGCCAGATGGCGCTGGCTGACCTCAATGCCTCCCTCGAAGACCAGATTTCGGAGCGCACGCGCCGCCTCGCCGAGCAGAACGCGGCGCTCGAAGCCGCAAAGGTCGAGGCCGAGCAGGCAACAGAGGCGAAGTCGCTGTTTCTGGCCGCAGCCAGCCATGACTTGCGCCAGCCGCTGCACGCAATGACGCTTTTCAGCCGGGCCCTTTCGAGACGTATTTCGGGGCCGGAGGCAACCCGCCTCCTGTCGCAGCTCGAGGAATGCCTCTCCTCGCTGCGCGAGATGTTCGACGCCCTCCTCAACGTCTCGCGCCTCGACGCCGGCCTGATCAGGGCAGAAACGTGCCCGATCTCGCTGCGGAGCCTCATCGACCGGCTCTCGATTGGCTTCAAGGCCGACGCCGAGCACCGCGGCCTCCGCTACGCCAGCCGAAGCGTGGATGTCGTCGTGTTTTCCGACCCGGTCATCCTCGAAACAATTCTGCGCAATCTCGTGTCGAACGCGCTGAAATTCACGCACAACGGCGGCGTGCTGCTTGCCGCGAGGCGCCGCGCGGGCGGCGTCGCGATTGAAATTTACGACACAGGCCCCGGTATTCCGAAGGAGAAGCACGACCGCGTCTTTCGCGAGTTCGAGCGCTCGCAGGATCAGGCCGTCGGTCCGAACGAGGGACTTGGCCTCGGTCTATCGATCGTCCGCCGCTACGCGGGCCTGCTCGGCGTGCGCGTCGCCCTCCGCTCGCGCGTCGGCCACGGCACCCGGTTCTCGATCACAATCCCCGAATCGCGAGTATCGGCGAGCGCACGGACGCCGGACAAAGAGCAACCGCGTGCGCCGACCGATTTGGCAAGCCGGAGGATTCTCGTCCTCGACGACGAGGCGACAATTGTCGCGGCACTCACACGCGAGCTCGAGGATCGCGGCGCCGTAGCGCGCGGCTTTGTTTCCATACCGGCGGCTGAAAAAGCGATCGCCGATGGTTTCCGCCCCGACGCGGCCGTTGTCGATTTCGATCTGCGCTGCGCAGAGCGCGGGCACGCGGCCGCACGCCGTCTCGCCGGGTGTCTCGGCCGTCCGCTACCCTTTCTCGTCCTCTCGGGCGCAACCGACAGGGAGACCCTGAAGGAGCTCGCAGCATCCGGCGTGGCCTGGCTGACCAAGCCCGCCGATCCTGATGCCATCGCCGCCGCGATCTTCGATCTCTGCGCGTGCGCAGCCCCGAGCAGCCCGCCGATTTTTTTGAAGCAAGCATCCGGATGATCACGCCCATGACCAAGAAATCCACCGACAGCAAGTGCACGGCTCTCATTGCCGACGATCACAGTCTCTACAGGATGGGCCTCGGCCTGCTGCTGCGCGACAGCCTCGGCATCGAAGAGGTCATCGAGGTCGCAAGCTTCGACGAGGCTTTGGACAGGCTATCGGAGAGGCCGGAGATCCGCTTGGCCCTCTTCGATCTTTCGATGCCCGGCATGGGAGGTCCCGAAAGCCTGGCGGTCGTCCGCCAGACCTATCCCGCACTGAGGGTTGCGATCGTATCCGGCTCCGAGAGCCGCGACGACGTCATTCGCACCGTCGCGACGGGGCTCGCCGGCTTCATACCGAAGAACATGTCCGAGAACGAGATCACCGCCGCGCTCCGCACCATCCTCGAGGACCGCATCTACGTCCCGCGCTTCGTCTCAGCTACGGCTGAAATCAAGACGGCGCAGCAGCCCTCGCCGGCAGCCGGCGCGTCGAAGTCCCAAGCCACGCTCGACAAGCTCACGCCGCGACAACGCGATGTTCTCGCCAGCCTGACGCGCGGGCTTTCCAACAAGCAGATCGCGCACGAGCTCGACATCGCGGAAGGGACGGTGAAGATTCACCTCGCGGCGCTGTTCGCCCACTTCGGCGCCCGCAATCGCACCGAGCTCGCGGCGCGGGTTCATGCTCTCGATCGCGTGAGCTAGACCATGATCGCTTCGGACCCCATCAGTCCGAAGCGTGAATCATCGGTCTCATCAAAGACCCGCAGCGTGATCTAAGTTCAATCAAAGGCAATCACGCTCTGGGCGAGCGGCCGGGCGACATCCCGGCCGATGTTGTCCTTGAGCCAGTGTCTCAGCACGTCGGGATCGAACGGCTTGGGAAGCACGGGATACCCCGCCTGGCGATCCGCGAGCGCCATATGGGCCGTTGTGATAATGGTCGGCACCTTCGATCCGATCGCACTCATGAGCGCGGTCACGGCCTTGTCGCCGGTAAAGCCGTCGTCGAGAAAGAAATCGACGATCAGCGCTTTGACATTGAGGATGTCCGGACCCAGCGCGCGTGCCAGCGCCTTCGACGACGGGGCGGCAACGCAGAGATAGCCCCAGTCTTCGATCAGGAACCGCAGGGCCTCCGCCAGCCTCCGCTCGTTCTCGATGACGACCACCAGGGGGCGTTCTTCCGGGTTTTCCATTGCCGCGTCTCCGTTCCGATGGCGACAGCCACCCAACCCTAGTCGTTAGAACGTGATTTGCGGTTCGAGCCCATTTGCCGGGCGAGCTATGCCGTGCGGCCTAGGTGCCAAATGCTTCCGGCTATGACGCAAAGCCGAGTTTCGGTCGCGGCGCCGATCTCGCAGAGTTGGCCATGGTCTCCCGCTACCAAATTCGCAACTGCCAAGGAGGTCACGCCCATAAAGGACCCGCCCCGCACAAAATCCCTCGGTGCGCGGGCGGTATGTGCCCGGTCCGGATTGCACCCCCCAAGGCCGGACCGGGCCCTCTTTTCGGTTAGCGGCGGAAATTTCGCGCTGAAAGCGCACACCATCTTGAACCCCGGAGCTACCGCTCCTTTCTGAAATTGAGGCGTGGGGAGCGCCGGCGAGGAGGTGCCGAGATGCACCACATGCCGAAGGCTACACTGTGCATCGGAGCCGCCCTGATCGCGGTGGCGAGCCTTACGAGTGAAGCGGCCCTTGCCCGCAGCGGCTTCGGAATGTCGTCCCCCAATTCCAGCCCCAATCCCGGGTTGAGCTCATCTGGTCTCGGGCGCCCGCCGACCGGTCCGACCTACGCGCCTGCCCAATCCAGCCTCATCACCTTCTCACACCGGTGACATGACCGATCACATGCATGGCAGCCCCATGCCGCCGGCCCCATCGGGTACTCCAACCAAATCCCAGTCATCGTCGTCTGCGCCAAATCCGAACACATGCGACCCCAAGACGTCGCCGGCATGCGCCGCGGAATTGACGGAGCTTCAGTCGGAGACGACCTCGCCGGTCACGCCGCCCCTATGGAAACAGCCGGCAGATCCTCCGGCGCCTGCCGCCAACACCTCGCCCACCGAGCCGACCCTGGCGCCCCTCTCGCCCACGATACCGGATGGCGAGGTCTCCAGCGGCGGCGCGCTCGTACCGCGTGAACCCATCCCCGGCGGCGGGCCGTCTCTCGCCGACTGCATGGACATCTGGGAGCCGGCGACGCACATGTCGCAGGCCGAGTGGCGCACGACCTGCGTGCGCACGCTGAACGGCGTCGACCTTGTCCCGACGCAGGTTGCGGGCAACCCAGGCAAAGAGCCGGCGAGCAAGCCGGATGCAACGCGCCACGCGCGTCTCACGTCGCCATCTCACCACGCACAGTATCGCGCTCACGCGCACGGAACCGCCGCTGGGAGCATCGCGTACTGATGCGAGGCACATACAGCGAGGTGTATCATGTTTGCCCGAACCACGACCGACGACGCCCACACCGAAGAAGCGGCAGTTCCAGAGGTCAAGAGCCGCGCGTTGATTGTCGCCGACGCGAGCTTGAGCGCCATACCGGGTATCGAGATGCCCCGGGCCGTCTATGCGTCGGTGGCCGCAGCCTTCGGATTGATGTTTGCGTTTGCCTGGCTCTTCTTTGCGTTCGGCACCGAGACGGACTTCATCCTGACGATGGCGAGCGCTCTGGGCACTGTCTTCTTCGTCGTACCGCTGCTCGTCTATGTGACGGCCCGGCGTCATCTGGCCGCGAACACGCGTCACATGGAGGAGTTCCTCGCTTCCGACGTCGACACCGCAACCGGCCCGCTCCGCGGCTCTCAGGCATGGCTGCAGATCCTCCTGATCCCGGCCGCGCTGGCCGTAGCCGCGGCTCTCATCGGAGCTGTCCATGCCATTGTCGGCTAGAACTGCGATGATCACCGTTCCCTTACAAAGGAGTAAGAATCGGGCCAACTCACCGTAAGACTGCCGTGAAACGATCCTTGGTGCGTACCGCCCTTGGCTCACGATCGTGAGGAACGCCAATCCTGTCTCGGCATTCAGGATTGGGCGTGCGCAACACGTGTGTTGCCCTTCGTGAGCCGAGACAAATGCCGACAAGAACATCACGCCATCGAACCCGCGCCCTCGCGCTCTGGGCGCTTCTGCTTCTCGCATTGGCGGGCGGTGGCTATTGGGCGTGGCGGCAGGGCGTCGATCTCGCCAAGATCGCCGGTACAAACGGCGGATCGCGGCAAGCAGAGCACGGTGCCGATCCCGGTCCACACGGCGCTCGCTGGCCGCCGCGACTTCCCGACCTACCTCAACGGCCTCGGCACGGTGCAGGCCTGGAACACGGTGACCGTGAGAAGCCGCGTCGACGGCCAGGTCGAGAAGATCGCCTTCGAGGAAGGCCAGCCCGTTCATGAGGGCGACCTCCTGGTCCAGCTCGACGCCCGTCCGTTTCAAGCGGCCCTCGACCAGGCAACCGCGAAGGTCGCGCAGGACCAGGCGAACCTCGCCAGCGCCACGGCTGACCTCGCGCGAACCAGCGCGCTCGTCGGCAATGGCTACGCCACCAAGCAGCTCTTCGACCAGCAGACCGCCAACGTCAACCAGCTCAAGGCCCTGATCAAGGCCGACGAGGCGGCCGAGCGAAACGCCAAGGTGTCCCTCGACTACACGACGATCGCAGCGCCGATCAGCGGCCACGTGGGCCTGCGCACGATCGACATCGGCAACATCGTGCATCCGGGCGACCAGAACGGCATCGTCACCATCGCGCAGATACAGCCGATCGCCGTTGTCTTCACCGCGCCCGAGGATCAGCTCCCGGCCATCAACCGCGGCCTCAAGAACGGTCCGCTGCAGCTTGCGGCTCTCACGCCGGACGGCAGCACGGAGCTTGCGCACGGAACGCTGTCCATCGTCAGCAACGAGATCGATATCGGCAGCGGCACGATCCGCCTGAAGGCCAATTCGAGAACGCCGACAACGCGCTTTGGCCCGGCCTTTCCGTCACCACGCGCCTCCTCGTCTCGACGCTTCAGCGACGTGGTGGTCATCCCCGAATCCGCCGTCCAGCGCGGCCCCGAGGGCCTCTTCGCTTTCGTCGTCGGCCAGGACCTCAAGGTCGAGAAGCGCGACATCAAGGTCGGCCCGATGGACGACGGCGACGCCGTCATCGAAGCCGGCCTCGAGCCCGGCGAGCAGGTCGTGACCTCCGGCCAGTATCGCGTCGAGCCGGGCGCGATCGTCGCCGTGGAGACGCAAAGCGAGGAGCGCACGGCCACCCGGCAGCCGGCGCGGCAGGTCGAATGACGATGGATCGGAACACGACGAGTAATGGACTCATAGCGGCGGCATGTCCGAGCCGTTCATCACGGCGCCCCATCGCGACGTCGCTGCTGATGATCGGCATTCTGTTCGTCGGGCTCGTCGCCTATCCGAAGCTGCCGGTCGCGCCGCTGCCCCAGGTCGACTTTCCGACGATCCAGGTCTCGGCGGCGCTTCCCGGCGCCAGTCCCGAGACGATGGCCTCATCGGTGGCGCAGCCGCTGGAGCGCCAGTTCGCGCAGATCCCGGGCGTCGCGCAGACGACCTCGTCGAGCGGTCTCGGCACGACCACCGTCGTCGTGCAGTTCGATCTCGATCGCAACATCGACGCCGCCGCCAACGACATCCAGGCCGCGATCAACGCCGCGAGCGGCCAGCTCCCGAGCGATCTGCCGTCCCCGCCGACCTACCGCAAGGTCAACCCGGCCGACTCGCCGATCCTGATCCTGTCGGCGACCTCCGACACGCTGCCGCTGACCGAGGTCGACGACAACGCCGACACCAAGCTCGCCCAGCAGATCAGCCAGATCGACGGCGTCGGCCAGGTGTCGATCGGCGGCGAGCAGAAGCCCGCCGTCCGCGTCCAGCTCGATCCGGCCAAGCTCGTCGCCAAGAACCTGTCGCTCGAGGACGTGCGCGCGCCGCTCGCCGTCACGACCGTCAATCACGCCGAAAGGCAGCATCGACGGCGACGTGCGCAGCTTCACGATCTACGCCAACGATCAGCTCACCGATCGCCGACGCCTGGAACGACGTCATCATCGCCTATCGCAACGGCGCGCCGCTGCGCGTGCGCGACATCGGCCAGGCCGTCGCCGGCCCGGAGGACGCCAAGAAGGCGGCCTGGGCGTCGGGCAAGCGCGGCGTCTTCCTCGTCGTCTTCAAGCAGCCCGGCGCCAACGTCATCGAGACCGTCGACCGCATCAAGGCCGAGCTGCCGCGGCTGCGCGCCGCCATGCCGCCGTCGCTCAAGGTCGACGATCCTGAGCGATCGCACGCAGACCATCCGCGCCTCGGTCGAGGACGTGCAGTTCACGCTGCTGCTCACCATCGCGCTGGTCGTCGCCGTGATCTTCGTTTTCCTGCGCAGCCTTCTGGGCGACCGTCATTCCGAGCGTGACCGTGCCGCTCGTCGCTGCTCGGCGCGTGCGGCGCTCATGTATTTGATGGGCTACAGCCTCGACAACCTCTCGCTGATGGCGCTCACGATCTCCGTCGGCTTCGTCGTCGACGACGCCATCGTCATGCTCGAGAACATCGTGCGCCACATCGAGGACGGCATGAAGCCCTTCGAGGCCGCGCTGAAGGGCGCGCGCGAGATCGCCTTCACCATCCTCTCGATCAGCCTCTCGCTGGTCGCGGTCTTCATTCCGCTGCTGCTGCATGGGCGGCATCATCGGCCGCCTGTTCCGCGAGTTCGCCGTCACCGTCACCATGTGCATCGCGGTATCGGCGTTCGTCGCGCTGACGCTGACGCCGATGATGGCGTCGCGCTTCCTCACGCAGCGAGAAGGAGGCGCGGCACGGCCGGCTTCTACGCGCTGACCGAGCGCGGCTTCGACCGCCTGCTGCGCGCCTACGAGCGCTGCCTCGATGTCGTGCTGCGGCACCAGTTTCGTGACGCTGTGCGTGTTCCTCGCGACGCGTGGCCGCCACCGTGCTACCTGTTCATCGCCATCCCCAAGGGCTTCTTCCCGCAACAGGACACCGGCCTGATCACCGGCACCTCGGAAGCCGCGCAGGACGTCTCCTTCGCCGAGATGATGCGCCGGCAGGAGGCGCTCGGCGAGATCATCGGCAAGGATCCGGACGTCGCGACGTACGCCATGGCGATCGGCGCCGGCGGCTCCATCGCCGCGCTCAACAACGGCCGCTTCTTCATCACGCTGAAGCCGAGGAGCGAGCGCGAAGGCCTCGGCCGACGCAGATCATCGCGCGCCTGCGCACCGCAACTCGAGAAGGTCGAAGGCGCAAAGCTCTTCCTGCAGGCGGCGCAGGACGTCAACGTCGGCGGCCGCGCCGGCGCGCATCGCAATTCCAGTACACGCTGCAGGACGCCGACATCGACGAGCTCAATGCATGGGCGCCGAAGGTCCTCGACAAGCTCAAGACCCTGCCGGAGCTGCGCGACGTGGCGACCGACCAGCAGAGCGTCGGGCACGACGCTGACCCTGACCATCGACCGCGATCAGGCCTCGCGCTACGGGCTCGACGCCGCAGCTGATCGACGACACGCTCTACGACGCGTTCGGCCAGCGCCAGATCGCCCAGTACTTCACGCAGCAGAACAGCTACCACGTGGTCATGGAGATGCTGCCCGAGCTGCAGGGACGCGTCGACAGCCTCGACAAGATCTACATCAAGTCGCCGACTCACGGAGCAGCAGGTCCCGCTCGCCGCCTTCGCCGCCTGGACGACGCGCAAGACCGCGCCCTTGTCGATCACGCCACCAGGGCCAGTTCCCCGCCGTCACCATCAGCTTCAACCTGGCCCAGGGCGGCTCGCTCGGCACGGCGACGCAGGCGATCCAGGCAGGCCGAGCGCGAGCTGCAGCTTCCGCCCGCGCATGCGCACGAGCTTCCAGGGCAACGCACAGGCCTTCCAGGATTCGCTGTCGACAGTGCCGCTGCTGATCGGCGCCGCGCTCGTCGTCATCTACCTGATCCTCGGCATCCTCTACGAGAGCTACATCCACCCGCTCACGATCCTCTCGACGCTGCCCTCTGCCGGCGCCGGCGCCATCGCGACACTGATGCTCGCTCGGCTACGATTTCAGCCTCGTGGCGATGATCGGCATCATCCTGCTGATCGGCATCGTGAAGAAGAACGGCATCATGCTCGTGGACTTCGCCATTCATGCCGAGCGCGAGCACAATCTCCCGCCCGAGGAGGCCGTCGCACAGGCCGCGCTGCTGCGCTTCCGGCCGATCATGATGACGACCGCCGCGGCGCTTCTCGGCGGCGTTCCGCTCATGATCGGCGCCGGAACGGGTGCCGAGATCCGCCAGCCGCTCGGCTACGCCATGGTCGGCGGCCTGCTCGTCAGTCAGGCGCTGACGCTGTTCACGACGCCCGTGGTCTACATCTATCTCGACAAGCTCGCGACGTTTCTCGAGCGGCTATTTGGCCAGAGGCACCCCGACACCGCACAAGAACCTCCTGTGCCTGCAGAATGAGCGAGGCGTGCCAGCACAGCGAGCATAAACCTATGTTGCTCCTCGCAGACATTCTGACACCTTGCAGTAATGTTGCCGCGCCATCAAATGTGAGGGAGCGGGGTACGTTTCTTGCCGGAGCCACACGAATGGCCGAGAGAGTCCGCGGCCCCGAGAAGACGGTCCTCGTCCTGCAGGGCGGCGGCGCCCTCGGCTCCTATCAAGGCGGCGCCTACGAGGCGCTCGCAGCGGCAGGCCACACACCGGATTGGATCGCGGGCATTTCCATCGGTGCCGTCAATGCGGCGCTCATCGCCGGCAATCCCGGCCGCTGCGTCGCGCGGCTGCGCGAGTTCTGGGAGCGCGTGTCGAGCCGGCTCACGATCCCGCCGCTCGCAACCGACGACGCCTCCCGCAAGATCTTCAACGAGACGAGTGCGGCGCTGGTCGCCTCCACAGGCGCCCCCGGCTTCTTCGGTCCCCGATTTCCACCTCCCTTTGTCATGCCGCCGGGATCGGTCGAGGCGATCAGCTTCTACGACACGAGCCCGCTGAAGGCGACACTCGAGGAGCTCGTGGATTTCGAGCGACTGAACTCGGGCGACGGTGCGCGTGAGCGTCGGAGCCGTGCAGGTGCGCACGGGAAACATGAAATACTTCGACACCGCGCACGGCGACGTGATCCTCCCCGAGCACATCATGGCGAGCGGCGCCTTGCCCCCCGGCTTCCCGCCCGTTGTGATCGACGGCGAAGAATACTGGGACGGCGGCCTCGTCTCCAACACGCCGCTGCAATACGTGCTCGACGGCAGCGAGCATCGCGAAGACATGTGCGTCTTCCAGATCGACCTCTTTCCCGCCAAGGGCCCGATGCCCGAGACAATGTTCGACATCGGCCAGCGCGAGAAGGACATCCGCTATTCGAGCCGCACGCGTCTGAATACGGACGTCTTCCGCCGCATGCAGACCTTGCGCCGCGCCATCCGCCGTCTCGAGAGAGTGTTGCCGGACGACTTCAAGTCGAGCCTCGATTGGCACGTGCTCTCGTCTATCGGCTGCGACGCGGCCGTGACGATCGTCCACCTCATCCACCGCCGCGCGGCCTACTCCACGCAATCGAACGACTACGAGTTTTCCCGCTATACGGTTGACGAGCATTGGCGGGACGGGCGGGACGACGTGGAGCGCACGCTGCGTCACCCGGCATGGATAAACCGCGAGCGCCCCGAGGAGGGCGTGGAAGTGCTGGACCTCACCAGGGAGCTGGACCCACAGGGTCCAGATAAGCAGGCATGAAGATCGACGATGTCCGCGCTCGCGCATTCGCCATGCCGCTGACCAGTCCGGCCTTCCCTCCCGGTCCGTATCGATTCATCAACCGCGAATATCTGATCATCACCTACCGCACGGACAGGGAGGCGCTCGAAGCCGTGGTGCCGGAGCCGCTGACGTTCGACGAGCCCCTCGTCAAGTACGAGTTCATCCGCATGCCGGATTCGACCGGCTTCGGCGACTACACCGAATCCGGTCAGGTCATTCCGGTCAAGTTCAACGGCGTGGAAGGCGGCTACACGCACGCCATGTATCTGAACGACGGTCCGCCGATTTACGGTGGCCGCGAGCTGTGGGGATTTCCCAAAAAGTTCGCGCAGCCCTCGCTCGGGCCCGACAAGGATACATTTGTTGGTACGCTCGACTACGGCTCGGTACGTGTCGCGACCGGAACCATGGGCTACAAGCACCAGGCGCTCGATCCCAAGGCCGTGATGAAGTCGCTGGCGCAGCCGAACTATCTCCTGAAAATCATCCCGTGTGTGGACGGCAGCCCGCGCATTCTGGAAATTGTCGATTACCGTCTCGAAGACGTCGTGCTGAAGGGCGCCTGGAGCGGGCCGGCGGCGCTCGATCTCAGGCCGCATGGGCTGGCGCCCGTTGCCGCTCTTCCCGTGCGCGAGGTGATCTCGGCAACGCACATTCTGGCCGACCTCACGCTCGGCCTTGGCAAGGTCGTCTACGACTATCTCAAGTGATGAAAGGACGCGCGTCATGAAACTCGACGGCAAGGTTGCCCTCGTCACCGGAGCGGCAAGTGGAATCGGACACCAAATTGCGAGGCGCTACGTCCAGGCGGGCGGGAGGGTCGCCATCGCTGATCTCAACCTCGAGGCTGCGACAGCAGCTGCTAAGGAACTCGGGGACAGCAAGACCGCGATCGCGGTCGCCATGGACGTCTCCAACGAGGAGCAGGTGAACGCCGGCGTCGACAAGACCGTCGCCACATTCGGCAAGGTCGACATCCTCGTCTCCAACGCCGGCATCCAGATCGTCCACCCGATCGAAGAGTTCCCCTTTGCCGCGTGGAAGAAGATGCTGGCGATCCATCTCGACGGCGCGTTTCTCACGACGAAGGCCTGCGTCAAGCACATGTACAAGCAGGGCTCGGGATCGCTGATCTATATGGGCTCCGTGCACAGCCACGAGGCCTCGCCCTTGAAGTCGGCCTACGTCACCGCCAAGCACGGGCTTCTCGGCCTCGCACGCACCATGGCCAAGGAGGGCGCCAAGCACGGCGTCCGTGCCAACGTCATCTGTCCGGGCTTCGTGCGCACGCCCCTTGTCGACAAGCAGATCCCCGAGCAGGCCAAGGAGCTCGGCATCACCGAGGAGCGCGTCATCAAGGAGGTGATGCTCGGCGAGACCGTCGACAAGGAGTTCACCACCGTCGACGACATCGCCGAGGTCGCACTCATGCTCGCCGGCCTTCAAGACCAACGCGCTGACCGGCGAGAGCATCATCGTCAGCCATGGCTGGCACATGAATTGAGCATCTATGCCGCGAGGCTTCCCGGACCCAGGACCGGCGATCGCCTCGTGACGGCGCTCAGGCCACCTTGCGCTTGTTGTGTGCGGATGGCGCCAGAAATGCGGCTTCGCGCGGCGAGAGCAACTTTAGGCCGAGGGCACGCCGAAGCACATCGCGCACTGATAGGCCGGTCTCTTGTGCAATCTGCTCCGGCGAAAGCCGCCGCCCAAAACCCTCGCGGATTGTGGTCTCGCGCCACGCCTCTAAGAGGTTCATCGGCTACTCCCTAGGATTCCAAGCCAGAAAGGCACTTACTAGGAAAACTAGAGCGAGCAAAACCGGGTTCCGATTTACCATTAACCCAGTCAGCGGGTGGCAACCGTAAGCACACCGAAACGCCGGCCGAATTCATCCGCGGCGGAGAGGACCGGCGGCGCAACGCGACGTGACGCCGAACGGACACGTCGTGGCGCCGGCTGTACACCGCTCAGATCTGCTTTCTCTAGGCGATCCAGTTGGGCGGCTAGAACCTGCGGCGGCATCGCGGGCGCCGTCAGCGCGGCCGCGTTGGTCTCTTCGGTCGCGGCCAGCGCCAGGATCGCTTGGTTGGCTTCAATCTGACGCCGTTCCACAAGCGAAGGCTGGCGCGGCGTCTCATCGGGGAAGTACGGCAAGGCGACTGCAACCGCTTGCTTGGCCACATGGTGCGAGAGATACGCGCAAACCAGGCACGCTCCAGACACTGAAGCGAGGTAAACGGCAAGTCCCAACCATCTATTGCCGACCACGCGCATTCAAAAGCTCCTCGCCCCCGACGGAACGCGGCAGCACGTGGCTTGTTCCACGTCCCGCCTGAAAAAGCTACGCCTTCAGGCGGCGACGAATAGTCCCCCATTTGGGGGACGCAGCATGAAAGAGTTCGGGCTGAACCCCGTGATGCGAAGGTTTGAGCCGTATCATGGCGCGGTTTTGATACGGCGTCCCGTCCAGCCGCGGTAGGGCCACTCACCGAAAAACGAGGCTGCCCCGACGAGAACGAGCGCCACGATGGCCGCGGGCTGCTGCCGATAGGTGTAGACGCTGAGGATCGCGAACATCGCGAGGCACGTGATGAGCGACAGCCATACGATCGTGGCGTTTGCCTGGGTTTGTTTGAGAACCCTGAGATGGCCCGCATTGACCGCGGCATAGATGAGGAGGAAGGCAGCGCTTCCCATCATGGCGATGCCCGACAGGTCGAAGAGGAGCATTACCAGCACGACGAGCGCCGCGGTGAGCAAGAGCCCGCCGGTCGCCTGTTTCCACTCCGTCCGCGACAATCCCGCCGGCAGCTCGCCGTCGCGGGCGATCATGTAGCAGACGTTGGCCGAGCCAAACAACGTCGCATTGATCGCGGACGCGGTCGAAAACAGCGCGGCGATGGCGATGAGCCGGAAGCCGAGCTCGCCCAGGAACGGCTTCGCGGCTTCGGCGAGTGCGTAATCCCTGGCCCGCTCGATCTCGGCATTCGAGAGATTGCCCGTCACGGTCACCGACACGACGAGATAGAGCGCAATGACGAGGATAACGGCTGCATAGAGCGCGCGCGGCAGCATCTTCTGCGGATTGCGCATGTCTCCGGCCGCGTTGGTGACGAGCCCGAAGCCCTCGTAGCCGATGAACAGCACGCCTGCGCCGAAAAGGATCGATTGTGCGCCCGGCCACAGCGCGGGCGAGAGATTTTCCGGCTTGATGAACCACAATCCCGTGGCCGCAAACACGACGAGGATCGCTACCTTGATGGCGACGATGATCGTCTCTCCCTGTCCCATGAACTTGGCGCCGAACGCATTCAGTATCGTCAGCAATACGACCGACCCGACCGCCAGCGACTTGAGCAGCAGGGCCGAGGGGGTGGCGGAGATAAAGGTCGCGGCGTAGCTGCCGAAGGCTGTTGCATAGAGGGCCAGCGAGATGATGTAGCCGACCCACATGAAAAGGTTGAGGCCGCCCGCGAGCACACCGTCGCCGAAGCTTTTCACCAGAAAGTGCACGGCGCCGCCCGCGGAGGGGAAGGTCGCGCCAAGCTTGGCATAGGAATAGGTGGAGAGCAGCGCCACCACGCCACCGATGGCAAAAGCGAGCCACATGGCACTGCCGGCGGCTTGAGCAACCACGCCGAGGATCGAGAAGATGCCGGCGCCGACCATGCCGCCGATACCGATTGACACCGCAGCCAGCATACCGATTTGGCCGGAACCCGATTGAGTTCCGGATTGAGCGGCTGACGAGGGGCTGGGGGAGCCTGGAGGCATGCCTATGACACTTCTTCAGCGTGCCGAGGCCGGAGGATGGACGTCCACAACATTACCGGCTCACGGGGTAACGCCCTATGCGATCAGCACGACAACCAATAGCGGTAGCCTTCGCTACTAGCATTTTGCGGTCGGCATGCACATGCCACGTCGATACATTATGAGATGATATGCGATGATCAAAGATGATTGCGCCCGACGGAAAGGACTGTTCGACGATCGCCCCGATCATGACATCCCTGATGGCCGCCTTGGCAAACTAGCGTTTCGCGCTCGCCTTGCGTCAAAGCAGAACTTCTCCGTGCCACGACTTCCGTAGAGACTTCGCTCATTCAGCCCGCATTGGGCTCCCGTGACGTGGCGCGCTCGAGAGCCTGTTCCGTCTCGCTCTTTATGTGCTCGCCTGCGAGCTGTCCGCCGGCCCCCGCCATCGGCTCATCCATCTCCAGCAGGCGCGCGTTGTCCTCGGCGCGTGTCTCATGGCGACGCTCATCGTCGCGCCCGCTCCAAAGATTGCCCAGAAGGCCCTCGAGGATTGCGAACATGGCCTTGTTTCCTCCAATGACTGCTCAACTTGAGAGCCAACTCGTGATGCGTAGCATCAGTTCCTGGCGCAGCCTGCACGCGATAGCTCTTGGCGCGGAGTGTGCGTGAGGGGCGCGCCAACGGCGCTCTCCCGCAGAATTGCGTTGTCGCGTGTCATCGCTCCGATCGTGGGCCAGTTGTGCGACGAGCCGATTAAGGGCGGCGAAGACGTGCAACCAAAGTGTCGCACAGCATCCTTACATATGCGCGGAGGACGACGGAACGGCTCGTCGCTGCAGAAAAAGGGGTTCGCTGGTGCTTGTAGAAACATTGGTCTGTGCAGGCAGCGTGCTCGCTGGCGGGGTCGCTTATGCGAGATCGAGGCGCACTGAGCTCTATCGAGAGCTTGCAGCACGAATTTCGTCGATCAACGGCTTTGCTCCAGTCGGGCAGAACTGGCAGCTAAGCCGTGGCTTGCCGAGTTTCGCCGAGCGATTGGCCGTTATTCCAGATTTTCTGCCGCCTAACGCTCTAGGAGCGCTGAGGGCCGAAGCCGAGGGGCTCGTGCAGCCCGAGCGCAGCTTCGTGCCGACACACAAGAAGGGCGGGACAGTCGCCTACGAAACTATGATCTCTGCGGCACCGCGCATTGTGTCCCTCTATCACTCGCACGCTCTCCAAGAGCTCGTCTCGCGCCTCGTCGGCGCGACCGTTCGGCCGACACCGCTCAACGATCAATGCTCCCTTGCGGTCTTGTTCTACGACAAGCCCGGCGATCACATCGGCTGGCACTATGACCACAATTTCTATAGAGGCCGTCACTTCACCGTCCTTCTCCCCGTCGTCAACGAAGGGGCTTCCGACGACGGTTTGTCTCATGCCACGCTTCACGCTTTGCTCGGCGCAAATGACGTCGCGGTCAGGACGCCCCCGAACACCTTGGTCGTCTTCGAGGGCGCCAAGGTGTGCCACAAGGTGACGCCGATCCGTGACGGCGAGCGGCGCCTCGTTGTCAGCATGACTTATTGTACGGATCCGCGGGCCAAGATCTGGCAGGCGGTCGCCCGCCGCATCAAGGACACTGCGTTCTTCGGCATCCGGGCGCTGTGGACATAGACTTGTCGAGCGGACGCCGGCAAGGCGCCGGCAAGTGATTTTCTTTGACGGTTCCGTGACAGCCAGAGGCTATCACTTCTCCACAGGGGCAGTCACAAGCAAGTGCGACGAAACAGCATCCAGGCGCCGCGGATGTCGGCTGAGTGTGCGGACGACGGGGGCCTTTTCACGCTCGACCCAAACCGGCGGCGCGAGCTGGCGTCTTCGAGGACGTCTCGAGCGAGAGGCGTCCGGCCTGCGTGTACGCTCCACCAACCACGCATCGTGATGAGCTTGGAGCACGAGCCAGTAAAGCACGGTGGTCCCCGATAGCCGGGCGATGCTGGCGGCCAGGTCGCTCGTCACGCGACGGCGTTCATTCAAGAACTTCGAGACGGTCGAATAAGAGACGTTCAATTGTTCGGCTAGGGCTTTTCGCGAAATCCTCAAACGCGGAAAAACATCTTCGCGAAAGATTTCGCCGGGATGCGGCGGGCCAAGAAGATCGAATTCCTCCCGCTCTTGTTCCTTGAATCTGCAATGGTGCATGGCGGAGTTCTTATTTATTTGTTTAATGATAGTATTTCACATTGTCATTAATTTGTCATTTTAGAATGAATGGCGTGGGGCGCGATTGCAATAATGTTGTGGTTCAAGGGCCACGAACTTCCATCGGGGTCCTGTGCAGCGCACCCGCCGGCCTTGGACATTAAATTGAGGGCGACGTCGCGCTATTGTCGGTGTGCCAATCATTTCATCTCTGCGCAATAGACCGGAGCGTTAAACGCACCTGCATCCATTGCAACGCCGTCATGCGAACAAGGCAGACGCGACGGAAATTCGCGCCGGCTCGCTCGTCGCAAACGCGCCACGAGGTTATGCACTAGTCGCCCATAATCGAAGCGCGACGCACCGCTGTCGCGAGGCACCAAACAATCCAATGCAACAGGCGCAGGTGATGGCTCCGATGGATGAGCCCAATGTCGAAGAGCTCAAGCAATTGTTGCGGCGCCTCGAAAGGATGCTGCCGCCGCCTGATGCGGCCCCCGTGTCGGCAGCAATATCCAGGCGAAAGCCGGACGCGGAAAGTGTCCCGGACGGCAGTTCGCCCGCGACGGCCGGCGCCCCGCAATCAGGCATCGCTCCGTCGTCGGAGGGTGGCTCGATGGCGGCCGCGTCTTCGGCTGCGAGCGAGCGAACGGCGCGCGGCAGGTCCCCCTTCGTGCGCACAGGACTAGCTACAATCGTTGCTGTCGCTTCCGTCAGCGCACTTCTCTCGACGGCCGTCACCGTGATGCTCGTTCGCGGCAGGCTCTCTCCTCAGATTGCGGGCGCCGAGAATGTCTCCCCGTCGGAACCGCTCCAAGAACGGGTGGAGAGCTCGCCGGCTTCGCAGGCAGGAATAATCACACCGGCACCGATGCCTGCGCCCGCTGCTGTCGAGCCCGCTCCCGTCCAAACCAGCACAACGGACCCGGCCGCGAATGACGGCGCGCACCCGAACGCACCGGTAATAGCTGTCGAGCGCGCGCTGGCCGAGCCTGTGTCGCCTCCGGCGCCGGAACCTCCGCAAACATTGTCCTCCAACGCGGAGGCCGATGCACCCCTGCCGCAGCAAAAGGCGGAGAAGCCGGAGGAAAAAGACCCGGCTCCGGCCCAGGCGTCCGAGCCGGCGGTAGCTGCGGCCACGCCGCCTCCGGTCCCGCCCCCAGCGGCGGCGGCAGCGCCTGATGCAGCGCAATACTTTCAGCGCGGGCAGCTCATGCTGAGCAGCGGGAATATCGGAGCGGCGCGCCTCCTCCTGGAACGGGCGGCAGAGCTTGGCAACGGCGAGGCGGCCCTTTTGCTGGGGAGCACGTATGATGCCATGCGCACCCTTGAGCTTCACGCTGCCGGCGTCACCCCCAACGCCGGCCTTGCGCGACGCTGGTACGAGCGTGCTGCTGCCCTCGGTACCGAGGAGGCCCGCCAGCGGCTTCAAGATCTCGGCAAGAGCAGATACGCGCCGGCTGACGGCGGCGGCTGAGGCGGCAATCTCTGCCGGCTATTTCACCCACACCTCGACGCGCCGGTTCTTGTTGCGGCCCTGCTCGGACGTATTGCATGCCGCGGGCAAGAGCTCGCTATAGCCGCGTGCGGTGATCATCGTCTGCGGAATCCCGGGACCGGCAGCACGCAAGACGGCGTCCTTTACCTGCTGCGCGCGGCCCTGGGACAGCGCCGCATTGCTGGCAAAGCTTCCGAGTGAATCGGAGAACCCTGCCAAGACAACGGTCCTTTTCGGATCGCTCTTGACCAGGCTCTTGAGGTAGCCCGCGATGCGATTGACGTCGGCGAGCGCCTTGCTGTCGAGAACAGTCGAGTTCATGCGGAACTGAAGCGTCGTTGAAACTCGCGAGCTCGCTTTGAGGGTCGACGCGAGGTCCTTCAAGACCGCCGGGCTGATGTCGGGATCGAGACCAGAAAGCCCCTGGGCGAGCCGAACCAGCTGGCCCTGCTCATCGAGCAACTCGAACTCCTGATCGATGAACCCCGCTGCAACGATGGCGTTTCGGGCCGCCGGCGAAAGCGCAAATTGCAGCAAGTTGTCCGCGACCGAACCCTTGGGGAGGTCGTTTGCATAGAGAAACAGCCGGCGGGCCAGCGGATACTCTTCCGTTTTGACGTTGAACGCAGTCGGGAGACTCGCCAGGCCGCAGTCATTGCCGATAGCGAGCGCCTTCGTGTTGCGCAGGTACGCGAAGCCGGCGAAGCCTATGCCGTCCGGATCGCGCGCAACCGAATCCGATAGCTCCTCACTCGACTTCGAACCTTTTCGCGTCCGTTCGCAGCGCAAGCTTGCGCGGCTTAAGTACGAGTGCATTGAAGGTATCGAATGTTCCCGACTTGTCGTCGCGCGCAAAAACGTGGATCGGACCGGGCGCCCTGCCCACGGCCGCCCAATCGGTAATGGCTCCGGAGAAAATTGCCTGCGATCTGATCCAACGTCAGAGCGTTCAAGGGATTCTCCGGGGCAACAAACACAAGCAGTCCGTCAAGCCCCACCACATGCTCCTTGCCAGGAGCGCGCAGGTCCGGGAAGCCGGCCTGCGCGAGTGCCAGCACCTCCTTGTCGTCGATTGGGCGCGAAGACATCCCGATTAGGGCCTTGCCGCTGATCAGGCCGGGCACGGCCGTGCCGGAGCCGTGAGATTGAATGCCTATCGTTGCGAGTGGCTCTCCAGCGCCCGTTGTCAGTTTGATCTCGACTTCCTCTGCCTGGCCGCCGGCCATCGTTGCTGCGGTGGCACCGATGGACGCAGCGTAGGCCTCGACGAGCGACGGCATGAGACGCGCACCGATCGTGTTCGAGCCGTGAATTGCGAATTGGCTCGGCGCGGTGGAAGATCCCGATTGCCCACCCGCCTCGGCGCGCGGGAATCCGCTCCCGCCAAGCAGCGCGCCGACAATCACAATGGCGCTCCAGTATCGCGCCCCCCTCGCAACTCCCCAGGACGACCGTCGCACCGGACCGAAAGCACACATAACGCTACCCCCGTATAAGAAGCTCTGGGATCAGTCTGGAATTGAACCTCGCCGCTTCGCTGAGCTCCGTGCCGCACGGCACGCTCGCGAAAGCCAGATCAAGCTGCCGCGGCATGCGATCCCGCTCGAGGATGAAGGCCTTGAAGGGAAGCTCGGCGAACCTGCCATTTCCGCAGTATTCGCCATCGGCACGATCGCCGCGGCTCGCAAAGTCGACAGCCAGTTTCACGCCCCCAGCGCGTTCCCGCGGCAGATGAATAAACGTGTACACTTCCACGTTCATGCCGATCTCGTGGCCGGCGCTTGCAGTGCTGAGGAAGCCTCGTCCGCGACCGTCGCGCCGGGCACTTGCCATTGCCTCGGCAAGCGACGATGGCCCGCCGGACCAGACGTGGCCCTCACCATTGCGCGGCGCTGCGTACTCAAACGCATGCAAATCGAGGTCGACACTGCTGGTCCACACGATCGCCACCTTTGACAGGGTCGTCATATCGTCGGTGACAGGCTGACGAATGACGCTCGTACTGTCCTCGAACGCGATCGTGATCGGCGCCGCGCTCCCTGCGAAGCAATCGAGTACGAACTCCGACCGGCCCTGCTCGTTGAGTTGGCTCATGAATGTCGCGCCGGAGTAGGCGAAGCTGACAAGCTGCCCCGCCCGACATTGCGATGTCACCACGATCCGCGAGCGCCCTCCAAGCTCTGGAGCAAGGGTGACTTCAGGCTCGCCGCAACCGGCCGCCGCAATCTGGGCCGCAACACCCGCGCCGTGAAGATCCGATGGCCGCCGAGCTGCCTCAAGAGCGGCATGTTGACGAAGGGAGATGGGCTTCGCGCCAGGCTCGCCCGCGAGCAAAGCGGCTTCCCCCTGCGTGCAGGCCCCCAACACCAGCAGCAGGTGCGCTAACACTCCGAGGCGACGACTGCGAAGGAGGCCCGCGGCCGAATGCGCATACTTGGCATCGGCTATTGCCGCGCAGCGCACCCCACCCACCCCACGCTAATTTACTATCCCGTCGCTCCCTTAGTGGGCGGACATGTATGTATTGTGACAACCGCGTGCATCGTCGCAGCCCATGATTTCTCACGACGATTTGCACACTAAGAGCAGATCTCTTCGATCCAACCCTGCTCGCGAGCTTGCGCGCCGTTGACGCGAGATCGGTGAGCTCGATGCTCCGCTTCAGCGACAACGAGAGCCTCCGCAAAACCAGCGTTTGTCATTGAGCGAGACCGGCTCGGTCGAACAGTCAGCCGCCGAGTGCAATCGTAATCGCGACCAGGATTGCACCAAGCACCGCTACGGCGAGCCCTATCGCCCACGGACGCTGCCAGCCCATGTAGCGGCCAAGACCGGTCCCGACGAGAAATAGCGAAATGATGGCGATGGCATTCGACGTACGCAGCGCAACCGACACATCGCCGATGAGCAAGAAGGGGAGCGCGACAGGAAACGTCGACAGGAAGACAAGAAGGAAAATCGCAGCCGCGCCGCGCAGATCGTCCCGGTTCGGCGTCATGTTTTCGGGAGCAAGCGGCATCGTGCGGATGCCATCGGCCAGACGGTCGAGATGCTGAGCATCGAAGACGCGCTCCGCACCATCAGGAAGATTTTCGAGCAGCATCCGCCTCGCCTCGTCAGGGGAGGCGTGCCCGATCGCTTCGGCGAGGCTGCGCTTCCTCTGGCGCGTCACGATCTCGGCGAGCACATACATTGCGCCGTCGACAAGACCCCAGGCGATGTTGCAGCTCAGCGCCGCGACAAGCATCGTCTTCACGTCGTTCGTGCTCGCCATCACGCTTACGGTGCAAGTGAAGGTCAGCGCCATGAACAGGCCGAACATGATCTCGGATGAGCGCTCGAGCGGGTCCAAGACAAATTCCGACGGCGTCGCTGCGGTGTCTCGCGGCTCGATTTTCATGTCGATCCCTTTTCCGAAAGCTCGCGGACCGCTTGGCGCAACGTGGGAAAAAGGCGAATGCGACGGCCCTCGAAGCCGCGGCTCTCGGTCCAATGGCGCCATTCGGTCGCGCGGCCCGCGGTGTTGAAGCCTATTCCGCGCGCCTCGAAGGCGGTGACCAACTCGACGATCGTCATGAGCCCGGTCGTATCGATGCTGGTCACAGGAAGCATATCGATCACGACATGACGCAGGCCCGGGCCCGCCTCATCGACGGCGCGCGTGAGCTCGCGCTTGAAGTAAGGAACATTGAAGAATGTGATCGGAGCGTTGAAGCGAAAGAGAAGCAGCCCAGGAACCGCTTGCCCCTCCTCGTGGCGCTCGAGCGAGTGGAGCCCGGGAAATCCCTCCACCTTGCCCAGTATCTCGACGCGCGGCCGCGACATCAATTTGATGAACCGCAACAGCGCCAGGACCACCGCGAACAGAATTGCGTTGACGGGGCCGACAGCGACGACGCCGAGCGTGGCCAGCACCGAGAGCAGGGCTTCCGTCGGATCGATGCGATAGATGAGGCGGAGGCTCTCGATGTCGATCAGCGACAGCCCCGCCATGACGAGCACCGCGCCGAGAGCGGCCAGCGGCACATACTGCAGCGGACCCGTGAGGAACAGGAGCACGAGGAGGACCGCGGCCGCCGCCACGAGCCCGACGGCGCGCGTCTTTCCACCCGTCGCATCGCTGACAGCCGTGCGCGAGCTCGCGCCGCTGACGGCAAAGCCCTGCGATAGGGCCGATGCCACGTTTCCGGCGCCGAGCGCCGCGAAGTCCTGATCGGCATCGACGTCGTAGCCGTTCTTGGAGGCGAAGCCCCGCGCCGTCAGCATCATGCTGGAGAAGCTGACGAGGGCCAGTCCGGCGGCCTCGGCGAAGAGCGACGGCACGGTGGCGAGATCGATGCGCGGGATGGTCGGCATCGGCAAGCCGCCTGGGACGGGGCCCACCGTCTTTATACCGAAGTCTGCGAGGCCGAAGAGCGGCACGGCAATGCCTGCGAGCGCCATGCCGACGAGCGCCGCGGGAAGCCAGGCCACGAGTCGGGGCACAATCGCCATGACGGCGAAGGTCCCCGCGGCGACGGCGAATGTCAGCCAGTGCGTCTCTCCGAGCTTGCCGATGATTTCCGCCAGCCGCGGCAGGATCCCGCTCTCGTGCACGGCAAAGCCGAAGATCTTGTCGGCTTGCCCGAGAATGATCGAGAGCGCCACGCCGTTGAGGAAGCCGACGAGGATCGGCTTCGACAGGAAATCCGCGAGCACGCCCAAGCGAAGGAAGCTCGCCCCGATGCAGATGAGGCCAGTGAGCAACGAGAGCACTGCCGAGAGCGAGGCGTAGGCCGACGCATCGCCGGCGGCGAGCGGCGCGACGGCCGCCGCGACCACGGCACACGTCGCCGCGTCGGGACCGATGATCAATTGGCGCGAGCTGCCGAAGATCGCGTAGGCGACGAGCGGCAAGATGGTCGAGTAGAGGCCGATCTCCGGCGCGAACCCCGCAAGCTGTGCGTAGGCGATGCCGACTGGGACAGCGACCGCCGCGACCGCGAGTCCCGCTCTGAGGTCAGCAGGTGCGTCGGCGGGATTATAGCGAGCGAGCTCGGCGAGGCCGGGCGCGAAGCGGTCGACAGGCGGCATCTTGCACCTCTGTGCATCCGAGTGCCGTTCACTTCGGCGTTGACGTTACCGTGAGATGACCCGCGTTGTCGCCGTAGTCGGCGTCATTCATCTTGAATAACAGACTTGCGGGACCGTCGATCAATAGAGGGGCGTTTGCGGCTCCGCACCATGCCTCCACCTTCTGGCCGCGCTGCCAGAGCAGTGCGCCCACTTGAGCGCCGCCATCCTCCTTGGGGTACCTCTTCCCTTCTGCCTTGGTGCCGTTTCCGCATGGGCCATGCGCGGGGCGGTTCGGGTCCGAGGTCCATGTCCCCGAAACCGAAATCTGGTTTGACCCCGGCGGTATGCTGAGCGGCCCTTGCCAGTACCTGTTGCCCGCATGGACGTCGATTGTTGCCGACGCTCTATCAGGGAGCACAATCTGTGCGGCAGCCCAGAACGAGCCGGCGTCGCAGATCTCGGCATGGTCGTATCCGGGCAGGCCAGCCTGGCATTTCATGTAGCCCTCCTTGACGAGCGGGCTGCCCTGAGGCTCGTCGCGGCCTTTCCGAATCAACTCGGAGCCGGGAAGGCTCTTGTTCAAGCAATAGAGCATGTTGGTCTGGATCGAGCCCATGCGCGTGGCCTCGCCCGTACAGTCGCGCTCCGCGCCAAGGACAGGACTGCAGATCGTTACCAATGCAGCCGCGAGCGGAATTGCGAAGAGACGATATCCGATCGACACGGCAGCTACCCGAGTCCATTTGTCCTGAAACGATACGCCTGATGATCGAGCCGGTGTTGATGGCGGTCAAAGGCTATGTCGCGCGACGATTAATGAAGGCGCCCGCGCCGAGCGAGTGCCCGGACTCGGCGGCGACGATCGGCGCGATGCTTACAGCGAAGATGATCTCCCGGGGGTAGTTGACGAGCTCGATCATGTGCCCGGTTGGGACGCGCGCTCCTTGATGACGCGCTCACAGGATTCGCGCCATTCCTCCTTGGTCATGTGCGTGTCGGCATCCCACGTTGCGATGCACGCGTCGAACGCTTGCGTTCCCTTGGCCGTGGCCGTCTGCCGGTCAGGACTATCAATAGACGTCGCATCGCCGGGCTGGTAGTTGCGCGTCCCTTTGCGGGCCGCGACAGCCTCGGCGGCCGTTCCAAGCACTGCAACAACAACAAACCCAGAAGTAATCCATCGCAAGATGCCGGGCATGAATGACCTCGCGTGTTCTTGGCAGATTGAGCCTCAATGCCCCCCGAAGACCAGCAGCTGAAGGGGCATGACCAAGGCCTGCAGCCGGAGGATCATCGCGTGCACGAGGCTGACCGTGTCGACGATGTGCAAGAACACCCACCTCCCCGTGCTGATGTCCGGCTTCTGGAGCTCCTCATGATAGTTGGAGTAGGCGTTGGCGATGCAGCTGCTGCCGGGTGTCACACCCTCGAGACCGCCCTCGAACATGGGCTGCAGGAAGACGGTGAGCGTGCCTGGGCGCGTCACCTGTTGCGCATCGATGAGCTGCTCCGTAGCGCGGACCTGACCGGCGGCGATGAAGTCCTGCACTTGCGTGACGACCATTGGAATGATGGTCCACGGCTTGGAGTTGCACGTCGCTTCTGCCGTCATACCGACATTCATCACTTGCGCTTCGATCTGATTGAAGCCGGCGATCAGATTTGCGCGTCCCGCCCCGGCAGGAACCAGAACCCCCGCCGGCCGCATGAGCGGATTGACGACGTCGCCGACGCGCAGGATGAACTGCTCGACCCGTCCGCTCACCCCGGCGTAGACGACGGTCTTGCTCAAGTCGACTTGCGCCTGGTCCCGTGCGGCTTCGGCACTGGCCTTCTCGGCCGGGAGCAGAGTTGAGAGTTTGGTCTCGGCCGCCTGTTTGGCGGCGTCCGCCGCCGCCACTGCGCCTTGCCGCCCTTCAACCGTATTTTGCAGCCGTTCGATCTCACGCTTCGGAACGACGTCAGGATTGCGCTGGAACAGCTCCTCCTTCATTTTGAGCTCTTCGAGCGCCTGCTCGTAGGCGCCTTTCGCCTGCTGGATCTGGCCTTCCGACGCCGCAATGTCGGCCTTTGCCATCACCAGCGACGCATCCACCTCGGCAATCCGCTTGTTCGCGACGTCGAGCGCCGCCCGCTGCTTGCTGTCGTCGAGCCTGAAGATCGGCGCGCCTTTTTCCACGTCCCCCGTGAACCCGACGAAGACTTCGGCGACCCGCCCGTTCGTCTCGGGCAAAATGGGCACGGTTCGAAACATGGCCGTGACGTTGGTCGTCGACGGATGGAAGTAGAAGACGACGGTGATCAACGCCACGGTCAGCATCAGGCACGCCGTGATGCCGTACCTGAACTCATACCAGACCGAGTAGAACGTGATATCGACCCCAAGGCGCTTGCCCTGACCGTAGCGGCGGTAGAGATAGTCCGGCAGGATTGTGAACAGCGAGCAAAGCATCAGCTCAAGCATGTCCGGATCCTCCCCGCTTCAACGACGGCTCGCTGGTGCGCGTCGCTGTGCTCGGGCCATCACTTTTCGCCTTAGATGGCAATGGTTTCGGCGCGGCCGGTTGTGGTTCTGCGGGAGGCAATGACTTCGCGTCGTCAGACTTCGCTTGGGCGTCAGCCATGGTTTCGAGGGAGCCGGCGATCCGCCCGAGTGATTCTCCGACATGAGGTAGCGAGAACTTGGGGAATGTCTATGAGCGCAATAATGAGCGCCGCGAACCAGAAGGCGTGATTGTGCGTAAAGAGCGACAGCAAGGCGAGAACTGCAACAATATCAAATTGAACCTTGTTATGGACCATCCTCTCCGGCAGCGAGTGCAGCCAAAAGAAGAACACGCCGGCGGCCAGCACTGACCCGATCAATACGATGGCCATCAGCGAGAATAGCCAATCCGTCTCACCGGGAGCCGTTATGAATGGCGGCAGGTGATGTGATGCTGCCTGATGGAGCGAGTGTTCCATGGTTCTCTCTCCACTTGCTGAGCCAGACTCTTCTCTCGCTCAAGCGGCGAATGACATGTCGGAGCGCCGCACAACACCGCCATCTCTCGGAGCGCCTTCGACACGCACGAACGGCGCAATTGTTGGCGTCTGTTGGCGTCGGGTGAATATTAGGCGGTCTTCAGGCATTTGATAGCCATCAACCGTTTCCTCGCGCCGGTAACCATAACCCTTACTCGCTTAAGCATCTCGACGCGAGTCAATCGCTGTCGGCTGTCGCATTGGCATGGCGGCACAAACCTCCACTTCCCAAAAACAATCTCACGGATCGCCAATGGGCTCGCGAAAGTGCAGTCGTTCAATTAGTGACCCGTCTTGATGCCATTAACAATACAGCGCGATGCACTTTCTCCTTCGTCGAATAAGTGCTTGATCGGAGACAATGCTGGTGCAACGTCACCGTGATGGGTTTTTTGATTGGTGAATTCTTGCAGTGAAGGAACCGCAGATGCGTGATGTTCGGGTTCCGGCCAGTTCCAAAGCTATCGCTGCTCTATCAACCGATATGATCCAAGATGCGTGGACCTATTGGATCGACGCCTGGCAACGCGGCGTCCTCATGTTGGATGTCTTGCAGCAACGCGGCCAGCGCTATCGCGAGCACGCCGCCAAAACCGCGCCCCATGTGCTGAAGTTCGGCTGCGAGCTCATCATGGATGGGCGCAAGCTGCCTCGCCCGGTCAACTATGTGCTGGTGCGCATCACGCCACCTGCTGCCGTCGAGATTGACGAGAAGAAACGCCCGTTCGTCATCATCGATCCGCGCGCCGGGCACGGCCCCGGTATCGGCGGCTTCAAACCGCAGAGCGAGATCGGCGTGGCCTTCAGGGCCGGTCACCCGTGCTACTTCATCGGCTTCCTGCCGACTCCGGTGCCTGGGCAAACGATCGAGGACATTGCACGCGCAGAAGCTGTCTTTCTCGAGCACGTGATCGCGCTGCACCCCGACGCAGAAGGCAAGCCCGCCGTGATCGGCAACTGCCAGGCCGGCTGGGCGGTCATGATGCTCGCCGCGGTCAGGCCGGAGCTGTTCGGTCCGATCATCGTCGCCGGATCGCCGCTTGCCTACTGGGCGGGCGTCCACGGCGAGAACCCCATGCGCTACGCAGGCGGGCTGCTTGGCGGAAGCTGGCTCACCGCGCTCACGGGGGACCTGGGTAACGGGAAATTCGACGGCACCTGGCTCGTCACAAACTTCGAGAGCCTCAACCCGGCGAACACGTACTGGTCCAAGCTCTATAACCTCTACTCGAAAATCGATAGCGAGGCGCCGCGGTTCCTCGAGTTCGAGCAGTGGTGGGGCGGGCATGTGCTGCTCAATGCGCAAGAGATGCAGTTCATCGCCGATGAGCTGTTCATCGGCAACAAGCTTGCCGCTGGAGACGTGCTCACGTCCGACGGCTCGCGTATCGATCTGCGAAACATCACGTCTCCGATCATCGTCTTTTGCTCCAAAGCCGACAACATCACGCCGCCACCGCAGGCGTTGGGCTGGATCCTCGATCTCTATGACAGCGTCGACGACATCCGGGCCCACGGCCAGACGATCGTCTATGCCGTCCACGAGTTGATCGGCCACCTCGGCATCTTCGTGTCGGGCTCTGTGGCCAAGAAGGAGCACGCGGAGTTTACCAGCAATATCGATCTGATCGACGCCTTGCCGCCGGGTCTCTACGAGGCGGTGATTACACCCAAGAGCCCCGACGATACCGCCGCCGACCTGATCAGCGGCGACTACCTCGTCCGCTTCGAGGCAAGGACTCTCGACGACATCCGGGCGTTCGGCGGCAACGACGAAGAAGATGACCGGAAGTTCGCCGCCGCCGCGCGCGTGTCCGAGATCAATCTCGGCATCTATCGCACGCTCTTCCAGCCCTGGGTCCGGCTGTGGGCCAACGAAGGCGTCGCGGAATGGATGCGGCGAACGCACCCGCTTCGTCTGCAGTACGAGATGTTCTCGCAAGCCAATCCATTCATGCGCCCGCTGCTGTCGTCCTTCGAGTACGTCAAGGAGAACCGGCAACCGGTCGCGGAGGGCAATACGCTCTGGCAGGCACAGGAGTGGTTCTCGGAGTGGATCGAAAAATCGCTCGACGCCTATCGCGACGTACGCGACCACATGTCCGAGGCGTTCTTTCACGAGGTCTACGGGTCGCCGCTCGTGCAGGCCGCCGTGGGCCTCAAGGCGTCCGACGCGAGCGTGCGCCGCAGACCCGGCAAGGATGCGGCGCATCTCGCCGCCGTTGCGCGGCGGATCGGCGAGCTTCGCAGCGACATCGGCAAAGGCGGACCGCGCGAAGCGGTGATTCGTGCGCTCCTCTACATCCGCATGCCAGAAGGCGTTGTCGATGAGCGGAGCTTCAACCTCCTCCGGCGGATGCGCGAGGAGGCCGGTAGAGGCCTGACGCTCGGCGAGTTCAAGCAAATCCTGCGCGAGCAGTACTTCATGCTGTTGCTCGACGAGCGCCGTGCCGTCGAGGCAATTCCCGAAATGCTGGCGCAGGACCCCGATCTCGCCAAGCGCATGGAGACCGGTTTGCACCGCGTGATCGATGCGGTTGAGCTGCGCAGCGCCGGGGCAAAGTCTCGCTTGGCCGAGATCGAAGTCCTAATCGAAGAAAGTGCAGAGCGAGATACGTCGATCGTTCCCGAGCCGGAGAAACCTCATCTGGCACGTGTCCGGCACATACGATCTCATGCTGTCAGGAGTCCGAAGCACTGATCCAAACGCTATCGCGTTGACGACCCCCGCAACAGAAGAGGAAGGCAATGGCTGGTCTATTACGTCCCCAAGATCTGCAGCTGATCTCCTCCGACGCCGAGATGGCGAAAATGGATGAGGAGCGCCAGCTCAAGCAAAAGAAGGAACGGCAGCAGTTGGAACTGCGCGAGGCGTTCATGTCGCGCGAAGTCCACCCTGAGGCGATCGAGCGCATCAACAACGCGGTCAGTGTAGCCGCCAAGCAGGGATTTCATCAGCTCCAGGTGGTGACATTCCCGAGTAGCTTTTGCACTGACGGCGGGAGACGGATCAACATCGCGGATCCGGAGTGGCCGAGCACGCTCGATGGCTTCGCCAAGCAGGCCTACGAGTTCTACCAAAAGGAGCTGCGCCCCCTCGGATACAAGCTAAATGCCGAGATCATCAGCTTCCCCGGCGGCATGCCGGGCGACGTCGGGCTGTTCCTCAAGTGGTAGGCAAGGGTGACCGCGCTCGGCACCCGCTGTGAAAAGGACCGGCGCCATGACCAAGAAGGCCGTCGTTACTCAGCTGCGTCAGCATGAAAAGTACGAGCGGCTGATTGCGGCAACAAAGAGCTTGGCCGCGCTGGCGACGGCCGTCGCCCATCCCTGCGACGAGACCTCTCTGCGCGGAGCGCTCGAGGCGGCACAGGCTGGGATGATTGTTCCCATTCTCGTCGGCCCGAAGGACAAGATCACAGGGCTCGCGAAATCGCTCGGCCTCGACATCACGGGGATCGAGATCGTCGATGTGCCGCACAGCCAGGCCGCGGCCGAGAAGGCCGTCGAGCTCGTACGCACCGGCAAGGCCGAGCTCCTGATGAAGGGCAGCCTGCATTCGGATGAGCTCCTGAGCGCAGTCGCGAAACGCGATACCGGGCTTCGCACCGGCCGGCGCATCAGCCACGTTTTCGTCATGGACGTGCCGACACACGCCGAGACGTTGTTCATCACCGATGCCGCCGTGAACATCGCGCCCGATCTCATGGCCAAGCGCGACATCATCCAGAACGCCATCGACCTCTACATCGGACTTGGGCTTGGCACGCCGAAGGTCGCGATCCTGTCGGCAGTCGAGACCGTCAACCCCGGCATTCCCTCGACGATCGACGCGGCGGCGCTGTGCAAGATGGCCGACCGCGGCCAGATCACGGGCGGCGAGCTCGACGGCCCGCTCGCCTTCGACAACGCAATCAGCCCCGAGGCCGCGCGCATCAAAGGCATCAAGTCGCCCGTAGCAGGCCACGCACAAATCCTCGTCGTGCCCGACCTCGAGGCCGGCAACATGCTGGCCAAGAACCTGTCGTTTCTCTCGAATGCCGACGCGGCCGGAATCGTCCTCGGCGCGCGCGTGCCGATCATCTTGACCTCGCGCGCCGACAACGTGCGCACGCGCATGGCGTCCTGCGCTGTATCCATGCTTCTCGCCCACAGCAGAAGGGCGAAGGAGCCGATCCGGGCCTGAGCCATGACCGAAACAATCCTCGTCATCAATGCCGGTAGCTCGAGCATCAAGTTTCAGCTTTTTGCAGTGGGCGCGCAGGATCAGCTGGAACGGCGCATGAAAGGACAGATCGAGGGCATCGGCACGCGTCCTCGATTGCTCGCCAAGGATGCCGAGGGGAAGATCCTCGCCGATGAGCTGTGGTCCGCGACCGAGGTCGGCAGCGTTCCGGTCGCGCTCGACAAGCTCGTGCTGTTTCTTCGAAAGCAGATCGGAGGACGGCTGCCTTCTGCGGTCGGCCACCGGGTCGTGCATGGCGGCCCCGATTATAGCGAGCCGACGATCGTCGATAGCGCGGTCCTGAATAAGCTCGAGCGTTTCGCGCCTCTGGCTCCCCTCCATCAGCCGAACAACCTCGGACCAATTCGCGCAATCTTGGAGCGGCTGCCGCACATGCTTCAAGTCGCCTGCTTCGATACGGCATTCCACAGAGGCCACCCCGAGGTCGCCGATCGCTTTGCCATTCCCGAGCAGCTCTATGCCGAGGGCGTACGCCGCTACGGATTCCACGGCCTCTCCTACGAATATATTGCGCGACGGCTCGGAGAGGTCGCGCCCGAGGTTGCGAGGCGCCGCGTCGTCATCGCCCATCTGGGCAGCGGCGCGTCCATGTGCGCGCTCTGCGGCGGCAAGAGCATCGAAAGCACGATGGGCTTCACGGCGCTCGACGGCCTGCCGATGGGCACACGGCCGGGCCAGCTCGATGCCGGCATCGTGCTCTATCTCATGAGCGAAAAGGGAATGGCGGCGAAAGAGATCGAGCATTTTCTCTACAATGACTGCGGGCTCAAGGGTCTCTCGGGTATCAGCAACGACGTGCGCGAGCTGCTCGCCAGCCAGGATCCCCGGGCGAAGCTGGCGCTGGACTACTTCACCTACAGAATTGCGCTTTACGCGGCCATGCTCGCCGCAGCGATGTGCGGCATCGACGCTTTCGTGTTCACTGCCGGGATCGGGGAGAATGCGCCCGCTATTCGAGAGGCAGTGCTGCGGCGCCTCTCGTGGCTTGGCGTGGAGCTCGCCAGCCAGGCAAATGCAAAGAACGAGGTCCGGATCTCGCGCAAGCGGTCGCGCGTCGCCTGCTTCGTGATCCCGACCGACGAGGAGCTGATGATCGCCAGCCACACTCTGCATGTGCTGCGCGAGCACGCCGCGCCCCAGCTCAAGGAGAAAAGAGCATGATCGATCTTTCGTCGCTGGCGCTTCTCAAAGGGAAAAAGGCGCTCGTCACCGGCATCGCCAACGACCAGTCGATCGCGTGGGGCTGCGCCAAGGCGTTCCATGCTTTCGGGGCCGAGCTTGCCATCACCTATCTCAACGAAAAGTCGAAGAAGTTCGTCGAACCGCTCGCCAAGGAGGTCGGGGCACCCATCTTCATGCAGATGGACCTTCAGAAGCCGGGAGAGCTCGAAGCCGCATTCGAGGCGGCGCGCAAGAAGTGGGGCAAGCTCGACATCGTCCTCCACTCCATCGCCTTCGCACCGAAGGACGACCTGCACGGACGTGTCGTCGACTGCTCGAAGGACGGGTTCCTATTGGCGATGGAGCTCTCGTGCTGGTCGTTCATCCGCATGGCAAAGCTCGCCGAACCGCTGATGAAGGACGGCGGCACCCTCTTCACGATGACCTATTACGGCTCGCAGATGGTGGTCGAGAACTACAACATCATGGGGCCGGTGAAGGCCGCGCTCGAGTCGGCAACCCGCTATCTGGCCGCCGAGCTCGGACCCAAGGGCATCAGGGTGCACGCGATCTCTCCCGGACCGCTTAAGACCCGCGCCGCCTCAGGGATCAGCGAGTTCGACAAGCTCCTGCAGAAGGCGCAGGCAAAGGCGCCGAGCCGGAGCCTGGTGTCGATCGATGACGTCGGCGTGGCGGTTGCCGTGCTCGCCATGAACGGTGCCAAGCTGATCACGGGCGAGACGCTCTATATCGACGGCGGCTATCACATCATCGATTGAGCCTGGTGGGGTCGCGTAATGAAGACCATCCCCCTTGCCGAAGCGGTTGCCATGATCCCGGATGGCGCAAGCCTGATGATCGGCGGGTTCATGGGGGTCGGCACGCCGGAGCGCGTGGTCGACGAGATTGTTCGCCAAGGGAAGCGTGGTTTCTCGGTAATCGCCAATGATACCGCCAAACCCGGCGTCGGCATCGGCAAGCTGGTCAGCGCAAAGCTCGTTCGTCGCGCAATCGTGAGCCACATCGGCCTCAATCCCGAGACCCAGAAGCAGATGATCGCCGGCGAAATGGCGGTGGAGCTGGTCCCGCAAGGCACACTCATCGAACGGATCAGGGCGGGAGGCTTCGGCCTCGGCGGTGTCTTGACGCCGACGGGCGTCGGCACCGTCGTCGAGGAGGGCAAACGCAAGGTCGACGTCGACGGAAAGGACTACCTGCTCGAAACGCCGCTCAAGGCGGATTTTGCCCTGGTGCACGCATTTCTCGCCGACTACCTCGGCAACCTTTCGTACGCGCTCACCGCGCGCAACTTCAATCCGCTGGTGGCGATGGCGGGCGCTATGGTCATTGCCACGGCCGAGCACGTCGTGCCGGTCGGGCTTATCTCGCCCGACCATGTCGTCACTCCCGCGCCGCTGGTCGACTACCTCGTTGCGAACGCGTGACCGCCATGGATGCGCAATCGATCATTGCCAAACGCATCGCCCGGGAGCTGCGCTCCGGCATGCTCGTCAACCTCGGGATTGGCATTCCGACCCTCGTCGCCAACTACGTCCCGGCCGACATCCGCGTATTCTTCCAGTCGGAAAACGGACTGATCGGCACGGGGCCCATTCCTGAGGAGGGGATGGCCCATCCGACGCTGACAGATGCGGGCGGGCAGCCGGTCACCGCGCTGCCCGGCGCGTGCACGTTCGACAGCGCGATGTCCTTTGGCCTCATCCGCGGCGGCCATGTGGACCTCACAGTTCTCGGCGGCCTGCAGGTCGATCAACAGGGACTGCTGGCCAACTGGATGATCCCGGGAAAGATGGTGCCGGGCATGGGCGGTGCCATGGATCTCGTCACCGGTGCAAAGCGCGTCGTCGTTGCCATGCAGCACAGCGCCAAAGGCAAATCGAAAATCGTCAAGCGCTGCAATCTGCCGCTGACCTCGGCGCGCCCAGTCGATCTCGTCGTCACCGAATTGGCGGTGATCGCCTTTCCAGGCGGCCGCGCGACGCTCATGGAAACGGCGCCTGGCGTCACGGTCGCACAAGTCGTCGCGGCGACGGAGGCAGAGCTTGTTGTCTCGCCGCAGATGCAAGAGACGCAGCTTTAGTACGGGTAACAACCGATACCGGTCACATGAGGAGAGGAGCCATGCAACAGGCGCTCTCGTTAGCCGACCAAGACGCGATGGTGCGGCCGCAGCTCAAAGGCAAGGCCGCCATCGTGACCGGATCGACCAGCGGCATAGGGCTGGGAATCGCGCGAGCTTTTGCCGGCCAGGGCATGGACGTGATGCTCAACGGCTTCGGCGAGGCCGCCGAGATCAAGCGCACGCGGGGGACAATCGAGAAGGCGTTCGGAGTAAAGACTGCCTACTCGAACGCAGACATGTCGAAGTCGGCCGATATCGCGGGTATGGTTGACGCGGCTCGGCGTGCCTTCGGCAAGGTGGATGTTCTCGTCAACAATGCGGGCATCCAGCATGTCGAGCCCGTCGAGACATTTCCCGCGGCCAAATGGGACGCCATCATCGCCATCAATCTCTCGGCGGCCTTTCACGCCATCCGCGCGGTCGTCCCCGAGATGAAATCGCGCAAGTGGGGCCGCATCATCAATGTCGCCTCGGCGCATGCCCTCGTCGCGTCTCCCTTCAAATCGGCGTACGTTGCTTCCAAGCACGGCGTGCTGGGCCTCACCAAGACGGTTGCACTCGAGACGGCCGAGTACGGCATCACCGTCAACGCGATCTGCCCCGGATACGTCCTGACGCCGTTGGTCGAGAAGCAAATTCCCGAAACGGCGAAAGCGCGCGGGATCACGGAGGAGGAGGTCATTCGCGACGTGCTGCTCCACGCCCAGCCCACACGCCAGTTCGTCACCACCGAGCAGATCGGTGCGCTGGCCGTGTTCCTGTGCACCGATGCTGCCGCCTCGATCACGGGTGCGGCGCTTCCCATCGAAGGGGGATGGACGGCGCAGTGACGGAGGGATCTCTCCGTCGAGACCTAGTGCGGCTCAGGTATGAACTTGAAAGCGCTTTCGTCGACCTTCGCCGCTTTCACATGGCGCTTCGGCAGCTTCACCTTCTCGTGCGGCACGTCCTTATAAGGGATCTTGCTCAGGATATGCTTGATGATATTGAGGCGGGCGCGCTTCTTGTCGTCGGATCGCGCGACATACCAGGGTGCCCATGCGGTATCCGTCGCCTGGAACATCGCATCGCGCGCCTTCGTGTAGTCGTCCCAGCGCGTATACGACTTCACATCCATTGGTGAAAGCTTCCAGATCTTGCGCCCGTCGTCGATGCGCGCCTCGAGCCGCTTGGTCTGCTCGTCCGGGGTCACCTCGAGCCAATACTTGAGCAAGATAACGCCTGAACTCGATGATTGCCTTCTCGACACTGGGAACAACGTCGAGGAAGCGCTTTGCCTGGTCCTCCGAGCAGAAGCCCATCACCCTTTCGACGCCTGCACGATTGTACCAGCTGCGATCGAAGATCACGACCTCTCCGCCCGCGGGCAGGTGCGGGATGTAACGCTGGATGTACATCTGCGACTTCTCGCGCTCCGTCGGCGTTGGCAGGGCCACAACGCGAAAGATGCGCGGACTGACCCGGGCGGTGATGGCCTTGATGGTGCCGCCCTTTCCGGCTCCGTCGCGCCCCTCGAAGAGGATGCAGACTTTCCGGCCTTCGTGGCGCACCCATTCCTGGAGCTTGACCAGCTCGACGTGCAGCCGTTTGAGCTCTGCCTCGTAGTCCTTGCGCTTGACCTTCCCGCCTTCGACCGGCTTGCCTTCGGCCGCATCCTCAGGCGTGTCATCAGATTTGCGGCGCTTGAGTGCCTTTTGGTCTCCCATATTGCGTTTCCTCCTATTGGGGGCGTGCTTCTGGATTATTGCCCGGAGAACTTCGGCCTGCGCTTCTCGCGAAAAGCGCGGATGCCTTCCACGTAGTCATCGCTATCGTAGACGATGCGCCTCAGGCCCTGGACCCGCTCGAAGCGACGCGGGCTCATGGGATGGGCTCCGGCCAGCATGCGCAGCTGCTCCTTCATGACGGAAATCGACAGCGGTGCGTTCTCGGCGATGTCGCGAGCGAGAGCATAGGTGAACGCCTCGAGCTTGTCGGCCGCGACCGTGTGGTTAACGATACCGAGGCGCTCAGCGCGCTCGGCCGTGATGGGCTTTGCCGTAAATGCCATCTCCTTCACGATGCGGAGCGAGCACGCGTTCAGAAACGTGAGCATGCCCGAGACATTGTAGGGCACGCCGAGCCTGGCGGGCGTCACGGCGAAGGTGGCCGCCGGTGCAGCGATGATGAGGTCGCAGGCGAACGCCACCTCGCACGCGCCGCCCCAGACTCCGCCCTCGATCATGGCGATGACGGGGGCCGGGAGCTCCTCGATTGCGCGAACGAGATAGCGCAAGGGGTCATCCCAGCCCAGCGGATCGCGGCCGCCCTCGGGAAGCTCGCCGACGTCATGGCCGGCCGACCATACCTTCACGCCTGGTCGCGCGCGCAGCACGACGGCACGTGCGCGCTCGTCAGAAAAGCGCGCAAGGGCCTCGACGGTCGCGTCGATGAGCTCTTTCGAAAGCGCGTTGCGCCTTTCGGGGTGGTCGAGGATGATGGTGCCGACGGCACCGTCGGACGTGCTCTCGATGAGAGACATTCTCGGCCCCCCTATTTTGATAGCCGGAACATATTAGATATCCTGTGCTCCCGCGGCCTATTAAGTTCTGCGAAAGCAGCTATCGCAGAATTGCGTAAGATCAATCTTCTGAATGAGGCGGCGCGCCAGCGATAATGAAAGCATCGGCGGTAGTAAATATTGACCCTCGACGGGAGCCCGTCCCGTGACCGACCCCAGAAATTACGAAGAGGCCGACAGCCTCAAGGACGGCACTCCCGTCGTCGTTCGAGCTATCCGTCATGGCGACGCGGCCGGCGTGCTTGCGGCCTTCAAGAGCCTGGATCCGCAGTCCGTCTACACGCGCTTCTTCACCTATAAGAAGGGCCTCACCGATGCAGAGCTCCGGCAAATCACCGACGTCGATTTCGATCGCGTCGCGGCGCTCGTGGTTGCGATCCGCGAGGAAGGTGAAGAGAAGCTGATCGGCGGCGGGCGCTATTACGCCGATTTCTCAGCCGGGAGCGCAGAATTGGCCTTTGTGACCGACGAAAATTTCCGCGGTCAGGGGATTGCACGCCTAATCCTGAAACACCTCGCCCAGATCGGGCGGAGCCAGGGCGTGCGGCGGTTCGAAGCCGACGTGCTCGCACAAAACCAGGCGATGCTCGCAGTTTTCCGCCGCAGCGGTTTGCCGACGAGGGAACGGTCCGACGGCAACGTCGTCCACGTGACGCTTGCTCTCGATCCGCAATCGGGGGCGAGCTGACGCATGGATCGCGAGGCCACGCGTACGCCGCCCAATGTCGAAAAGTGAATAGTCAGCCGCGAAAGCTCACCCACTGCATGGCAGGCCCTTACAGTGCTGGCTAGGGCGATGGGGGCTTCATTGCCCCCGGGATGAGTTGACCTAGAGCAAAGGCTATTGAGCCATTCAGCCGCAGTATAATTCTCCGGAGAGCATTGCTGGCTCTCATTCTCGAAGACACGAGTATTTGCAGCGTGACCAACCGCAAGCTGGCATTCATTGTCAAAGACCAGAAACCGCTCATGCTGGGTGCGCATGAGACGGTGCAGAAAGCCTGCAGGTGCATGTGGGAGCGCCACGCCGGCTCCGTGCTCGTAATCGACGACCAGCAGCGTCTAGTCGGCATCTTCACCGGCCGCGATGCCGTGCGCACCCTCACCGAGTGCAAAGATGCGGCGGCAACCACTCTGGCGCAGTCGATGACACCCAATCCCGTCACCATCACGCCCGAGCACCGCGCCATCGACGCGCTGCGGGCGATGTGCGAAGGCGGCTTCCGTCATATTCCGGTTCTCGAGAACGGGAGAATTTGGGGCGTCGTCTCGCGCGGCGACTTCAAGGGTATGGAGATTGATCGTCTCGACGAGGAGACCCACCTCTTCGAATGCATTCGCTGATAAGTCAAAAGCGGACCTATGCCGAGACATCGATTGGTTGCCGACCCGCCCGGCGCCACTGCCCAGGATTTGCTCGACATCTACGTGCTGAGCCGCGTGGATCAGCCCGCGGGCCAACAACCGCACTCGGTCGCGGCGTGTCGCGCCGCGACCGGTATTTGGTAAATGCCTGAGCGCGGTTGCACCCGAGCAGGTGCAACCGCCGCAGCGCCGCTACACCTTCTCGCCGACCCTGGCCTCTTCGGCCGCGATCTCGGCCGCGCGCCGCTTGATCTCATCGCCGATCGGCGGTCCGGCAAAGCGCTTGCCGTGCAGCACGAACGACAGGATGAGCATCACGACGAGCACGGCGATCGCGTAGATGTTGGAATTGTCGCTGCCCTCCACGACGCCCCAGATCAGCCACACGACGCCAGCCGTAAGCACGGCGAAGATTAGGCTGAGCACCCGGTTCGATTCCATCGAGGCCCACAAGGTGGCCATGGCCAGAAGACCGATCACGATGAGGTAGCCGACCTTCTGCTGCGGCGGCACGACGCCCACCGTAATCAGGATGGCGCAGCCGATGATCGCAAGGAGTGCCACGGGGACCGAGGCGGCGCCGAGGTTGAACGGTCCCTTCTGCTTCCACTTTCCGCCCATCTCCGAGACCATCGCCGCCGCGACGGGCATCAGGTAGGAGATGTAAAGGAACACCGCGCACCCTGTCGACAGGACGATGAAGGCATCACCATAGAGCGTCGCCAGGACGGCGAGGACGCTGGCGGCCCAGATCGCTGCACCCGGCGTGCGGAAGGTGGGGCTCACCGAGCGCAGGAGGCCCGAGGCCGGCAGACCGCCGTCGCGCGCGAAGGCATACATCATGCGCGACGTCGACGTGAGGCCGGCCAGCGCGCACAGGAAGTTCGAGACCACGATGCCGACGATCAGGATCGACTTCAGGATCTGCGGCATCGGCGAGTTGGCCATGAGCCAATTGAACGACGCCCAGCCCTGACCCGCAGCGGCCGTCACGCCGTCGACCACGTTCCCCGAGGCATCCTTCTGGTCCGGCAGCGCGAGCACGAACGCGCAGACCATCACATAGCCGACCAGGAACGACCAGAACACGGAGCGAATCATGCCTTTCGGCACTTCAACCGGCGCGTTCCGGGTCTCCTCCGAGGTATGCGCCGAGGCATCGAAGCCCGTAATCGTGTAGACGACGTGCAGGAGACCGAGACCCAGGATGAAGAACCAGGGCATGGTCGATGTGGGCCAGACGTTGCCGCCAGCTTCACCCGTGAAGTTCGTGAACGTGAACAGGCGGTTGAAGTCGAACGAGTGCCCGACGAACACGAGCAGCCCGAGGGTCAACAGCACCGCGGTCCCAAGGATGAGGTAGCCGCTGAAGTCGGTAAGAACGGTCGTGAGGCGCAAGAAGTAATGATTGATGATCGCCTGAACGACCGTCACGCCAATGATGAATTCGGTCTGCCGCCACCAGCCTTCCGAGAAGTCGCCGCTCGAGGTCCAGGGAGCAACATCCCAGCCGAGCACCTGCGCGAGAAACAGGTCGCGAAATAGGTTGTAGAGGCCGAAGTTGACCGAGGCGACGACGAAGATCAGCCCCAGCAGGTTGAACCAGGCCCCGGCCCAGCCGTAGCCGCGCCCGCCGAGCAAGGACGACCAATGATAGATGCCGCCGGCCGTCGGATAGGCGGAGGCGACCTGGCCCATAGCCGCCGCAACCAGCAGGGCAAAGGCGCTGCCGAGAGGCCAGATATAGCCGATCGCCGCGCCACCACCCGCGCTCAGGGCCGCCGGAAAGGCCGTTATGCCGCCGGCAACGATGCAGATGATCGCAAAGGAAATGGCGAAGTTTTGGAAGGCGCCCATTCGGCGCGTGAGTTCCTGCGCGTATCCCATTTCGTGCAGGATTTTGACGTCGGCCTTCTTTTGCTCGGCCGAGTAGTCATGTTCAGCAGCCATTGTAATCCCTCCCCAAAGGTACAGTCCTGACCCTAGGACTTGGTACCACTAGCACCCCTGGCAATCCGCTCGGGCCCCCCGGGGCCGAAGCGCATTGCACCTTGAATTCACCGCGAGAACCCTCTGGCTTCATTCAGTTGCATACTTGCTCGATCGCATCAATAATTTCGGCGGCGAGAAGTCGTTTTCGATGAGCCAGGGAGTATGGGGCAGATTGGCGGCGTAGTCGGCCCGGACAGGCATGGGCGATATGATGCCGCCGTTATCGGCGGCGGCGTCGTTGGCTGTGCCGTGCTGCGGGCGCTCACGCTGGCGGGCCATCGGGCCATTCTTCTGGAAAGGAGCGCCGATCTCCTCGCCGGCGCCAGCAAGGGGAATTCGGCCATCCTGCACACCGCGTTCGACGCCAAGCCGGGCAGCTTGGAGCAACGCCTCATGCAGTCCGGCCGTCGGATCTACCTGGAAATCCGCGAGCGGCTGGGCCTTCCCATTCTTGAGACCGACGCCGTTCTCGTTGCCTGGTCCGAGGCGGAAGCCGCGGTATTGCCCGAAATCGTCGAGAAAGCGCAGAGAAATGGCGTAACCGGCGTGCGCCCTGCACCGCGGGACGAGCTAAAACGCCTTCATCCCCATTTGTCCGATGCCGCAGTCGCCGGCCTTGTCGTGCCGGGCGAGCACGTCATCGACCCTTGGTCGGCGCCGCTCGCTTACGCAATCCAGGCCCTGGCAAACGGCGCAACCATCTGGCGCTGTGCCGAGGTACAGCGCTGCGAGCGTATTGAGGGGGGCTGGCGACTGGCCACGCCGCGGGGGCATGTCGACGCCGACGTTGTCATCGCGTGCGCGGGCAATTTCGGCGACCGGGTGGAGGCACTTGCGGGCCGCGGCGGGTTTACCATCCGTCCGCGCAAAGGCCAGTTCGTGGTCCTCGACAAGACCGCCCAACGCTTCATGCCGACCATCGTGCTGCCGGTCCCGACGGAGCGAACGAAAGGCATCGTGCTTTGCCCGACCGTCTTCGGCAACGTGCTGGTAGGCCCGACGGCGGAGGATCAGGACGACCGGGAGCACGCCGCCGTCGATGGACCGACCCTGCAGCGCCTCCTCGTCGAGGGTGCCCGGATGGTGCCTGCCCTCGCTTCCGAGCCGGTCACGGCAATTTATGCCGGTTTGCGTCCGGCGAGCGAGCACAGCGACTACATCATCGACGCTTCGCCGGCCGACGGCTGGATTACGGTCGCCGGCATTCGATCGACAGGATTGACGGCGTCGCTTGGAATTGGTGACCACGTATTGGGACTGGTGCAGGAGCATTTCCGGGGCGCCGCGCCGCTCGCCGCGCCCCTTTGGCCGCGCGTCCCCAACCTCGCCGAGCATTTGGCCCGTGATCACCAGCGCCCCGGGCGCGGCGAAATCGTGTGCTTTTGCGAAAACGTCACGCGCGACGAGATCGAGGCCGCCCTCGGCGGGCTCCTGCCCGCGGGCGATCTCGACGGGTTGAAGCGGCGCACCCGGGCGCTGATGGGGCGATGCCAGGGCTTCAACTGTCTGGCAAAGATCTGCGCCATCGCGGAGGATCGGCTCATCGCCCCGCCCCCAGTCGCGAAACTCACCCATGCGGCCTGAGCGTGTCGCCCTAGCGATCATAGGCGCGGGCCCCGCAGGCATTTCGGCGGCGCGAGAGGCGGCTCGCCTTGGCGTGAAGCATGTTGTGGTGCTGGAACGTGAGAGCGAGATCGGTGGAACGGTCCGCCACTGCGGTCATCTTGGTTTCGGCATGCTCGATTTCGCGCGCATTTGGACCGGGCCGCGCTACGCCTCAGCACTGCACGCAAGCGCCCGTGACCTCGACGTAAGACCGGGGCACGCGGTGGTCGCCATCGAGCCGGGAGGCCGCCTCACCGTCAGCACGCCGGCGGGCATGCGCATCATCGAGGCTGACCGAGTCCTGCTCGCAACCGGCATCCGGGAAATGCCCCGCGCTGCGCGGCTGGTCTCCGGCGAGCGACCTTTCGGCGTCCTGACTGCGGGTGCCTTGCAGCGTTTCGTCTATCTGCACGGGCGGCTCCCCTGCCGACGCCCCGTCGTCGTCGGCACCGAGCTCGTCTCGTTCTCCGCGATCCTGACCCTTCGTCATGGCGGGGTGAAACCCGTCGCGCTCATCGGCGAGGGTCGCCGCGCCGACGCACCCGCTATCGCCCCGCTTGTAGCAAGGCTCGCATTCGGAGTGCCCGTTCGAACCGGCGTCACGATTGTCGCCATTGACGGACGCGCCGTGGTCGAGGGCATCACGGTTGAGGTCAACGGCCGCAGGGAGACGATCGCCTGCGACGCGGTGATCTTCACCGGCCGCTGGGTACCCGAAGCGACGCTGATGAGACTTCATCCGGCAGGGGTCGATCCTGAAAGTGGCGGACCGATAGTCGATGCGTCGCTGCGCACAGCCGATCCCGCCCTATTCGCAGCCGGGAACGTACGTTTCGGCGTACGCTCGTCGGGACGATGCGCGCTCGAGGGCCGCGCCGCCGGGCGCCGCATTGCCCAGGAGCTGGGCCATAAGCTTTCGACCGGAGTCGCCGCACCGTGACCGTGCTTGCCATCGACCAAGGGACGACCAGCACCAAGGCGTTCCTGCTTCATCCCGACGGGCGTTTCGAGAGCGTCGGCAGCCGACGACACCAACAATTCTACCCGGCAGACGGTCACGTCGAGCACGACGCGGAGGAGATCCTCGGCAATATAGAAGCCTTGATCGATGAGGCATTGGTTCTTTGTCCAACCCTTGCAGGCGTGTCGCTCGCCAACCAAGGAGAGACGGTTGTGGCCTGGGACCGGACGACCGGCAGGCCGCTCCACCGCGCCATCGTCTGGCAGGACCAGCGCACGCAAGCCATGCTCGACGACATGTCCGCCGCCGACCGTGCCCGCGTGACGGAGCTGAGCGGCCTTCCGGTCGACGCCTATTTTTCAGCTTCCAAGCTTGCCTGGCTACTCAATCGCGTGCCGGAGGCCCGCACGCTGGCCCGTGACGGGAGCTTGGGTCTGGGAACATCCGATTCCTTTTTCCTGGAACGTTTGACGGGTTCCTACGTCACGGATCCCACGACCGCCTCGCGCACGTCTTTGATGGATCTTTCGTCCTGCGCCTGGGAGGAGACGCTGTGCACGCTATTCGGTGTTCCTATGCCGCTCCTGCCATCGATCGTGCCGACAGCCGGGCCAATCGGGACGATAGAGCGAAATGGGGAGCGGCGGCCGGTCACGGCCAGCATCGTCGATCAACAAGCGGCCTTGTTCGGTCACGGCTGCCGCAAGGCTGGCGAGCTGAAGATCACCTTTGGCACGGGCACTTTCGCGCTCGCCGTCACCGGAGTCGCACCGGTACGAGATACTTCCGGCTTGGTGCCGACGGTTGCTTGGAAACTCGGCGACCAGCCTCCAGTCTACGCGCTGGACGGCGGGGACTACACGGCCGCTGCAGCGGTCGAATGGGCCTCGTCCATCGGCCTCGCCGGCTCGCTCGAGGATTTCGCGCTCGCTGACGAACGCTCGGCGCTGGAGCGCGGTCTTGTCTTCGTTCCGGCGCTGGCGGGACTTGCCGCGCCTCATTGGGATCGCGGCGTCGGTGGCGCCTTTCTTGGATTGCGTCAAAGCACGACCGCAGCGGATCTGCGCCGCGCGGTGCTCGAGGGGATCGCCTTGCGTGCCGCCGAATTGATCGAGGTGCTGGCGGGCGACTCCGTGACGGCCATCTCAGTGGACGGAGGCCTCACGTGCAACCCGGGCTTCGTCCGGTTCCTGACCGACGCGTTGGGACGCACCGTGCTTCTTCGCGACCAGGCCGACCTCACTGCCCTCGGGTCCGCGGAACTCGGCTATATCGGGCTTGGCCGGCCAGTCCCGCCGCGTCCGCAGAACAGCGAGCGACGCGTCGAGCCCTCGGATGCCTCACAAAGGATCCGAGCGCTGCGGCCGCAGTTCGCCTCGGCAATCACCGCAGTCCGCTCGTGGACGTCGCGCGGTTGACCTTGCTGACGCTCCGCGAGAAGGGGCAAGCCTATATGGCGGGGTCTGGCTCGGCCCACGGGTCTGTCCCGTCGGCAAGCGACCGCAGCACTTCTGTGTCGTTTTCTCCGAGCCGTGGTCCCGGCCGACTTGAGACGCAGGCTTCTCCGTCAATAACAATCGGACAGCGCACACTCGGAAGGATCGAGCCATCCGATCTCACCAAATTCCTTTGCATGCCGCGGGCGACAACCTGCGGGTCGCGGAAGACCTCGTCCAGACTATTGACCGGACCCGCTGGAATCCCCGCCGCTTCGAGGCCCGCGACCAAGTCGCTCGAGGATCTCTTCGAGGTCTCCGCCGCGATGACAGGAATGAGCACCGCGCGATGACGCACGCGGCCTGCGTTGGTCGCGAATCGTTCATCGGCGGCGAGATCGGGACGACCCAGCAATTCGCACAGCCGGACGAATTGCGCGTCATTCCCCGACGCGATGATGATCTCTCCGTCGGCGGTCGGAAAGAGTTGATATGGCACGATGTTGGGATGCGCATTGCCCAACCGAGTGGGCGGCTCACCCGACGCGAGATAGTTCATGGCCTGGTTCGCCAGCACCGACACCTGGGTGTCCAGCAAGGCCATGTCGATGTGAGCACCGATACCTGTCGTGGCTCGCTGGTTGAGCGCCGCGAGAATCCCGACCGTCGCGTAGACGCCGGTGAAGATATCGGCAAAAGCGACCCCGGTCTTCTGGGGCTCTCCGTCCGGGGCACCGGTCAGGTCCATGATGCCGCCCATGCCCTGAATGATGAAGTCGTAACCGGCGCGCGGCGCATAGGGACCGTTTTGTCCGAAGCCCGTGATCGAGCAGTAGACGACACCGGGATTTGCGGCCTTTACGCTCTTGTAGTCGAGGCCGTA
This sequence comes from uncultured Alphaproteobacteria bacterium, assembly GCA_963716835.1. Classification (GTDB taxonomy): domain Bacteria; phylum Pseudomonadota; class Alphaproteobacteria; order Rhizobiales; family Hyphomicrobiaceae; genus Hyphomicrobium_C. The sequence goes on along the minus strand of CAVQUQ010000013.1, from coordinate 138,509 downwards.
GCTGGCGAGAGTTCCGACCTTGAAATTCTCGATGATGACGTCGGCTTGTCGCGCGAGGTGTTGAGCCGCCTGGCATCCCTCGCTCGTTCCGAAATCCAGCGCGACCGACTTCTTGCCGCGGTTCGTCGCATGAAAGTAGGCCGCCGATTGCGTCTCGGCGCCGGCGTCGGGAATGAAGGGCGGCCCCCACGTGCGGGTATCGTCGCCTGACTGCGGCCGCTCGACCTTGATCACGCGCGCCCCGAGATCGGCCAGCAGTTGACCAGCCCATGGACCAGCCAGAATGCGCGCCAGCTCCAAGACACGGATATTGGCAAGCGGTTTCACGAGGTCAGTCACCACTCGATCCCAGATGGCCCGCAGCTCACGCGAATGCCTGCAATCCCGTAATGGCACGCCCAAGGATCAGCGCATGGACATCGTGCGTGCCTTCATACGTGTTGACGGTCTCGAGGTTTATCATGTGGCGCATGACATGGAATTCTTCAGAAATTCCGTTCCCTCCGTGCATGTCGCGGGCGAGACGCGCGACGTCGAGCGCCTTTCCGCAATTGTTGCGCTTTATGAGGGAGATCATTTCCGGCGCGGACTTGTCTTGATCGAGCAAACGTCCCACGCGCAGCGAGCCTTGAAGCCCGAGCGCAATATCGGTCTGCATGTCGGCGAGCTTCTTCTGGATGAGCTGCATCTGGGCCAGGGGCTTGCCGAACTGCTTGCGATCGAGCGTGTACTGGCGCGCGGCGTGGAAGCAGGCTTCGGCCGCTCCCATGACGCCCCACGAGATGCCGTAGCGCGCACGATCCAGGCACCCTAACGGGCCCTTGAGACCTGCTGCGTTCGGCAAGAGAGCATCTTCGTCCGCGACCACGCCATCCATCACGATCTCGCCCGTGACCGATGCCCTGAGCGATAGCTTGCCGCCGATCTTAGGTGCGGAGAGGCCGGCTGTGCCCTTGTCCAGGACGAATCCGCGGACCTGGCCATCGTGTGCGTCCGACTTGGCCCAGACCACAAAGACGTCGGCAATTGGCGAGTTGGAGATCCACGTTTTCGACCCCGTCAGCCGATAGCCCCCCTCGATCTTCTCGGCGCGGCTGCGCATGCCGGCCGGATCGGAACCTGCATCGGGTTCGGTCAAACCGAAGCAGCCGATCCATTCACCGCTTGCCAGCTTCGGCAGGTATTTGCTGCGCTGCTGCTCGCTGCCATAGGCGTAGATGGGATACATGACCAGCGAGGACTGCACGCTCATCATCGAGCGATAGCCTGAATCCACCCGTTCGATTTCGCGAGCAATCAGCCCGTACGCAACATAGCTCGCTTCCGCACAACCATACCGAGCGGGCAGCGTCGGACCGAGCAGTCCCAGCTCTCCCATCTCGCGGAAAATATGAGGGTCCGTCGTCTCTCTGGCATAAGCCTCGATCACCCGCGGCTGCAGCTTCTCCTGCGCAAAGGCTCTTGCCGTATCGCGGATCAGCAATTCGTCCTCGGTTAGCTCCTCGTCGAGAAGGAACGGATCGTCCCACTTGAAGATCGAGGCCGGCGCCATGACGAAATCCCTGACTATTGTTGCGCGCGATGGTGCCCGAGCTGAAGATCGCCCTGCTGGACAGAGACCCCGGGCTCGCGCTCATCGGACGTTGCGCGACAAGCAACGCCTCCTGGTTGATCGCGGCACGCGACACCATGATCTAAGCATGATGTCAATGTGTATAATGGTCGGTATTCGTCTATCCCCTCCAAGTATGTCCTCGCGTGAGCTTCTGACAGGGCCGTGCAGGATGGCCTAAGATATTCACGTTCATGCCAGCAGGCGACACGGGGGATGGTCATGCGTATCAGGCTTTTGATGCTTCTTATCGCGTGGGGCCTCGGTGTTGCGCCCTCATCCGCCGCCGAGCGCGTGCTCACCTTATCATTCGGCGGCGAGCTCAAGCGCATCACGGCCGCCGAGCTGCTGGCGAGCCCCGATGCGGCATCACTCACCGTGCCCGACGACGTCTCCTATCACCGCGCCATGACGTACCGTGCCGTGCCCCTGCTCGGCTTGATCGGAGATGCGTCAGGCTTCGACACGATCGAAGCCAGGGCGAGCGACGGGTTCGTGTCGCAGCTACCGACACCGCTCGTAACGAAGGGCGCGTCGGGTGGTGCGGTGGCCTGGGTCGCGGTCGAGGATCCGGACGCGCCCTGGCCGAACCTGCCAGGGCAGAAAGTGAGCGGCGGACCGTTCTACCTCGTCTGGGAGCATCCGGAGCGCTCGGGCGTCGGCGCCGAGCAATGGCCGTTTTCGCTCGTAGCATTGACCGGCGTCGAGTATCCGGTGCGCCGCTGGCCTCAATTGGCCGTTGATCCCGCGCTGCCGGACGATGCCGCCGAAAGGCGCGGCCAAGCGGCGTTCATCAAAAACTGCATGTCGTGCCATCGCATGAAAGGCGCTGGACAGGGCGAGATTGGCCCCGATCTGGGCCAGCCGATGAACGTCACCACCTACATGACGCCGTCCGGAATTCGGGCCGTGATCCGGGACCCGAAGGCGGTGCGCACCTGGCCGGGCCAGCAGATGGTCGGTTTCGACGCGAAAAGCCTTCCGGACGCCGAGGTCGAAGCATTGATCGCCTTCCTTGCCCACATGGCAACACGCTAAATGTTGATCGACGTCTTGGTGTGACCAATCCGGCCGCCGCGAGCAGATGTACTCGGCAAGGTCGCTATTTGTTGGCTCCGATCATCGGACCTGATCCGCGAGCGTTCTCAAATTGCGGCAATAGGATTGCCGCTTCCGCCTTGGGCCGGCGCACGCGGAACCATGCCGCATAGAGCGCCGGCAGGAACAAGAGCGTCAGGATCGTCGCCACCAAGAGGCCGCCCATCATCGTGATGGCCATCGGCCCCCAGAAGACCGACCGCGACAGCGGGATCATCGCCAGGATCGCAGCCAGCGCCGTGAGCACCAGCGGTCGCGACCGCCGCACCGTCGATTCGATGATCGCATCCCACCGGGCGAGCCCATGGGCGACGTCGGCGTCGATCTGGTCCACCAGAATAACCGTGTTGCGCATGATCATGCCGGCGAGCGCGATGAGGCCAAGGAGCGCGACGAAGCCGAATGGTGCGTCGAACGCCAACAGCGAGAAGCTGGCTCCGATAAGCCCGAGCGGCGCCGTCGAGAACACCAGGAACAGGGTCGAGAAGCTCTGCAGCTGCACCATGAGGATGGTCAGCATGGCGAGAAACATGAGCGGGAATATCTTGAACAGCGCCGCGTTCGCCTTGGCACTCTCTTCAACGGCGCCACCCACCTCGATGCGCATGCCGGGCGGCAACGTCGCGGCGATTTCGTCGACGGCAGGCTTAATTTGCGCCGTCACGTCCGGTGCCTGGACGCCCGGCGCGGTATCTGAGCGTACGGTCAGCACCACATCGCGATTGCGCCGCCACAGGATCGGCTCCTCGAACTCATAGTGCACGCGTGCAACCTGCGAGATCGGAACAGCCGCGCCGAAACGCGTTGGTATGGTGAGATCCTCGAACGACGAGAGGCCAAGACGCTCCTCGTTCACCGCCCGGGCGACGACCGGCACCAGCTCGATGCCCTCTCTGTACTCGGTAACGGTGTAGCCCGAGAGCAGCGTCTGCAGGGTCTGCGCGATGTCCTGAGGCGTAAGGCCGAGTGAACGGGCCCGGTCCTGATCGACCTCGAGCCGAACGGATTTCTTCTGCTCGTTCCAATCGAACTGCACATCGCGCGTGTTTGGATTGGCGCGCATGGCGGTCCGCACCTTGTCGGCTACGGCGCGCACGCTGGCGGCGTCGGGCCCGAGCACGCGGAACTGCACCGGGAAGCCGACGGGCGGTCCGAAGTTCAGCCGGTCGATGCGCAGCCGCGCCTCGGGTATGACGTTGTCGGCAACAAGCTTCTCGAGGCGGGCCTTGAGCCGCTCGCGCGCCTCCGCGCCCTTGGTCATCATGACGATGAGGGCGAAGCTTTCGTTCGGCAGTACCGGGTTCAGGGCCAGGAAGAAGCGCGGCGAGCCTTCGCCGACATAGGTCGTAAAGTACTCGAGATCCGGGTCGCCCTTGATGAGCGCTTCGGCTTTTTTGGCCGCGGCTTCGGTGACGCCGATCGACGTGCCCTCCGGCATGCGGATCTCGATGAAGAGCTCCGGCCGCGACGATGTCGGAAAGAACTGCTGCTGCACCTGGGTGAACGCGGCGATGGACGCTCCGAAGGCTGCGAGCGTGAACGCAATGACGACCCACCGGAATCGCACCGACCATGCGACCGCCCGGCGAAGCGCGCGATAGAGACGTGTATCGTAAAGTTCGTGGCTGGCGCTGTGCTGGGCCAGGCTGGGTAACAGCTTCACGCCGATGTAGGGCGTGAAAAAGACTGCGACCACCCACGAGACGAGAAGCGCCAATCCGACGATCCAGAAGATGTTGCCGGCATATTCTCCCGCAGTCGACTGTGCAATGCCGACGGGAAGAAAGCCGGCCGCGGTCACGAGCGTGCCGGTCAGCATGGGGAAGGCGGTCGAGTCCCAGGCGAACGCGGCTGCACGCATCCGGCTCCATCCCTGCTCGATTTTGACCATCATCATTTCGACGGCAATGATCGCATCGTCGACCAGCAATCCGAGCGCGATGATGAGAGACCCGAGCGTAATGCGGTCGAGGTTCAATCCCGCCGCCGACATGACGACAAGAACGATGGCGAGCACCAGCGGCACTGACGTCGCCACGACCAGCCCCGATCGCCATCCGAGCGAGATGAAGCTCACGACGAGGACGATGCCGAGCGCCTCCACGAACGAGCGCAGGAACTCGCTGACCGATTCCTCCACGACGCGCGGCTGGTCCGTGATCTGGTCGATCTCCACGCCCGTCGGGATTTGCGTCTTGGCGTCCGCGATCGCTGTTGCTAGCCGCTTGCCCAGCTCCAGAACATTGGCCCCCTTGGTCATGGCAACGACGACGCCGACCGCCTCGCTGCCGTTGTGGCGCACGATGCTGCTGGGCGGATCGGCGTACCCGCGCTTGACGCTGGCGATGTCGCCCAATCGAAAAGTCCTGCCGCCGGCCTCGATCGGAACCTCGGCTATGGCAGCTTCGCCCTTGAATGCGCCTGTCACACGCACGTCGATGCGGTCGGCGTTGGTCTCTATCGTGCCCGCGGCCGTCACGGCGTTCTGCCGTGCGACGCTCTCGAAAATGGCCTGCGGCGTGATGCCGAGGGTCGCGAGCTTTCGATGGCTGAACTCGATGTATATGCGCTGCTCGCGAACGCCGACGATATCGACTTTCGACACGCCCTCCGTGCGAAGCAAGCGCTGCCGGAGGATCTCGGCGTAGTCCTTGAGCTTTGCGAGCGATACATCGGCGCCGGACAGCATGTAGATCGCCGAGTAGACGTCGCCGTATTCGTCGTTGAAGGAGGGTCCGAGCACGCCCTGCGGCAGCGACGCCCGGCTGTCGCTGAGCTTCTTGCGCACCTGGTACCAGGCGTCCTCGACGGCTTTGCCGCGCGCCTGGTCCTTGAGCTGCACCTGGATGACGGTGACGCCGGGCCGCGTGTAGGTCTTCACATAGTCGAACAGCTCGAGCTCCTGCAGGCGCTTCTCGAGCTTGTCCGCGACCTGGTCCTGCATCTCCTCGGCAGTGGCGCCGGGCCATGCGGCGCTGATCACCATGGTCTTGATGGCGAAAGTGGGATCTTCCGCACGCCCGAGGCCAAGGTAGCTCACGAGGCCTGCGAGAGAGAACACGATGATGAGAAAGAGGACGAGCGCGGGATGGGCGACGGCCCAGGCCGAGACGTTGCCGCGCGAGACCGGCTCTTCGGGCTTGAACAGCGCGTTCATTGCACGACCTCGATGATGCGAACAGGGATGGAGGCATCAAGCTTGTGCACGCCGGCCGCCACGATCTTTTGCCCCGCGGAAAGTCCGCCTGAGACGATGGCCGAGGTCTCGGTCCACGAGCTGACCTCCACGTCCTTCTTGATCAGGCGCCCCTGCTTTTCGTCGATCAGCCAGACCGATGGCTGTCCCTGGTCCTTGAACACGGCAGCGAGCGGCAGCTTCGCCTTCTGACCGCTTCCGGCGAGAGCTGAGGTGCACCGTCGCCGTCTTGCCGAGAGCGATAGCGGCGTCGGCCTGCATGATGGAGTAGCGCGCCTGATAGGTGCGCGTCTGAGCATCGGCTTGCGGCGAAATCTCCCGGAGCTTTGCCTGATAGACACGGTCAGGATCGGCCCAGAGCGTCATGGATGCCGCGGCGTTGCGGTCGCTGTCGATGCGGCTTTCGGGAATGGAGACGACGGCCTCGAGCTCGTCGAGGCGCGCAATACGGGCGATCAATTGCCCGGCCGTGACCACCTGCCCGACTTCGACCGGAAGCGCTGTAATGACGCCGGATTCCGTGGCCTGCAAATCCGTATAGTCGAGCTGATTCTGCGCCAATGACAGGGCGCGCTTGGCCCGCTCCGCGCGTCCGCGCGCCTCGTCCGCCGCAGCCTTCTTCTGATCGTAGCTCGCGTCGCTGACCCAGGTCTTCCTGTTGAGATCCGCATAGCGCTGCTCGTCGGCTTCAGCCTGCTTGAGGCTGCTTTGCGCGGCCGTGAGCTCCGCCTCGGCGGACTCGAGTGAGAGGCGATAGTCGGTGGCGTCGAGCCGCGCGAGCGTGGTGCCGGGCGCGACTGTATCCCCGATATTGACGAGACGCTCGACGATCTTGCCGCCGACACGAAAGCCGAGATCGCTTTCATAGCGCGGCTTGATGGTGCCGGTATAAGTGCGCGTCTCCGTCGCTGCCGAAAGCGCGACTGAGGCGGCGCGAACCGGTTGGGGTGCCATCACATAGGGTGCGCTCTCGCTCTTGCAGCCCGAGAGGCCAACTGCCGCGGCCAGCAGCGTGCCGGCGAGCAATAGCGGCCCGGTTTTGTGGAAACGGTCGTCGCTTGAACCTCGATGTCGCGCTCATATCAAGACCCCATCGCTGTAACGGCTCTTGTAAGTTAGTCTGGCTAACTTAAGTGAGTAGCGCTAACTTGGCAAGACAAAATCGTCGCCCGCGTCAAAAAAGTTAATTATACTAACTTAAGTTAGATGTGCTAACTTGTTGAGTCGTCAGCCCTATGCCGCAGAGAAAAAAATCATGGCCCAAGCCCAAAAACTAACCGCCGTGCGCCCGAAGAAGCGGTTCCACCACGGCGATCTGCGCGAGGCGCTGATCGCCGCCACGCGCGAGCTTTTGATCGAGCACGGGCCCGACGGCTTCACGCTGGCGGACGCCTGCCGCCGCGCCGGCGTCACGACGGCCGCGCCCTACAAGCACTTTCGCGACAAGCAGGAGATCCTGGAGGAGATCGTGTTGCGCGGCTTCGAGGAGCTCACGGCCGCCAACGCCAAGGCCGTGGCCGAGGTCGGCTCGGGCACGATCGCGGGCATCACGGCCATGGGAATTTCCTATCTCAACTATGCCGTCAGCCAGCCGGCCGTGTTCCGCCTCATGTTCGGCCACAAGTCAGAGATCAGGAAGGTCAAGCAGGTCGACGAGAGCGGCAACGAGTGCCTGAAGAACGTGATCGAGCAGGTGGCGGCTTACAGCCGCAAGCACGGCCACACGGCGGATGCCGAGAAGATCGCCATCAGGCTGTGGACATTCGTGCACGGCGCCTCGTCGCTCGAGCTCGACGGCGACTATGAGCGCGTCGCCCCCGGTCTCAACGTTCGCGACCTGATAGCGGACGTGACCCCGAAACTGCTCGGTGTAGCTGCCGAGGGACGCGCGCGGGCGCGTGGCAAGAAGCGCTGATCGAAAGACGCGACGTTCGCATGTGCTCGCGGCTGTGTTACGTGGGCACTATGACCACCCCTGCCGCCCCGCTCCCCATTGATGCCGTCCTCGATGACCTTGCTCGCGCTCTGCATGAGGCGCCGTCGGCCGTGCTCGTGGCACCGCCGGGCGCGGGCAAGACGACGCGCGTGCCGCTCGCGCTCCTGGGCGAGGCCTGGCTCGACCGGCGAAAGATCCTGATCCTCGAGCCGCGGCGGATCGCGGCCCGCAACGCGGCTCATCGTATGGCTCTGACATTGGGCGAACGGATCGGCGAGACGGTTGGCCTCAGGGCGCGCCTGTCGACCAAGGTCAGTGCCAAGACGCGCATCGAGGTCGTCACAGAGGGCGTGTTCACGCGCATGATCCTCGACGATCCGGGGCTCGACGGGATCGGAGCGGTGATTTTCGACGAGTTTCACGAGCGATCGCTCGACGCGGACCTCGGCCTTGCGCTTGCGCTCGAATGTCAGCGGGGGCTCCGGGATGACCTTCGCCTTCTTGTGATGTCGGCCACGCTCGACGGCGGACGCGTGGCGAGTCTCATGGCAAACGCGACGGTGATCGAGAGCGCAGGGCGCGCCTTTCCCGTGGCGACACGCTATCTCGGCCGCAATCCCGCCTCCCGTCTCGAGGATGCGATGGCGGACGCTATTCTCAAGGCGCTGCGGGCGGAGACCGGCTCCATTCTGGCGTTCCTGCCCGGGCAGGGCGAGATCCGCCGCGTCGAGGATCGATTGAGAGAGCGCCTCGACGATCCGAGCGTAATTATCGCGCCGCTTTATGGCGCGCTCGACAGCGACGTGCAGGATCAAGCCATCGAGCCGGCGCCGGCCGGCAAGCGCAAGGTGGTGCTGGCGACGTCGATCGCCGAGACATCGCTCACCATCGAGGGTGTGCGCGTCGTCATCGACGGCGGCCTCGCGCGCGTGCCCCGCTTCGAGCCGGGAGTCGGTATCACACGCCTCGAAACCGTCCGCGTCTCGCGTGCGTCGGCCGATCAGCGTCAGGGGCGCGCCGGCCGCACCGAGCCCGGCGTGTGCTATCGGCTGTGGGCCGAGGCTGAGACGGCAAGCCTTCTTCCCTTCGCCGATCCCGAGATCCGCTCTGCGGACCTCGCGCCCATGGTTCTCGATTGCGCAGAATGGGGCGTGACCGATCCCCGCACGCTGGCATGGCTTGATCCTCCGCCGGATGCGGCGCTCGATGCGGCGCGCGAGGAGCTTCTGAGCCTCGGCGCGCTGGATGCGGACGGACGCATCACAGCGGACGGCAAGCAATTGCGCCGGCTGGCTCTGCCGCCGCGACTGGCGCGCATGGTGATGAAGGCCGCGGAGCACGGTGCGGCACGCGAAGCCGCCGAGATCGCGGCGCTCCTTGTCGAGCGAGGGCTCGGCGGCAACGACACGTCGCTCGATGTCCGGCTCGACAATTTCCGACGCGACCGCGGCCGCCGCGCGTCTGATATGCGCCGCATGGCCGACGGCTGGGCAGCATCGGCACGAGAGAACCGCTCCCGGGCGATAGCCGGAACGGACACCGCGTTCTCCACTGCGCAGCTTCTTGCCCTCGCCTATCCCGACCGCATTGCCAAAGCGCGCGGGGCGCCGGGGCAGTTCCTGCTCGCCAGCGGACGCGGCGCACATCTGGATGCCACCGATGCGCTGGCGCGCGCGCCCTATCTCGCCATCGCCGAGCTGCAAGGCAAGGCCGCGGCCACACGCATCCTGCTTGCTGCGGCCGCCAGCGAATCCGATATCGCGGCGGTTGCCGGAGACCGGATCATCGAGCGGGAGGAACAGTCATTCGATTCCGAAGCGCGAGCCGTAAGATCCCGTCGCGTGCGGCGCCTGGATGCCATCGAACTTGCAAGCGAGCCACTGCCCGTCTCCACTGGGCCCGAAACCGAGCTCGCCTTGGCTGATGGTGTGGCACGCCTCGGTATCGCCAAGCTGCCCTGGACCAAAGCTCAGCTTCAGCTTCGCGATCGATCGGGATTTCTCAGGGCAGCGCTCGGTGCCGAGTGGCCGGACCTCAGCGACGAGAGCCTGGAGGCCAGTGTGCGGGAGTGGCTGCTCCCGTTTCTTGCGGGCAAGACGCGGCTGGCGGACATCGCCGCCGATGACCTGGCTCAGGCACTCGATGCGTTGATCCCGTGGTCACTGAAACGGCGCCTCGACGACGAGGCGCCGACCCACTTCGAAGCCCCGACCGGCAACCGGCATGCGATCGATTATGAGGGGGCCGGAGCGCCGTCGCTGCACATCCGCGTGCAGGAGCTGTTCGGCTTAAAGAGCCACCCCGCCATTGCGGGCGGTCGGCTGCCCCTGACTTTGCACTTGTTGTCCCCTGCCCATAGGCCGGTTCAGATCACGCGCGATTTGCCGGGCTTCTGGGCGGGCTCGTGGTCAGCCGTGAAGGCCGACATGAAAGGACGCTATCCGCGCCACTTCTGGCCTGACGATCCGGCCAACGCCCCGCCGACGGCCCGCGCCAAGCCGCGCGGTACGTGACGCTCCTCCAAGACCCGGCATTGCCCCGAAGTCGGCACTCCCCAAGGGCCAACTTCACCGTCGGCAACCGCATCACGCTGGCAGATGACCCCGCGAACGAAGAACACAGGCTCCGCCGTGCATGTGAGGCGGCGTCAAGGAGACCACGCCTGCGTTGCCAAAACATTGTTTTCCTGCCCGCGCAAATACGTCGCACATTCCGGCCATACGAAGGTCAATTGCGAAGTTCACATGCCCGCCTCAGAGCTCTCGGCCGCTTTGGCAGAGCCCGCTCGTCCCATTCTCTAGCAGTGTGCATGAGGCATGATGAACCGACCAGGCAAGGACGCTCCGACTATCGAAGAAATCTTGGCGTCGATTCGACGTATGACCGCGGAACCGCAACAGGCAGCGGCAAGCCCCTCGAAATCGGGCAACCATCAACACGTGAATGGCGGTTATTCGCCCGTCGACGACGATGACGACTTTCAACTCCCATCGATGTTCCGTCCAGCACGCGACGGTAAGGCGAACAGTGGCATCCGCGCTGCCGCGCCATCGCAGCCCACCCTCAATGCTGGACTCGGTGCTCCGCACCACGCGCGAGTAGAAGGGCCAAATGCGTCAGCGGTTTCGCTCTTAGCACTAATTCCTCGGCAGATGGTCTCTTTCAAGGACACGCGCATCAGCCGCATGGGCCAACCGCAACGCAGGCCTGAGCTCGCAGCGGCAGACGCGACGATGCAAGGTGAGTTGAACCTGAAAGCGTAGCTATGCGCCACGCCCGCATCTGCCACCTGGCGCGAGAAAAAATCTGGAAATGCGAATGACGTAATACCGCTTCCGGCGCCTCGCCCGGCACTGACCTGACGCGCCCTTAGGTCATGGCCCAGCGCTGGTCTAAGATGAAATCGGCGCGGGCGCCGTCGGGTCTCGATCTAAGGGGCGAGAAAGTCGCAAGGCACTTCACGCTCGACGTCTCTCGCAAAGGTATCCGTCGTGGTGACCCGCCACATCTCACGGTCCCAAGCCGGAAAAGCCAACTTTCCCCGGACGATGTACGTTACTCTGTCGCCCTCGATCTGCAGGATTTTGCACACCTCTCTCTTATGCGTCAGATAGCACCGGCCAACGCATATCAAGTTGGCTTCGACCGTCATCAGCTACCCCGACGAGAGACGGCGATGGGCCTCGCGCCCGCTTCGCGCACGAGCATGTTGGAACGGGTGCCATTCTAGGCATTGTGCAGTGCAAATGTCTCATCGAAAAACGCGCCGGATTGCGTGCCGCGCCGCGGACCGTTCGCCCCGCCTTGATCGGACAGCAAGGCTCGAGAGAAGACGTCTTGCCGTCGGCCGCACGTCTGCCCTACCTTGGGCTCCAGCCGGCCAGCACTGGTCGAGACCATTGGCCAATTCCGGCGGTTCGCCCTCTCGGGCCAAGTCGAATGCGGAGAGATGAGATGAAGATATATCCGAGCCTGGAAATCCCCGAAACTCTCGCCGCCGGCCCCGGCCCGGGTAACACGGATCCGCGCGTGCTCGAGCGCTTCGCCAAAACCGGCGTGGCCGACCACATGCAGAAGGATGTCATCCGTGGCATGCTCGAGGCCAAGGAGATGCTGCGCGAGCTGTGGGGCACCAAGAACGTTTACACCTACGGCGTCGCCGGCACGGGCTTCTCCGGTCTCGACTGCGTGCTGTCTCTGATACTTCCCGGCGACAAGGTCGTCGCTTTTCCTAACGGCACGTTCTCCGGCATCGACAGCCTGACCATCCGCATGAAGGCAGCGACCGCCGAGGAGCTCGCCGCTGACTCGCTCAACCCCAAGCCCGCGAGCGTGACGATCGTCGAGACCCCGCACGGCCAGTCGGTGGCGGGCGACACGGTGGATAAGGCACTCGCTCAGCACAAGCCGATGTGGGCGTTCATGGCCCACTGGGAGACCGGCTCGGGCCGCATCAATGACCTCAAAGGCTTCTCCGACGCCTGCGTGAAGCACGGCGTGATGGGCATCGTCGATGCCGTCTCCAGTCTCGGCGTCGCCGACTTCAATATCGACGACTATCCGGGTGTCGTGGCATGGGCCTCGTGCCCGCAAAAGGGCGTGCTCAGCCTGCCGCTCACCTATGCGCCGGTCAGCTTCACCGACAAGGCCATCGAGATGGTCAAGAAACGGGGCTGTCGCACCTACGTCCACCACCCGATCCTCGACGCCCGCCATTGGGGCATCGTCGACGGCAAGGACGCGCCGAACGCCGTCTACCACCAGACCCACTCGTGCTACGCCGTCGCCGCCTTCCACGAGGCGCTGCGCATCATCCTCGGCTACGGCCGCCGCCGCAAAGCGTCCGACTATGCCTATCACGAGAAGGCATTGCGACAGGCGGTCGAGGCCATGGGCTGCGACGTCACCTCCAACATGACGAGCCTCGTTGTGCTCAACCTGCCGGGCAAGCTCAAGGGCAAGGAGAAGGATCTCGTCGCCGGCGCCCGCGCCAAGGGCTTCGGCATCTGGCCGACGCTGTCCGAGCCGGTTCAGGTGCGCATCGGCATCCTCAACCAGCTGTCGCCGGAGCAGATCGCCGAGATCGTCAGCCGCTTCGCCGACGCCATGCTGGAGATGGGCGCCGAGTTCGACAAGCAGAAGGTGATGGGCGGGCTCAAGAACTATTTTGCGGCGGCAGCGTAGGAAGAGTTTCCCCACCCACCGGCAGGGAATATTACGCGCTTTTGTACAGACGTCAGGCGACGCACAACTACGCGTGCGTTCGACGACGCTGAAGCTTGTCGGACCGGGCGCTCAGAAGTGAATGGTGAACCCGCTCACGGGTCCGTGCTGCAGAATGTCATACTCAAACCTAGTCTCCCCCGAGCCCTGCGAGTAATCGACGGACAGGGCCCGATACCCGAGATAGCCATCGATCACGTAACCGGAGGCGGTGCAGAGCTTCCAGTTGTAGGTCCCGAGCAGCTGCCACGAGAACTCGCTGCCCGCGCCGAACCCTCCGACGTCGCCGCGGAACATGAACTCCTCGCCGGGGCCTATGTGGTGACGCAAGCGAGCGCCAATGAAGGGGTCGACCCAATCGACGGAGCCGGACGACGCGACGGCGCGGCCGCCCGATACCGTGAGACCCGCAAAATTCGCCGTTGCCGTCGCGTCGACGGTAACGTCTGTCTCCTGGTGCCAGTAGCGCGCGCCTGCGAGAAGGTCGACATCCGTCGCACCGGACCCCCAATTCGCGACCTCGTAGGCGCCGCCCGCCTCGACGATCGCGTATTCATAATCGGCCTCAAGCGCTGCCCCGAGAGATCCGCTGACGTGTGGAGAAAACGTCTTCGACTTGAGGATAAATTTCGAGCCGCTGAATTTTGCGTAGACGATGTCGGTGAACAGGCCGACGGGCCCGCGGCGCGCCTCCATGTAGCTCATCCACATGAAGTCGAGGTCATCGAGGTGCTCGACGATTTCCCATGGCGTCACATCGACGTCGAACTTGCGCCCCTCGACGACCGTGTCGCCTGTTACCCAGGGCAGCCAACTGTAGGGAGTAAAGGTGAACGTCCACTGGCTTGCAGGTCGAACTGGCTCCGCCACGTGACCGAGGTCTGCGGCCGATGCGGCGCCTGCTGTGAGTAGCGCAGCGGCGGCAACTGCGCTTATTGCCGAGACCGAAGAGTAAAAGTGATGCGGGCTCATGGTCGCTCTCTTTCGGGAGATGCGTTGGAAATAGATCGAATGCGAGCATAAAAAAGAAAAACGCAAAACCCTTGCAATTATACCCGACTCGAACACGCACCTTGTTGTGCGCCGATCACAATTCGCAATATTCGACGAAGTTAACAGCGATTATTATTAGATTGGTGATTGGGGCAGCGCTTTCCCAATGGTGAAACTCCCTGGCATCGCGCTAAGCCTGCTTCGGGCCGACAGGGCCGGCAGGCAAGGAGAGGAACTGGATCAAGACGCCGCCCGAGTGCCGTGCGCAAATGCCGATGGGCTCACTTCCCCGTCGGAAACAGGAATGTCCACTGAGCACGCAGTTGCCAGTTGGCGCCAGTATCATCGGGTGTGACCACATTGTAGTAGGCGGCTAGATTTGCGTTGATCGGTTGGTCACCGATCTTGAAGATGCGCCCGATGCCGCCGCCGATTGGCACGGTCCAGCGATTATCGTTGTCAGCCTCCCAATCGGCGGTGATGAGAGGGCTCGAGGTCAAGTACCAGCCCTTGGGAAGGTTGTAGTTGAGGAAGGGCTGCAGCGTCATGGCATTCACGTCCGTCCGGTCCTCATCTCCTGCATAAGACCAGATGTTAAGGATCAAGAAGCCCGTTGTTACGTGCAGCGCCGTGTCAGACAGGAAGACGACAAACCCGGGTCCGGCGGACCACTTTCCGCTCCCAAGTTCATCATCGGTGGCAGTTGGAAACTGAAGCGCCGGCCCAATACCCCAGACCAAACTCGTTCCTGGAGCGAGCTGGATTGGCTTCGTCGGCGAGAAGAAGAACTCTCCGGTGAGGTCGCCCAGACCGAACTCGGTGTCGCCGATGTCGGGACCGACAATATCCTCAAGGATGTTTAGCTCCCTGCCAGAGAAGAAGGGCGGTTGATAGATCACCGGCAAGATTGGTCGAATGATGAGGTTCCAGTCCTGACTAAGGTGGGCTGGATAGACCGGCTGAATGTTGAGCACGTTCTGCGTATGGTCGGAGCGGCCAATGTCAAAGTTGGTGTTGTTCTGAAAGGGGAGGCTGATCAAATCGCCGATGGGGTTTTGCGCCGCCTCGCGCAAGCCATCTCCCTCTTCGGCATAACCCGCGGACGTGGCGACCAAGAAAGTCGTCGTTGCGACGGCGAGCCGAAGAAGACCCCTAAGGAACACTAAGACCGACGAGCAAAGATGATGCTGCAGCATTGCCGGCTCCTTCGGCGGGCGCACATTGGAGATGCCCCGAATAAAATATGGAATTAGAAGTACAGAAACTATTGGCTCCGCGAATCATACCCGACTCGAATTCGCATCCTGTTGTGTGCCGATCACAATTCGCAATAAACGGCGAAGTTAACAGCGAATAATTTTATAAAAGTCATCACGCAGCGAATTTCACACGGCGAGCAAAACTATCCGCGGCGCCAAGGCTGCCAAAACTCATGTCGAGAACTTGTGCAGTCCTGTGAGCGCGAACTGAACGCCCATCGACAAGACGATCAGTCCCATGAACCGCGTGATCATATCGCGCGCGAACCCGCCTCCTTGCGCCTTGCCGGCGACGCGCGTGACGAGCAACAGAACCAGCCAGGTCACGACACCCGCCACCGCGACTGCCACCAATGCCGTGAGGGGCAGATCCAATCCCGCGTGGGCAGCGGAAAGCGTAATGACGCCTGTGATGGTCCCCGGGCTCGCTGCAAAGAGGATCAACGGTGTCAACGATGCCCCTGAGCTCGAGGGTGCTTGCTGCGACGTCGCTGGGGATCCCTGGCCGCTGAGCATGGAAAAGCCCATCCATGCCAGCACACCGCCGCCGGCCACCATGAAGGCGTCGAGCGACACGCCGAACAGGTGCAGCAGCTGGGTTCCGATGAGCGCAGCGACCGTGAGAATTACCGTCATGGCCAGCGCTGCCTTCGAGGCATCCGCCACCCGCTCCTCGCGAGAACGGTTTGCCTCGATCCGCGCAAACATCGCACCACAGATCGCCGGGTTCACCAGCGACAGCACCGTTACGATGGCCTGGAGTTGCTCTTTCATACTCGGTTGCACCTCGGCGTCGGGAGCGTGAGACGCGCGCCGGACCACATTGTCGGTGGTGGATCACTTGACAATTTACACCAAGAGCCGACCATCACCGTTGAGTATCCTCCGGAGTGTGGAGCAGGCACTTCGACGGATCTTCAGAGGAGCAAGCGGGTCCAGCGGGAGCTCGGCAGGGAGGGGCGGCCCCTGGCGCGGACCAACAAATCGGAGGTCACGTGATATGCCGACCCCGTTCGTTTCGAGCACCAGTCGACTTACATGGCTCGGCATCGCGCTGATGGTGCTCGGTGTCATTGCCATCGTGTCGCCCTTGGTGGCCGGTGAAGCCGTTGTGATGGTGATCGGCTTGATCCTGCTTGTCGCGGGCCTTGGTCTTGCGCTCCAGGGTTTCCGGGCTCCGGGTGGATTGGACAGGCTTGTGCCTCTGATCCTTGGTGTTATTGCCACCCTCGCTGCCATACTTCTGATCGCCCATCCGCTCTTCGGCCTCAGCTTCCTGACGCTGCTGCTTGTCATCTTCTTTGTCGCCGACGGCACCTGGAAGATCATCGCCGCGTTCCGCTACATGTCCTTGCCGGGCTGGCTGTGGCTGCTCGGAAGCGGCGTCCTTTCCCTCCTCCTCGGCCTGTTTATTTGGCGGGACTGGCCGATATCCGGTTATTGGGCAGTGGGCGTGCTGATGGGGATCAACCTCCTCAGCACCGGCGTCGCGCTGTTGGCGCTCGCCGGATCTCTGAACGAGATGATCCGCAACGTGCTCTCCGCCTCGCACGGTACCAAAGGCTAAGCTCCACAAGGACTTGCTGAGAGTAAGGGACCTTTCCAGCCGTTCTTGTCGCCTCATCCATCAACGCGTGAGGGGACGTGACGACCTTCCAGCCGAAGCCCGCGCAACGCCAGCGCCGCGAACACATAAGCAGCGGCTAGCGCGCCAAATCCTTTCCAGATGTGCGTCCACTGCACGTTGCCAGCAACCAGCTCGCTCAGGTGACCAGAGGCCAGATAGACATGAAGAACAGCGAGAGCCACCGCTGTGAGCGGGTGCGTAATGAAGACGCGGCAAAGGAAGCACAAGACTGAATCGCACAGGATCAGTCCTCAGTTGGAAGCGCCGAACAGCTCTACCGTCTCAAACGGCATGGCCGCCCAGGGTCTGAAGCGGTTCAGCGTGAATTTCGTCGGCTGACCGGGTTCGACGTCAACGAGGACATAGTTGTATTCCTCCTTGGGAGATTGCCCCTTCCAATAGAGGTCCGGCGGGTAGTCGGCAGGTACTTTGATGCTCGTCCGGCCGGGAAGGATCGGATCTTGTTCGGCGCCGCCGCCGCCAATCAGCAGATATTTCACGCCGTCCACCTCGTAGAGCTCCGTCGTGTGGACGTGTCCGTTGAAGACGACGATGTCCAAGTCCTTGGCATAGGACGCAATAGTCTTGTGAGGATTTTGAGCATCGGGAATGGAGCCCATGCCGGAGCGGCAGAAGGCCGGGTTGTGGAAGGTGATGAAGACCTTGCGCGTTCCCGCGGCCTTGGCCTCATCCAGCCACTGCTTCAATTGCAGCATCTGTCCTTCGAACGTAGGCCGGGTGGCATCCCAGGCTGTGGGCGTGCGGTAGTCGTATTTGCCGGTCCACAAGAAGATGAAGCGCGCGCCTTTGAAGTCGAACTTGTAGATGAGCTGGTCGGCTGAAAGTCCGAGCTTCTTCAAGTATGGAACGGCGCTTAGCACGCCTTCGATCTTGGGGTCTCCCCACACCTCATGATTGCCAACGGTGGGGAACCAACGGCCCTCCAGCCCTGCTGCGCGCATGGCGGCGTCAGGGGCTGGCAATTGGCTTAATAGCGTCTGGTCCACCCGCTTCCAATAGGGGCTGTCGAAAACCGTGCGGCCTTGATTTCCCCACCACACAATGTCCCCGCTATTGAGCACGAACTCGGCCCGGCCACTCTGGACCTCCTTCACGACAGCGCGGGTAACCCAGTCGCCGCCCTGGAGCCGGAACATTGTCCGGCGCACCCCGGGAAGCAGTTTCACGTCCTCGACCGATGCTTCGGTGACCCAGCCCTGGTGCATCGTCAAGTGGTCACTTCGCTCTTCGTATCGAACGGCATGACGATCTGAATCAGCTCTCCGCTGTCCGGGTCGTAGGTCAGCTTGACATCCTTCGCGACGACTTCCTCTGCGACTTTCTCTGGGAGCACCAAGTCGAACATTTCGACCATCAACTTGATAGCCTCCGCTCGCTGGTCCGATCTGGATGCGAGAAGTCATCATGGTGCGGGAATCACCGTACGCCGCAAACGATAAGGCCGGACTCGGCAGCCGGTGTCGCTTCTTGCGCAGTCGCAGCCTGCGACTGGAATGCCAACATCGCGAGTGTTGCGAGCAAGACGCGTCGGTTAAACGCGAAGGAACGAGGGTTCGAGCTCATGTTCGTCCATCCTCAATGACATCGTGTGTTCGATGAGGCCGCCATGTCGTTCAGCCGGCGCGCCGAACTCAGCGAGAGTGAAATGCCCGCTAGTTATTGGGCCCGTCTTTCGCCCAGTAGTCGTTGACACACGCGTTTGAGTATTGCCTCGGGCCGATAGCGCCGTTGGCCGACGTGTAGACGATGACGCCCCTGCCGGCCATATCATCGACGAAGCGCTTGGCCTCTTCGCCGCGGAGCACGCCGTCTTTGTTTATGTCGTAAGCGCTCCAGGACTTATCGCATTCGGATTGCGGAAGCGCATACGCCGGAAAAGCGCGACGCAACCAAGAGAGTTGAGACCATGATCGACTTGATGGTTTTACGCATAACGACTCTCCTATGATAATTTCATATTTCTAACGGCGCACCGACCTCACGGACGTTGAGAATTGTCATTGGGATCTGAAGATCCCGGAGGCTGCTGCGTTCTCGGCTTGCCGTTGGCCGCGGGCGCCCCGATGAGTGGCGTCCGCGGTCACGTCATGATCGTCTCGTTACTGGCTCGGGTTGGCCGGAGGCGTTTTGAGCTGGTTCATCACCTGGATCGAGGTTGTAGCTCGCCGGATCCTGCATCGGCGGGAACGCCTTGTAGCGTCTCGAGCTCCTTCAGCCACAGCGCTGGCCGATGGGCAGCATGTTCCAGTCATAGAGGTACGCGGTGGCCGGTGCAGCGAGCGCGCCGCCCAAGCCAAACATCGTCTTCGGTCGATCACCCACGGGTCTCGAAGGGATCGCGCTTGATGTTGGCGACTTGAGTCCAGTGATAGGGGAGCGCACCGGCAATCAAGCCCGCCGGCGACTGTGACACCATCTGGAAGTAGATCTTCCAGTTCTTGTATCGGACCGCCGACGGCGTCCTGCCCGAGATAGTAGAAGAAGGTATCGCGCGCCGACTTTTCGGACTTGCCTTCCAGGTAGTCGCGCTGATCGACGCCGTCGAGCGTCGTCTTGACGATGCCGGGATAGGCACCCTTCTCGATCTGCGTCTTTAGCCCGTCGCCCTTGGGACCACCGGCGATTTCGACGAACGTGGGCAGCCAGTCGAGCGACGCGAACAATTGATCTTGCACCGTGCCGGGCTTGATGATGCCCGGCCAGCGGACGAGCATCGGCGCGCGCATGCCGCCTTCCCAGGTGGTCAGCTTTCCGCCCTTGAACGGGGTGGTGCCGCCGTCCGGATAGGTGATGGTCTCGGCGCCGTTGTCGGTCGTGAAGACGACGATCGTGTTGTCGAGCCTGGCCCATAGCGTCGAGTTTCTTGAGCACGAGGCCGATGTTGTCGTCCATCTGCTTCATGCCGGCTTCGTTGACGCCCCAGTCCTTGCCGCCCTTCTCGCCCACCATGGCCTGTACTTCGTCGGACAGCACAGTCGTGACGTGCATGCGCGCCGGGTTGTACCAGACGAAGAAGGGCTTGTTGGTCTTCTTGGGGTCGTTGCGGTCGAGGAAGTCGATGACGTGGGTCGAGATCTCCTCGTCCACCGTCTTCGAGCGCTCGAGCGTCAGCGGACCCTCGTCCTTGCAGGTCTGATTCTTCGATGTCCCGTCCGATGACTTGCACCAGAGCACTGGGCGCGGTGGTGTCAGGCACACGGCCGTTATGGGATCCACGGCGCCGGGAACCTCAGGCAGGCCGGGAACCGGCGTGTTCTTGCACGGCGGTGCGACGGTCTGCTCCGTCGGCGACTTGTTGATGTCGGG
This sequence comes from uncultured Alphaproteobacteria bacterium, assembly GCA_963716835.1. Lineage (GTDB taxonomy): Bacteria > Pseudomonadota > Alphaproteobacteria > Rhizobiales > Hyphomicrobiaceae > Hyphomicrobium_C. The sequence continues at coordinate 118,238 of CAVQUQ010000013.1, read as the reverse complement.
GAAGCTGACCCCCTGCATCGCGTCCAGGTGATAGAGATAGCCCCAGTATTCCTGGAAGCCGTGCGCCGTCGGCAGAGCATCCGTGTGGTCGCCAAGGTGATTTTTGCCGAACTCGCCCGTGTTGTAGCCGAGATCGCGCAGGAACTATGCGAGCGCCGGCGTGCCGGGCCGCAAGTATGATGGGCTGCCAGGGAGCTGCGGCGGTATCATGCCCGTGCGTAGTGGATGCATGCCGGTGAAGAAGGCATTGCGCCCCGCCGTGCAGCTCTGCTCGGCATAGTAGGTCATGAACTTCGCGCCCTCTTGCCCGATGCGATCGATATTCGGCGTCTCCCCGACCGCCAGGCCCTGGTGATAGATGCTCGGCTGCATCCAGCCGATGTCGTCGCCCATGATGAAGAGGATGTTGGGCTTGCTGGCTTGCGCCAACGCCGCAGGTGCAAGCTGCGGTATTGCCATCAAGGCGGCAGCCACAGCCGCCAGCGTGAAAATCTTGAATGTTCGGTAGGAAAAAGACATTCGATGCCTCCCTGGATCGAAGGACGGGCGGGCTTTGCGGGAAAATGATTATCCGGGCGGATTTCGACGCGCACTAACCTGGGTTACGATTTCGAGCCATACGGCCTCGAAATTCGCGAATTGCCCGGAAGGGTTAATGCAGCGATGTTGGGATTTGCCGTACGGTTGTGCGCGAGATCAAGGCGCGTCAATTCGGCGCCGAGTGTCTCGGTGCCAAGTGTCGTCCAGCCGGAATGCGATCAATGATTGCAACGAGGGCGCATCGCAACCGTGTATTTGACCTTCCTAATTCTCAGTGCTCACTCGGGCCAGGGAAATCCTTCAGCGCCTGAATGGGTATGGAAACGACGTTTGGGCTCTGCCACGCGGTCGAGACTCGCATCACCCCGAACATAGACGGTATCGTCTGCGTGATTAGAGTGGTGACGACCGCCACCACTCGGCCTTCACAATCGAGCACGGGCGCTCCTGAAGCACCGTGATCGAGCACAAGCCGATCGTTTCCATCTTGCATTTCAAGAAGGGCTGCTCCGGGGAGCTTGTCATCAACAGCCCCGTACCGCACGAACCGTCCGTCGGCGATACGCAGGGCACCGTCGGGATAGGCGAGGCTGACGAGGCGCTCATCCGGAACGAGCGGCTCGGCCCTGATCTGAAGCACGGCTGCTCCAGAAAACGAGGACTTCAATTCGAGCACGGCTATCTTCTCGGACTGGGAACCGACGAGACGTTGGATCCGGACTGGTATCGAGCTCTTGCTCTCCCCTCCTCGAATCTCAACCTCTTTCCAATCCTGTTCCGAGAGATGCATGGCCTCGGCAACATGCGCTGCGGTGACGATCAACTGAGGCGAAATGAACCAACCGGTGCCGCCTATTCCAAACACGCCAGGATTTGCGTTCCGCTCGTCCTCACCGAACACCCTCTCGATGCTCACCGTGGAGTGAACGAGCTTTGAAGGATCGACGCACGCCGCCTCAGTGCGAGACGATGCTGCGACCAGAGCGAGAGCACAAAGAATCCAACGGCGCAACGGCACCTCCCCCTCGTACAATGATGTGCGGCTGGGCCTGGAAGAGCCCCCCATTTAGCGAAATGAGGCTATCGCGGCTGGGAATCAGAGTCTGTGTTTGGCGCGCATCAGGCGACGCAACTTTCCACCGGTTGCACGGCGTTCACCCGGCGCGACCAAGCGCGTTCGCCGGCTTAATGGTGGACTCAAAAAAATGAACGGTTGTGAGCGAGCCCGAGGCAGGTCAATGCGGGGCCAAATGTTGCCCCGCCAGAATGCGCTCTATGATCGTAACGACAGCGCGATGCTCTTCGATCTCTTGGGGTGTTCCCGTTGCATTGCGATGGGCCGCGGCAACATCCTCGAGGATCCCGCGGACGTCTGCGTCGCTCAGGACCTTGAGATCGCTCAACGCCAGCAAGAGTGACTCGCAGATCGAGAGCGCCGCTTGGCCCGAAAACTCTCTACTCAACTCCCGGGAGCTCGCCATTGGCCTGATCGCTTTCCAATGGAAACTGGTCTTTCTAATCGATTTGAGGAAATAGCTTATCTCGGGAGAGCGGAGCGCACGCTAAGCTAGGTTAGTGGGGGGGGCATTATTTGTCATTTTTCGTAGAATGCCCGTGCGATCCCAAATCGAACTGACAATTTGTGGCTGATGGGTAGAGAGCTGCTCCCCCACTCTCTCCATTTTATCCCCCAAATGGGGGACTGCCATTAACGCTACATTGGACCTAGGGTCGAAGCTCAAGGGGCAAGCAGCATCAACCGGTAGGGAGCTGCTTCACGCGAGCGACTATGCTTCCTGCCTATCCTCGACGGCCGCGCCAATTGCATGAGATGGGCAACGGCCGACGCAAACTGGAGCGCCCTATTTTGGGCGGGCTGTAGATGCCGCTGGTAAGGAAGCTCAGCTCTGTCGTGCAACTGAGTGAGTGCGAGACGGACTGTCTTGTTCAACTTCAAAGCAAACCGCTCCACATCAAGTCAGACACTGAGCTCGTGCATGAGGGCCAGACCGGCCACAAGGCGTTCATCATGCACTCAGGCTGGGCACGCTGCTATAAGCATTTGCCTGAGGGTGGTCGCCAGATCATCTCGTTCCCGCTGCCTGGCGATTTTGTAGGGTTGGGCAGCATCCTGTCACCGACATCGGATCAATCATGCGCCGCCTTGACCGACGCCGTAGTGAGTTTCGTTGATGCCAAAGACATGGCGGGCTTCTTCGACAAATTTCCCCGGCTCGCCGCTGCAATCCTTTGGGCTGCCTCGCGGGAGGGAGCCAAGATCATCGACCATCTCGTCGACGTCGGCCGCAGGAGCGCGGTCGAACGGGTGGCTCACTTCCTTCTCGAGTTGGGTGAGCGCCTGCAACTGGTCGGCTTGGCATCAAAGAACGAGTACGAGTGCCCGCTCACTCAATATGACTTGGCGGACGCCCTTGGCCTGAGCCCAATCCACGTCAATCGCGTTCTTCGGCGCCTGCGCGAGCAGGAGCTGCTAACCATGAAGTCACGCAGGGTGATCATCCATAATAAGGCGAGCCTCAACAAGCTTGCCGGATACGACAGCGGTCATCTCGATCAGGCCGTCGCGGCGCTGCAGGTCAGCGGTGGCCCAAATTCGTTCGCGGTTACACTCATGTGACTTCAACCGACAACAAGTGCGGCCGACCCGGATCTTTTGTGTGGCTGAAGTAGATGGCTCGCTCAGCCCTTTCGACAACGCTTCTATTCGCCATCTATGGACTGACGTTCTCTGCCATCGGCGCATTTGTTGCGCTGAACGGCGTCACCGCACAACCCACCTCCGGCGGTTCGACCTCAGCTCCAGGTGAAACAGCACAGTTCGTCGGCTCCGCATCCTGTGCCGCGTGCCACCAGCGCGAGCACACTGAGTGGCAAAGCTCGCAGCATGCTGCCGCGATGCAGGAAGCCAACGACAAAACGGTGCTCGGCCAATTCGGCGGCGATACCTTCAGCCACGGGGGCGTGACCTCGACCTTCTTCAAAAAGGATGACAGGTTTTGGGTTCGCACCGACGGCCCGGACGGGAAGTTGGCAGACTTCGAAATCCGCTACACGTTCGGTGTCTCGCCGCTGCAGCAGTATCTGATCGAGTTGCCGAAAGGGCGGCTTCAGGCGCTCGGCATTGCATGGGACGCGCGCTCGAAAGACGAGGGCGGCCAGCGCTGGTTCTCTCTCTTTCCCGATCGCAACCTAGCGGCCGGCGATCCGTTGCATTGGACCGGCATCGATCAGAACTGGAATTACCAATGCGCGTTTTGTCATTCGACCAATCTCAAGAAGAACCACGACGCAACAACCGACAGCTTCCAGACGACTTGGTCCGAGATCAGTGTCGGCTGCGAGGCCTGCCATGGACCGGCCTCGCAGCATATGGACTGGGCTTCGAAGTCGGGCGATTGGCAGCGCTTCGACACACCGGGAAAGGGTTTTGCCCTGAGCCTGGACGAGCGGAGAGACGTCGTCTGGTCGATCCCGCCGCACGGGACGGCCACCCGGTCCGGGCCGCGCACAACAACCACAACAACCAAAGAGATCGAGGCGTGCGCTCCCTGTCACGCCCGCAGGCAGCAGTTCTCGGACGATACTACAGGGACGCGGGCGCTACTCGATGCCTTCCGCCCATCGCTCGTCGAGCCAGGGCTCTATCATGTCGACGGCCAGCAGCGGGACGAGGTTTACACTTACGCCTCCTTCTTGCAGAGCCGTATGCATGCGGCTGGTGTGACATGCTCGGATTGCCACAACCCGCACACCGAGAAGCTCCGCGCGCCAGGCAATGCTGTCTGCTCCCAGTGCCACGCTGCGGAAACATTTGACTCAGCCGCACATCACCACCACGCAGCGGGCAGCAAGGGAGCCGAGTGCGCCGGCTGCCATATGCCGTCGACAACCTACATGATCGTTGATCCCCGCCACGATCACTCGATGCGCATCCCCCGGCCCGATCAGACGTATCTGCTCGGCACTCCGAACGCTTGCAATCATTGCCACAGCGATAAGACGCCAAGTTGGGCGAGCGAGGCCATCAAAACTTGGTATCCAACGCCAAAACCCGGATACCAGGACTTCGCAAAGGCGTTCGATCTCGGCGATCGCGGTGCGCCGGGTGCACAAGCGGCGCTGATGCAGATAGCTGAGGATGCATCTCAATCGGCAATCGCGCGGGCTAGCGCCGTGGCGCGACTTGAGCGTCTGCCCTCGATCAAGTCGTTAGCGGTCACTGCGGAAGCGCTGAAAGACAAAGATCCGATCGTGCGCATGGCCGCCGCCTCGGCCCTCGCCAGCACCGACCCGCGTGTGCGCCTGGCGCTGCTTCCACCCTTGCTCTCCGATCAGGTTCGTGCCGTGCGGATGGAGACAGCGCGCGCGCTCGCTGGTCAGACCGAAAAACAGCTGAAGTCTGAGGACCGCAAGCCCTTCGAGACGGCCCTAGATGAGTACATCGCGGCCCAGCGCTTCAATGCAGAAAGACCAGAATCCCAAGTCAATCTCGGCAATCTCTTCATGTCGCGAGGGCAATTCGACGAAGCCGAAGCCGCGCTGCTGAAGGCCATGCAGATCGATCCAACCTTCGTTGCGGCTCCCATTACGCTCGCGGAGCTACGCCGCACGCGGGGCCAGGAGAACGCCGCAGAGGAGACGCTACGCGAAGCTCTCAAGACAGCGCCACAATCCGCCGAGCTCCTGCACGCCCTTGGGCTATCGCTCGTGCGCCAGAAGCGCACGAAAGAGGCACTCGACAACCTGAAAGAAGCCGCGACGTTGGCACCGGAGCAGGCGCGCTTCTCCTACGTTGCGGGGGTCGCGTTTCACGATACGGGCAATTCGGCCGAGGGTCTCGAAGTCTTGCATGCCGCTCTGTCCCGCCACCCATATGATCGCGACATTCTCTACGCGCTCGCGTCTTACGAGGTCCAAGCTCGCCAATACTCGTCCGCGCTGCAGCGCGCTGAACTTCTGCGAAAGCTCGAACCCGAAAACCAGCGATTCGATCAGCTGCTGACAACCATTAGCGGGATGGCGAGATGACCTGACTCGACCGGGTGCCAGTGGTGAATTCGTTGACCTGGCATCTGTGGCAACCGCGATGGGAATGCAGAAAACCTTGCATCAAGTCATTGCCGGGGCCGACGTCGGCAAGGGATTCATCACCAGCGCCTTGTTCGCTCTCGGCCAATCGCTGGCACGGCTCGTGAGGGGCAAAGCGACGATCGCACAGGCCGTGTCCAACGCCCTCTCCTGGACCGCCTTTGTTGGCGGGGTTGTGGTCGGCGCATGCACTGTCGGAAGCGCGGGGCTCTTGGGATCGCTTGTGATCATCTCCGCGCTCGCATTCGTCTGTATTGTCGCGATTTGTGTGGGATGGCTTTGAATGGCAGCCAGCGCGCAGCCGATGGCATCAAACGCTATTGAGTTGGGAGTTTCGTACTCATGATTGGCGTGATCACGCCATTCACATGATATTTGTGGCACGTGAGACAGTCTTGACGCGCCATGCTGCTGGTGTGGCAGCTCTGGCAGAGATCCTTCTTCACCTCGCCGAAATTGGACACGAAATTTAGAGGATTGCCCTGCTCGTAGTTCTTCAGATAGGGACGGCCTTTTTCGAGGTTGTGGCAGGTCAGGCAACCGCGATTTTCCAGGATGTCGTCGCGATTCACGAGGAGGCCCACGCGATTCTCCAGGACGCCGAAATGCGGCTCATGGATGAAATTCGTGAAGCGTCCCCGTTTGCTCGCGACCGAAGGCGGAGCGAAATTGACGAGCCGCCCGCTGCCCTGGATATCGTCGACGCTGTGACATTTCGTGCATGACCCCTGAGCGTCCTTGCCGGTGAGAACATCGAAGACCGCCGCCGCGGGGCTCCTGTCACCTTTCGGTGCTTGGGGACCTGTCAAAAAGAGCCACGAGTAGATGAATTTGTCCTTATGGCCTGTGGGACGGTAGAAGATGGCGTAATCCTGCGGGTACCAGCCGCCATAATCAGCCCAGCTCTCCGGATCCACGTCGCTTTTGATGCTGATCACGGGCGCACCCCTTGTTTGAGGCTGAGCCGCCGCGGTATCTGAGCCCGCCGGGGCGCCGGCTGGCGCAACTGCGTCGGCCTTGGAGGCGGCGTCCGCAGATGCGGCGCCATCGGATTTGGGGTTCGCGGTATCGGAGTTTCCAGCCGCTTCTTCAGGCTGGCCTGCTTTCTCGGTGCCTTTGCTGCCTGCTTTGATCGCGCGAAGCTCTTCGTCCGTGGGGAACAGCAGATCGTCCTTTTGGTCCGTCGCCGTGCCCTGAGGCTGTATGTCGGCGGCAGGCGTTTCCTTGATCGCGGTATCGGAGTTTCCGGCCGCTCCTTCAGGCTCGGCTGCTTTCTCCGCGCCCTTGGCACGACCTTCGATCGCGCGAGGCTGTTCGTCGGCGGAGGGCGATTCCTGGCCGCCATCGGGCTTGGCTCTCACGGTATCGGATTTGCCGGCCGCTCCTTCTTGCGGGGCTGTTTTCTCGGGGTCCTTGGTAAGGCCTTCGATCGCGCGAGACGTACCGCTCGGCAAGGGCACGCGCCTGATCGTCGGCTCGCCGCTTTCGTCGGCGGAGGCGTTTCCCCTCCGTCATCGGGCCCGGCGTTCGTGATGTAGGTTTTTCCGGCCGCTCCTTCAGGCTGGGCCGCTTTCTCGACGTCCTCGGTCGTCGCCGGGGTATCTGAGCCCGCCGGGGCGTCGGCCGGCGCTTCTGCGTCCGCCTTGGAGGCGGAATCCGGAGATGCGGCGCCATCGGGCGGGGCGCTCGAGGTGTCGGTTTGTTCGGCCGCTCCTTCAGACTTTACTGCTTTAGCCGCATCCTCCGGACCCTTGTACAGCAGACACTGACCAAAAATAGCGGCGATACAAGCTTGCGAACCGGGCGTGGCTTTGCTGGCTGCTTCGCTACCGGCGGCTTCTGATCCGTCCAATCTTGATTCGGTAAGCGCGGAGCTCGATCTCTCTTCCGAGAGCGTTTCCTCGCCACCGTCTGGCTTGGCGTTCGCGACATCGGTTTCGCCGGCCGCTCTTTCAGGCTGGGCTGCTTTAGCCTTGGCCGCTTCAAGATTGCCATAAGGATCGATACGCGCATCCCAACCAGACTGCGCCTCGGGAGACGCCGATCCGGCCAAATTCGATTCCGAAATCGTCGTGCTCCAGCCGTCTTTTTCCTGATTAGTCGCTACCGGGCGATTGGTCATTTCCGTGGCGAGGTTGGGTAGCCACTGCTGATGCGCACTGATGACCACATCGCGCGGGATGCTCGCGGTCAGATCGGAAACAAGAGCAGCACTCAGCTTCGCCCCGCCACCAATATTGAGGTCGCCCAGTACGTCCGATGCTCTTTCCGAGATCAGCGCATAGAACAGCCCCTTGATCTCCCAGACCAGGTTAGTCACCGCCTTGATCTGGTCGTCGCTTGCATTGGTCAGATCCTGGAGGTTCAGGCTGTCCACGGTCTTGATCAGAGCACGGCCTCGCTCATTCCGGCCGATCATCACCTTCATGAACGGTGTGAGCGCGGCCTCGGACGCGTCCGGCCATTCGCCGATCGAGGCGCCCTTCTTCTTCAGCGTATCCACGTCGAGGCCAGGCAGGGTCAGGAAGGCAATGCCTTTCGGGCCGCTGGCCCGCTCCTTGCCGACGATCTGGTCGAGATGGCAGGCGGTGCAGGTCTTCTCGAACGGCGCCACGGCCATGATCCGCTTGTCGTCGCGGCTGTTGTGGCAGGTCGAGCAAGTCTCAGGGATGCTTCTTTCCGGATCCTTCTTCGCAACTTCCGGGTAATGTTTGCCGAAATGGCCGGCATGGTCGTAGATGATCGGTGTCCGCCTCTTGAACGGATAGTTGTCGAATTTCGGGTGATGGCCGTCGAAGCTGTCGAACTTCACTACGTGGCAGGAGCGGCACTGCTCGTTGGAGATCTTGTTCAGATTGAAATTGAGGCCCTGATGCTCCTGGTGGCAGGTCGCGCAATAGAGACCGCGTGCGACCACGGGATCGGTCGGGAAGGCGATGCTCTGCGCGCGGGCCGATCGCGGCGCTAGCGTCCCCGCGGCGATTTTCGTCAGCCGCTCGGTGCTCTGCTGTAGCACTTCGGCCGAAGCGCCGTGCGCGTTGAAGGCCGTGTCCGGCATTTTGTGGCAGGTGAGACAGGCCTTGCTGTCCGCGAGCGGATCGCCGGCGACGAGGCCATGAATCCAGCTCAATTTGCCGCTGCCGCTCTTGGTGTGGCAGGCGCTGCAATTCTCGATCGCGCCGTGACCGCTCGAGAGCGGCCCCGGCATCAGCAGCTGCGTGCCCTTGGAGAGAAAGAAGACCGAGCCCAGGCTGACGACGGTCACAAGCGCCAGCAGCACCGCGAAACGGTCGCGCCCCGAGCCGGTGGGCGCCTGCCTCTCGACCTCCGGCGGCCGATCCGATCTGGTCCGTCCCGGTTGCCACATCACCAGGCCCCCGATGAAAAGGCATAGGCGACGAGGACGTGCAGAACAGTCAGCGCGATCAGTGCATAAGTTACGGGCACGTGCACGAACAGCCAGGCCTTGGTGAGCCCGAGATAGACACGCGCGAAATCGAGCCGGTCCTTCTCAATCACCATGTTCCTGATGTCGGCAAGCTTCTCCTGGCTCTGCTGGTCGACATAGCGTGACAGGTTGTCGATCTCGTCGGTCAGCCGCTTGAGCGGGCGCTGCGAGCCGATGAGATGGGCCGTGAAATTGCGCGGCCCCTGGAAAAAGTCCCACAGGTGGTTGGTGTAGAGGTCCATGATCCAGGCCTCATGGGGCAGGCCCGGTAAGGCGAGCTGAGCGGTTGGTTCGGTCTCGGCGACAGCAGCATGGATACGCCGCGCCAGCTCGGCGCGAAGGGTGGGGATGCGATCGTAGCTGATGCCCTCGTCGATCCGGCGCTTGGCCTTCAGCGACCAGGTGAGGTAGGTGCCGAAAATGCCGCTCAGTGTCACCAGCACAAAACCTGTCCACAGCGCCCATTCGAAGCCGGTGTCCGGCAGAGAGAAATTCGAATGCGAGATGAAGGCCGCGATCAGCAGATAGCCGAGAAAAATATGGATCTTCCGCCAGCGCATGGCGGATTTCGGCGACAGGCTGGCCCTTTTGATGGCGATGTGGAAATAGAGCTGCACGCTCATGCCGCCGGCCAGCACCCAGCCATCGAGATAGCGCGGGTCGCGCAGCCCGTTGCCATAGATCCAGACGAGCCAGAACAGGCCGCCGGAAATGGCCGCGATCAGAAGGCCCTGGACTGTCTGGCCGGTGAGATTTCCCGCCGAGCCCGGACCGCGTCTGCCAATCGAGGCGCCAGACGCGCGCCGCCCCGCCGTTCTCACGGCAGCACCCCCGAAATAGACCATCGCGGTGGTTGTTTCCCCATCACGCCCATTCAGGTTGCCAGCCGGCTGGGATCAATTTGCCGCGCTGGTGGCCGTGCTGGCCGTTCTCGCCGTGCCCTTGAACTTGTCCGGTCCGGGAATCAGGCTGTCGAGCCCGGCCATGGTGCTGCCGTCATACTTCTCGGCGACGCTCGCGATCAGCTTGGAGAGGCCGTCGGCGGCAGCCGTCAGAAAGCGTTCATTATTCAGCTTTAGGCCGGCCGAATGGCCAAATTCGACCATCTTTGCGATTTCCGGCACGTTCGGCGCCGCTTTCGCCGCGGCGGCGAGCTGCTTGCGCGCCCGGTCGGCGCGCTTGGCCATCTCGAATGCATAGGCCTTTCTCGCGGTCGCCTTTCCGACTGCGCGCAACGCAGTCTCGAGCTCGACGCCGAGGCCGACGAGATAGAGCATCCGCTTCCGCGCCGCGCTGGCGGCCACGTTTTCCTTGCCCTTGGAAGACCAGGTGTTGTGCCGCACCTCGCCCTGCGACCAGGACACCAGCTCGAAGGCGCTGCCAGCCTTATGGCCGCCCTTGTTCACGAGATCCTCTCGCGGCACGACATGGCAACTATAGCAGTTCTTAGCCAGCTGGTAGAGCAAGCGCGGCCTGATCATCCCTTTGGAATCGGCGAGCTCCCAGCGCGCCTCCGCCTCGGCCTTGGTCTCGGTCTTCTCCGTCTTGCCGCTGAACCCGCTGTGGACCTTGATCCAATCATGCCCGGCGCTGTGGCAGGATTCGCAGGAGATGCCCGCAACGGGTTCCTCCTTGTCGTCCTTCTGCTGCACCGTGAAATGGCAATTCGCGCACAAGGTCTCCGACTTGATGCGCCGCACCCCCATTCTATCCGCGATTTCTTTCGCCTTGTCGTTGCGCGGCATTTCACGGAAGGTCTTGAAATGATGCGTGCCCTTCCAGGCCTCGACCTCCTGCTTGTGACATTCGGCACAGGCATTCGGACCGACGGTCTTGGCAGGATCGGACGCAACTGCGCCGTCCGCGGCAAAGCCGAAAATCATCAGCAAGCCGCAGAGACAAAGCACGGAAGACCGGAGAGGGGCCCTGGGCCGGAACCCGATCGACCGAAGGCTATGCGCTCTCAGGACGATAATGACTTTTCACCCTTGCTTCAGCCATCCTATACGCGCCCATCGGCTGTTCCCGCTGGTTGCGGGGGCTATCGAGAGTGGGCTCGACCGTCTGCCGGCTGGAAGGCACAGCGAGCCATCCCATCGCGCGGGTCAGAACGCTTTCCTTCTCCGTTTCGTCCTTAGTGGGCAGGAACGGATCCGCATAGCAGACCGCACCGAAGTGCGCCGCGATCGATTTGATCGAATCGACCATACCCGGCGCGCCGCAAGCGTAGAGCACATCGGTCTGCAGCAGGTGCGGCAGATAGTCGGTCGGCCGGCCCGGCTTCACCGCTGTGCTTAAGGTCTGCGGCGTGCTGCAGACAGGCACGACGAGGACATTGGGGAAGCTGGCCAGCCGCGCGAGAGCCGGGCCCATATACAGCGACTCGATGCTGCGGCCGCCAGCGATGACCATCATCCTGCGCTCCGGGTTCTCGCGCAGCGCAGCGACGGCGATCGACCAGATCGGCGCAAAGCCGGTGTTGGTGCCGACGAGAATCAGGCGGCCCTCCAGATTGGGCCGGAAATGCGCCGAGCCGTAGGGCCCGGTCAGCTTCACCCGATGGCCCGGCTTGATTCGCTTGCCGAGCGATGAGGTGACACGCCCACCGTTCATGCGCCGGATATGGAACCAGACCGTGCGGCTGTTCGGATTGCCATTCAAGGGAAGGGTGATGCTGAAAGGACGGCTCGGATAGCCGCTGAACCCCACCTGCGCATATTGCCCGGCGTGATAAGGCAACGCGCGGTCTGTCCTGATGCCGACTTCCATCACCTCGGGTGAGAGGGGGCGCAAAGAGCTCAGCACGCCTTCGACGGTGCGAACACCCGACGGCTGGTCCTTCTCGACTACGGCATCGCCGACGATCCGGCACTGACAGGCATGAACGATGCCCGGCTCGGAGCCTTCGCCGCCCCCCACTTCGCCGGATACCAGCCGCACGCAGCAGGTGCCGCAGTGGCCGGCGCGGCAGTTATAGGGCAGGTCGATGCCGTTGCTCAGAGCGGCGTCCAGCAGCAACTCGCCGCGGCGCGCCAGAAAGGTATTGCCATTGATAGTGATTTGGTGACTTTTTGACATTCGTCTGACCCCGGAAGGCTTGAAGTTCCCCCTTCGACGGCTGGTGCGGATGACCCGCCGTCACTGCACTTCCTCGGATGCTCAGCAAACCAAGCGTTCTGGATGTGAAATACCCACCCTCATCGCTTGGCAGTAGAAACGCCGATTTTTTCCATCGCCCGTCAATTTCCCACCTCCGCATTGATTTTCCTGCAGGTCTAATCGCTACGTAATTTCAAAAAATGGCTGGCGAAAGGCTTTCGAGGGGTGAATTGTGGCGGGACGGCGTGCCAAGCCGTTGATATTCGTGCCCAGAAAACAGGCGATTCAGAATGGGTGTTCAGCCGTATTGGATGCCGCCAGCTATTCGGCTCCGGTATTTGGGCGCAGATATGAACCTATCAAGCATATGTGGGACGCCCCCGGGCTTGCGAGGCGTGAGCCTTGCGACGTGACAAGCCGCTTGACGTTACCTGAAATGCATTGTGCTCAACAAATGATTATGTCCCTAGAAAACGAAATAAATTTCCGCACCATGGAATATCTAAAAGTCGCCACACTTCGTACAGCAGGCGGCCAATTTTTCGTGTCTTTGCCGGTGCTCATGAAGCTAAAGCGCTATCTGCTCAATTTCGGATTTTCTATCCAGATCACCGGCGCCTGCGGGCTTGGCGAGCATTGTCTCAAGTTTTGCATTTATCGTCTTGGTTTCACTAGAGAACGCGGCCACATGACGGCCCTTTTCGCTCGTTAATCTTCTGTTCATCAATCCCGCACGGCGACCGAGCACTGTTTTCGCGCGAACGACGCAAATCGGGATGCCGCTCTGAAATCTAATATGGGGGAGGCGATGAAGAGATTGTCCGGCATTTCGATGCTTTCCAGCACTTTCGCGAGCGCCATTCTGATTCACGCAGCATTCCTTAGCCAGAATGCTGTCGCCGCGTCCAACGAGGCCGCGGGGACGCAAATCGTACAAGAGCAGCCCAGGCTGAGGCTGGCCCAGGCGGCGCAAATCGATGCGCACGCCGAGCAAATCGGTGCGCACGCCGAGCTCGAAGCTCTTATCAAACAGGACGAGGAGAAAAGAGCCAAGGCTGAAAACGCGGCCGGAAAAACCGATACCGCGAACGGCAAGTCCTATGTGATCGGCGGCGGGCAGGTGTCCACCGACACAGAAGCCGCCGGCCATGGGGAGATCACTATCCTCGACGCAGCAGCGAAAGCCTCGAAAGACCAAGAGTCTCCCATCGTCCCGCTCAGCCCGGAGACCCTCTCCCTCTATCCCACCGCTGCGCAATGCGGCGAGTGCCATAAGGAGATTTACGAAGAGTGGTCTTCCTCGAATCACGCCTATGCGTCGATCTCGCCGATGTTCCACAAATTCGAGCAGAAGTTCCAGGAGTTGACCCAAGGTACGGTCGGCACCTTCTGCGTGCGCTGCCACCAGCAGGTCAGCACCCAGCTCGGCGAGAGCCGCGAAACGCCGCTTTGGGCGCGCAGCAAGATCTCGAGCGAGGGCGTGACCTGCATCACCTGCCACCGCGTCAAGGAGCAATTCGGCAAGGTCAACGGCGAGCGCCGGGTCGAGCCGGGCAAGATCTATGAGCCGGTCTACGGCAGCGGCGAAAAGAGCGTGATCAAAGACGTCATTGCCGACAAGGAAACCTACTCCGTCAAAACCAGCCCTGACGGGCGCGGCAACGACATCCACAACGGCATGATCAAGAACGACCAGATCACCAAGTCGGAGTTCTGCGTCAGCTGTCATCAGGTTGCGGTCAACTTGGGCATCAAGCTCGAGATCGTCTGGGATCAGTACCGCGACAGCCCGGCGCGCAAAGCCGGCGTCACCTGCCAGGACTGCCACATGGGCAAGGTCCCTGGAAAGAACGAGGGCTATGCGACCGCGCCATCGGCGATTGTCGGCGGCAAGGAGATCAACCCGGGACGCAAGCACGCCAATCACCGCTTCATCGGCCCGGGCTATTCGATCGCCCACCCTGGCATCTTCCCTCACAACAAGAACGCCCAGGCCATTACCATCAAGGACTGGCTGGAGTTCGACTGGCGCGCCGGTTGGGGCACCACCGAGTTCGAGGACAAGGTCGCGGGCGGCAAGGTCATGGTCGACTTCCCCAAGCGCTGGGCCGATTCCAACGACCGTGAAGATGCCCGGGCGATCATCGACGAGAATCTCGCGAAGCTCGACGAGCGTGACCAGATCAGACAGCAGGTCATGGAGAACGGCAGCCACGTCGACGGTCCCTTCATCCAGGGCGACCCGAGGGTCGGCACGGATCTGGCGTTCTCTTACAAGATCAAGAACGTCAATACGGGGCACAACCTGCCGTCCGGTTCGCTCGGTGCGCAGCCGCAGCTCTGGGTGAACGTCGCCCTCGTCGATCCCGACGGCAAAAACGTCTGGGAGTCGGGCTACGTGGACAATGACGGCAACATGGCCGATCTGCACAGCCTGGAGGTCGCGGCCGGTCGCATCAGGACGGACCAACAGCTGGTGCATTTCCAGACCAAGTTCCTGACCACCAACGTCAAGGGCACGGATCGGGAAATGTATTTGCCGGTGAACTTCGACATCGATCCGCTGCCGCAATTGCGGCCGCCGCAAGTCCCGACCACCGTTCTCAACCATCCGCCGCTGGTGCGCATGGAGAACCACTCGCTGACGCCGCTGGGCGAGAAGATGGCCAGCTACCAAGTGCCGGGCAACCTGATCACGAAGCCCGGCAAGTACCAGCTCGCCTTCCGCATGCGGAGCCGTGCCGAGCCGATCTACTTCATGCGCTTCGTCGGCGCCACCAAGGAAATGGAGCAGAGCATGAACGAGCGGATCATGAACTTCCACGCCTTCGCGGTAGAGCTCGAAGTGAAGTGAAGGGCTAGCACCAAATAGCCGAGGGTTGGGACCCGCAAGGGGAGCAAAGAAGCGGGTCCCCAGCCTTACTCCGCAGCTCAGAGCCACGACGTGGGGGGATCCACATGACTTGTAATGCATACCGCGCCAGGACGACGACCGCCACGATCGCGCTGGTAGCCGGTAGTTGCCTTGTGATTTCCGGCACGACTGCAGAACCTACTGCGGCAGGCGAAAGCAACAGCGAGGCTCGCAAGGAAGGCGAGACGATCCAAGCAAAGACGCAGTACGTCGCTCCGCAGTACGTCGGCGCGTACTCCGCTGCCGACACCGCCGCAGAGCCTGCGGCAGCCGAAAGCAGCGGCGAGGTCCAAAAGGAAGGCGCCGAAGACCAAGCCGACGCGCAGCATGTAAGCACGTACGCCAAAAAGACGACCGCCGGCGGCACCGCAGAACTTGCGGCAGGCGAAAGCAGCAGCGAGGCCAAAAAGGAAGCATGGTCGACCCACGTGTCGCCTACGGCCTCCCGGGTCGATCCCGCCGAAAACCAAGCTAATCGGCAGTACGCCGCTCCGCAGTACGTCGGCGCGTACTCCGCTGCCGACACCACCGCAGAGCCTGCGGCAGCCGACAGCAGCAGCGAGGCCAAAAAGGAAGGCGAGTCGATCCAGGTGTGGCCGGGCGCCACCCAGGTCGATCCCGCCAAAGACGAAGCCGATGCGAAGAAGAAGAAGACTGCCGACAGCACCGAAAAGCCAGCGGCAGGCAGCAGCGAGCACCGCAAAAGCGACCTTTTCCGACCCGATCCGCTGTATGAAGGCATGTATAATGCCAAGGGGCAGGTCGACGTCTACGGCGCCAAGACCGAGGTCGAGCCGCCGCGCCCGCCGATTGAGATAGGACGCCAGCAATACACCTCCGGCGGATACGACGAGAGCAGCACCCTGCTGGGGGAAAAGAATCCGCTGCTGCCAGGCCTCGCCGTCTACGGCGACTGGCGGACGGCGGTCGCCTACAACCAAAACAATGGTAAGGATATTGCCCAGATCGCGACCCGGCTGAACCTCGACGTCGACTTCAAGATCACCGGCACAGAACGAATACACGCCTTCTTCACGCCGCTTCAGGACAACACAAAATTCACCCGTTACGAGTTCGGCGGCGGCGACGGCAATGATAAGTTCAACGATGAGTTCGACTTCGACCCGCAGACTCTGTTCTTCGAGGGTGACGTTGGCTCCCTCTATTCCGGTTTCACCGGTAAGGACGCCAGTTTCGACCTGCCCTTCACAGTCGGTCTCTTCCCCCTGTTCCTGCAGAACGGAATCTGGGCGAACGACGCGATCCTCGGCGGCGCGGTGAGCCTCACCGCGAAGAACTCGGCGGCGTTGGGCCTTGCCAACTTCGACGTCACCTTCTTCGCCGCGTTCGACAATGTCGACAACAAGGGCATCCTCGGAGCAAACGAGGACAATAGCCACGTAGCCAATCTCTATGGTGTAACCACCTTCATCGACGCATTCGACGGCTATATCGAAGCGGGCTACGGCCTGATTCAGGGCGTCGAGGACGATGCGGACGGCGAACTGACGAACTTCGTGACCGCTGCTTACAGCCGGCGCTATGCCAACACCCTGTCGAACTCGACCCGCGTGTTCGGGAACTTCGGCAACGGCAAGAACGATGAAGGCTTTGCCATCATTTCGGAGAACAGCCTGATCTCGGGCTTGCCAAGCACACTGCTCCCCTACGCCAACATCTTCGTCGGCGTCGACAACCCTCAGCCCCTGGTCGATGGCAATGGCGCGGGTATATTGAAGAACGTCGGCATCAACTTCGAGACCGACGCGCTGACCGGCTACCCGAAACTCGACGACACCGGCTCCAACGCTTGGGGCGGCGCGCTAGGCTTGCAGTATCTCTTCAATCTGGATCAGCAGCTGGTCTTCGAAGTCGCCATGGTGCAACCCTTCGAGGATGACGGCATCGGCGCCAAGGACGCGCAGTACGGCTTCGGTGTTCGCTATCAGATCCCGATCAACCGGTCTTGGCTGTTCCGTGCCGATGCTACCTATCAGATCCTCGAGGGCGAAGCCGAAGACAACTTCGGCATCCGCAGCGAGCTCCGCAAGAAGTTCTGACCGATACGAGGTAATCTCATGACTAGTCGGAATCTATGCGCATCTACCTTGATGGCTTGCTTGCTGGCGGTCGGCTTCCTCGGCATTGCGCCGGCGGCCAACGCCGCATCGGCCGGGCCGGCCCTTCTGAAGCCCGGCGAAAGCGCCGGGAACAATGTGGTTGAGATCACGTATCGTGGCCGTGGCCCACGGGACCCACGGCTCTACCTGCCTATAGTTCCGTATATTGCCTATGATTATCCCTACTACTACAGCCGTGGTTTTTATCCGACGCATATCGGTCGGGGCTATGTCTACTATGGTTATCCCTACTCCTACTACGTCCGCAGTTATAATCGAGGTCATAGACCACTCCGCCGGCAGAAGACGCGTGAGAATTGATGGCGGTGAGGTAGCAGATGTCTTTGACACTCCTGGGCTGGCTTCTTGTCGTCTCTTCGATCGCGATAGCAGCGCTGCTCATCTTTCCGCTGCGATCGAGGGGCTCGCGAAGTGAGCAGCTTGACCTAGAGGCCTGCAAAGCTCGACTCGAAGATATCGGAGTCCGACTCAAGCTCGGGAAACTCACCGAAGCAGAGGCGGACGCGGCGAGACTTGCTCTCCTCTCTCGGCCGCAGTCATCGAGCTGGGGGTTCGGCCAAGACCTTCGAGGTAGCTCCGGGACGCTGGTTGTGGCTGCCTCGGTCTTCCTCGTCGTTGCAGGCATTGGCGCAGCTACTTCTTATACGGGGGATCATCCCAAGGCGACCGGCTCAGCGGACACGGTCTCAGACTCGCAGACGCCTTCCGGGTCGGATGGCGATCTTGCGCGCCTCGATGACTACGCGCGTTCTGTTGGAACCGAAGAACACGCGTCTATGGCGGCAGATGGTAAACGGCTGCCTGATATTAACACGATGATAGAACGGCTTGCGGCCCGGCTCGAGACGACGCCAGACGACATCGAAGGCTGGCAGATGCTGGCTCGGTCCTACTTCCACACGGCGCGCTATGAACAGGCAGCTGCCGCCTTTGCGAAAGCGGTAGCGCTTGATCCGAGTTCCACTGAGCTCAAGCGCTCGTACGAGGAGGCCAAGGCGAAGGCGTCCAAAGACGACAAATTAGAGACAGCCTCAACTTCGCAAACCGAGGCCGCCGGCAAGGGTGGCGACGGACCAAGCGTCGAGAAAATTGAAGCGATGCCTCCGCCCGAGCGTACCGCAGCAATCCGATCGATGGTTGATGGCCTAGCAAGTCGCCTGGAGAGTTCTCCGCGAGACGTCGAGGGCTGGACTCGCCTTATTCGCTCTCGAGTTGTGCTTGGTGAGAGAGAGATCGCGGCAACTGCGTTCCGCAAGGCGCTTGAGGTCTTCAAGGACGACTCGGAAGCATCGGGCAAGATTACGGCCGCGGCGACGGAGCTCGGCCTGAAGGCCGAATGACCGCTCTGCTTGGGAGCGCGCGCTGACCGCAGTCTCCGCAACAAGCGACGCGCGAAGGCTGCGGCCATTGCCTTGGCTGCTGGACACGCGGCTCTTGCCGAGCTGCTGCGATGAGGGCCCACAGGGTTCATTGAAATGAGGAAAGACGTGCAGGAGGCCGACATGAATTTTGAGCGCTTGCTCCAGCAGCGGCTCGAGACCCTACATCGAGAAGGCCGATATCGCGTTTTCGCGGATTTGAAGCGCCGCCGCGGGTTCTTTCCAGCGGCAGATCATTTCGCGGCAAATGGCTCGCGCGAGGTTACGGTATGGTGCTCCAACGACTATCTCGGCATGGGCCAACACCCGGCGGTATTAGCGGCCATGCACGAGGCGATTGACACCGTTGGAGCCGGCTCTGGCGGCACGCGCAATATCTCTGGCACAACCCACTATCACGTGGAGCTCGAAAGCGAGCTTGCCGACCTCCATGGCAAGGAAGCCGCACTTCTTTTCACCTCAGCGTACATTGCCAATGACGCTACGCTCTCGACCCTCCTCAAGCTCGTTCCTGGCACGGTCGTCTTCTCGGACGAGAAAAACCACGCGTCGATGATCGAGGGCATCCGCCACGGCAATTGCGAGAAGCACATTTTTCGTCACAACGACGTCACCGACCTCGAGGTTAAACTTAAGAAATATCCGAAGGGCACGCCCAAGATCATCGTCTTCGAGAGCGTCTACTCCATGGACGGGCACATCGCGCCGATCGCGGCGATCTGTGATCTCGCCGAGAAGTACGGGGCGCTGACCTACCTCGACGAGGTGCACGCGGTCGGCATGTACGGCCCGCGCGGCGGGGGCATTGCCGAGCGCGACGGCGTCATGGACCGGGTCGACATCATCAACGGCACGCTCGCCAAGGCGTTCGGCGTCATGGGCGGCTACATCGCCGGCTCGCGCGACCTCTGCGATGCGATCCGCTCGTTTGCCTCGGGGTTCATCTTCACGACATCGCTCGCGCCTGCACTCGCGGCCGGCGCGCTCGCTTCCATCCGCCATTTGAAGACGAGCACGCTCGAGCGCGCCCGCCACCAGGAGCGGGTTCGGACACTCAAGAGGTCGCTCAAGGCCAAGGGTTTGCCCGTTATGGACAATCCAAGCCATATCGTTCCCGTCATGGTCGGTGATCCGGTCCACTGCAAGGCGGTGACCGACGTCCTGCTGCGGGAATATCGGATTTACGTGCAGCCGATCAACTACCCGACCGTCCCCAAGGGGACAGAGCGCATGCGGCTAACGCCCTCGCCCGTGCATACAGACGCGCAAATGGCTCAACTTCTCCATGCACTCGACGAGCTCTGGGCGGCTTGCCCGGTCCCGAACGGCAGCTACGTCAGGCTGGCGGCGGAGTAGAGTCCTCGCGCATGCGCGGCGATGCTCGGTTCGCAATACTCCCCTTGCAGCGCGGCTCCTCGAGCATGATGCGAATCTTCTCTCGGCGGAGAACTGCCGCCTGGTCGCTCTACGGATGTCGCGAAATCTCGGCGCTCTCCGGCGCCTGCTTGCCTTTGTGTGTCATCGTGCTCCCTCCCGGGCCGCGATGAGCCGCACCTCTCTCTTACGCAATTAGCCCAATCTGTCCGATAGGGGCCGACGGGGGACACACCGCGTCGGAGCGCATAACGCGCTTCGAGACGGTCGGCTTGGCGCAAGTTTCACCGTAGCGCCCACGTCCGCGATAGGACCGGTCCAAATCCGGACGCCGGCGAAATAGTGCGGAGCGAGGAATGGGAGAGAAGGGCCACGAGCGGACATCCGGCAACCATTCCGGAAGGCCTGCTTTCGAAGGCCATCCGCGAATAGCGACTGCTGTCAAATTGACGTTACGATATCGCTCGCTGCGATCGTCAGATGCGAATAAGACTGACGCGCACACCTTTGATGCCAGCGCCTTTCGTGCCGACCGAGACCAATACAGATTGGCTCGATGTCGAATAGCTCATCTCAAGACTGCCTATGAGACTTCCGCTGAATTCAACATTGAGTTTACCGGCGCCAGCTGTGCCAGTCGCGTCACCCGTAGCATGGTAAGTGCGCTCCTCCCAACTCCCGGAGACCTTGTCGCCGTCGGACTTCAACTTGCTGCGCAGTTCGAAATCGGAGGATGTGCCTTTGCAGCGGATGACGATGCTGTAGTCGCCGGTGCCTTTGTAGTAGCCGTTGCAGCTGATGCTTTCGGTCTTCCCGTCTTCGAAGGACATTGTTCCATCGCCGCGCCACGAGCCAGCGAGGACATCAAGGCCAGGGTTGGCGGCCGCCGAATTCGTGGACAGGCCGACCGTGGCGGCACTGATGAGAGTAAGGGCTCCAAGCTGCGCGAGACGCGTTTTGAGAGCACTCGTATTTTTCGACATCGAACCAACCCTCCTCACTTTTGACAATAGTGCGTTGTCCATAGGAGCAACGCGCGAACATATGAAATAGCATGATCAATCCTTATGACCTTTCAATGGCGTACTAAACCTCAATGGCGTGCTAAGCTTCGAACTCAACCGCAGGAGCCGAACGTGACTCGAATGGCCGCGATCTGCTTTGTCTGCGTGCTGGCCGTTGCCGGGTCATCCTTGACGATGGCGCAGTCGAGCGGGACTGTCGATTTCAAGAAAGTCGAGGGCGGGCATTTCAAACTCGACAAGAGTTCATGCGCGGATCGTTTTTTCTACGACCCATTTGGGCTTTTCCACCTACTACGGCTTCTTCGGCGATCTCGATGCCAAGCTCGACTACGATCCGAAATCTCCCGCCAAGAGCACCCTCGAGGCTACGATCAACCTCAACGGCCTCGTCACCAATGATGCCAAGCTCGACGAGAATCTGAAGTCCGCCGACTATTTCGACGTGGCCAAGTTTCCGGTCGCAACCTTCAAGTCGACCAAGATCAGTATGACAGCCGCAGCCAAAGGTCAGATCACGGGCGATTTGACGCTGCACGGCGTGACCAAGCCTGTCCGTCTCGACGTCACACTCCATGGCGCGGGGACCAATCCGGTGACCCAGGATTACATCCTGGGTTTCGACGCAACCGGGACCTTGTCCCGTTCCGACTTCGGCATCAAGACTCTCGTTCCGTTCGTCGGGGATCAAGTGAAGCTGATAATCAGCTGCGAATTCGACCGGATCAAATAACGCGGACGGGAGACGACCAAACGATGCGGACAAAAACCCGCTATGACGCCGTGGCTATCGCGATCCATTGGCTGACGGCCCTCGCCATCGGCGCACAGTTCGCCATGGGATGGACCATGACATCCCTGAAGCCCGGCTCGTATCTGCAGTTCTCGCTTTATCAGTGGCACAAGTCGGTCGGCATGACGATTTTGGCCCTCAGCATCCTGCGTCTCATCTGGCGGCTGCTGCACAAACCGCCTCCATTGCCCGCCACCATGCCGGCTTGGGAAATGCGCGCGGCAAAGGCTACTCACGCCTTTCTCTATGTTCTGCTCATCATGCTGCCGCTCACCGGTTGGGCCGTGGTGTCCGCCTCGCCGTTCAACATACCAACGGTCCTTTACGGCGTGCTGCCGCTTCCCCACCTTCCTGTCCTTACCGACCTGTCGGACAAGCGTGCTGCGGAGAGCGCACTAGCACTGGTGCACGAGATTGGTGGATGGATCCTCGTCGTCCTATTGGCAGGGCACATCGGCGCCGCGCTCCGCCATCATTTCCTGATCCACGATGATGTTCTCGCGCGGATGCTGCCACGATTTAGTGCCCAGGCTTGAGCCAACGGAGTTCCAGATGACCCGAGCCTTTGCGTTGTTCCTCGTTCTTGGGGTCGTATTGTCAGCAAGCTCCGCTCGCGCAGCCGAATGGCTGGTCGATCCTGCCAAGAGCTGGCTCGGATTTACGGGCACTATGGCACAAGCGCCCTTCGACGGGCGGTTTCAACGCTGGCGCGCCACAATCAGTTTCGATCCGGCCCACCCGGAATCAGGCCACGCGCTTGTTACAATCGACATGGCGAGCGCGGTCACAGGCGACAAGCAAAAGGATGCTGCTTTGCCGCAAAGCGACTGGTTCGACGTGAAGACATTTCCTGAAGCGGTATTCGAGGTGCAATCGTTCCGGCCCAATGGTTCCCCATCATCCTATGACGCGATTGCCACGCTCACGATGCGCGGCGTCAAAATGGATCTGCCGACGCCGCTCTCGATCGAAATCAACGGCGACACGTTGCATGCGAAGGGTGGCGTCAGTCTATTGCGCTCGGACTTTGGCGTGGGCCAAGGGCAATGGACCAGCGCGCAATGGGTCGCGTTCGAAGTGGCGACGGCGTTCGATGTAACGGCGAAAAAGCAATAGACCCGCTGAATGAGATCGAGAAGCTGACTAGACCCGCCCGAACGCCGGTCGCGCATGGTCAGCCGCTTCGCGTCGCTGCAGACCCCGCTCAAGCAGATGTGGCGCCGCTCGCGCGTGAGTTAGAGATCGCCCAGAGCGTAATCCCCACCCCGATGATCGCCGGCAACGTGACGGCGGGAAAGTCGCGCGCAATGGCCGAGGCCGAGCAGATGCCGACCGCCACTTCCCAGAAGTGGAACAGGGCGTGGCCGGTGAGCCAGATAGTGGCCGCTCCCCAAAAGACGACGCGCAGCTCGGGCCGTGCCGCGCCAAGCAGAAAGGCACCGCCGAGAAACAGGAAGATCAACCCGATATCGCGCACGAAATGCTGGTTGAAGGGCCCCGTCGTCGTCACGCCGGGCACGGCAAAGTACCAGCTTTCTGGCGACACGAGCATGTAGATGCCATTGGCTATCGCTGCGACACCCAGCAACACGGCCAGGCCGAGACAAAGCGATTTCATCGTTGTCCATCCATTAAAAGAAACGGGTGTCGGCGGCAAAGGGTCACCGCCACGGTGGCGGTGACCAGGAATTGTCTTTTGCTGTGGACGTCGCGACCCGCTATCCTTTGATGAAGGCGAGCAGGTCCGGGTTGACGACATCTGCGTGCGTCGTGCACATGCCGTGCGGGAAGTTCTCGTAGACCTTGAGCGTGCCCTTCTTCAGCAGCTTCGACGACAGCAGCGCCGAGTCCGCGATGGGCACGATCTGATCATCGGATCCGTGCATCACGAGCGTGGGCACGTCGATAATTTTCAGGTCTTCGGTGAAGTCGGTTTCCGAAAAGGCCTTGATGCCGTCGTAGTGCGCCTTTGCGCCGCCCATCATGCCTTGGCGCCACCAGTTCTGGATGATCGCCTGTGACGGTTTGGCGCCCGGCCGGTTGTAGCTATAGAAAGGCCCGGTCGGGAGATCGACGTAGAACTGCGAGCGGTTGTCGGCGAGTTGCTTGCGCAGACCGTCGAACACCTCGATCGGCAGACCGCCGGGATTGGCGGCCGTCTTGACCATGATCGGCGGCACGGCCCCGATGAGCACCAGCTTCGCGACGCGGCCCTGCGGCTGACCATGGCGAGCGACGTAGCGCGTAGCCTGGCCGCCGCCGGTCGAGTGGCCGACATGGACGGCATTCTTCAAATCGAGATGCTCGTAAACGGCGCTGGCGTCGGCGGCGTAATGATCCATGTCATGTCCGTCGCCGACCTGGGTCGAGCGACCATGGCCGCGGCGGTCATGGGCGATGACGCGGTAGCCCTTGTCGAGGAAGTAGAGCATCTGCGTATCCCAGTCGTCGGCGGTAAGGGGCCAGCCGTGGTGGAACGCGATTGGCTGGGCGCTCTTCGGGCCCCAGTCGTTGTAGAAAATCTCGACGCCGTCTTTGGTCGTGATCGTGCTCATTGTCATGGATCCTTTGCGAGGAATGACGATCGGACCGCATCCTGGTCCGAGTACCTATTTATGCGCCGAAGCGTGGCTGAGCCAGTCCTCGAAATGAATTGAGCCGAGGCGCGGATTGTTGCCGGGGGTGAGTGACTTGTCGTTCAACTCGGTGCCGAAATATCGTGCACGGGCGTCGGCGATCACGGTGCGGGGATCCATGGTCGCGGCCAGATACCGGCGGACGAAGTCATCGAGGGGAATGCGTTCGGGCCCGGCGATCTCGATCGTGCCATTCACCGGCGCGCCGAGCGCGGCGTCGGCCATGGCGTCGGCCACATCGTCGGACATGATGGGCTGAAAGAGAGCCGGCGACAGGCGAACCGTTTTCCCGACGGTACCCGATTGCGCGATTGCAGTTTGCGAACTCGAAGAACTGTGTCGAGCGGACGATCGTATAGGGAATGCTGGAGGCCTTGATCAGGTTTTCCTGGGCGAGCTTCGCACGCAAATAGCCGCTTTCCGGCAGGCGGTCGGTGCCGACGACCGAGAGCGCAACGTGATGGCGCACGCCGGCGGCCGCTTCGGCGGCAAGGAGATTGCGGCCCGACGTCTCGAAGAACTCCAGGACCGCCTTGTCCTCGAACGACGGCGAATTGGCCAGGTCGAGGACGACCTCGGCGCCCGACAGCGCCTCGGCCAATCCCTCGCGCGTGATGGTGTTGACGCCCGTGTTGGGCGACGCGGCCAAGACGTCGTGGCCCTTCCGGCGAAGCCTCTCGACGGTCTTTGATCCGATGAGGCCGTTGCCTCCAATGACGACGATCTTCATATCCGCTCTCCGCTTGATGGCCCGCGATTGGGCTTGTGTTGCGTGAGTGGATGATGCCTGCCGGCGGACAGGAAGGCTTTGCGGCGCCCTTCAATTGCGCTTGAGTTTCGCTTGGTTTCTTGTCCAAGAGGGCGACCGCAGTCCTGGGTACGCTCCGTTAACCGAATAGTGCGGGACCGGCCCTGCCTCGCGAAGAGCACTGTGCTATCAAGAGCTTGCCTGGAGAAAGCGAACGCGCCCCGGCCATGCCCGATGCCTGCCCACGGAGCTATGGAGCGCCAAAGTGCGATTTGTGTTCGCAGACTGCGTGCTCGACCCCGGTCGCCGCGAGCTCACCCGGGGATCCGAGGCGATTGCAATTGGACCGCAAGTCTTCGACCTGCTTGCTCTACCTCGTGCAGAACCGCGAGCGCGTCGTCAGCAAGGACGACCTGTTGGACGGGGTGTGGGGTGGGCGGATCGTCTCCGAATCGACCCTCACCAGTCACATGAACGCGGTGCGCAAGGCGATCGGCGACAGCGGCGAGGAACAGCGCCTGATCCGAACTATTGCCCGCAAGGGATTTCGCTTCGTCGGCGACGTCACCGAAGAACAATCGCCGGATGGCCTCCGTTCCCCGCAAATCGCACCCGTCGCGGATGAGACGGCATCACAGACGCTCTCCCTTCCCGCTGGCCCCTCCATTGCGGCCTTGCCGTTCCTGAACTTGAGCGGCGACCCCGAGCAGGAGTACTTCGCCGACGGCATCGTCGAGGACATCATCACGGCCTTGTCGCGCATGCGCTGGCTGTTCGTCATCGCGCGCAATTCGAGCTTCACCTACAAGGGCCGGGCGGTGGACGTGAAGCAGGTGGGCCGCGAGCTCGGCGTCGGCTATGTGCTGGAAGGTAGTGTACGCAAGGCCGAGAACCGCGTGCGCATCACAGGGCAGCTCATCGATGCGACGACCGGGGGCCACCTCTGGGCGGACCGCTTCGAAGGCACCCTCGACGACATCTTCGAGCTGCAGGATCAGATCACGGCAAGCGTCGTTGGCGCGATCACGCCCGAGCTCGAGCGCGCGGAGATCGAACGCGCCAAGCGGACGCCGACCAAAAGCCTCAACGCCTACGACTGCTATCTGCGCGGCATAGCGAACATGCACCGGGGCAGCAGGGAGGCCATCGACCAGGCGCTGCCGCTGTTCCACAAGGCGATAGAGCTCGATCCCGATTTCGCGTCGGCCTACGCCATGGCGGCCTGGTGCTATTTCTGGCGCAAGGTCAACGGCTGGATGACCGATCCCGCGCAGGAGATCGCCGAGGGCATTCGACTGGCCCGCCGGGCGGTCGAGCTGGGCCGGGACGACGCGGTCGCGCTGACGCGAAGCGGGCACGCGCTCGGCCATCTCGTCGGCGACCTCGACGGCGGCATCGCCTTGCTCGACAGGGCGCTCGTGCTCAATCCGAACCTCGCGTCCGCCTGGTTCCTCGGCGGGTTCCTGAGGGTCTGGCACGGCGAGCACGACGGCGCCATCGAGCACTTCTCGCGCGCCATGCGGTTGAGCCCTCTCGACCCCGAGTTGTATCGCATGCAGGCCGGAATGGCGGCGGCGCATCTCTTCGCGGGGCGCTTCGACGAGGCGTCGTCGTGGGCGGAGAAGGCATACAGGGATTTGCCGAGCTTCCTGATGGTGGTCAGCATCATCGCTGCGAGCCATGCGCTTGCCGGCCGAACGGACGACGCGCGCCAGGCGATGCACCATTTGCGCGAACTCGATCCCGCGCTGCGCATCACCAATCTCACGGACTGGCTCCCGATCCACCGACCGGAGGATCTCGCGACTTTCGCCGATGGCCTGCGAAAAGCAGGGCTGCCGGAATGACGGCCGGATGTCGGCTACTGGCCCGTCGCGGACATCAGTCACGTGCAACAACTCATCTTTTCTTGGCTCGGAAGCAGAAGTCGTCGCGGCATTCGCTCGTCGTCCGCTCAGCCCCCGACAGCGGCCAGTTGTCGAGCTCGACGCTAACTACCGGTAAGGGCCAATAGCTGGCTGCTGTCTTTCGGGTCATTCTCGGTCGAACTTCAATTTAATGATGCAGGTGTTAACCGCTGTCGTTCAAGACCACCCGAGAGATTTGCGGCTCATTGTATGCTCTCTGGTGGCGGATTGGCCCGTGGCGGTGGAAGCAAATGACCTGGAGCCAGCGGTACGCACTCCGGAGCTACTTACGATCCTCGCTTTGGATCGTTCCATTGATTGCGCTTCTTTTCGAGCAACTGACCTTACGAGTGGTGGTCGCGCTCGAAGCAAAACTCGGCTGGATCCCGCAATGGCCGCTTAGCGTCACGGGCACGCAGACGGCGTTGCAAACGATCATCACGCTGGCGCTTTCGTTTGTCGTGTTCACGTTCGGCTCTATGCTCGTCGCGATACAAGTTGCAAGCGGACAACTAACCCCGCGGATCATCGCCACCACGCTGCTGCGCGACAACGTCATCCGCTTTACGGTCGGACTTTTCGTTTTCACGCTGCTCTTCGCTCTTGGGACAGCGGCGAGAATTGACACGACCGTCCCCCATACGATCATGTGGGTCGCAGGGGGTCTGGGGCTCGGCTCTGTTGTCGCTTTTCTTTATCTGATCGATTACGCGGCGCGACTGTTGCGCCCGGTCAGCATCGTATGGCGGGTGGCCGAGGAGGGCCTAGCCGCTATCGAGAGCGTCTATCCGGATCGGATCAATGACACAGGCGTCCTTGCCAATCGGCGACCACACCTCGGACGCCCCAATCAGATCATCACCCATGAGGGCACCTCCGCGATCGTTCTGGCGGTGGACGTGAGGTCGCTGGTAGCGGAGGCACAGCGTGTCGATGGCGTGATCGAATTCGTTCCCCGCGTCGGGGATTTCGTTTCCACGGGCGAACCAGTATTTCGGCTTCATAACGGAGCCGGGGCGATCGGCAAGCGCATGTTGCGGGGGGCGGTCGCATTCGGTGCCGAGCGCACCATCGAGCAGGATTCGACGTTTGCGTTCCGGGTCATCGTGGATATTGCGATCAAGGCCTTGTCCAAGGCGATCAATGATCCGACGACCGCCGTCCTCGCCATCGATCAGCTGCACCGCCTGCTTCGAAACGTCGGCGAGCGGGATCTGGGAAAAGAGCAACTCCTCGATGGGGCCGGCCGGCTGCGCGTGCTTTTCCCGACGCCGGACTGGGAAGATTTCGTCCAGCTCACCTTCCGGGAGATCCGCCTCTACGGCGCGGAGAACTTCCAGATTGCGCGGCGGTTGCGGGCAATGGTCAACAATCTCGTGGAAACACTGCCCGAGTGTCGCCGGCCCGCTCTGCACCAAGAACTCGATCTGCTCGATCGCACGATCGAGAAGCTCTACGCTCTCCCAGAGGATGCGGCGCTTGCCCGGATTCCGGACACTCAAGGACTTGGTGGAGCATCGCACACATAGTTGGCCAATGGTGCCGTGGCATGAAAACGGTCGAGATAACCTACCGGTATGAGGCGCGAGACGTGCGTGCGAGACCTCGGCCGCCCGATAGCGATGCAGCGCTGCTGCGGCTCAACAACGGCAATCGGGATTTCGCCGCACTCCTTGAGAGCCTGAAGAACGAAGACAGCCTGGCGCAGCGGATTGTCGAGGTCGATGCACGCGATCTGGGCCTCTTGCCGGGCGACATGGCCGCCGAGACGGGGGCGCCGAGGCAACGGCCGTTTGCCGCGATTCTCGGCTGTTCGGATGCCCGCGTACCGGTCGAACTCATCTTCAACGAAGGTCCGAATGATCTATTTGTGATCCGCGTCGCCGGAAATGGACTTGGCGCAGATGTGCTTGGCAGCCTGAAATATGCCGTCGAGCACTTGGGTGGCAGCCTGAAGTTGATCGTCGTGCTGGGACATAGCGGATGCGGCGCGGTAACGGCGGCGGTCGATGTGTTTCTCAACCCAGCCGATTACCTCCCGCTCGCCACCACGCACACCCTTCGCACTATCCTGGATCGATTGCTGGTTGTCGTTCAGGCTTCCGCGAACAGAATCCTGGACGTCTTCGGTCCTGATTGCATCCGGCAACCCGGATATCGCCAGGCACTGATCGAGTCATCGATCGCCACCAACGCCGCGCTTGCTGCCCACTCGATACAAGAAGAGATTGCGGCACGCGATCCGGCCGACCTACGTGCGGCTTATGGCGTGTACCTGCTCGAGACCCGTCAAGTCTGGACGCCGGCGCTCGGCGACGGGAAGGCAACTGGACTGGCTGCGCCACCCCGCGACATCGTCGGATTTATCGAGCTGGGCAACGCCTTGGTGAAGTCAGACCGAATTGCGTCGATGATCAATACGCAAGGGGTCCGAGGCAGATAGGAGTACGGCGATGTGGCAAGCGGCGGCTTTCACCCGCGGACTCAGGACGCCAAAGGCAGCCGCAATAGCGGGCATCGCCTTCTCTGTCCTTCTGATCATTATATTCTGGCTCTTGCGGAGCGCTGTGCCGGCCGATCCGCTGGAACCCGGCGCATGGCTGCATACCAGTTCCGGAACGATCGCCGTCGCTTTGAACCTGGTCCCGTTTGCCGGCATCGCGTTCCTCTGGTTTCTGGGCGTGCTGCGCGACCGGCTTGGAGCTTTGGAGGACCAATTCTTCGCCACCGTATTCTTCGGAAGTGCGCTCCTGTTTCTGGCCATGATGTTTGCTGCAGCCGCGATCCTGGGCGCACTCATCCTGGCTTTTACCGCGCATCCCAATGAGGTCATCAACTCCACGACCTTCTATTTCGCCCGTGCCGTCGCCTACAACATCATGAACGTCTATGCGATCAAGATGGCGGCGGTGTTCATGATCTCGACGTCGACCGTCGTCATCTACACTAGGATCGCGCCGCGCTGGATTGCGGTGCTCGGATTTATCATGGCGCTCGCTCTCTTGTTTGGCAGCTATTTCATAGACTGGAGCTTCTTCGTCTTGCCCCTTTGGGTCTTCCTGATCAGCGTCTACATCCTGGTTGATAGTTATCGCCGGCCGAGCCAGGCATCCCCAGGCGACACCGGGTAAAGCACCCCCCTTTTGAACATCTGAAATTTGAACGGGCCTTCGCAGCCTCGATGCTTCACGCGAGGCGACAGGGGAGGAGCAAAAAGGCGGCAGCGCACGCCGAAGCAGGTCATTGAGCGACCCGCGCCCGACGAATTGATCCACAGCGCTCAGTGGGGCCAGGGGCGCTTGCGGCATCCAATCGGACCGAATCACGCCAGAAACCAAGAAGCCAGGGGTTGACCTTTATGTTGGGTTAATCACCGCCTTCGCCCCCGCCATCCTTCGGTACTCTGTAGCGAGTCTCCAAGAACGGCGATGACGTGAAAACAATTTATAGAAGTTCATCGCGCGCCAATTGGTGCGTTCTGGCCATTCGAGGGCTGGCTGGAGCCATCATTCTGTGGCTGAGCCCGCCGGTCCACGCCCAGGAGCTCGAGATCCGCCGCTGGAACCATTTGCCGATCGACCAAAACTTCGTCACCGTCAACTATGGGCGCACTGAAGGCGATATTGGCTTCGACCCTGTGCTTCGGATCGAAGGCGCGGTCGTGGAGATGGACACCTGGCTGCTTGGCTATATCCGGACTTTCGAGCTTTTCGACAAAACGGCACGCGTCGAGATCCGCCAGCCTTGGCAGTCGGGGACCTGGAGCGGACTGCTCGACGGAACACCGACGTCAATCAGCCGCGAGGGATTGGCGGACACGTTCGTGCGATTTGCGGTTAACCTCGTCGGAGCCCCGCCGCTGACCGGAAAAGACTTCACACTCTACCGCGCTGCGGCGAAGGTTGAGACGATCGTGGGCGCGGCACTCGGCGTGCAGATCCCCACCGGCGAGTACTTGGAGGACAAGCTGATCAATCTCGGAACGAATCGCTTCACGTTCCGGCCGCAGGTTGGCGTGCATCAGCAGTACTACAACTGGTCGTTTGAAGGCACCGCCATGGTGTCGATCTATACAGACAACACATCGTTCTTTAATGGCAACTTGCTCGAGCAGGATCCTTACTACACCCTCGACGGAAGCATCGAATACTCGTTCGGGTCGGGGATCTGGGTCTCTGCGGGCGCCGGGTTCGGTGTCGGCGCCCAGTCAACAGTGAACGGCGTGGAGAAGGACGACCGCAAGGAAGATTATGCATGGTCCGTGAGTGCCGGCTTTCCCGTCACGCGATCGCTGGGGTTCAAGGCGACGTATATTCAAGCGGATCATTGGGCCGAGGTGGGAACTGCGTCGCAGACTGTCAGCGTTGGATTTGTGGGGACCTGGTAGGGGCTTCGCATCCCTCCGTCCCCAAGCCACCCGTGCCGACTTCGCCTATCATCGCCGGTGGGGCGCGATTTGACGCTTGACGGATTGCCGTTGCCGCGCTTGCCTGCTTGCCAAGGGGGGTGGAGAGCGCCATGCGCCACGGAACACCCTACGATGTTGCGGACCGCCGCCAGATGCGGGCCGACACACGACGAACCGGCAGCTCTGCGGGCTCGGCTGAATCTCGGGCACTGGACGGTCACGGACACTCACGTACGGTCCTGACAAGGCTTGCCCAGGTTCTCACCGGCCGCGCCACCCGCGCCCGGCCCGACTATCCACGCACGGTATCGACGGCGTTCGAGGACCCCGCGTCGACCAGGCTGGGTCAATTCTTCGGCCCCGCGGCCGACGCGCATCCCGGCCTCTCCGGTTTCAGCCTCTTGAGCCATGGGCGCGAGGCCTTCATCGTCCGCCTGGCGCTGGCCGACTTGGCCGAGCGAAGCCTCGACATGCAGTACTACGTCTGGGACGGCGATACGACCGGCCGGATCATCGTCGACCGCGTGATGAAGGCGGCCGAGCGCGGGGTCAGGGTGCGGCTCCTCGTCGACGATCCCTACTACAAGTCCAGCGATCCCGTTAAAGCCGCCCTCGATGCCCACCCCAATGTCGAGATCCGTCTGTTCAACCCGCTCACCAACCGGATCTGGTCCGCTTTTGACTTCATTTTCGACTTCGGCCGGGTCAACCGCCGCATGCACAACAAGTTGATGGTTGCCGACAATGCGGCGGCGATCGTCGGCGGCCGCAATATCGGTGACATCTATTATGGCGTGAACACCACCGCCAATTATCGCGATCTCGATGTGTTGGCGGTTGGGCCAGTCGTCCGCGATCTGTCGGGGGTATTCGACCGATACTGGAACAGCCCCTCGACCGTACCGATCGCGGCCATCGTCGATCGCGCCTATGGCGCTGCCGATCTCGATGCCATCCTGAACCGCTTGCATGAGGAAATCGCCGCGGCCGACTACCCGTATCCGATCGACCAGGACCTGGACGAGCTGGCGGCCCGGGGTGCAGATCTTCGCGACAATCTCGTGTGGGCACACGGCCGCGTCATCGCCGACGACCCGGAAGCCATCGCCCATGGCAAGGAGAGCGACGACGTGGTCGAGTTCATCCGCGGGCGGGTCGCCCAGCTGAAAGAGGAGTTGCTCGTCGAGTCGCCCTATTCCGTCCTACCCGCCCGGGCGCAGGCTACCGTCAAGACGCTGCACGAGCGCAATGTCCGGGTGCGCATGCTGACCAACTCGCTCGCTTCGAACGACATGCTGCCGGCGCATTCAGGCTATGCCAAGACCCGCAGGCGGCTGCTCGAGAACGGCATGGAGCTATACGAGCTGCGCCCGGATACCGACGCCTTCCGGCCGGGCTGGTCGCTCCGTTCCGGGGGGTCGCGAGCAGCCTTGCATGCCAAGGCCATGGCCTTCGACCGCGAAGCCGTGTTCATCGGCAGCTTCAACCTCGACCCGCGCTCTGCCGCCATCAACACCGAAGCCGGCCTCTATATCGAGAGCCCGGAGCTGGCCGAAAAGCTGACAGCCTACATGGCGACTGGCGTCGTGCCCGCCAACAGCTACCACGTTCTCCTCGACTCGAATGGCGAGATCGTCTGGGAGACGGTGAGGGACGGGCACAAGGTGCGCTACCGGGACGAGCCCGACACCGGCTTCCGCCGGCGCTTCGTCGCCGGACTGTGGAAGCTGCTGCCGATCGACTCGCAACTCTGACACCGATCGCATCGGCGGTAGCCACCCACCCCCGTTTAAGAGATCGAACTGGCGCGAGTCTAATGCGACGGACGCGTGGTCTCGTTGGCTCGCTTGCCCGCTTATGGAGCGATACGGATGACACACAAAGGCAAAGTCCGTGTCATCTAGCGACCACGCGCCAGACACGACGCCATTAAGGCCGCGCTGACGCTTGTGCACAGCGCATCATTGGCCAAATACGCATCGAACGACATTCCTGCGGAACTCCTGCCAAGGCTCCACGTCCGCTGGCCTCTTGGGGTAGACTCTGTTCGACAGGAATACGACCGCCTTCTTTGCCGTGATGTCGCCGACCATGAAGCACCCGGTAAACCCGCCTTTGGCAAGTATGTCCTTTCCACCGGCGCCGCCGAGCGATTGATATGTCGGGCCATCGCCCCATGCGAGCGGGCTGCGGAAACTCTTTCCAGGGTAGTAATCGAGCGTCATGAGTTCGATTGCACATGGGCTAAGGAACTGCCTTCCGTTCACACGACCTCCGCCGAATACCATCTCGATCCAGCGCAGGATGTCGGGAACAGTGGAGAACAGGCCGGCCAACCCGGACTGCATCCCAGTGGCATACGCGACATCCGCCTTTTCGTCGTTCGGGACGCCCCAGAGGAGTTTCCCGTCGGGGCGGTACCCCGTCGGTACGATACGATCTTTGTCTCGAGATGAGGGATCCAGTGTGCTGTCACGCATACCCAGCGGCAAGAATATCCGCTGCTCGGCGAGGGTATCCAAGTCAGCACCGGCGATACGGCGAACGAGCTCGCCCAGCAAGATGGCGGTCGCGTCGGTATATAAATACGCCTCGCCTGGCGTGGCCTTGAGCGAAGCGCCGTAGAAGAGATCGAGCAGCTCGGGGAACGTCCAAAGCGACGTGTCACCTTTCCAATCATCGAGGTATGGAGACGCGAGCTGCACCGTGTAGCTCATCAAGTGCTCGATCAGCACCGCCTCTTTGCCGTTTGCAGCAAACTCGGGAATGTACTTGCACACCGGTTCCGCAAGGCCGCAGCACCCCTCGTCGATCAGGAGATGCATCAGCGTAGCAGTTACGATGGTCTTGGTGAGGGAGGCGACGTCATAGATGCTGTGCTCGTCAACGGGCGACCCGCTCTCATAAGTCGGCTTCCCGAATGCGCGCACATCCTGACCACCGGTGTCCACCACGCCCAATACACACCCGGGAAAAATCCTCTCCTCAATCGCCTGTCGCGCCAACACCACTATCTGTTCGTTTATCATCAGCAGCAATATTCAATATGACCTCACCGGTGCGTCAAGCGAGACTAGCTCATTCGACGCGGCCGCACCTATAAGGAACCGGGCGTAAGCAGCGCTGCCAATTGCGCCAAACTTGGTGATATCCTCCAGATGCAAGGTCGTCAGCAACGGGTAGGTCAATCATGTCGAAGCGTCGCCCCTTCTCGAGCTCGGGTTGGCTCATCTTGATGGCGGCAACCGCTATCACGATCCCCGCATCGGCCGAGGATTCGACGGCACCGGCCAATACCGCGCCTCCCGTTGCCGTGGGCGGCAGCGCCTCCGTCAGCATCGACGGGAAAGCAGCGCAGCGCGTCGGCGACCCGACGAGCAATGGCGGGGTCGTGGTCGAGGGCTCGCCCAATGTCTTCATCGACGGGCGCCCCGCGGGCGTCGCGGGCGGCGCACCCTGCGGCAACGGCGTCTCCGTCGGCAGCGCCAACGTCTTCATCAACGGCAAGCCGGCCGCGATCGGCGGCAGCGCCGGCGCACCCTGCAAATGAGCCTGGACCCAACTCAGCGATCGACGCGCACGACCTCCGAGTTGGTGTGGTCTATGTAGGTGAGCTTCACCGACGCGTATTTTGCGTCCGCGGGCACGGCGATGTAGATGTTGCCCGTCTCCGGCACGTTGTAGGGGTTCTTGCGATCGCAGGGCGGCAACGGAAAATCGTTCGGCGTGGCATCGCTGTTGATGCCGTACTCAATCTTGCTCAAGGCACAGCGGCTCGTCAGCAGGTGCGTGAAATATAGCAGCACCTTGCCATCGAAATCGCGGAAGCTCACCCAGCTCCCCTTTGTCATCGCGAGCGTGCTCTTCTGGAAGTCGAACAGCGCGGTCACCGGATCGAACGCGAGCTTGAATGGCCCACGCATCTCGTTGCCGACGTCGGTGTACTTCACGTAGAGGTTCGTCTTCGGCGTCGTGGGTTTCAAGAGCACGTACATGTTCGGCGCCGGCTGCCCCGTCTGCGAATTCTTAACCTGCGACATGCCCGTCGAGCGGAAGGCGTCTTCGCCCTCGAGCCGGTAGAAGATTTCGCGCGGGGATTCCATCATCTGCAGTGTCACGACCCAGTCGTCGCCCGACCGGCTCGCAATGAGCGATACCGGTGCCGCCCCGGCAGCCACGCTGCTTTCCAGCGCCTTGAGGCGCGCGTCCGCATCCTCGAGCCACTTCGCCGCCACTTCCTGGTCGATGAAATACTTGAGCAGCTTGCCCTCGCCGTGCAGCCGCTTGAATGCGGTCAGCGCCTCGCCCTCGGCCTGCTTGTCGCCGAGCGACTGCGTGCCCTTGCGCGCCGCCGAATACTCGTCCGCGAGCTTGTAGTAGGCGGGCGCGAGATCGGGGTTCGCCGCCACGATGCCCTTTAGCGCCTCGACGCGCTGCTCGCCCTCGAGCAGAAGCGCGCGCGCGAACGCGAGCAGCGTCCGCTTGTCCTCCTGCACGAGCTCGTCGTAGATGCCGCGCGCACCCGCGACGCCCTCCTGCAGCTTGAGGAAGCTCTGGTAGCGCAGGTGCGGATCGATGAAGTCGAGCTTGAACGAGAAAAACTTCGCGTAGCTCTGGCGCGCATTGCCGTAGTCGCCGCGCGTCTCGTAGATGCGCGCGTTGTGATAGAATTCCTCTGCCCGCTGCGGGCTCTCGATCACGCCGCCCGACTTCGCAATCCCCGCGAACCCTTTCTGGATTGCATCGAGCGACTGCGCAATCTTGTCGGTCGACGTGGCAATGCGCTCCGTCGTCTCCGCAGACTTCTCCGTATTCTTTGCGATCTTGTCGACGCGTCTCCGACGTCTTCGTCACCTGCTCCTTGATCTCCGCCACGTCGCGCTGAATGAGGCCGAGCCCCGTCTGGAGCTGCTCGATCGCAGGGATGTGTGAGGCGAGCACGCCCTTGGAATTCGGCGTCCCCTGTCTGCAGGACCAAGAGCACCCCCGACACGAGGAGCCCGGTGACGGAGAGCGCGAAGGCCGGAAGCAGGCGCCGGCGCCAGGCGGCGGACAAGAGCAGGATAAAAAGCAGGAGCAGGCTCGCCGCGAGGCAGAACCCGAAGAGATACTTGGCAACCGGGGCGAGCGGCTCGAGCACGTCGGAAATAAAGCCGCCGATGGCTCCGAGAATGCCGAAGGCGCCGATTTGCCTACGCACTTCGTCCGACGTGCTACTCATGGAAGCTCCCCTGTCACCAACTCGTCCCCTCAGCGGTCCCGAGAAACACTCAGATCCCTGGCAAAATCAAGACGGAGCCGCCCCGTGCGAGCCACCGATGACCGGGTCGCCACATGCACGCACACTGCCGGATCAGCTCTGCGCGCCGATGCTGCCATTGGATGGCGAGTGCTGTTCCCTGCGGACAGATCCTTCGGCGGATCCGGATGTGGAAGAGAAGGCAGGGGGACGCTTTCTTGCAACACCAATTCGCGATCTGGCGGAAGTCATGTCTTTGACGCCGGGTGCGCCTCGCATCCGCCAACACATTGGTCTTCCATGCTGCCCCTGTGATCCTCTGCGAGCGGAATGGGATCACACTCATCGCGCACTGGAAGACAGCCCCTTCACATTCCTCCCATAAAGCAGACGCTGATCGACACGGAGAGAGCGTTTATGAAGCCTTCCCCCACGCCTATGGGTATCAACGATGCAATCGAGATCACGAATGAGGCCGCCATGCACGGCTACGGCAATTGGATGACAGCGGCGGTATCGGGACTGGCTCTCGTTGGCTCCGCCGTCTCCTTATGGGAAACGACACTCAAGCAGCCGCAAATCGAGCTCTATGTTTCCGAGAACATTCAGTACACCCGTGACCCCTATGGGTCGTACGAGGTCTTTGCGGTTCCCATTACCATCGTCAACGGCGGGGCGCGCGATGGTGCGGTTCTGTCTCTGGATCTGGATATCAAGAACTCGGCAACCGGCAAGATCGATAGGTTCAAGAGCACCTATACGGCCGACGCCCAGTACTTCGGCAGCCGCGACGATCTCACGGAGCATATCAAGCGCCCAAAGGTTCCATTTGCTCCGCTATCGGTGGCCGGTCGAAGCGCTTACACCGGGACAATCCTATTCTATGGACCTGCGCCGACCGCCCGCGACCAGGAACTGGTCCCGCCCAAGTCGAGCCTCGAAATGACGCTCAGCCTCGCCATGCCACCGCTCAGCAATCTGCTTGAGAAGGCGCTTACGGCCATTCCTCGCCCCGTCACCTTCAAGGCCGAAGTTCCAGACTTTCTCGTCGGCGTCCTGTACAGTGGAGAAAATCTCCCTCTTCGCGTGACATCCGGCGCCCAGTGAAATGCTCACTGTGTGGCATGCAATGCTGCGGAAGCCGGATGTCCGCTCCTGGACCTTAGCGGCTATTCTCCGCAACGAGTTCGATGTCGTTGAACGCTATGAAAGGCAACGAGGCAGGCCGATCCTTCCAACGAGGTCGAAGGCAAGGCCGACTGAGCTTCATGTGCGGGCTAGGCACTGTTTCGTTCTGCTTCGAGCGCGCGGAAATGGTTGCGTTTGTCGAGCCACATCATGAGGGCGAGCGCCGGTAGTGCGGCGAGCGCAGTGGTGACAAAGAAAGCCGGCCAGCCCAGCGTTTGCGCTGCAAAGCCAGTACCAGACGAGAAGAGCGTGCGTCCCGTGGACGCGAACGCCGTCAGCAGCGCGTACTGCGTCGCCGTGTGTAGAGGATTGCGGCAGAGAGCCGAGAGGTAGGCCACGAAAATAACCGTGCCGATCGCACCTGAGAAATTCTCGACCACGATCGCGAGCGTCAAGGCCCAGGGGCTCGTCTCTTGCGATCCAAGCCATACGAAGACCAGATTGGACAGCATCTGAATGATGGCGGCGATCCATAGGGCGGTCAGCATCGGGAGCGCGCGCGCCACGGCGCCGCCGGCAAATCCGCCGACCAGCAGGGCGGCGAGCCCTACGCCCTTAACGATCGCTGCATACTCGGCTTTTGTGTAGCCGAGCGATAGAACGAAGGGCGCGGTCATGGCGCCGGCCAGAGCATCGCAAAGCTTGAACAGCACGACGAAGATGAGGATGGCGAGGGCTGCGTCACGATTGAAGAATTCGACGAAAGCTCCCTTTGCGGTATCCAAGAGGCGCTTGAGCGGCTCGGAACGAACGGCCGCCGTATCGTCCTCGGCGCTAGCCGGCTCTCGCGCCAGCAGCGCGGCCGCCAGGCCGACAAGCACGAGCAAGGCGGCGCCGGCATAGGCGATCGGCCAGATCGCCTCTTTGCTCAGGCCCTGCGACTCGAGCCACGCCGAAAAGCCGATCACGCCCGCGCCGGAGGCCAACATGCCCACGCGGTAGGCGGCAACGTAGCTCGCCATGCCGGCGGCCTGCTCGTCGGCGGGCAGGCTCTGCACGCGGAATGCGTCGATAACAATGTCCTGTGTGGCGGAGGCGAAGGCGACAAGGAGCGCGGCAAATCCAACCATGAGCGGCGCGGACAGGGGATCGCGCGTGCCGAGAAACGCGATCGTCCCCATCAGCAAGAGTTGGGAGCCAACCAGCCAGCCGCGGCGGCGCCCCAAACGACGCGAGAGATAAGGAACGTCCCATGCATCGACGACGGGGGCCCACAGGAATTTCAAGGTGTAGGGCAGTCCTGCAAGGGTGAGCAGCCCGATGGTGCCAAGGTCGACGCCGCGGTCGGCCATCCACACGCGCAGCGTCTCGCCCGACAGCGCCAGCGGCAGTCCGGAGGCAAATCCCAAGAGCAGTATGATCAGGACGCGGGGGCGCAGATAGACAGCGAGGGCGGGTAGCATCGCGGCGCGTGGGCTTTCGTCGGTCGGCGACGGCGCATTCATCGGCTGGGGCTGTTCCGGGTCGTTGGCGCAAGGTCTACCTTGCTCGCTAGCAAGGCTCAGCTCATCTGTCGATGGTGACCGTTATGCGGCGAGCCGGGCGAGCACTTAGCCACGCAACTCATAGCGTGGTTCGGCTGGAAGTCCCTGAAGGAGGCGGAGCGCTACACGCGACAAGCGGCCAATCAGAAAAAGCTCGCTCCTAATGTCGCTACGCGCATTAATTCGAAGGGCTGAGAGCAAAAACGGAAATTATCGAACCTCTACTGCCCGAGGCTGTCAAACCTCAGCCAACTTGCTGATTAGAATTGAAAATGCTCACGGGCGGCGCCCCGCAGGGGACGGAACTCGACGTTTGCTATGCACAGTAGCGCTTTGCCGTAGGGCGGTGGCATGGGACCCAGCGCCGGCCTCCCCCGTCAACGAGACGCAACCTAGCCCGAACGCGTTGCGACGGACGGAAGGAAGGGATGTCGCACGCTTTTCGTCTGCTCTTGGGATTTTTGCGGACGAGGCGCTCGAAGTCCCGTAGGGCGGTTCATGACCCACTGTGGTTGTCACCCAATGTAGTTGATCACCCGCGAATTTGATCTCCAGTACACTTGCACCTGACACGCTAAATTGCTACGTGACTGACGGGTCAGTCATTATTGGAATTGGTGTCGCATGCGCAAGGCCCTCGAGAAAGGCGAGACGAAGGTCCGTCCGGTCCGACGAGCCAGCGCGCCGCCAAAGAAAATTGGCCGTGCCCGCAAACTGGAACCTGCAGAACGGAGGCTGGTTATTCTCGACGCCGCGCTCTCGGTGTTCGCCGAGCGCGGTTTCGAGGCGGCACGGCTCGACGACGTGGCTGCCAAGGCCGGCGTCGCCAAGGGAACGCTCTATCTCTACTTCGACGACAAGGAGAAGCTGTTCGAGGAGGTCGTACGCGGGGCGGTGACCCCCATAGTCGAGCGCATCTCCGCGCTTGCGGCCGCACCCGAAATGCCGATTGCGAGCGTGCTCGAGGCTCTGTTCCAGGTGTTCGAGAAGGAGGTCCTGGCGACCAAGCGCAAGCTCATCATCCGCCTCATCATCGCCGAGGGGCCGCGCTTCCCGCGCATCGCCGAGTTCTACTATCGCAATGTCGTCGGGCGCGTCATGCCGCTGATCCGCAAGATGGCGGAGAGTGCCGTCGCGCGCGGCGAGCTTTCGACCGACGCTATCGCCCGCTATCCGCAGCTCGTCGCTGCCCCCCTTCTGGTCGCGATCCTCTGGGACGCGCTGTTCCAGCGGATCGATCCCATCGACTTTGCAGAATTCTTCCGAGCGCATGGCGAGATGCTGGCCGCCGGGAAACGGAGGACCAAGCCATGAGACGGCGGCTGGCTGCGATTGTGCTCGTGCTCCTCGCCATCGGCGGCGTTGCCGGTTATGCCTATCTGCACCGCAACACAGGGCCGGCCCAGTACCAGGGCTGGGTCGAAGCCGACTTCGTGTTCGTGAGCCCCGACGAGATGGGACGCATTGAGAAGCTCTCGGTGCGCGAGGGTTCCACTGTCACTCCCGGATCGCCCCTATTCACACTCGATGACGACCTGCAAAGGGCAGCCGTGGCCGAGAACGAGGCCGCCGTCGTAAACGCCAAGCAGGCTTATGAGCGGGCGAAGTCGCTTCTGAAGGATGCCGTCGGTAGCCAGAAGACCTTCGAGGATGCAGAAGCGGCGCTGCGCTCTGCCGAGGCCCGGCTCAACTCCGTTCGCACGCGGCTCGACCGCCGGCAGAGGGCGAGCCCCGTGGCGGGAACGATTCACGAGGTTTATTTCCGCGAGGGGGAGATGGTCCAGCCTAGCCGGCCGGTCGTCTCGATCCTGCCGCCGGGGAACGTCAAGGTGCGCTTCTTCGTGCCGCAAGCGATGCTGCCCAGCATTCACATCGGCGACCGCGTCGGCATCCACTGCGATGGGTGCGCGGCCGACCTCTTTGCTCGCGTCAGCTTCATCTCGGCGGAGGCCGAGTTCTCTCCGCCTGTGATCTACAGCCTGGAGGAGCGCGCGCGGCTCGTGTTCCGCATCGAGGCGATTCCCGAGCGACCGGAGGACGTCAGGATCGGTCAGCCGGCCTCCGTCGCTCCTCTCAGCGAGCCGATGCAGGGGGTAGCACATGCCGAGAAGTGAGATGGGGACCAATGGCGACATCGCCATCGACGTTGACGGCCTGACCAAGGCATTCGACGGCAAGGTGGTCGTGCGCAATCTTTCCCTCAAGGTCCGGCGCGGGCACATCTACGGCTTCCTCGGTCCCAACGGCTCCGGCAAGACCACCACGCTGCGCATGATCTGCGGACTTCTGACGCCGGACGGCGGACGGGGAACGTGCCTCGGCTACGACATCCTCAAGGAGCGGGACAAGATCAAGCGCCGCGTCGGTTACATGACGCAGCGGTTCAGCCTGTATCAGGACCTCTCGATCAAGGAGAACCTGGAGTTCGTGGCACGGGTCTATGGCCTGGCTGATCCCGTCGGCGCTTCGACGCAAGCGATCGAGCGGCTGGGGCTCCAGGGCCGCGAGCTCCAGCTCGCCGGCACCTTGTCCGGCGGGTGGAAGCAGCGGCTCGCGCTCGGGGCCTGCATCCTTCCGCAACCCGATCTGCTTCTTCTCGACGAGCCGACTGCGGGTGTCGACCCGAAGGCGCGGCGCGAATTCTGGGGCGAGATCCACAAGCTCGCGGCCGGCGGCATGACGGTGCTCGTCTCCACCCACTACATGGACGAGGCCGAGCGCTGCCACGAGATCGCGTACATCGCTTACGGCGAGCTTCTGGCGCAAGGCACCATTCCCGATGTGGTCGAGGCCTCGCACTTGCGCACGTACACTGTCAGTGGGTCGGATCTCAACCATCTCGCCGAGCGGCTCGTCGGCATGCCGGGCGTCGACATGGTCGCCCCCTTCGGCACCAGCCTGCACGTCGCCGGGAGGGACGCCGACGCGCTGGACGCCACGGCGGCAAACCTCGGTAAGGACCCCGAGATCGACTGGAGCTTGTCGTCGCCCTCTCTGGAAGACGTGTTCATCGACCTGATGACGCGGTCTCAGGACAACTTCCAATGACCGATGCTGCAACCCTCAGCCGGCCGAGCGCGCTATCGCGCACCGTGGCCATGTTCATCAAGGAGTTCCTGCAGCTGCGGCGGGACCGCCTGACCTTCGGCACCATGATCTTCATTCCGCTGGTACAGCTCACGCTGTTCGGCTTTGCAATCAACACCACGCCGCGGCACCTGCCGACGGCGGTGCTGGCGTACGAGGACAGCGACGTGGGGCGCTCCATCCTCGCGGCACTCCGCAACACGACGTACTTCAATCTGGTGGAGGTCGTGCATTCGGAAGAGGACATGGACCACCTGATGCGCTCGGGTCGGGTGCTATTCGGCGTCGAGATCCCTGCTGGGTTCGAGCGCGCCGTCCGCCGGGGCGACCGGCCGGCGCTGCTCGTCGCCGCCGACGCCACCGATCCGGTCGCATCCGGAACCGCGCTGGGCGCGCTGGAAGGGACCATCACCAGGGCGCTTGCGCGTGATCGTGGCTTGCCCGAGACCGTGCAATCGGTGCCGGCATTCGAGATCCGCCAGCATCGCCGATATAATCCAGGAGGGGTGACGAGCCTCAACATCGTGCCGGGGCTGCTCGGCGTCATCCTCACCATGACGATGCTGATCTTCACCGCGCTGTCGGTCACGCGCGAGATCGAGCGCGGGAC
Source organism: uncultured Alphaproteobacteria bacterium (assembly GCA_963716835.1). Classification (GTDB taxonomy): domain Bacteria; phylum Pseudomonadota; class Alphaproteobacteria; order Rhizobiales; family Hyphomicrobiaceae; genus Hyphomicrobium_C. The sequence goes on along the minus strand of CAVQUQ010000013.1, from coordinate 75,112 downwards.
CATGGAGAGCCTGCTCGCCATGCCGATCGAGCCGCTCGAGATCATGATCGGCAAGATCATGCCCTACGTCGTCATCGGCTTCATCCAGGCGGCACTGATCCTCACCTTCGGCACGCTAGTGTTCGAGGTGCCGATCACCGGGAGCACGGGGCTTCTCGTGCTGCTGAGCACGCTCTTCATCGCCACCAATCTTTCGATCGGCTACACGTTCTCGACCATCGCGCAGAACCAGCTGCAGGCGATCCAGATGTCGTTCATGTTCTTCCTGCCCAACATCCTGCTGTCGGGCTTCATGTTTCCGTTTGCCGGCATGCCGCGATGGGCGCAGGTGATTGGCGAGTGCCTGCCGCTCACGCACTACATCCGCATCGTGCGCGGGATCATGCTCAAGGGGGCCGGTCTTGGCGATCTTCGCATGGAGGCCGTGGCGCTGGTGGCGCTCATGCTGATCGCCATGACGTTCGCCGTGCGCCGCTTCCGCACGACGCTGGATTGAGTGCTACAGACGGGTCGGGAAGCAATATTGCGGGGAACGGCATCGACAAAGAGGAACGGCGCGCGTGCATTCTCAGGCCCGCCGACCGGCCGGCCGACAAGGTCAAGCATTTTGGCACGGATACGCCGATGAGGCGCGCACCTCAGCCGGAGGAGATCGCGCCGGCGTTCGTCTTCATGGCGGCGCCCTGCTGCTCAAGCTACATCACGGGCGAGGTGCTGCCTATAATCGGTGGATATTCCGGTATAAGGCATTGGCCGGTTAGCCGCGGTGACGGCATATGCCACCGACATGGTATCCGGCTATGACAGACGACCGATGGATGAACCTCATATCTCTCGCCCGATTGCTGCTGTCCTCTTGAAACCAATCTCGTCGCACCTATGACCCTATAGACCAGCACCTTGTTTCTGAAAGAAGCGGAGGTTTCCGATGCTCGAGCCTGAATCGTTTCTCATGTGGATCATTATAGGCGCGATTGCTGGATGGCTCACTGGACTCCTCGTAAAAGGCTATGGCTACGGCCTCGTCGGCAATATCATCATCGGCATTCTCGGTTCAGGTGTTGCGGGCCTACTCGCGCCAAGGCTCGGGCTATATACAGAATCGACTGGTGGCAACATCGTTGCCGCAACCGTGGGTGCCTTGATACTGCTATTTCTGGTCGGGCTCGTTCGCAGATCCTAGGGCACTAGTTCGAAGGCGTCGCAGCTTTCAATGCTGCGGTATAGAGCAACATATCCGTGAGACCCTTGCCTTCAAACTCACCCATCGCTTCAACGACCTGGCGCTTTTCCTCACGGAATTTTTCGCCCTTCTTGCGATCGTAGCTCATCACGTGCGGAATGTTATCCAGGACGTCAGCGAGCTTGATGAGTTTGGCAGCGATCGGCGCTCGCGCGAGGCGCCAGCACGACAACAAGTTCTTTTCCTGCTCCTTCCCCTCTTCGACGTCCGTCATCCAAAAGACCAACTCCGTGACCTCGGGCCCAAACTTGTTGATGAGCTCTTGGTAGGTCGTCGGGGTCTTCTCGATTGTGTCGTGCAGGAACGCAGCCGCGAGCATAACGGGATGGTCGAACCCATGCTCTTGAAGGATCGCAACTACACGGTCGAGATGAGTGAGGTAGGGCTCCTTGGAATATCTCCGCGTTCGTCCGTGATGCTTCGTCGCTGCAAATTCACGGGCCTGTTCGACAAGGGCGTCCATGCTGCCTGAGACCCTGGTGAGCCGAGTTGTTCCAACAGCCGCGCTTTTGCCGTCCGACCTAGGCGCGGGGCGATCGCCGGTGCATGCGGGAACATGACCCGCGCCGCCAGAGTTTGCGGTTAAGGAGATGGCAAGTCATGCGTCCACCATCAACCAGCTAATCCGGCGGCAATGAGCGGACGTCCGCCTACTCGTCAGCTTGTTTCGGCAATGACTGTTGGACAAGCGACGGCGCTGCTGGAAAAGCCCCTCGCTACGGGAAGGCTCTCCGCAGATGGATAGATTGCATCCTCAAGTGTTGCGCTGCGCAGTTTTTCCGGGTCGCGTTCTCCCATCGACGCCGCATCGAAAAGGCGCTTGGTCATCGTGTGCAGCGGAACGCGAATGTTGCGCGCGATGGCTTCGCATATCGCGCCATCCAGAACGCGGTGAAACAACTTAAGCTCGTCTGACGTATAGCCCATGACCTGCATTTAAAACTCCAGCCCACCCATAGGGCGCCGTCCACCTCACATGGACGGCGCCCTTGCTTGTGCATCAAGGAAAAGCAGCACGGGCTGACAACGCGATGGTGCAGCGCAAGTTCCGAGCGGAGCCGTATGGCAGGCTCCAGCAGTGCGATCGGAGATAGTTAATTCGTTGACGCGAGATGAGCGGGTGCTGGAATCCATCCGCTCGCAATTTGAGGGGAACTCCGTGCGAGTGAATTGCGTTGCTGCTGCATGCGCTTATCTGGTCTCTGTTCAGTCGTTATCGCAGCTATTGCGGTCCAACTCGCGGCACCTGCCCAAGGTAAGACCCCTGGCCAGACCTATTGCTTCAATGGTGTCTGCCACCGCGTGAAGACCATCCAAGAGACGCGGGCTATTCGTGGCATCGAGGACCTGCAAATCGCGTCGTTCTATGACGTGTGCGAAAAGGATAGGGGCAACCCCTGCACCCTAACCTCTTCCGGCGAACCATTGGACGGTGAGCGGCCGGACAACGCAGCCAGCCCGATTTTTCCCAACGGCACGCTATTGCTGCTTTGGAATGCACGGAACGGACACAGCGCGCGTGTGCGTGTGAATAACTCAGGCCCCTATGTCCGGGGACGGCTGCTCGATGTTTCTCGAGGGACGGCCGAGCTGCTTGACATTGTCGAGTCTGGCATTGCCCAACTCCGAGTGACGGTCATCGATGTACCGGATGCCCTCGATCCCAAGCGTTAGTGGATCTTTTGTTGCAGGTGCTCTCACGCAAGGGATCGGAGTCCGCGCTGAGCTGACCATCCCGCAAGATTCTTCAAGCTGCTCCACACAGAATTCTTGCACGTCGCAACGGTTCAATAGCTCATTTGCCGGCGCCTCTTGTGGTCGGCTTGCAATGCCCCTTTGGACACATGCGCTGACAAAGCAAAAACCCCCGCCGAGGGGGGCTCTCCACTATCTCCTGTTACTTCTGAACGCGTGGCAAGTCATGTGTGTCGGCCTCGTTGACGCTTAGAACGATCCGATCCGTCTTGAGGTCCTTGATCTTATCCGCTCCTATGCTGACGCGCGTCGCTCCGAAGCCAAGAAAGCCGCCAATATCGGCTTCGAGGTTGGTCAGCTTGTTGTCGGGGCCGGTCTTAAGATCCGCTACCTCACCAAGGTTCTTCCCGTCGCTGCTGTAGACGGACTTGCCGATCCATTCCTTTTTAGACGCTTCGGTAACGATGAAGTCTCCACCGGAGCCAGACTTCGTCGAGGCTTGAGCAGGATTCTCCGCGGGCTCAGCTCCGCCCATGCGGTCGGTCGAGGGTGCTGCTGCCTTTTCGCTCGCAGACTGACTGGCACCGCTCTTGTTGCCAGGCAGGCCTTTCACGCCACTTGAGTCCTGGGTCGGCTGCGTTGAATTCTCTGCTGCCGACGAAGCGCCGGGATCTGGAGCGGTTGCATCCGCTGCACTATCTCCGGGCGCCTTTGTCGCCGGTCCCGTTCGGGTGTCGGGCGGGCCCTGCACGCCAAGCCCGGAGTTCGCCGGCTGCTCAGCTGTCTGCGCAGGACCGATTTGCTTGTTCGCGTCCGTCTCCGCGTATGCGGGGGCGGCCGCTACAAGCGCCGCAAATGCGACGCCGGTCATCAATTTGGTCATCTGCTTCACCTTGGGTCTTGTTGCGATATCAAGGAACCCCAGTCTTCGGGTGAGGGTTCCAATATCAGCGCACTCGTTGACGAACGGCGGGGTCGAGCATTCACGGGTTGCCACGAGACGCTTGTATCGAATGCAGTTTCGCAACAATGCGCTCCTAGCTCCGGACCGGTTGCGGAACGGTGGTCACTTATTCGGGGTTTGTTGGTATTCGGGAGCAAGCGTGACCGTCACCGGATCCAAGTGGGTTGTAAAGGAATAGGTATGGCTCAATGCCACAAACATTGAGGCCATGAGCGCAACGAAGAGGACAGTTACGAAGAGGGCGCCCACGATGAGACGAAGCGACGGTCCACCGGGATGCTCTGAGTGCACAACAGCCATGGCACCTCTCCCTGTTCTAGCCGACGTCGAAATCCCTCAACGTTTCTGATCATGAGCTGGTTCCTGGCTTGCTGCGCGCGCTACCCCCGCTTCGGCCCGTATCTTCAATTTGCTTAAAATTCAGGGGGAAACAGGTACCTTTGAGCCATAGTCGCCTCTTAAGTTCGGTCGCAGCTCGAAGGAGCAAATCAGTGGGCGACTTGGCTAGAGTGGAGGCCGATCTTGAGATTGCGTGCGCGCTGTCGGCAGCGCATGCGTATCGGTTTCGCGATTTTGAATTTGACTTTGGGATCGCGTCCGTGACGGCCACCTATCAGCCGAACGCCACGCAGCAGAATTATGCCTTATCGCATTGCTGGACAGATCAATTCGGTGCTGACCTCAAGGGCGGCTCATTTGGGCCGTTTCCGAGGCGCAGAGACCAGAACGATGACGTCCTAGAGATCTGGATTGCGGCTTAGCCGTCGTCCGTCTCCTCAGCGCCCTCTTCCTCAAAATGCGTCAAGATTGCTTTGTCTATCGCCGTCTCAAAGAAGCTCACCAAGTCTGCGGGTCTTACGCGTTTGAACTAGGGATCGATCGCGCGCTCTGCGTAGGTTCAACAATCCTGGCTCATTTGGGAGCCCGTTTCGGGACCCTCTCATGCTAGCGATCGTTAGCGATCTCGTTGATCCATTCGTCGGTCGCTTGTTCGAGAATGGTCACGCTTTCTGTGAGTGCAAGTAACAGCTCGTCACTTGCACGGCGTGCTTCGCGCTGATCACCAGACAACAACGCTTCTCTGATTTGCTCGGTTTTTCGACTGATTGTATCCTTGTATTCCTTCAGGCTTTTTAGCTCACGCATCACTTTTGTCTCCGGCTGTCCATGTGAACAATCGTGCGCGCTTCAAGTGAAGGCATTAAGGCAGCTTTAGCCAATGAACGAGGTTCGTCGTCCAGCGGGACACGCGCTGCACTCAGGTCGCCCGCCTTGCGTCGGCGGTTACGGTTGCGCATTTGGATAGCGAGCGTCGCGTCATCCGTTCACACTCTCCACAAGGCACCGACGAGGAAGCCGACACCGGCTGCCACCGCGAGGGTCTTGATGGGCTCTTGGCGCATCGCATTCTCGAGTTCGGTCGTAAAGTTGCGAGAGATCTCGAAGCCCTTGTCGATGACGTCTTCGGTCACTCTGCCGACCTTTTCGGCGACGATGCCGGTTTCGTCCGCGAGACGATCAACCTTTGCAAGAGTATCGTCGTCTGTCATTCGCCTACCCTTCATGTCAAAGCGCGAAAGAGAAGGCTCTTCCGCCCCTTTGGGAACGAGTTGTGATTGGATTAGTTCCGGGCTTTGGCGTGCACAGACTTCGATCTTCGACGCATCCTTTGTTGGTCCTATGCAATCCTCCACGCGCGGTTGCGGAGAGCGAGCTCACCGTCCGCCGGGTCACAATTGGAGCGCAAACCTGTGATGCTTTGAGACGAGATGCGGCGTCACCTCAGAACGGGGAGTAGGGCACAGCTTCCAAACGAACATTCAAGTTCGAACGATGGAAGTCCGTCCATCCCAAGGCGGCTCTATGCATACGCTCGCCCAGCTGGCGCGTTCCTATCTCGAAGCAGGCGGATTGCGAATTGTCAGGGAGAAGCCCGGTTTACTTCACCTCAACCGGCGGCCCGAGAGCGGGGCCAAGAAGAGCGTCCTCGTTTGGACATGGACTGAGGATCGAGCGCCATCAAGAGAGCTCGGTAAGTCAGAGCTTGCTGCGCGAGAGGGGCGCGAAGCAGCCCTCTTGAAAGGCATCGCGGCCGAGTTGCATCGCGAACCGACTGCGACGGGCTACCTCCTGGTCGAGAGCAAAGTTGGTCTTTCTCAGAACTTGATGGTTGAGGCGAGCCGGTTGTTTGGAGAACGCGGCGGCATTCGCGTCCCGGTCCAGTTTTTCGACACGGCGTACAAAATAGATCGGCCTGACGCGCGCCGCGTGCGCTCGGCTCTCGGCAGCCTCATCAGGAATGACACTTCAGCTCGCATTCCGCAGCCGTTCTGCAAGCGGACGAGTCTGGGCCAAACCAACAAGTCCGAGATCTACCCTGATATCGTAGCTCATCTCGCGGCAGAATTGGGCAGGCCGCCTGAAGGACCCAGATTCTACTTTATTGATGGTCCCGCGGGATCAGGAAAGTCGGTCGCGTTTAGCGCGCTTGCGGCCTCGCTTCACGAAGCTTTCATCGCTGCCAAGCGGGCCTCAAAAGAGCAACCTCGCCCCATCGTCTTCCTGCCGGAGCATCTGCGCGGAGGCAAGTTGGGTTACGTCGACGATATCCTCGGCGCCGTTCGAGACACAGAGGTCGGCGAGCTCACGACGGCAGAGCAGTTCAAATGGCTCCTGAAAACCGGGCGCTCGATCTGGATGTTCGATGGGCTGGATGAGTTTTACGGCGCAAGCAGCGACTTTCTTTCGTTTGTCGAGGAGGCTCTCAGCGCTCGAGACAGCAAGGCACAGTTTGTAATTTGCGCACGCGACTCGCTCCTCATGGCAAGCCCCGCCGTTCGCAAGTTCATCGAGCGCCGACTTACTCGGGCCCGAGACGTCGAGATTCTCGAGCTTGAACCATGGACCAACACAACGTGGAAGGCCTTGGCGCAGGCGCACTTGAAGCCCGCCGCCCATGCCGATACCCACGCCGAGCAATTCGTCTCGGCAGTTGAACGCTCAACAAAGGTCGCGGCGCTCGCGCAGAACCCTTTCTATTGCAGCGTGCTCCTTTCTCACTTCACGAGCGATAGGGCGTTGCCTCCGGACGATCTCCGTGCGCTCGATTTACTCGTCGAACGGATGGTTGAGCGCGAGCATGGAAAGCGCGTCTTCCAATGGCAGGATTTCATCGATTTCGAAGCGCTGGCCTTAGCCATTCACGATGAGATCGGGCGTCTCGGGATTACGAAACCCAGCGGTGGCGATCTCGATGCGCTCATCAGAAGACTGCTTGACGAGGAGGCGCGGGAGTTGCTTTTCGACCTCCTCGGTGGCGTCGCTCATCGCCTGCAGAGGTTTGACGACCTAGGCGCCGGGTTGTCCGCCGATGAGCTCGGAAAGATCGTTGTCGGCGGAGCGCTCAATGCAGACACTCGGGAGCGCACAAGACTACGCATGGCCCTCGTTCGGTTTGCCTTCTTCAGCCCTGGCCGGAAGGCTGGATCGCTCGACTTCACGCACCAGATTTTGGCCGAGTATTTTGCGGCGCGTTACGCGGCAAGGTTGCTCCTTCGCACGCTCGAGCAAACGGATGCGGAAAGAAGCAATTCGGGCAAGGCGATTGATGCCGTCGCCGCAGTCGGAACCGCGCCGGTCGCCGAGGGCTCCATATTCCATAGGTACTTCGTGCGCGAGCTTTCACGACGGCCCAAGCAACGGGAGGCGCTCGCGACGATGCTCAGTCGGCGCGGCATCAAGCACTCCAATGTATCGAGCTTTCTCGATCTCGTGCTTCGCAGCGCGCACGAGGATGAGGCGGCACTCCCGCCAGGACGGTGGGGCTCGGCCATCTCGGCATTCTTTAAAGGCGGCTCGTCTCGGCAACCTCGTGTCAACTAACGTGGGCCTCGTCGGTCACGAGACGGCTAGCTTCCTTCAAGTTTGAGGCTCATGAGGTCGAGGGTGTCCAATTCCGGTGAGACCCAATCAGCGCAGGCCGACTGGCTATCTCTTGAAGTTTTTTGCCGTGGCTGCCTTCGTCGCGGCGTTTCTAGGGTTAGGCCTTCTTGCCACCTCCATCAATGACAGTGTTGGTGAAAGCGGCCGGGCTCTCTTTTCGCTCATCTTCTATGCAGTGATGGGTGCCACTGCGCTCGTGGGCTTCTATCTCTATCGAAGGGGCCGCCAACACACGGCGCTCCTTGCTGAGGACGTCGTCAGCCGCGATACGCGCCCACCGATCGTCTACTTGCGTTCATTCACAGATGAAATTGCGATTGGCCGCGAAGAGGAGGCACTCGCTGCGATATTCGGCGAGGTAGGTCCCTTTGTTGCGATCGGGCGCCCAGGTGATCCGCTGCCACCCCTAGGCGCATCGCGCTTTTATGTGGCGCATTCAGATTGGCAGCGCCTTGTGAGAGATCTTTTAGCCAAGGCATCACTTGTTTTGATGTTGGCGGGGCGCACGGAGGGCTTGGCTTGGGAAATTGCCCAGTGCCGACGGCTCCTCGATCCCAGGCGATTGATCATCCTCGTTCCTCTCAAGGAGGAGAACTACAACGGCTTCAGAGAGAGCTTCAGATCTGGCGCCAGCATTGTCCTTCCCGAGCATCTGGAGTTTTGGAGGAGCAGCTACCAGACCAAAATGCTTTGCGGTGCGGTGACCTTCGATCACCAATGGCGACCAGAAGTTCGGCTCTTCGACAGTGGCCTCTGGCGCGGCTATCGGCTTGCCTATCGCATGCGCGGGACCGGCTGGCGCCCAAAGCAGGCTCGGCTTTGGCTTTTGATGCATGCTCTTGGCAAGCGCGTCGGGCTTCCATTGCGGGAGCCCGGCTTCAATTGGGCTCTTTTGTATGTGCTCGTGTCGCTCACGTTTGTCGCAACTCTCATCGGACTAACGCTTGCCGGAGTGATCACAAACTAGTTTGCGAAAGACACGCTGGCGGAGACGCCCCGAGTTGGCTCCATCCAGCAAAGCATGCCCTTGTGCCTGTGAAACATTGAGGGGCGCGGCGCAAAGAAAAAGGCCCGGCGCGTCATCGGCGCCGGGCACTAGGTGAAGCCACGCGAAGCCGCGGTGGCAAATGACGGCCGCGCGGTATGGAACGCGTCGTATATTGATCAAGTGGCAAAACTTAGGACGCAGCCTCTCTCGAATTCGGGGCCCCGAACGTTCAGGGATAAAGGCCGCGCTCTTGGCGCGCCATCAGGATGCGTTCGCAAGCAACAGCGAACGTTGCTGTTCTGAGCGAGATAGAGAGGTGATCGGCCAGGTCCCAGATCTTGCGCAAGGCCTCGACGATGATGGCGTCGAGGCGTGCGTTGATCTCATCCTCTGTCCAGAAGAAGCTCGAAAAGTCCTGGACCCATTCGAAGTAGCTGACGGTTACGCCGCCTGCGTTGCAGATCACATCGGGGACAACGAGGATTCCACGGTCGGCCAGGACATCGTCGGCGTCAGTTAGCGTCGGCCCATTGGCACCCTCGAGTATGAGCCTAGCCTTGATCCTCGCCGCGCGCTCCGCGGTGATTTGGCTTTCGACGGCTGCGGGAACGAGGATATCGCAATCCACATCCCAGAATGCCTCCCGAACGATTGCTTCGCCGGCCGGGAAATCCTTTAGAGCGCTGCCTGACTGAAGAGCGCCCGCCAGCGCCGCGACCGGCAGGCCTTCCGCGTTCATGATCGCACTCATCTGATCCTGGACGGCAACAACCTTTGCGCCGGCTGCCACGAAGAGCTCTGCGGCTGCTGAGCCGACGTTGCCAAATCCTTGCACGGCGACGCGAGCGCCATTGAGATCGAGACCTATGCGGCGTGCAGCTTCGCGACCCGTGACGAATACGCCGCGGCCCGTCGCCTTGACGCGACCGAGAGAGCCGCCCAAGTGGATTGGCTTACCAGTCACAACGCCGGTTGTCGTCGAGCCGACGTTCATGGAATAGGTATCCATCATCCACGCCATGACCTGCGCGTTCGTATTGACGTCGGGGGCTGGGATATCCTGCTGCGGTCCGATGATGATGCCGATCTCGCTCGTGTAGCGGCGGGTAAGCTTCTCCAACTCATTCGGGGAAAGCGCTTTCGGGTCGACGCGGACGCCACCCTTAGCACCGCCAAACGGAAGGTTGACTGCTGCGGTCTTGATCGTCATCCAAGCCGCGAGCGCCATCACCTCTTCCAGCGTTACATCTGGATGATAGCGCAGCCCGCCTTTGCCGGGACCGCGGGAGAGATTGTGCTGCACGCGGTAGCCTTCGAAATGGCGTACCGTCCCGTCATCCATCTCAATCGGGATGTCGACGATCAGCGTGCGCTTGGGGTGCTTTAGCGTTTCGGCCCAGCGCGCGAGGCGTCCCAAATATGGCACGACACGATCGACCTGCGAGAGGTAGACGCTCCACGGACTGATCGGCACCGAGCTCACGTATGACAGCGCTGGCCCATGCGTATTGACTTCCATTGCAAGCTCCTCAGGTCGCGGACCGGCAAAGCCTCAAAGCTCAACCAGTCGGCTAGCGTTAATAGGGTGGCCGCCCAATTGGATACGGAGCACATAAGAGGAACAAGCTGCACTTTCGCAACTTTGAAGGCACCGAGCTGCTTGCAGAGGGAGGGGTAGAAGCGCAGATTTTAGGGTGTCTGTCGCGTTCCTGCGTGTCCGGTGTGCCCCATGCCCAAGTCAGCCCGCGCCTACTGGAAGGGTTTTCTTCGCCTCTCGCTAGTCTCGCTCCCCGTCGAAATTTACAACGGCGTCGAGAGCAAAGCCGAGATCGGCTTTCGCCAGATTCACAAGCCAACGGGCAAGCGTGTCAACTACACCAAGACCGTTCCTGGAGTCGGTGAGGTTGACAGTGCCGATATTGTCAAAGGCTACGAGGTCGACGAGGACACCTATGTCACTCTCGATCCCGACGACGTCGATGCGATCCGGCTTGAAAGCAAGAAGACGATCGACCTCGTGAAGTTCGTCAAGACGAGCGAGATTGATCCCCGATATTTTGAGCGGCCCTACTTCGTCGTTCCAGCTGATGAGATGGCGGGCGAGGGATACGTCGTCATACGGGATGCACTCGCTAAGACGGGCAAAACGGGGCTTGCACAGATTACAATTGCGGGACGCGAGTGGCTGGTGGCGATCGCTCCACTTGGCGACGGTCTGGTTATGGAAATGCTCCGGTACGCCGAAGAGCTCCGAGATCCTGAGGACTACTTTGACGACGTGCCGACGACGAAGCCCGATAAGGAGATGGTCGACCTTGCGGTGCAGCTGATTGCGAAGAAGAGCAGTCCCTTCAAGGCAGACCAGTTCCAGGACCACTACGCGACTGCCCTACGCGATCTCATTCAGAAGAAAATGCGTGGCCAGAAGATCGTGGCGCCGCGCGAGGAGCCAGCCAAGGGCGCGAAGATCATTGATCTCATGTCGGCGCTAAAGAAGAGCATAGCCGAAGGAAAGACCAAGCCGCCCGCTGCCGCCAAGGGCGGTACAAAAGGGACCAAAGGCAAGACGCAGGCGAAGAAGCGAGCGTAGTCGGAGGGCATCTCGCCTCGCACGTCTGCCCGAGGTCCTTCAAGTCCCTTGGAAACATCCGTGCCTCAACCGCGTTGAAGTAGTCAGGTCGCGTAGAACCTCGCGACGTCTTGATCCGGTCCTACGTGCACATGACGAGCAGGAAGCTATCGACCTATCGCGCCAAGCGCGACTTCAAAAAGACCGCGGAGCCGAGCGGGACACACACGATCCGAACGGCAGAATATCCTCGCTTTGTCATCCAGAAGCACGATGCGACGAGACTCCACTACGATCTCAGGCTCGAGGTCGACGGCGTGTTCAAGTCGTGGGCCGTGACAAGAGGGCCATCCATCGATCCCCATGACAAGCGCCTGGCGGTCGAAGTCGAGGACCACCCTCTGGATTATGGCGACTTCGAGGGGACAATTCCCGAGGGCCAATATGGTGGCGGCACCGTCATGCTTTGGGACCGCGGCTTTTGGGTGCCCGAGGGAAACAAGTCAGCCGAGCAACAGCTTCGCGATGGCGAGCTCAAGTTCCTGCTTGCGGGCCATAAGCTCCAAGGCGGCTGGGTGCTCGTACGCATGAAGCACGACCGTGAGCATGGCAAGCGCACGAACTGGTTGCTTATTAAACACCGCGACGACGGTGCCAAAGAGCGTGACGATGATCGGCTCTTAGCAAAAGACCTTTCTGTGGCTTCAGGCCGAACCATGCTTCAGATTGCAAACGGCAAAGGTGGAGGACCGAGCCCCTTCATGCTGTCGAGCCGCAGGGCAGCCAAACCCGATGCCGTTTGGAATTCGGATCGTACTCAGGATGAAGATCGGCAACGTCCACGCCCCCGTCGATCGAAGAGAACAGGCCGGCGCAAGCCGCCGGCTAGCCAATCGGGGGGCAATGTCGTTTGCAGTGTCGCCATTTCGAAGCCCGAGAAGGAGCTTTGGCCCAAGACTTCAAAAGAAGCGGCCGTCACCAAGCTCGATCTCGCTCGCTATTTGGAGGCAGTTGGTTCGTGGATGATCGAGCATGTGGAGGGTAGGCCGTGCTCACTTATTCGTGCGCCGGACGGAATTACCGGTGAGACGTTTTTCCAGCGCCATGCCATGCGTGGCATCTCCGAGCTCGTCGAGCTTGTGCGCGTTTCTGGCGACCACGAGCCTTACCTCGAGATTGATACGGTCGAGGGCCTCATAGCGATGGCCCAGATCGCAGCCGTTGAATTTCACCCCTGGAACTCAGAACCCGGCAGGCCCACGGTTCCGGGACGCCTCGTGTTCGACCTCGATCCGGCTCCAGGCGTCGCGTTCTCGAGAGTTGTCGAAGCTGCCAAGGAGCTCCGCGAGCGGCTCGAGGCCTTGGGCCTCGTGGCCTTCTGTAAAACCACAGGTGGCAAGGGTCTTCATGTTGTGACGCCGCTCAAAGCAAATGCAGCTGATAGATTGGGTTGGGATGAAGCGAAGACCTTCTCGCAAGCAGTTTGCACGCAGATGGCTGACGATAGCCCAGACCGCTATCTGACCAAGATGACCAAGAAGCTTCGAACGGGGCGCATTTTTCTCGATTATCTGCGCAATGATCGCATGGCGACTGCTGTCGCACCGCTTTCGCCCAGGGGACGTCCGGGCGCCCCGGTGTCGATGCCGCTCACCTGGCAGCAGGTTCGCGCCGACCTTGATCCTCAGCGCTTTACGATCCACACCGTCCCCGCACTTATCGCCAAGTCCGCGGCGTGGCGGGACTACGGCAGGTCCCGGCGTTCGCTCAAGGCAGCAATCAAGAAATTGGTCGGATCGGCCACGTGAGTAGGAAAGCACTTGGCGCGAATACCGTCCCTCGCCACAAGGCATCGCGCGAGTTCAGAGTGCCAGGCGCCAAACGCGGGACACTTCCGGCTTTCGTCGAGCCATGTCTCGCGACGCTGGTTGAAGAGGCGCCTGATACGGATCAGTGGGTCCACGAAGTCAAGTTCGACGGCTACCGTCTGCAGGCTCGAATTTCTGATGGCGCTGTCAAGCTGCTGACGCGGGGTGGACTTGATTGGACGCACAGGTTCGGCAGCTTGTCCAAAGAGTTTCTCAAGCTGGATCTCAAGTCCGCTCTAATCGACGGCGAGGTGGTGATAGAGGACGAGGCTGGCGTCTCGAGCTTCGTCAAGCTTGTTTCCGCGCTCAAGGCGGGGCAGTCAAAATCTATGGTCTTCTATGCATTCGATCTTCTCTACCTGGATGGCATGAACTTAATGGACGCGAGCCTCCTCGATCGCAAGGCTGCCCTTCGCGCGCTGCTCACGCGGACGTCAGGTCCAATTCGCTTTAGCGAGCATTTCGACCTTGAGGGATCCGCGATCGTACAGACCGCTTGCGAGCACGGCCTTGAGGGGATCATCTCAAAGCGTAAGGATCGCCCCTATCGGTCTGGGCGCCGAGATGACTGGCTCAAGACCAAATGCATCGGGACGGATGAATTTGTTGTTGGTGGATATTTGGATTTAACAGCCCAGCGCCATGCGGTTGGAGCTCTGGCGCTCGGCTTTTTCGATCGCGGTCGCTTCCGTTATGCCGGCCGCGTTGGAACAGGATTTAATCGTCGCTCTGCGGCAGAGCTGTGGAAGAAGCTTCAAGGCATGCGGATCGATCGCTCACCGTTCTCGGAGGAGCTCACTTCAGCTCAACGTCGCGGCGTTGCTTGGGTCAAGCCCATGCTTGTTGTGCAGATTGAATATCGCGCTTGGACGGGCGACAACCTCTTGCGTCATCCGGCCTATAAGGGAGTGAGGGAAGACAAGCCGGCAAAGGAGGTCCGGCGCCCACAAGCGCGCGTGAGTGGTTAACTCCACTCGCCAGAGCATTTGCGCTCGGCATCCCATCGATTGGGCCGCGAGCGTGCGCTCATTCGATCGCGGTCTTCATGATTTTGTGCCGTCTCGTCGCGACCGCTCCGCGCGCTATAGAACATGAGACCCATGAGGGTGGCGGCCGTCACTGTGATGAGTACGACGCCGAGGACCGCGCCAAGCAGACCTTGGAAGCCGATATTGTTGAAGGCGCCGAGCGTCCACAGCAATGCGAAGCCGGCAAGAACCAATATCCCTAAGCATGCCGCGCAAGCTTTCTGAGCTAGCTTTCTGCGCCAGGCTTTGGCGCTACGGTCTCGGCGCAGGATCGTGTCGCTTGAAGGTCCTCGCGCTCCAGATAGAAGCCCAGAAAGATGAGGGCCGTGACGATGAAGACCGTGATCAGAATGCGAAGCGTATTCTCGCCTTCAACACGCGGGGTCTTTTGGTTGTCGCGCTTTGGCACGAAGGCGCCTCATCCCGAGAGCATAGCCCCGCCCTCACGCCAAGGCGCTCCGCTTGGCGAATGACGGGATTGTGCAACGATCGACGGTTGAAGGGGTTCCTATGCTCGATCGCTGGCTCAATTCGCGAGAAGTCGTGATCGCCGCCCCGTAAATCTTCCGCAACTATTCGTTTCCGTTTTTGCTGCTGTACACGAAGCTAGCGCCGTCGCCGCCGTCTTGCGCTCGCGGCGATAAGGCGGTGTCCTTTCGAAAACCATAATCGCTCCTACCATATCAATTCGCCCGGCAAGCCTTCGACCCCTGGTTCTTCGGATCCCGTACATCCCATCCATGCTGGGCTGAGTGTATCGTCCATGGGGGTCGACGTCTTGCGGTCGAACTTGAAGAACAGATTACGAGACCTCTAACGAGGTGCGGGGGCGGGATAAATGCTCTCAACCACCCGCTTGATGGTAAGGCCTTGGACCAGGATCGAAAAGACAACGACGATATATGTGATGCTGAGGATCAACATCCTATAGGGCGTCGCGGGAAGCGATAGCGCGAGCGCAACCGAGATACCGCCGTGCAGTCCGCCCCAGGTCAAGATGCGTATGGTTCCCTCGCTGAATCTCTTGCCGAGCCTCAACGCGCCGATCGAGACTACTCGAAGACGAAGCAAAACTGCCTCTCACAAACAGATCTCATAATGTGTTCAATTCTCTCACGCGGACATAAATCATCGCGTTCGACTTGGCTTAACGTCTCCCAACCAGGGGACTATTCCGTTTGGTCCACATTGTTCAGTCTTGCCAATCTACCGCTCGGCTTACAACGGCAGACAGAAATTGTATGTCGGCGTCATGCGCAGGAAGCGATAAGGGTCATGCCTCAAGCCGTCTACGGGTGGCCCGGCAGATTCCGCAGAGGCGGAGGGGATTCCGAGGCGGTGGTGGACGCCGCCGCTGGAGGCCAAATGAAGTTCTGACTTCAGCCGCTCGCTACGGCAAACCCAAGCCACGCAAGCGATCCGGCCACAACAAGTGCGACCCAGCTTGCCCAAACAGGTACTAGTGTGCTCCCCACTACGACGGGTGTCCGCAGTAGGGCCCGCGTGAGTTGGAGTATGGCGACGAAGGTGAAAATCACTGCTGCCAGATGGCTATAGACGGTCGCTGACATATTGCGGTCCTCCAATGAATTAAAAAAATCAAATGCGTCCCAGCACGCGCTGCAATGATACGGAGCCTACGTCGCAGTCGAGATAATATCGTCGACCACCAGGCGTAGGGACATGAGAAAGGTGCTCGCCTCGGCATCCAAATACGCGAGAAGCAGCCGCTGCTCGAAGCTTGATGCAATTCGCGCCGCGCTCGCCAAGTCGCGGCGTCCTTTGGCTGTAAGAGAAACAGAGTAGGCCCGGCGGTCCTTCACCGCTCGCAGACGCTGCAATAGACTCTTCTTAATCAATCGCCGGACAAGGTCCGCCATGGTTGAGCGATCAATGCCCGTTGCCTTAACCAAGTAGGTTTGATTGGCGCCGTCCGCTGTCGAAACCGCTGCCAAAACCAATAGCTGCCGAGAAGTTAGATTGAGGTCTGCCAACTCTTGATCGAGGGCCAGTCCGACTGCGCAGCGGGCTCGGTGGATCAAATCGTGCGCGGAGTCGCGCGTTTTCATTGAGGTTCCTATCGGGTGTTGATCGAGGAAGGGTCGGCTTGAGGCGGGCTTGTGTAGCGGGGACCGTGGCACTCTCGCGGTGCGAAGAACCACTACGCAATCTCCGATTTGCAAAGACGCGCGGTCATCCCCGTTTTGGGGGAGACTTGTCCTAGGTGTGTTACGGCGCCGAGTCCGCTATGGGTCATCAGCGGAAGTAGCGCGAGACCCGATCGACGTCTTGAGAACGTCGCGAAGCGGATGTCTCAGGCAGGTAGCCCAGGGAATTTCTGGACACCACAAAAGGCGTCCGCATTCGGGCTCCTGTAGGTCCAGCACGGGGTGCTTCTCACTTTGAAGGCAGCTCCTGTTTCCCACCACCACAACTCACTGAATTGTACGGAGAATATAAAGCGTTGGCGCCCCGTAGGGGACGGGTCAGCTCGACGCTATAAGATATTGACGTTACGTACGCTTATATGACTGCTACAGCCACCCACCACCGCTTAAGAGGATCGCACCTGGCACGAGTCTAATGCGACGGAAAGATGGCAATGATGCCTGATGGCTTGCTTGGAATTCTAGCGGACTTCGAACGCCGGGATGCTGAGGTCAGCTGATGACCCTTAGCGGACACAAGCTTGCCCCCTAGCCTGTTGTGTACACTCGGGTACTTGGCTGCGGCTGCGGTAACTCTTTCGCGACCCTAAAATGCCGAACAACAGGTGTCCTGGTGCCCTGAACAGTGTGTGCATCCTGGCGCTCGAAACCTTGCTCGATTTGCGACTATCGACGACGCCCAATAGGCCCGAAGCATGCGCATCACGTCTCACACCTCATGATTGACGCGTCCGGCAGCAGCCTCGATTAGGGCCAGCAACGCTTTGAGAATCTCGACTGGCTGCGGCGGACAGCCCGGGATGCTGAGGTCAACAGGTAGGACCGCGGAAATGGAACCGATGCAGGCGTAACTCCCTGAGAAGATGCCGCCGCCGCAGGCACAATCCCCGACGGCGACAACCCACTTGGGTTCAGGCGTCGCCCGATACGTGCGCTCCAACGCCTCACGCATGTTGTGGGTGACAGGCCCGGTGACGAGCAGAACGTCGGCATGGCGCGGAGACGCCACGAACCTCAGGCCGAAGCGCTCGATGTCGTAGAAGGGATTACTGAGCGCGTGGATTTCGAGTTCGCAGCCATTGCAGGAGCCAGTATCGACCTCGCGGATGGAGAGGCTGCGGCCCAGCCTCCCTCTCGCGGCGCGCCTGAGACTCTCACCCACCTCGGCAAGGTCTTTGTCATCTGGCTGCGGCGCGGCCTCGGTCAGCGGGCCGTGGATGAGGCTTTCCAGGAGGGTCTTGCGCATGAGGCAAAAGCCTTACAGATCGTGCCCCGCGTAGGAGCAGTTGAACGACTTGTTGCACAGAGGGAAATCCGCAACGATGTTGCCGTCGACGGCCGCCTCCAGCAGCGGCCACTGGAACCACGACGGATCGCGAAGATGGCACCTCGCAACCTTTCCGTGGGGATCGAGTTCGCAGCCATGCAAACACATCGCCGCGAAATCCTTCTACGAGCGCGGCGCCTTCGCAGGGAGCGGCGGCTGGCGCCGCCGCGGGATCGGCGCGGATAGGCCCCGCCGGCAAGCCTTCAAGCAGCTGCTTGATCAAGCGGATCGACTGCTGGATCTCGAGGATTCTGATCCACACCCGTGCATTGACGTCGCCGTCATTGCGGACCGGGACGTCGAATGTGAGAGCGTCATAGGGCGGATAGCCTGGATGACGACGGGCGTCGAAGCCTCGACCCGCCGCGCGGCCGACGTAGCCGCCCGCACCGAATGAGCGCGCGAGTTCGGGCGAGACGACTCCTGTGGTCGCGGTTCTGTCCTGAAGCGAGGTCGTGTTGTCATAGAGCTCGATGAGTCTCGGCAGACTGGACTCTAGGTCACCGAGGAGAGTGCGCAGGTCGCGGATGCCTTCGCTGGTAAGGTCCCGTGAAAGACCGCCCGGGACGATGCCGTCCATCATGAGGCGGTGTCCGAAGGCTGCCATTGATGCCCTCAGCACCCGTTCGCGCAAGGCGCCAAAATGCGCGAGCATCAGCGAGAATGCGGCGTCGTTGCAGATTGCACCAATATCTCCGAGATGATTGGCCATGCGCTCAAGCTCTGCCATCACGGCCCTCAGGCTGTGGGCGCGCGATGAAACCTCGCACCCCGTTGCCGCCTCTGCTGCCCGGGCAAAGGCCAGTGCATAGGCGACCGTGCTGTCTCCCGAAACGCGGCCCGCAAGCCGGGCTGCTCGATCGATCGGACTGCCCACCATGAGGCGCTCGACGCCCCTGTGCACATACCCGAGGCGCTCTTCCAAGCGGACGACCGTCTCGCCGCTGGCCGTGAAGCGGAAATGGCCCGGTTCGATGATGCCGGCGTGCACGGGCCCGACTGGGATCTGGTGCAGATTGGGGCCTTCAGCGGGGAGAAACTTGTAGCCGCGGTCGCCTTCTGAAGGGCTCGGCTTTTTTGACAAGGGATGACGCACAGTCCAGCGTCCATGATCAAGCCACGGCCTTAGGTCCGGGGCATCCTCTGCAGCGAGCCCCACGAGATCCATGACCGTGCGTTCCAAGCGAATGGCTGGCGGATGCTCGCGACCGATCGAGGGGAAGCGACCATCGGCGCACGGCAGGCTCAGAATGGCGAATTCTTGCGAGGCGTCTTCGAGAATGGCCATATGCACGACATCAGGCTCCGCCCAAAGCGCGAGCAGTGTCCAGCGGCCCGCTGCGAGCTCGCTCGCTGCCGCGCGCCATTGGCCGGCATCGACCGCGAGCCGCGGCCACGGCCTCGGAGGCGCCGCGATCTGGCATCGTCCAAACACGTCATCGAGCGCAGGCATGACGAACCTCCTGGGTCAGCCGAGCAGACGCGCAACGTTCTGAAACCAAGCCACGAGCTCGGCCGGAAGATAGACACCAGCAGCCAAGATCAGAACAAAATGCGCCAACATCGGCATGTAGGATGCCTCGACCGGCGCAAGACTGCCCTTCGGTTCACCAAACGCCAGTCCGTTGAGCTTCTGCAAGAGCGCTCCCAGAGCGAGGAGGATGCCGACCACCAGCAGCAGCGCAAGGATCGGCTCGCGCGCAAAGGTCGACGTGACGATGAGAAACTCGCTCATGAAAATACCGAACGGCGGCAGGCCTGCAATGGCCATCACCCCGACGACAAGTCCCCAGCCGAGAGCGGGATGGGTCTCCGTCAGACCGCCGATGTCGGCCATCTTCTGCGTGCCCTTCACCTGGGCAATATGGCCGACGGAAAAGAAGATCGCTGACTTCGTCAGGCTGTGCATCGTCATGTGCAGGAGACCGGCGAAGTTCGCCAGCGGCCCGCCCATGCCGAAGGCAAAGGCGATGATCCCCATGTGTTCGATCGAGGAATAGGCGAACATGCGCTTGATGTCGCGCCGTCGATACAGCATGAGCGCGGCAAACAGCAGGGAGATGAGACCCATCGTCACCATCAGCGGGCCAGGAGCGATGGCCTCCCCGTTGGTGGCGAGAAGCATCTTGAAGCGCAGCAGCGCGTGCAGCGCCACGTTGAGGAGCAGGCCCGACAGCACCGCCGAGATGGGTGTCGGGCCCTCGGCGTGAGCGTCGGGCAGCCAACCGTGCATGGGAGCGAGCCCCACCTTGGTCCCGTAGCCGAGCAGCAAGAACACGAATGCCAGATTGAGCAGGGCGGGATCAAAAGCGGCGGCACGCTGCATGAGCGACGTCCAGGCCATGGCCTCGATCTCCTGGCCTGGCACCGGGCGTGCAGCTAGATAGAGCAGGATGGTGCCGAAGAGCGCGAGAGCGATGCCGACGCTGCCAAGGATGAAGTATTTCCAGGCGGCTTCGAGCGCTTCATGTGTGCGATAGATTCCGACCATGAGCACGGTCGTCAGCGTTGCGAATTCGACCCCGACCCACATGAGCCCGAGGTTGTTGGCAACGAGGGCCAGGTTCATCTCGAACATGAGCGCCTGGTACATGGCGTGATAGAAGCGCAGGTAGGTTGGCGTCAGACGCCCGGTCTCGAGCTCATGCGCAATGTAGCTCGCGCTGAAGGCACTGGTCGTAAATCCGACGAAGGTATTGAGCACCACGAAGACGATGTTGAGGTCGTCGACGTGTAGAAGCAGTCCGGGCTCCGGTCTTCGCCAGAAGAGCGACAGCGCCGCGAGGAGGGTCAAAAAGCTTGCCAGGACATTGAGCCTTGCCGCGACGCTGTAGCCCGGCAGGAGAGCAAGGAGCAGAGCGGAAACCGCCGGGATGACGAGGACCAACGTCAGGCCATCATGGGGGAGCCCCATCATGATTGCTCTCCCCTGAAGCGATCCAATGCGTGAATGTCGACGGTGTCGAAGCGCTCGCGGATGCGGAACAGGAAGATGCCAACAACGAGAAAAGCCACGAGCACGGAGAAAGCGATGCTCATCTCGACCACGAGAGGCATGCCCTTCGCGCCGGCAGCCGCAAGGATCAAGCCGTTTTCGAGCGACATGAAGCCCACAACCTGACTGACCGCGTTACGGCGCGTGACCATCATCAGGAAGCCAAGCAGCACGACGGACAGCGCGAGCGCCAGATCCTCACGCGCCAACCGGTCCGCCCCTTCGGTGACGCGCAGCATCACCACCATGGAGAGCGCGACGAGGCCGATCCCGAGCAGCATGGTGAGGCCGATGCCCCCGACGCTTTCGATGTTGCGGTGGATATCAAGGCGCACAACCACGCGGCGGAGCAGCACCGGGATCAGGATCGCCTTAAGGACGAGCGCGATAGCTGCTGTGATGTAGAGGTGGGGCGCGTCCTGCACATAGGCTTGCCAGGCAACCGACAACGAGAGGACGAAGGCGTGCAAGGCGAACACGTTCAAGAGACCGAACATGCGATCCTGGTAAAGGAGCGCGAAGCTCACCAACACGAGGCCTCCGGCGAGGAGATGCGCAACGTCGAAAACCAGGCGCTGATCCATCTCTAAAGGCTCCGCGAGACAAAGAGGAGAAGCGTGCCGAGAAGCCCCAGCATCAGGGCCACGCCCAAGAACTCAGCGACGCGGAACACGCGCATCTTGGCGATCGAGGTCTCGAAGATGGCGAGCAAGAAGCCGAGAGCGGCGAGCTTAGCCAGGTACGCAGCCCCGCCGATCGCCAAAGAGCTGATGTCCGCTTCGGACTTGGCCAGGCCCCACGGCAGAAACACGCACGCAATTAGCGAGGCGTACAGCAGCAGCTTCAAATGAGACGCCAGCTCGATGACGGCCAAGTGGCGCCCGGAGTACTCGAGCACCATGGCCTCATGCACCATAGTCAGCTCGAGGTGGGTTGCCGGGTTGTCCACGGGGATGCGGGCGTTCTCCGCAATCGCCACAATGATGAGAGCTACCAGCGCCAGCCCCAGGGAGACGCGCAAGCCAACGTCCGGCGAAAGCATGAAAGTGGAGACGGTCGCGAGCTGGGTCGACCCCGCGAGCAGGGCGACACTGAACACCATCATGATCATGGCGGGTTCAGCGAGCGTCGCGAACATTGCCTCGCGGCTCGAGCCGATGCCGCCGAAACTCGTGCCGATGTCCATTCCCGCCAGAGCGAGGAAAAACCGCGCACTGCCGAGCAGGGCTGTGATCACGATGAGATCGGCCGTCCAGCTGAACATCAGCCCCGTAGCGAATGTCGGCACGAGACTCGCTGCCACCCACGTCGCCGCAAAAATGAGATAGGGCGCGGTTCGGAACAGCCAGGAGGCATTGTCTGCCAACACGACCTCCTTGCGCACGAGTCGCAGGAGGTCCCGATAAGGCTGCAGCACGGGCGGCCCCTGGCGCAACAGAAGGCGCGCCTTGATCTTGCGGATGAAGCCCGCGAGCAGCGGCGCCAGCGCGAGCACCAGCGCCATCTGTGCGCCCTGCGTCGCGAACTCGATGATCAAGGCCATATCGCCAGCACCAGAAGCAGCGAGATCAAGGCAACGAAGACAAGGCTCAAGAAGCGTCGGATGGTCAGGAACTGGGCCCTGTTGAGCGCTTGGGAGAGAACATCGACACACCATCCGATGGGGGCGTAGAGCGTCTCCCAGATGACATCGTGGACACGCACGACAAGCACGGCCGGCCGGGTACTTCCCGGGGACGGCATATCGACGTGCTCGGAGGCCAGAAAGACCGTGCTGCCAAAGACGCGTCGGATGGGCTGGCCGAAACTTGCGGCGGTGTATTGAGTGAGCGGGCTCGGATCGGGGTAGCCGCAGTCCCACGCGGGAGCACGCCGCACGGATCGGGTGGCGAGCCTGTGGATGGCCGCGGCCGCGGCGGCGGCGGAGAGCGCGATGAAGACAAGAACCAAGAGCCCGTTGTAGGAGCTGCGGCTCTCGCTGATCGGTACGATCGATAGCCAGGGATCAGAGCTCTGCAACGGCATATGAGCAGTCGTGATCAGCGTCGTGACGGGCGCTAGCGCATCGATCAGTAAACCTGGAATGATGCCGCCCAAGAGACAAAGAACCGCGAGCAGGACCATTGCCGTGAGCGACCAGGAATTGGTCTCATGAGCGTCACGTGCACGCCGAGAGCGCGGCCGTCCCAGAAACGCCACGCCGTAGGCCCTGACGAAGCACGCTGCGGCGAGCGCTGCGGCCAGGGCCAACATGGCCCCCGCGGCAGGCACGAAGAACTTGAGACCCCACTGCGGCAGCTGCGGGCTGACCAGAATAGCCTGAAAAATCAGCCATTCGGACACGAAGCCGTTGAGCGGCGGCAAGGCCGAGATCGCGGCCGCGCCGATCAGCATGACGAGGCTCGTGCGCGGCATGCGATGGATGAGGCCACCCATCAGCTCGATGTCACGCTCATGCGTTGCCACGAGCACGGATCCGGCGCCGAAGAACAACAGGCTCTTGAACAGCGCATGGTTCAGTGCGTGGAGCAGCGCGGCCGTCAGCGCCAGTGCCGCGGCCGCCGTGAGGCCGTTTGCCGCGAAGGCCAACGCGAGTCCGAGCCCAACAAAAATAATGCCAATGTTTTCGACAGTGCTGTAGGCCAGAAGCCGCTTGATGTCCTTTTCCATCAACGCGTGCAGAACCCCGAGCACCGCCGTGATCGAGCCGATCGCGAGAACGACGACCGCCCACCACCACTGTGGCGGACCCAAGAGGTCCATGACGACGCGGATGAAAGCGTAGATCGCCACTTTGGTCATCACGCCACTCATGAGCGCCGAGACATGACTTGGGGCGGCCGGATGGGCGAGTGGCAGCCAAACGTGAAGGGGTACCAGTCCGGCCTTGGACCCGGCACCAATCAGGATCAGTGCAAGCACGACGCCGGTAACGAGATCAGCATGGCGCTGTTCGCGAATTGTAGCGAACAGGTAGTCGCCGCCCGCCCCGGCCAGCAGTCCGAAGGCGAGCAGGAGAGCCATCGTCCCGAAGCTCGCCATGATGAGATAGATGTAAGCGGCGCGCGCATTGTCCGCTTCCCTGTGGTGCGACATGACGAGGGCCCAGGAAGCGAGCGACATGAACTCCCAGCTCAGAAGGAAAGTGAAGGCGTCGTCGGCCAACAGCACCAGGTTCATTCCAGCAAGAAACGCCGCATAGAACGGCAAGACGCGCCCCGGATTCTCCTCGTGTCGGCCATAGCCCACCGCATAGAGACTTGCCGCGGCACCACCCAGGTTGACGAGCGCGAGAAAGAACGCGGAAAGCGCGTCAACGCGAAAGTGCGCGCCAAGCCATGGCAAGCCCAAAGGCAGTGCTGCAATAGAGGGGGATGGCGAGGCGAGGAGAAAGGCAACGCCATTGGCGCACGCTGCGATGCAAAGGAGCAGGGCCGACAGATAGATCATCGCCGTCGCCCGACGCATGCGCAAAACCGCGAGGCCCAAGGCGGCCAGCCCCAGCAGCAATCCAGTGCATCCCAACGCGAACATCGCGCCCATTGGAGGAGCCCCGCGATTTCCCCGATTGCCCTCACTGCCGGACGTGCCGGCTCATGATCTCTTGCGTTCCCTGAGCTAGCTCTTCTTGCGCTTGGCCGCTGGAGCCGGCCTAGCCAGGCGATCCTGCTGCGCTTCGCGCAGCCTCACCCCGCGCCCCCTGCCGTCACTGCGCGCATGGTCCGCAATGAGCTCGACGCCAGCCCGGTTCAGCGCCTCGACCACCTTGGTGAGCGTATCGACGACGCCGCGGACATTGCCCTGGCTTGCTTCCATACGCTGGATGGTCGGAAGTGAAATGCCAGCGAGATCGGCCAGCGTCTGCTGATCGATACCGAGCAAGGCCCGGGCGGCTCGCAATTGCGCGGCTGTTATCATCCTCGACGAATCCGTAAAGACTTAACTGGGACGATATCAGTAGTCAATATTGATGCCCAGGCCATCAGTACAAATAATTCAGACATCAACGTGAAACTGCCGGAAGCAGAGCTATCTTTTCAGGAGCCGCTGCCTGCTGTGGAGCTGTCCGGGTTCTTCGGGCCGCTGGCGGATAAGACTCCTGCCATTGACGAAAGTCGCCGCCCGGTCCAAAGGACCGGGAGACTTCGCCCACGGAGCAAAAACAAGAATACACTTGCCAGCGATTCTGATTTCTGGTCTTGGCCCAAAGCAGACCTAGCAGATTAAAGTAGTTGCCTCTTGGCAGCATCGGCGTGGCAGAACAAGCGATCCTACCTGAACTTGCTTCCGCACTAGATCGGCATGTCAGCAAGTCAACTAAGGCGATAGACCATGAGCTGACTTCGGTGCGTTGTACGGGAGGTATTCTGGTCAGAAGATTACCGAGATGCTCATCAAAGTCGCAGGGAACGCGCGGGATGCGTCTCCTGCATGGCAATCGCCACAATCACGCCCGAGAGGAAGGTCAGCAACCCGATCGTGGCAATTGCCCAACTCAAGCCAAATCTGTCGCCGATCAGTCCCGCTGCTAGGGCGCCTACCGCGTAGCCCATGTCTCGCCAAAAGCGATAGATGCTGAGCGAACGCGCTCGCCACGACGGGTGCGCGACGTCTGAAACCGCCGCGAGCAGCGCTGGATAAACCATCGCCGTGCCCAGGCCGAGCAAGATGCTGGCGAACAGCCACCACGCGAACCCGCTCGATCTCGCCACGATCAGCAGTGCGACCGCCTGCAGCCACATTCCTCCCACGATCAGGCCCTTCCGGCCGAAGCGATCACTCAGCGGACCGGTGAGCGTCTGCACGACGCCCCATACAGCCGGATAGATCGCCTTCAAAACCCCTATAGCTTCGACACCGAGCCCCCGCGCCGCGAAGAAGAGGGGAAAGATAACCCGGCTCATGCCGTCATTGAGATTGTTGACCAGACCCGCCTGCGAAGCAGCGAACAAGTTGCGGTCGGTGAAGGAGGTGAGCAAGAACACCTCCCGAAAGCTAAGCGGCTGCGTAGGGGCATGCTGGCGGGCTTCTAGCCGTACGTGCTCGGTTGTGTCGCGCACGAGCAGGATCGAAAGGATGAGCCCAATCACCGCATAGGCGATGCCAAGGTAGAAAGGATCGGGCCGCAGGCTGCCGGATTCGGCCGCTATCCAGCCGGAGAGGAACGCGGTCAGACCGACCATTAGGTAGCCAGCGCATTCGTTGAGGCCGACGGCCAGGCCGCGTGACTTCGGCCCGACGAGATCAATCTTCATGATCACGGCCATCGACCAAGCGAGTCCCTGGCTGACGCCGAGGAGTATGTTGGCGGCGATGATCCAATTCCAGCTCGGTGCCCAAATGATCAGGAAGGGAACAGGCAGACCGATGAGCCACCCGAGGACGAGGACGCGTTTCCGGCCCCAGCGGTCGGCGAGCTGACCAGAGAGAAGGTTGGTCAGCGCCTTAGAGATGCCGAAACTGACGACGAATGATGCCACGACCGTCGTCGAGGCGAGCCTGAACTCCTCTGACCCGATCAGCGGCACGACCGTGCGCTCAAGTCCGACCATTCCACCGACAAAGGCATTGACGAGAACGAGTAAGGCGAACTGATACCAGTTCTCGCGAAGTCCAAGCATGACGAACGCGGGAGGCGCCAAGATCCGCTTCATGGTCAAGCTGCTGCGGCGGAACCGCTGGCGTTCGCTGCTCGCAGGGTCGCGGCGCCTTTCGGCGCGGGCGGAATGTCTGCCGTCATGAAGTTGACGAACGCCGTCTCATCCTCAATGCCCAAGGCTTTGTTGAAGCGCCTCTCGAAACCGATTGTCGACCACGGCTTGCCACTCAAACGACGTCCGCACACCGAACCCGCATAGGCCCCGGGCAGTACCTCAATATAGTCGGGAAGCGATTTCAGCCGTTGCGCGCTTCGAAATAGATCGCGTGCGCCCTATTCCGCGCTGACGGCAAGCTCTGTCCGGCCGAGGTCGCCGACCATCAGGGTGTGTCCCGTAAAGACAGCCCACGGCTCCGCGGAGCGCGTGTGGTCACTCACGAGCAGGCTAATGTGCTCAGGCGTGTGGCCCGAGGTGTGCAGGATGCGCACCGTCACGTTGCCGACCACCAGCTCCTCACCGTCCCGCACCGCCTTGAAGGGGAACGACACGTCGGCGTGCGCTGAGAGCACGTAGTCAGCACCGACCGCTCCGGCGAGGCTGCGTGCGGCTGAGAGATGATCGGCGTGCACATGTGTGTCGATAACGCAGCGGATGTGCATGCCCGCTTCTGCAGCAGCGCGGACATAGGGGGCGACGTCTCCGACGGGATCGACCACCGCCGCGGCAGATCTGCTGACGCAGCCGAGGAGATAGGAAATGCCCACGGGGTCGGTGTGAAGGTACTGGCGAAGGATCATCGTCTTGCACTCCAGTCTATTCCCTAGTATACATTCAATCACTATGATGAATGATTTACTATAGGGATAGACTTGATGTCAACCTGCTCTCCGAAGCAAAGGGTCTACGCCAGCCTCGCCGAGGTCGCGCAGGCGCTTGGACATTCACACCGCCTAGAGCTCCTGGAGCACTTGGCGCAGGGGAAACGCAGCGTCGAAGACCTAGCGACGCGCACCGGCCTTAGCTTCGCCAATACCTCACGTCACCTGCAGATTCTGCGTCGCGCCCGGCTGGTCGATACGGAGCGCCGGGGGAAGCACGTGCTGTACCAGCTGCTCGGCGATGCACTCGTTGTCTCACTTATGCAGGCACTTGCCCAAGTCGGGGCGCGCAACCTCGCCGAGGTTCAGAGTGTTACGGCGGACTATTTTGCGGCGCGCGACAGGTTCGAGCCCGTGACGCGCAAGGATCTGCTGGCACGCATGCGCAAGGGCGCTGTCACGGTACTCGACGTGCGGCCGGAAGACGAATTTGCGGTTGGTCATCTCCCGGGCGCCGTCAACATTCCATTGGCGCAACTGAAGCGGCGGCTATCTGAGGTGCCAAAAGGTCGCGAAGTCGTAGCCTACTGTCGCGGCCCCTACTGCATCTTCTCCTTTGAAGCCGTAGCGGCACTCCGATCGCGTGGCTTCAAGGCCATGCGTTTGGAAGACGGATATCCCGAGTGGAAGGCTGCCGGCCTGCCGGTTGAAGGCATCGCCAAACCATGAGCTGGAGAACGAGTAGATGACTGGCACAATCGAGCCTCACAATCAGAAGCCGGCCGCGGTTTGGAATTCGGGCGGTGCACGCTATGAGGACATCAGCCGCGGGATTGCCGACTCCATCGAGCACTGCGTGCTGCGACTTGACCCGAAGCCCGGCGAGAAGATTTTGGACCTCGCCACGGGCACAGGATGGACCTCGCGTGTCGTGGCGCGCCGCGGTGCGGAGGTGACGGGCGTCGATATCGGCACCGATTTGATCGCGACCGCGACAGAGCGTGCAGCTTCCGAAGGCCTCAATATCTCCTATGAGGTCGGTGATGCAGAACACCTGCCGTTCAAAGATGGCGAGTTCGACGCGGTTATCTCCACATGCGGCGTGATGTTCGCCAGCCGGCCTGAAGCGGCGGCGGCGGAACTGGCGCGCGTCTGCCGTAAAGGTGGTCGTATCGCGCTCACCACATGGCTGTCCGACAGCAACCTCTTCAAGATGTTCATGGTCATGAAGCCGTACATGCCGGCCCCTCCAATGCCGGCCCCACCCTCGCCATTCGAATGGGGTAAGCCGGAGCGTATCCGGGAGCTGTTGGGCGGCGCCTTCGATCTCAAGTTCGAGAAGGGAACATCCTTCTATCGGGAGCCAAACGGCGAGGCAGCGTGGCTGACGTTTTCTAATGGCTATGGACCGACAAAGACACTTGCGAACAATCTCGACGAAACGCAGCGAGCGGAGCTGAGACGGGATTTCATCGCCTTCCACGAAGGTTTCCCTACCGAGCTCGGCATCTGCGTGCCGCGTGAGTACTGGGTTACCCTCGGCGTCCGCCGGTCGTGAATGATCCAGTCGTCAGGCATCCGTTGCGTCGACTGACCCATCGGCGTTTGCATCCCCATCCATCGCAGGTCGGGTCCAAGTGCGAGCGACCAATCACCCCCGGCAATGGAAAGCTGAAACGCCAAGTACCGCAGCGGCTCGAAAAGGAGAAGCAGCCCGCATCCAACGACGATCTGCCGCTCAACATCGCTTCGGATTGCGATAGTCGCAGCACCACACCGACCGCTAAAAGAGCAGATACGATCCAGACGGCCCAGCGACCGAACGTCTCAACAACGTCAGTGAGTGTTGCCGGCTCGGAGGCGCCGGTCAAAGCAAGAAGCGGGTATAACGCGCCGAGCCATCAGTGGACCACCGCCACATAAACGAAAATTGCGCCCGTGCTCGCGGCAGTCCGTGCCTCGCTGCTTGCCGTATGCCCTTCCAGCGCAAATGACGCAATCATCACGATGGCGGCGAACAAGCCCATGGCTGTTCGTCGCAAGCCCATTGTCAGAAGTGCCACGGCGGCGATCAATCGTGTAACCGCGGCCTGTGCTTCTCGTCTTACTGACAGGACGGCGGCTCAATATCGAAAGCCCCTATCAGCAACGCTTCGTATTGAAGCTTGTACTTGTCGCGGGCCTCCTCGCGACTGCCGCCTGGAATAAATTACGCCTCACTCCACTTCTGGGCCGGAATTACGAGGCTGCCCGAGCAGGACTGCGCGCATCGATCAAAGTGGAAATACTCGTAGCGCTGTCAATTCTCTTGGTAACAGCCTGGGCAATCAACAGTTCACCTGACGGCTGAGGCCTGCAATGGAGCACAGCGAGCAAGACGTGCGATGTCAGCTTTTGGCCCTTCGCGGACCTTCTCGGACTTCATCGATGCTCGACAACACGTCTGCATTTGGGGTTCTAGCAGTCGTCATGTGTGGAGGATGTTGGGGTCAGTGGCTCAGTGGTAGTCCAGCCAGGGTAAGGGCCAGCGAGAGAGTACCAACAAGGACAAGGCTTCCGGCCCACGTTGCTTCCAGATTGAACCAGCTCCGCGACAAGAACTTTAGACCAAGATAACGGTAGGTCACCCAGGCCAAGGACCCGCCAGCCGCGATCATAGCCGCGGTGTGGACCAACGCGACCAGAACGACCATGTCAATATTAGTGCCGATAAGAATACGTGCCGCCTCGTGACCTTTGTCGAGGTCGGCTGCTATGCAGAGGCCGAGATAGATCGGCACGAGCATGAGCCCAGCGCCATGCGCGATCGCCACGGCAAAAGACCAGAGCACAAGTTGCGTCGGTGGAATCCGCGCGAGCGTGCGCGGATGGCGCCGGTCGACGAGACGGAAAATGCCAAATGCGATGACCAGGAGAGCCGCCGCGATCTGGATTTGCCGCTGCCATTCGACGAGGCTGATCAGCAGCGCGAAGGGGAGCATCACCGCAAGCATCGCCAGCAGATGGCCAACGGCCAGTGACCAAAGCGCTGCAATGACTCCGTGCGGGCCCCGTTCCATAAGTCCCGCCGAGACGGCGAGCGGCCATCCCATCGCCGGGTTCACCCCGCGATAGAGGCCGCTTACAACGATCGTTGCCCAGAGCCCGACGAGTGTCCAATCAACTCCGTCCAAGGTCAGACCGATGGGTAGCAGAACGAGTCCGTCGAACAATCGCCGCCCTCGAGCCGCGTCTGGTGTGCTCGGTAGTCAACGGGGAAAGTCACCCAGAATTCGCTTGCCAGCTCGAGCCCGCCCGTCGGGCCAGCATCGGCCATGACCTGCGCGCCCGGGAGGCCGTGGGGATAAAATTGATTGTCCCAAGTAGAGTAGAGCGAGTTCGTCACGTACACACGCCTGCCATCGCGACTGATCTCTACCATCTGCGGGCCCCCAGCAAAAAGCTTGCCGCTCGGATGCGTCGTGCGACGCGCGATGCCGCCAATGTGAATCGAACCTGAAAGCTTCGGCTTGCGTGGCTCGGTGACGTCGTATTGGCGTAGCTCGCCGGTCCCCCAGCAGGACACGTAGAGAAAGCGATCATCCATCGACAGGTCAATGTCGGTCACCAGAGGCGGTACCGCACCAAACCCCTGGAGCAGCGGCGGCAACTGGTCCTTGGCGGCCGGCTCGGGCGGGATCGTCGCCGTCTTCTCCGCGTGGAAGTTGGCCCCGTCGCGCCACCAGGTCCAGATCGATCCCTCGAGGTTCGTCGTGTCGACCACGACGCCGAGGAAGCCATAATCTAGGATAGGGTCATGCGCCGGTCGCACCTCGAGCGCCATCTGGTGATTGGCGCCGAGATCGATCGTTTGTACGTTGCGCCGTGCCCTCAGATCCCAGAAGTGGATCCGATGGCCATACTTGTTCGACAGCAGATCCTCGGGAACGAGCCCATTCTCGAATTGCGGCGGTAGCCCCCACTCGCTCGTCACCATGTAGTCGCGCGGCAGGTTCCACCAGAAGTCGTAGTGCAGTTTTTGTGGGCCGCGATCGAGCTCCCAGCGGCCGAGGATATCGAACGTTTCGCAGTCCATTATGAAAACGCCCGGCGGGCCTTCCGTGCCGTCCTCGCCGCCGCCCAGCGTGCTGACGTAAACGCCTTCCGGCCCACAGTGGACCGTGTGAGGCCGCGAGTAGCCCGTTTTCTTGAAGACCTCCTCAGGCTCGATCACCTTATGAATTTTGGCCTCCGTGGGATGAGGCTTCGTGTCCACCACATAGATGCGTGAGGATCGAAGGCCCGGGATGATCAAGTAGCGCCGCTCGAGGAAGGCGTGACCGGAGAGCGGAGACAAAGCCGAAGAGCAGGCGTTCCAGCCAAAATGGTGCAATTCGTCGCCCTTGTTCGGCATCGTCACCGTGTGGACGACTTGGCTGAATGTTGGCGAGTCTGCCTTCACATCAATCACTGCGAGCGCGTCAGGTTTTGAGAAGTCCGCGCTGAGCAGCAAAGTGTAGGCGAAATTCTCAGGAGGAGCTTCCATCGCGAGCTTTGGCGATGCGTGAAAGGTCGGATCAGGCCTCATCGTCATCGGTAACACTCCCTGTCGCTGCCGAGCTATGGATCGCCCTATGTTGGTCGTGGGCCGCGCTTGGGGCGGTCAGAGCATATCAGAAGAATAGTGCGCCATCCGCCGCGCCCATTTTCAGGTTGTGGCCCTCAGTGGACCTCAGCGGCGGCAGACGTATCGTCTGCTGTTTAGGTTCTAGCGAACGTCGTGCGCTAAGAATGTTGAAGTCGGCTCTTGACCCGGAGCGGAGATCGATCCGTAAGTCCTGTAAGGCGGTCGGCTCGGAAACTGTTATTGGCGCGATCGTTACCTTCACACCGCCGCGACAACCACGACCGCCATGGCTCAGGTAATCGGCCGTAAGAAGTACGGAGGGCCATCACATCGGAGTTCAAGAAATGCAAAAGCGCAAACTTGGAAAAAGCAATCTTGAAGTCTCGGCCATCGGTCTCGGCTGTATGGGTATCAACTTTGGCTACGGACGTGCGATCGATAAGCAGCAAGGCATCGAGGTTATTCGTGCGGCCGTGGAGCGCGGCGTTACGTTCTTCGACACCGCCGAGGTCTACGGCCCGTACACGAACGAGGAGCTGGTGGGAGAAGCACTCGCGCCGTTTCGCGACCGCGTGGCGATCGCCACCAAGTTCGGCTTCAAGATTGATCCAGGGACAGGCAAACAGACTGGCCTGGACAGTCGGCCCGAGCACATCCGCGATGTCGCCGAGGCGTCGCTGAAGCGGCTGAAGGTAGATGTCATCGACCTGCTTTACCAGCACCGAGTCGACCCTAACGTCCCTATTGAGGAGGTCTCGGGCACGGTCAAGGAACTGATCCAGGAGGGCAAGGTCAAACATTTCGGCCTGTCCGAGCCCGGCCCGCAGACGATCCGCCGGGCCCATGCCGTGCAGCCGATTACCGCGATCCAGAACGAGTATTCGCTATGGACGCGCGGGCCGGAGACGAATGGGGTGCTGCAAGCCTGCGAGGAACTCGGCATCGGCTTCGTACCCTATAGTCCACTTGGCAAGGGCTTCCTCACTGGCGCGATGAACAAAAACACCAAAATCGAGAAAAGCGACTTCCGCTCGAACCTGCCTCGCTTCACGCCCGAGGCGATGGAGGCGAACGAAGTTCTGGTCGATCTCTTGAAGAAGATCGCAGAACGCAAACAAGCGACGCCGGCGCAGATCGCGATCGCATGGCTGCTCGCACAAAAGCCCTGGATAGTCCCGATCCCTGGTACGACTAAGCTGCACAGGCTTGAGGAAAATCTTGGCGCTGCGAATGTTGCACTCACGAAAGATGATCTCGCTGAGATCCAGCGGACCGCGTCCGCGATCACTATCGAAGGCGAGCGTTATCCGGCGCACCTTATGGCGATTACCGGCCGCTGAGCGGACAGCAATCGCGACCTGAGGGCACTCGACGTCGCGTCTGCTCGTGAGGTTCTAGCGGACATCATGCGCTGAGGATGTCGATGTCAGCTCATGACCCGTAGCAGACAATCGTCAAATGCCGTATGTGTGGCGCTTGCTCTTGTCACACCCGCAGACCCTTTCGCGATCAGGGGGTCACGCTCTGGATGATATAGCCGCCTGATTTCTCATCCAGCTCGAGTTTGAGATATCCGCGTGTTTGCGCTTCCTCGAGCAGCTCATTGAAGGAAGGGAAGCCGTAGAAGGACTCATTAAAGCCGGGGTGTCGGCGCTTGAGCGTCTGCTTGATCATCGAACCCCAGAGCTTGGCCGTGTCCCCACGCTCTGCCGCCAGCGCCGTGGTAGTCTCCAACACCAGATCAATCGCTTCCTGCCTCCGGTCCTTCTGCGGCTTCGGCACCTTCGCAGCGGGCATCCGGCGCGCGGGCTTTGTCTCCTTGCGTAAGGCCGGTACGTCCCTCACCAGATCGTCGTAGTAGATGAACTCGTCACAATTACTGATCAGCAGGTCCGAGGTGGAGTTCTTGACGCCAACGCCGATAACGGTTTTGGCATTCTCCCGAAGCTTGCTCACCAGCGGTGAAAAGTCGGAGTCACCCGAGATGATGACGAACGTGTCGATATGCTCCTTAGTGTAGCAGAGGTCGAGTGCATCAACGACCATGCGGATGTCCGCAGAATTCTTACCTGACTGCCGGACATGCGGTATTTCTATGAGCTCGAATGCCGCTTCGTGCATGGCTGTCTTGTAACCCTTGTACCGCTCCCAATCGCAATATGCCTTCTTCACCACAATGCTGCCCTTGACGAGCAGCTTCTGGACCACGAGCCGCATGTCGAAATCGGCGTATTTGCTGTCCCGCACGCCCAGGGCGATGTTTTCGAAATCGCAGAACAGTGCCAGGTTACGGTCACCGTTGGCGACTGTTGGTTCTTGTAGTGCGGGCATCGGTCATCCTCATGTTGATGCGTCTATCCTCGGTGACCGGCTGATCACCGCCCTCTCCTGCGGCCGGAACGCATTCACCGCTATCCTATAGGGCATGCATGTTCGCATATGAGAACCTGTCGAGGGGGCTGTGGCATTGCTCGTCCACGGCGACGTCGCTGACTACTTGGCGCTTAACGCGGACACAGTCTCGCGACTGCGCTCCAAGGGGCCCGTCTCGCGGTCGGGGCGGAAGCCGGTTTGTCTGCCACGACAGACGGGCGCTCGCGGACGAGAGCCCCATAGCGCGCACTCATCGCGATGCACGGTCGCGGAGTGACACCGGCCAAATCTTAGCCTGGAGATAATTGACTCGGACGCCGACGATCCCGCTCGCCGCATGGAGCGGGGCCTGAGTATTGCGCTTGGCGACGTCGGGCGTCGTCTATCTGGCCGTTGGTGCGATTAAGCGCGGCCCATGATGTCAGGGAGATTTCGTCCTCACTAACAATAAGATACGCAATTCCCATTGGCCTAAGGCAGCATTGACGCAGCGCAGCATTCGTATTGCGATGGCGAAATGATCACGCAGCCGACAACCCTGTCCTTGGGAGCTGCCGATGGAAAGGCGATATGCGCCAACTAATGCATCGATGCTGATGGTTAGGGGCCCGCAGTCGAGCGGACTCAGCCGCGACCGAGATGTCGTCAAGATGGCTGAAGTGATCCTCGCGCATTTTCCGGATGTCTCGACGGAAACTGCATATGCATTGTTGAGGTCGGCGGCGAAGCGGAAACCTGAATTGCGCGTGTGCCACCGAGTGCACAATGGGAAGTCCCAGGACGAGCGACAATGACTGACCTCGACTTATTCGAGCACGGCACTCACGTCTTCACGGGGACTCTTAAGACCTGGCGTGGCGCGTTTGCCGAACTTGTGACCGACAGCGGCCTCACCGTGACCTTTACCACTGCAGGCAATCCTCGGCTATCGGAAGGCGCACGCATCACCATAGTCGCGAGGAAATACCTGCCTCGCTATCACATGGTCAAAATCGTTCCTGCTTAGAGCCTCTGGACGTGTGTAGTCGTGGAATGCTGGACATAATTTTTTTGAGCTGCGGCAGCATCTCCAACCGACGAGTGAAAGCAAACCCATGAGCCTTAAAGAGTCAGAGTTCATAGGTCGGGTATTTTAGCGCGCCACCACGCGCAAGTTAGATGCCGTGAGCATGCCGTGGTACGCCAACGCAGCGCGTGTCCAAGACTGAAGAAAATCGCGACCGCTGATATCGCGATGGCACACACGATCGCAAGTCTCAAGTGCGGCCAACTATCAGTTTCGTCGTCCCGATCATCCAGCAAATGGCGCATCGGGTTTCTCGCTAGGCAAGGAGTTTGTGATTTGCTCGTGTAAGCCGGATTGAGCCGTCAGCAGCCTCGCCGGTGTAAAGTGCCAACACAGCGCGGAAGTCGAGTCTCTGAGACCTCGGCCACAGCTTGCGTGCGCGAACACACACACAGTTTGCGCAGGATCTCGGTCACGTGAGCCTTGACTGTCGTCTCGCCCACGTCGAGCTCGTAGGCGATCTGCTTGTTGAGCAACCCCTGGCACAACATTTGAAGGACGCGCAGCTGTTGCCGGGTCAGTGAATTGAGCCTGGACGTCAAAGTTCTCACCTCGAAGCCGACCGCAATATTTGGTGGCAGGTAGCCTGGTGGCAGCGTGACGTCACCAGCCAGGACATTGCTGATGGCTTCGAGGAGCGCGTCCTTGTTGGCTGACTTCGGTATGAAGCCGGCGGCGCCGCACACCACAGCCGTGTGGATCACGTTCTGATCCGCAAACGCGGAAATGATCACGATAGGGAGTTTGGGAAACAGCCTGCGCAGCTCGATCAGACCCTCAAATCCATGTGTGTCGGGTAACCACAGGTCGAGCAGCACGAGATCGAACCCTCTCTCACTCTGGATAGCGTCCTTGGACTCGCCCAGCGTGCTGGCGTGGGTGATGCGAACGTCAGACATGCCGCTGCGAATGGCCAACTGCAGGGCTTCCGCATAGATCGGGTGGTCCTCGACGATCAGACATCGCTTCTGCATCTCGTGCTCCCGGGCGGCTGCGCTGACCCGACGGGGGCGCTCACGCCGCAAGAGGTATCAAACGGAATTGGTGCAGTGCAATAGAACTTTGGTGCAGTGCGACATAATTATTATTGCACTGCACAAATAATCCAAGCATGATTGATACTGTCGGAGTTCGGAGCGTCACCAACGGGCGCGCAGACTTCATATAGATCAGGAGGTTATCATGACCGAGCATATCGCCCGGCAGGCCCAGGACATGCTGGCTGCTGCTGCCAAGACGGAAGTACCAGCCGAGGTGCGGGCCTTCGCCCAAGAGAGCGTCGCCAAGACCCGCGAGGCGTTTGACAAGTGGAATGTCGGCGCCCGGCAAAGCACACGGGTGCTCGAGGAAGTCCTTCTCGCAGCCCGGACCGGGGTGAAGACAATCGGCGAGAAGGCGCTCGGCAATGCCCTCGCCAACACGGAAGCCGCATTCGACGCCGCAGAGGGAGTGGCGCGTGCCAGGACCGTGCCGGAAGCCGCACAGCTGCAGGCAAGGTTCGTGCAGGAGCGGCTGGCCGCTTTGAACGCGCAGGGGAAGGCGCTGTTCGAACTTTCGATCAGAGTCGCGAAGGAAACGACCGACACTCTGGCCGCGATCGCGACCGAGGCCGAGCTCGGTGATCTGAAGACGGTCGCATAAGCACAGGTCACTGAGGCCCGATGCCATGATTGAACGCCCGTGGGCAAGCACCTCGGGCGTTTATCGTATCTATGCATTCTCTCAATGCTGCTTCCGACCCGTACTTCACGATTCTTCCTTCTCGTCCATTCGGCCGCTTGCAGCCGCAAATGCGGAGATGGAACATCCCAGTAGAGAAGCCACGATGATTGGATGTTAGCTTCCCTGTATTGAGCGACAATCCTGCCGCCGCGCAGGATCACTCCGCGGCCTTTATATACGTTTCCATCGGCGGGCAGGCGCAGACGAGGTTGCGGTCGCCGTAGACGTTGTCGACGCGGTTGACGGGCGGCCAATATTTGTCGACGCGGAAGGCACCGGCCGGGAAGCAGGCCGCCTCGCGCGAGTAGGGGCGGTTCCAATCACCGATCAGATCCTCAACCGTATGCGGCGCGTTCTTCAGCGCGTTGTTCTCTTTGTCCGCGCGCCCCTCCTCTATGGCGCGCGCCTCCTCGTAGATCGCCAGCATGGCGTCGCAGAAGCGGTCGAGCTCCGCCTTGGTTTCTGATTCCGTCGGCTCGATCATGAGTGTACCGGGAACAGGCCAGCTCATGGTCGGGGGATGAAAGCCGCAGTCTATGAGCCGCTTGGCGATGTCATCGACGGTCACTCCCGCGCTTATGAGAAGCGGGCGCGTATCGATGATGCATTCGTGGGCGACGCGCCCCTTGCTGCCGGTATAGAGCACGCCATAGGCGCGTTCGAGCCGCTTGGCGATGTAGTTTGCATTGAGAATGGCCACGCGGGTCGCTTGCGTGAGCCCGGCGCCGCCCATCATCAGGCAGTAGCTCCAGGAGATCGGCAGGATAGACGCGGACCCATAAGACGCCGCTGAAACTGTCATGGCATTGCCGCCCGTCTCTGGATGTCCGGGCAGGAAAGGTGCGAGATGCGCCTTGACGCCGATCGGTCCCACGCCAGGCCCGCCGCCGCCGTGCGGGATGCAGAAGGTTTTGTGCAGGTTGATGTGGCCAACGTCGGCGCCGACATCACCGGGGCGCGCAAGCCCGACGAGGGCGTTGAGGTTGGCGCCGTCGAGATAGACCTGCCCGCCGTTCGCGTGCGTGACGGCGCAGATCTGCTTGACCGTCTCCTCGAACACGCCGTGCGTCGAGGGATAGGTGATCATCGCGGCCGCGAGATTCTTGGCATTAGCCTCGGCTTTGACACGGAAATCGGCGAGATCGATGTCTCCTTTCGCATCCGTCGCGACAACAACGACCTTGAGGCCGCACATCGAGGCCGATGCCGGGTTTGTTCCGTGAGCCGAGGCCGGTATCAGGCAGACATTGCGATGCCCTTCGCCCCGGTTCTTGTGAAAGGCGCGGATGGTGAGCAGGCCCGCGTACTCACCCTGGGCACCGGAGTTCGGCTGCATCGAGAACGCGTCATAGCCCGTGATCTGGCACAGCTTCGAAGACAGGTCGTTGATCAGCTCGGCGTAGCCCAGCGCCTGATCGGCGGGAGCGAAGGGGTGTATCTCGCCGAACTCCGGCCACGTGATCGGCAGCATCTCGGCGGTCGCATTGAGCTTCATGGTACATGAGCCCAAGGGGATCATGGCGCGATCGAGCGCGAGGTCGCGGTCGGCGAGGCGGCGCATGTAGCGCGTCATCTCGCTCTCCGCCCGGTTCATGTGAAAGACCGGATGTGCGAGATAGGCGGATTGGCGGATCAGCTCCTTTGGCAGGCGGTACTCGGGATATTCGTCGCGATAGGCGAGGTTATAGCCGCCGAACGCGCGCCAGACGGCCTCGAGCGTCGCAGGGCGCGTCCGCTCGTCGACGGTGATGCCGATGCGGTCGGCGCCGACCTTGCGCAGGTTGATGCCGTAGTCGACGGCGTTTTTCATGATGAGGCCCTGATAGGGACCGACCTCGACAGCAATGGTGTCGAAGAACGCCTCGGGGCGGATCTTGAAACCCAATGATGCTAGCCCCTCAGCCAGGCGAGCGGCCTTGCGATGCACACGCTCGGCGATGCCTTTGAGGCCCTTTGGGCCATGGAAGACGGCGTACATGGATGCGATCACGGCGGGCAAGACCTGCGCCGTGCAGATGTTGGAGGTCGCGGTCTCGCGCCGGATGTGTTGTTCGCGTGTCTGCAGCGCCAATCGATAGGCGCGATTGCCGCGCGCATCGACCGATACGCCGACGAGACGACCCGGCAATGCACGTTTGTAGGCATCCTTGACGGCGATATAGGCAGCATGCGGTCCGCCGTAGCCCATCGGCATGCCAAAGCGCTGCATGGAGCCTACAGCGATATCGGCACCCATTTCGCCGGGTGGCTTCAGAAGCGTGAGCGCAAGGGGATCGGCGGCGACTATGGCAAGCGCCTTGGCTCCATGCAGCGTCTCGATGACGCTGGAGAAATCGTGGAAGGCGCCACACACGCCCGGGTACTGGAACAGCGCGCCGAACAGCTTTTCCGGTTCGAGATCCTTGAACGGATCGCCGACGATGACTTGCCAGCCGAGCGGCTCCGCGCGGGTCTTCACGACAGCGATCGTCTGCGGCAAGCATTCACGGTCGACAAAGAAGGCCGTTGCCTTCGATTTCGTTACACGATGCGCGAGCGCCATCGCCTCGGCCGCCGCGGTCGCTTCATCGAGGAGAGACGCGTTGGCGACGTCGAGCCCCGTCAGGTCCGAGACGAGCGTTTGGAAATTGAGCAGTGCCTCGAGCCGGCCTTGGCTGATCTCCGGCTGGTAGGGCGTGTAGGCCGTATACCAAGCCGGATTCTCGAGAATGTTGCGCTGGATCGCAGGCGGCATGATCGTGCCGTGATAACCCTGTCCGATGAGCGAGGTGAGCACGCTGTTCTTATTCGCCGTCGCGCGCATATGGTCGAGCGCGCCGCGCTCCGACAGAGGCCTGCCGAAATCAAGCGGCTCGGCCTGGCGGATGTCCTTCGGCACGGTCTCTGCGATCAAATCATCGAGACTCTTCACGCCCACGACCTTGAGCATCTCCGCCATTTCCTCAGGCGATGGCCCGATGTGGCGGCGATTGGCGAAATCGTAGGGCTCGTAACTCCTCGGAGCTGTCATGAGGCCTCCTATGCGCCGATGAGGTTCTTGTAAGCGGTCTCGTCCATGAGGCCGTCGAACGACTTCACGTCGGCGAGTTTCAATTTGAAGAACCAGCCGGCAATTAGCGGATCCGAGTTGACGATCGAGGGATCCTTCACGATCGCCTCGTTGATCTCGACGACCTCGCCGGCGAGCGGAGCAAAGACGTCGGAGGCCGCCTTGACGGATTCGACCACCGCCGCCCCATCGCCCTTGGCGAGCCTGGCGCCGACATCGGGCAATTGGACGAAGACGAGGTCCCCGAGCTGCACCGTTGCATGCTCAGTAATGCCCACGGTGGCGACATCGCCATCGAGCTTCAGCCACTCGTGCTCTTCGGTATATTTCAGCAAGCGAACCTCCTGGCGCAAACAGATCAACCGCGTTTGTAGCGGGACTCTATGAATGGAAGCGTCGCAACTCTCGCGGGCAGCCGCTTTCCTCGCACTTCGGCAAATACGTTTGTTCCCGGTGTCGTGAGCGGAGTGGGCAGATAGCCCATGGCGATGGGAGTATCGAGGCTTGGGCCGTAACCGCCGGACGTGACGGCGCCGATCGGCGCGCCGCCTTGATCTGCCGCAAACAGCGGGGCGCCCGCGCGTACCGGGGCTCGCCCCTCGGGACGCAGACCGACGCGATGGCGTGCTGGCACTCTTTCGAGCTGGTCGAGAATGATGGCGGCGCCCGGAAATCCGCCTGCGCGCTCTCCGCCCGCACGCCGCGACTTTTGGATCGCCCATGCGAGGCCGGCCTCGATGGGCGTGGTCATCGTGTCGATATCGGCCCCGTAAAGGGGGAGCCCAGCCTCGAGTCGCAACGAGTCGCGCGCGCCCAAACCGATGGGCAGGACGTCCGGATTTTCGAGCAGGCCCTCTGCAATCTCGCGCGCCATATCAGCCGGCATCGAGATCTCGAAGCCGTCCTCCCCGGTATAGCCCGAGCGCGCGACGACACAGAGAGCACCCATAACCGGCATCTCACGCACGTCCATGAAGCGCATCGCGGCACAACTGGGCGCTAGCCGCGCGAGAGCCATCTCGGCTTTCGGTCCCTGCAGCGCGACTAACGCGTGGTCGGTCCGTTCGATCTCGCAGACATCAGATAGATGCGCGCGCACGTGCATTTCGTCGTCGGACTTGCATGCCGCATTGACGACGAGGAGGAGATGATCGCCGCGGTTCGCAACCATGATGTCGTCGAGCATACCGCCGCTGTCGTTGGTAAAGAACGCGTAGCGCTGGCGACCGGGCGGCAGACCAAGAATATCGACGGGTACGAGGCGCTCGAGCGCGCGCGCCACATCGACGATCATCCCCGATCTTGAGCGCAGCACGATCTGCCCCATGTGGGAGATGTCAAACAGACCCGCGGCGGCTCTCGTGTGCAGGTGCTCCTTGAGCACGCCGGACTGATACTGCACCGGCATTTCGTAGCCAGCGAAGGGCACCATACGCGCGCCAAGGTCCGCATGAAGAGAATGAAGCGGAGTCCGCCTCAAGATGTCATTGGATGCTTTGGGTGTGTCGACACTCATGCAGAGGCTCCAAAGGCTCACGTCAAGCGCACGCCGTGCGCCAGTGCGAGCCCCCTCTGTCGCGAGACCTGAAAGATTGGGCGCCTTCCAGCGAAGCTGGTTTGCAGCGCTTTTTCCTCTTCGGTGGGCCAGAGAGAACCTGGCCGCTTTCCAGAGCGTCTGTCGTCTTGCGGTCCTTAATGCCTGAGAGTTTCCGGGGCGGTTGCTCCTTCGGCGCCGGGGCAATCCCGGTCTCTTCCACAAAACTGTAGTGACCACTCAAAGGATGGGGAGTCTGGCGCCCGTGGTCAAGCCTGCGATAGTGAAATGCCATCTGGGCGAGCAGCGAAGGGAGGGTCAGATTTCGATCAAATGATGTGGTGGCCGGATTTGTCAGCTCCTGGCCCATGACGGAAGTTCCGGCCAAGCCGACAAACGTCTGCTCTTGAGGTTTAAGCTGCCGTGTCCGCGAGATCAGTCAACCGAAGCTGATGACTCGCAGCCGAATTGCGAGACCGAGCGCACCTCTGAGGAGGCGTAGGGGGCCTTCCTCTAGCGACTGGCCCTGCAAGGGCCTTAGCATTGGTCGCGGCCTACCACTGTCGGCTCGATAAATTTTGCCCAAGGCGCTCGGGAGGCGGGAACCGATGCGATATGAGCTCTATTATTGGCCAACCATTCAGGGAAGGGGCGAGTTCGTGCGCTTGGCTCTCGAAGAGGCGGGCGCCGACTATGTCGATGTGGCGAGGGGTTCGAAACGGCCCGGGGCCGGCGTACCGGCCATGTTGCAGCTTCTTGATGGGGGGACCGTCGAGCGGCCGCCATTCGCGCCGCCCTTTCTCAGAGCCGGCAACCTTCTTATCGCCCAGACTGCGAATATCCTTTTGTTCCTTGGAGGACGCCACACCCTTGCGCCGCGCGCAGAGGCGGGTCGGCTCTGGGCTCATCAACTGCAGTTGACGATCGCCGATCTCATTTCCGAGGTTCATGATACGCATCATCCGATCGCCGGCCGCCTCTACTATGAAGACCAGCGCGCGGAAGCCCGACGCCGGGCTGCTGACTTTGTGACTTCACGAGCACCGAAGTTCCTTGGTTACTTTGAGCGCGTGCTGGAACGCAACCCGACCGGAGGCGCCCACCTTGTGGGGGCCCGGCTAAGCTACCCGGACCTTTCCCTGTTCCAGGTCGTCGCCGGGCTGCGTTACGCATTTCCGCGGGCGATGGCGCGGCTCGAAAGGAGGATTCCGAGAGTAATCGCCTTACACGACAGAGTTGCGGAGCGTCCGCGCATCGCGGCATATCTTGCGTCCCCTCGCCGCCTCCCCTTTAGCCAAGAGGGTATCTTTCGTCACTACGAAGAGCTGGATGCTAGGCACTAGAG
This sequence comes from uncultured Alphaproteobacteria bacterium, assembly GCA_963716835.1. Taxonomy (GTDB): domain Bacteria; phylum Pseudomonadota; class Alphaproteobacteria; order Rhizobiales; family Hyphomicrobiaceae; genus Hyphomicrobium_C. The sequence continues at coordinate 32,212 of CAVQUQ010000013.1, read as the reverse complement.
CCGCCACCACTTGGCTCCTGTTCTAATCGAAGATCACTAGCGTGGCTTCAGCACTCACGTCCTTGAGGGATAGCCGATTCCAAGTCTCGCACTGGCATGCGCTCAAGGATTACCAGGCGGTTTGGAGAGCGGCCCTGGAGCAACGAGAATAGGCCGCCGCCGATGGAGCCCACGTAGTAGTGCAACCTGATTGCGGCTGGCGCACGGCTTCTCTCAATCGGTCGGAATCCCCAACGGGCAAAGTATTCGGCGCGTACCTGGCCGGTGATGGTCAGCACTCGGCCCTGTTCGCTGGCTAGCAGCGTCTCAATAAGGCGCGAAGCCACGCCTTGCCCACGCCACAAGCGGTGCACAACCAGAGAACCGAGTTCGCGTGAGCCGTCCTTGTGCTGTCGGATTTGTGCTGCGCCCACCAGCTCTCGGCCATGAACGGCGACAACAAAATTCGCCCAATTGAGCGCCGTCGGGTTGAGCCGTTCGCTGCGGACCAGGGAGACTATTGCCTCTTGGTCATCGGCCGTTGCCGAGCGGATTACGATGGACATATCCCGCGGTCTCCTCGTCGCGGCGCCGGGCAAACGTCACCACTTAATCGTCCCCCGATCGCCGGAGTCTGCAATTGGCCCAATGCCGACACTCAGCGGTAGTCGACGCCGCGCCTGCTTTTGGCGTTCTAGCAGACATCGAACGCGCAGACGCCGAGGTCAGTTCTTGACCCATAGCGGACCTCGGCGCTGACCGCGATTGCGACTCGTGAAGTGGTCCGACGAACCACTCGGACGTCGACTAATCGTATCCTTCGAACCTTCAGTTCTATTTTCCGGTCACGAATTTCGTCCACGCTCGCGTCACGATGCGCTGCGTCTTCGTGTTGGCGCGCTTTCCCCGAACTTAAGTATGGCTAGTCGACACTGCCCAAGCGGAGCCAGGCCCGCGGCGTCGCCGCGGACCTGCCATGCGTTCAGCTAGTTACCTTGCGGCTTGGGCGGCTGCTGATCCGGCTGGTATATGAGCATTGGGCAACCCCCCTTCGTGACGGTCATTGCACAGTTCCAGCGCTTGGCTTGCGCCGACCCGGCGAAGCCGGTGGCAGCGATCGAAGCCAACGCCAAGGTCACGACTAATGATTTAAGCATTTTCGTAACTCCCGAATTTGCACGTGTTCACCCGCCGTGCGCCACGAGGCGCGCGGCTTCATTGCGAGCGTCGCTGCTCGCCATTCGCGCGTTAAGGATCGAATGCGGGGGGCATTTCGCCCTGAGCGAACGGGCTCACCACGTCATGACCGCCCGAGACTGAAGGATGACAGGCCGTGCCGGTTGGTCCTAGTATGTGACGGTATGAAACTGAGCCGAGATGCCGGGGGAGCCGCCGCGATCTCGGAGATTGGGCATGAAGGCAACGCCGCCCAAATCCTGGAGCGAGTCCGAAGAGAAGACCATTCGCGAGGAACTGGACCGCATTGTAGGCAGCGGCCCATTCCTGCACTCGCGCCGCCGGCAGCGGTTCCTGGAGTTCATTGTCACTGAAGCTCTGGCCGGGCGCGGCGACCGGCTCAAAGGCTACAATATCGGCCTAGAGGTCTTCGATCGTCCCGAGACGTTCGACCCCGTCATCGATCCCCTCGTGCGCATCGAGGCCGCGCGCCTGCGTGAGAAGCTTCGCGAGTACTACGAGACCGACGGCCAAAGCGATCCCATTCGCATTGAGCTGCTGAAGGGCACGTACACACCGCACATCGAGTTTCGGCAGGGCGAGCAGCTGCGCGCCGAACCCAGCTCAAGTTCGCGGCGTCTTGCCCTTCCCAATATTGGCTGGAAGCAGCTGGGGATGTTGACCGCCACTGTGCTGCTGATCATCGCGGCAAGCTTCTCATGGATGAAGGGCCGGAACGCTGGTCCGTCGCTGCCCGACAAGCCATCCATTGCCGTCTTGCCCTTCGAAAATATTGGAGATGATCCCAAATGGGAGCGGTTCGCGGACGGGATCACCGAGGACATCATTACCGATCTCGCCCACTCCAAGGGCCTTCTCGTCATCGCGCGGAATTCCATCGAGGTCTATAAGGGCAAGCCGATCGACATCCGCCAAGTAGGACGCGACCTCAACGTGAAATATGTCCTCGAGGGCAGCATCCAGTCGATAGGCGAGCAGATTCGTGTGTCCGCCCAGCTCATCGATGCCGCCTCCGGCAACCACGTCTGGTCCGAGCGCTACGACCGGCCCGTCGATGACCTGTTCGCGGTGCAGAACGATGTCACGCAGAGAATCGCCGCCACGCTAGGCGGCTGGCAAGGGGCGGTCGCCGAGGCCGAGCGCAGTCTTCTCAGGCGCAAGCCGCCCGCGAACCTATCCGCCTTCGACGCCTACTTGCTGGGCATTGAGGCGAAACACAGAGTGACGATGGAATCTTTGACCGAAGCGGAAGGCTTGTTCCGCAAAGCTCTCCAACTCGATCCGCAATTGGCACGAGCTTACGTCGGGCTGGCCGATGTCTATTTCTATTTGATTGACCTCGGCTTGACACCCTCTGTCGAGGAGGCGCTGTCAAAACTGACGGAAGCGGCTGAAAAGGCGGTGCAGCTCGATCCCGACGATGGCCACACGCACCGGGCTCTCGCCATGGCCTACGCCTATCACGGGAAACCCGAGCAAGCTCTCGCCGAGTATGACAGGGCTGAAACTCTCGCACCCTCTGATGCAGACCTGCTCCTCATCATCGGTTGGTCTCTACCGCAGTTTGGTCAATCGGGCCGGGCAATGAGCTTGGCGGAGCGGGCGCTAAAACTGAACCCTTATTATCCCGACTGGTACAATCAAGGGCTCGGTCTCGTGTACTTCTTTGGCGAGCAATACGACAAGTCGGTGAAATACAGATCTCTGGTGAAGGAGCCCCTTGCCCTCGACTACGCCTTCCTGGCCATGGCCTATGCGTATTTGGGCCGCACGAGTGAGGCACAGGCCGCTGCCGCCAATGTCAAAAAGCTGGACCCGGTCTGGACCGCGGAACGCTATCTCAGTGAGGCGGGCGACTATGCGGAAATGGAGGCCGAGTTGTTTGTCAATGGCGCGCGCAAGGCCGGACTATTGGACTGCGTGCCTACAGATAAGCTCAAGGACATGCCCAATCTGATCCGCGTCAAGTCCTGCGACCAGCAACGCGCCAAGATATCCGGCTGACCTAATCGTTATCCGCGCAGTTCGGCGCGATGGGAGAAGCGGGGGAACAAACGCAATGTCAGCTGTTGGCCCTTAGCGGACATCACCCACGCCTGACGGCTTTTCTGCTTTTGGGGTTTTAGCGGACGTCGTACGCGACCGACGTCAAAGTCGGCTCATGACCCATTCCAGACCTGCTCTGCCCGCGCCACTTGCAGACGGCTTCTTCTACTCCCCGTCAGCGCTGCGCAACCGTGGTATACTTAAGTGAGTTAGGAGTGCCCCATTGCAATTCGCAGTCGGACTGAAGCTGAAGAGCAAAGCCGAGCATGTAGTCGTCCACGCCGAAGACGCGCTCATCGCCGCCCTTAAAGTCAAGGCAGAGCGCCCGGAAGCGCTGATTTTGTACGTGCGAAAGGAGAATCGACGCGGCGACGTTCGTAACCCGCCGCACGCGGGGCTCTTAGTCTCTTCGGATATCGCCGAAAACGGCTCACAGTCTTGATCGACACAAAAAGTGTCTGCCCACCCCTCCTTCCAAGTGGAGTGGACTATGACTTACGTCGTCGATGAGAAGTGCATCAAGTGCAAGACCACCGATTGCGTCGCGGTGTGCCCGGTCAACTGCTTCTACGAGGGTGAGAACATGCTCGTCATTCACCCCGACGAGTGCATCGACTGCGGGGTTTGCGAGCCCGAGTGCCCGGTCGACGCCATCAAGCCGGACAGTGAGCCCGGCCTCGAGAAATGGCTCGAACTCAACCGCGACTACGCACAGAAGTGGCCGAACATCACGACCAAGAAAGATATGCCAGAGGACGCTCGCGCCTACTGGGACGAGACCGGGAAATTCGACAAGTACTTTTCTCCCAAGGCGGGTCAGAGTCGACTGAGCAGGTGCATCTTGGAAACTTTGGCAATGACTGTTTATGGCCCGGTCGTAATCGTCCGCTGTGGGTTGCGGTAGCGATGCTGTCGCCGAGCCATTAATCTGCAGGGCGCAGGAGGGAGGTGCGAAATGCGATGGAGAGGCATTACGATTGCGGGCGTTGTCATCGCGGCCTGCCTGATCGCGCTCGGATTGACGACCGATGTCCTGGTCGATGTGCTCTGGTTTTCAGCCGTCGGATATTTCGATGTCTTTTGGACGATTTTCGGCACCAAAGTCATCCTTTTCTTTGCCGTTTTCACGGGCTCGACCATCTTCCTTTGGGTGAACGGAACTCTGGCGTTCCGGTTCGCCCGCCACCAAGGGCCTTGGCTTCCCGTAGCCTTCGACCGAGGATCCGCGACCGTCCGCACTTTCCCTGAGACATTGCCCGAGCTGCTCGCGCTCGCGTCCGTTCGGCTCCCATGGCGGTTGCTCATCGCCGGGGTTGCGGTCGTTCTTGGAATTGTGATTGCCGCGGGCGAAACCGGAAATTGGGACGTGGTCCTCCGCTTCGTCCACCAAGTGCCGTACGGAGTGAGCGATCCCCTGTACGGCAAGGACATTGGCTTTTACCTCTTTTCGCTACCCGCCTACGTCGCGATCATGGACTGGATGCTGCTGACGCTCGTCTTGAGCGCTTTCGTCGCCGGGGCGGTTTATTTCGCGCACGGCGACATTATCCTCGACAAGGGACGCCGATGGGTGTCGTCCGCAGCCGCAGCCCACGGCTCTGCCCTCTTGGGTCTCTTCTTCGTTGTGAAGGCTTGGTCGTATGCTCTGGAGCGCTTTCTGCTGCTTTACGGCGACAACGGAGTCGTCGTGGGAGCGGGCTACACCGACATACATGTCGAGCTGCCCCTGCTTTGGGCCCTGGTTGGGCTCGCGTCCGCTGCCGCCCTCGTCTCATGGGCCAACCTGCGGGTGAAAACGCACAAGCTTCCTCTTGCCGCAGCCGTACTGGTCTTTGGAAGCTCGTTCGTGCTGGTGGTGGCGTTTCCAGCTGTTGTCCAACGCGTCTATGTGAAGCCGAGCGAGTTGCAGTTGGAGGCGCCCTACATCCAGCGGAATATCGCCCTTACCCAGGAGGCCTACAATCTCCGGCAGATTGCAGTCAAACCCTTCCCTGCAGAACAGGGGCTCAGCTTCGAGTCGCTCCGGGCCAACCGCGAGACCATCGACAATATCCGGCTGTGGGATTGGCAGCCGCTGATCGACACCTACGCTCAACTGCAGGAGATCAGAACCTACTACAAGTTCCATGACGTGGATGTCGATCGCTATGAGCTCAACGGCTCGTATCAGCAAGTGATGCTATCGGCCCGCGAACTCGCGCCGGCGCTTCTTCCAGCCAACGCCCAGACGTGGGTCAACCTCCATGTGTTGTTCACTCACGGCAGCGGAGTGGTCATGTCCCCGGTCACCCAGAAGTCCGCCGAAGGGCTGCCGATTTTCTACTTGCAGGACATCCCTCCAGTCGCGTCTGGCGGCCCCGCCGTCCTCGAGCCGAGGATCTATTTCGGGCAAGGCGCCGATTCCTACGTGATCGTCAAGGGGAGCACGCCAGAGTTCGACTATCCTAAGGGAAAGGACAACGTCTACGCGCCCTACGACGGCGCCGCCGGGGTCGCAGTCGGCGGAACCGCCCGAAGGACCCTCTTCGCCTGGTATTTTGACGACCCAAATATCCTGCTCAGCCAGTACATCACCGGCGAGAGCCGGATCCTGTTTCGTCGCAACATCCAGGATCTGGTGAGGACGATCGCCCCATTTCTGCGCCTCGACGAGGACCCCTACATGGTCATCAGCGAGGGGCGGCTGTTCTGGATGCAAGATGCCTACACCACGAGCCAATGGTTCCCATACGCCAAGCCCCTTCCTGACGGGGAGACCAACTACATCCGCAACTCAGTCAAGGTCGTCATCGACGCCTACAACGGGACCGTCGACTTCTACGTGGCAGATCCGTCAGACGCGGTCGTGGCGACCTACCAGCGCATTTTCCCCGGCCTGTTCAAGCCGTTCGCGGCCATGCCGGTGGATTTGCAGAAGCACGTCCGCTACCCAGAGGATCTCTTCCACATCCAGGCCCAGGTCTATCGCGCCTACCACATGGACACTCCCGAAGTCTTCTATAACCGCGAAGATCTTTGGCAATTCCCTCTCCAGGCGACCAGCGTCGACGGCGCCAATGGCACCGACGGCGCCGAGATGGACCCCTACTACATCAACATGCGCTTGCCTGGGGAAACACGCGCCGAGTTCTTCCTCATGCTCCCCATGGTGCCGAGCCAGCGCCAGAACATGATCGCGTGGCTTGCGGCCCGATGTGACCCGCCGAATTACGGCAAGTTGATCGTCTACGAGTTTCCCAAAGACAAGCTCGTGTACGGGCCCTTTCAGATCGAGGCGCGCATCAACCAGAACACCGAGATCTCCCAGCAGATCTCCCTCTGGAATCAGATGGGCTCGAGAGTCGTCCGCGGTAATCTACTCGTGGTTCCGATCGAGAACTCGCTTTTGTACGTGTCGCCGCTGTATCTCCGAGCAAAGACCGGCCAACTACCGGAGCTGAAACGGGTGATTGCCGCGTATGGCGACCGCGTGGTCATGGAGGAGACGATCGCCGGGGCACTGGCGGCGCTCTTCAAGGATGCCTCCACGGGTTCTCTTCCCTCGTGGGCACCGGCAGTGCCTTCGCCCACAGGCCATGTGGACGACCGAGCGCGCGACGCCCTCAGCCACTACGACCGCGCAATCGAGCGGTTGAAAGCCGGGGACTGGGGCGCCTTTGGCGCGGAACTGGACGCACTGCGATCGCTCCTTGAGGAGTTGAGTCAACGCCCGAGTGGACGTTAGCCATCAGCAAAGCCACTCCAAATATCAAAAGTGCGCATGTCGGCTCCTGGCCCAACTCGGACCTCAGCGACGCTCGACGTCGCGTCCGCTGTTGCGGGTATAGCGGACGTCGCATGCCGAGGGGCTCGACGTCCGCCCATGACCCAAAGCGGACATCAGGTTCCGATCGCGTTCCCTTTTGAGATATCTGAGAGCAAGCCACTAACGCCCATAGAGCGAGCCGATAGTCGCCTTGGCAAATCAGCGCTTCGCGCCAGCCTTGCGCCAGCGCAGAACCTCGTCGACGAGCTTCTTGGGCTTCACTTTCTTGACCGGAACCTCGCCCCGGAAGACCAATCCCGTTGTACCGTCGACCGTGATCATTTCACCTTCCTCGATCTCGACCCCGCCGAAAGAGCCGCGGCGGCGGCCCTCGTCGATCACTCAATCCCTCGCAGCCGACGAGACACACCTTGCCGAGCTGACGCGCGACCACCGCCGCGTGCGAGGTGCGCGCGCCGTGCGCGGTGACGAGCGCCTCCGCATCGGCGAGGGCCTCGATGTCGGCGGTCTCGGTCTGCTCGCGCATGAGCACGACCGGCTTGCCCTTGCGCTTGAACGCTGCGACCCGGCCCGTGTCGAAGACCGCCGCGCCGACCGCAACGCCGGTGCTCGCCGGCACGGCGCGAGCGAGCGGCTTTGTTGCCCGGCAGTCGGCGACAGCTCGAGGGCCTCGATCGCGTCGAGATCGAGACCCTGCAGCAGCGCTGAGGCCGCCTCCGGCCCGATCACTCCCTCGTGGACCAGATCGATCGGCGATCCGCAGCGCGGCGAGCGGCGTGCGCTTTCCGGAGCGCGCCTGCAGCATGTACAGGCGTCCCTCCTCGACGGTGAACTCGAAATCCTGCATGTCGCCGAACTCGCGCTCGAGCAGATCCCGCGCGCCGAGCAGCTGCCGGTACGCTTCGGGCGCGCGCCGCTCGAGCTCCTCCATGCCGAGCGCGTTGCGCCGTCCGGCGACGACGTCCTCGCCCTGGGCGTTGGTCAGGTAGTCGACATAGAGCGCCTTGGTGCCGTCGGACGGATTGCGCGTGAAGCCGACGCCGGAGCCGGAGCTTGGACCCGCATTGCCGAACACCATCACCTGCACGATCGTGGCCGTACCCGCCTGGTCGGAAATGCCATTGAGCTTGCGGTAGCTCTGAGCGCGCTTGCTCATCCACGATTTCAAGACGGCCTCCACCGACGCCCTGAGCTGGGCGAGCGGCGAGGAGGGAAACGGCTCCCCGACGAGCGTCTCGAAACTTGGCCTCGAAAGCCGCGGCGAGCTCGTTGAGCGCCCGGCTGTCGAGCTCTTCCACTTGGCCAAGCCCTTCCTCCGCGAGCTGGGCGCCGAGCATCTCGTCGAAGGGCTTGGCTTCGGCGCCGTGGACGACCTCCGCGAACTGCTGCACGAGTCGGCGCCGGCAATCGACGGTCAAGTCGCGGGTTGCCTGTCAGGCGAAGCAGGCCCCGCAGCGTTGCTTGCGTCAGTCCGATGTTGAGCACCGTCTCCATCATGCCCGGCATCGAGACTGCGGCGCCGGAGCGCACCGACACGAGGAGCGGGTCGCTTCGGGTCGCCGAAGCGGCGCCCTGTCCGCGCGCCGAGCGCATCGAGCTCGCGCTCGAGCACCTCGTCGAGGTCCTTGAGCGCCGCGGGACCGTGCTCGAGGTAGGCGCGACAAACGCCGGTGCCGAGAACGAAGCCCGGGGGCACGGGCAGCCCGCGCCGCGCCATGCGCATCAGGTTGTGCGCCTTCGAGCCGACCATGTCCTTCGCCTGGAATGGTCTCGTCGGGTCCGTCATGGGGAATGCGATACACGTCCATTGCAGCATCCGCATCGGGAGCGCGATCGGCGGCTCATGCGATGACCTCCTCCATGAGGTAGCCGCGCAGCGCCTGTCCAGCGTGGGCGTAGGCATCGGTAGCCGTCTCTAGCGCCTGCGAGAGCTGGTGGAGAAGGTACAGCGCGCGAGCATCTTGAACCTTGGCGACGAGCTCGCGCCGCAACAGGCGGATTTGCTCGTCTGCCTGATGCTCGATGCCGATGAGGCGCTCGAGCGATTGCAGGAAGTCGTCGAGATCGTCGCGCACGTCGGCGCGCGTGATGGTGGCCGCGCACTCGATCGTCCTGACGAGCTCCTGCGCCGATGCGAGCGCCATGTCCGCGAGCCGGCGAAGCGCGCCCATGGGGACGCCCTCGGGCGAGACGAGCGCGAAGAGATCGGTAAGCGACGCCGCTTCCTCCATCTCATCCACGGCGTCGTCCGCATACTCGAGGAAAGTCGAGTAGAGAAGCCGGCCGGCCGAACCGCTTGATGTCGTCGCGCGCCTCGTTGAGCAGCTGGTCGGCCCTCGCCTCCCAGGTGACGGCGCGCGCTGCAAACTTCGCGGTCCACTTCTCGTCACCGGGGCGTCCCATGCGCTCGAATGCCTCGCGCATCGTCACGGCGAGGTCATAGCCGCAGGCGGCGTGGCTGGCGGCGATGTCGAAGATCGCCAGCCCGGCGTTCTCGAAGTAGCGGCGCAGCTCCGCCTTGATCTCATCGAGGATGACGCGGCGCGAGCGGCGCGCGAGCAGGCCGGTCGAGGCGATCCGCATGGCGTCGCAGATGAATTCGGCGGCGTTCGCTTCGCCGATCAGATCGTCGAGCCTGTCCCCGTAGCGCAACCGCTCACCGGCCGCGTACTCGACCGCCTCGGCAAGCGCTCGCTCGCCGCCGATCTCGATGCAGACCGCGGTGCCCGTGGTCGTTGTCTGCGGCCCACTTCAGGACCTCGATCGCTTGCTGTTTGCCGACGAAGCCGCGCAGCCGTTTGCGCATGTGGTTCCAGTCGATGAGGAAGACGATGCGCGAGCCGAGATGGCTGAGGTAGCGTTCGAGGTCACGCTCGATCGGCGGCGCCGTAGGTGCCTGTTGCCAAGAGATAGGTTCCGGATTCGAGCTTTCCGCTCGAGCGCGGACTCCATGCTCTCCCATCTGACGTCGAAGCTCGAGAAGAGGCTCTGAAAGAACTTCAGTCGGGGACGATGGATGTCCGTGTAGGTGAGCGTAGCCGTGAGATCGTCGATGCGGACGACGAGAACATGGGCGTCGGTCGTACCGATGTCGTTTTGTATCAGCACGCGGCCAGCATGCTCGGTTGCCGTTGTGCCGAGCCCCGGATGATTGAACTTCAAGGGGGCCGTCCGGTTCAGGCCCTCCATGAAGGCCGCGACCAGGCGCCGTGAGCGCGCCGACAACGCATGCACGCGGGCTCCGGCCAGTGTCTCTGTCGCTGTCGCCGCCTGCAGGCGGTTGATGGCGCGATGGGCATCCATCACGACAAGATGGAGACTGTCGCCTGCGCCACGGTCGCCCGACGTCAACGCATCAATCTCCTCGCCGGTTATCACACCGTGCTCGATATGCGGCGGGCTCAGGCCTCCAAGGCGCTCCGCGAAGGGGCGGCGTTCGTCGTCCGGCAGGCACGCGAGCATCTCCTCTGTGCCGGTCCTTATTCGCCGAAGGATTTCGGCGGCATGCGCCAACCGGTAACCGCTGCCTCGATCTTTTTTGGCACCGGCCACCACGTCGTCCAGGAAATCATCGGGGATCTGACTCGCGAGGCGTTCGGCCTTGAGGTCGAAGGCCGGAACACGCGGCCGATCGGCGTTCGATCGCGCCGTCTGCAGGAGAGCCATGTAGTATTTGATCTGATCGTTGGCGGCGAGCGAGCGAGCAATTCGCTCCGGCAGCAGGAGCTCCGTCTCGCCCAGGGCCGCGACAATCTCTTGCTTCAAGGGCATGGGACGACTTCCGTAGACGATTTTGCGCTCATTCAGCCCGCATTGGGCTCCCGTGACGTGGCGCGCTCGAGAGCCTGTTCCGTCTCGCTCTTTATGTGCTCGCCTGCGAGCTGTCCGCCGGCCCCCGCCATCGGCTCATCCATCTCCAGCAGGCGCGCGTTGTCCTCGGCGCGTGTCTCATGGCGACGCTCATCGTCGCGCCCGCTCCAAAGATTGCCCAGAAGGCCCTCGAGGATTGCGAACATGGCCTTGTTTCCTCCAATGACTGCTCAACTCGAGAGCCAACTCGTGATGCGGAGCATCTGTTCCTCGCGCGGCGTGCACGCGATAGCCTCCGGTCATCCGAACCGGCCGGTGACGTAGCTCTGTGTGAGAGGATCCGTCGGGCTAACGAAGATCTTCTCGGTATCGCCTTGCTCCACCAGCCGGCCCAAATGAAAGTAAGCGACCCGCTGCGACACGCGCGCCGCTTGCTGCATATTGTGCGTGATGATGACGACGGTGAACTCGTCGCGCAGCTCGTCGATCAGATTCTCGAGCTTGGCCGTAGCCGTGGGATCGAGCGCGGAAGCCGGCTCATCCATCAGGATGACCTCGGGGTCTGTAGCGATTGCCCTCGCAACGCAGAGCCGCTGCTGTTGTCCCCCCGAGAGATCCGCCCCGAACTCGCCCAGCCTGTCCTTGACCTCATCCCAGAGTCCGACGCGGCGAAGGCACCTCTCGACAAGCTCATCCCGCTCGGCCCGTGCGGTCACGAGGCCATGGATCTTCGGGCCGTAGATGACGTTGGAGTAGATCGACCAGGGGAACGGATTGGGCTTCTGCGCCACCCAGCCGAAGCGCCGGCGCAGCAGCGGCGGGTCGATGTCCGGATCATGAACGTCCTGCCCGTCGAGCAGAATGTGGCCTTCGAGGCGGGTGCCCGGAACGATATCGTTGCTGCGATTGAGGCACCTCAAGAGCGTCGTCTTTCCGCAGCCGGATGGACCAATGAAAGCCGTGACCTCGTGCCGATAGATTTTCAAATTGATATCTCGAAGTGCTTGTTTCGGCCCGTACCAGAAATTGAGGTTTTCGACGACGATTCTTGCGCCATTGCCCCGATCATGTCTGGGGCGAGCGCCGAGGTGGACATTGAAGTCGACGTTCTTCGCCGCGGTCGTATCCAGCATGCTAACCCTATCCCGCTGTCATTTGACTTCGTCTCCCTAACGCGCGCAAACGTGACGGGCTTTGACGCGGCGCAATCCAATGCCACGATGCCGAGGCCGATTGGCGCATCCGCCTATCTTTCGAGGACGTAGCTGCCCGGCGCAGGCTGCACCGGGCGCAGGCCATGTTTCGGTGCGCCCATTGCCGGTGGATGAACCTTTTGTGACGAACTTCTTTTCGTCAGCCAATCGGCCCACTCGGGCCACCACGAGCCCTGCCGACGCTCGGCCTGGGCGCTCCACGTATCGGGATCGACATAGCGGTCGCCGGTCTTTCGCGTCGAGATGCGGTAGTGGCGCCCCGCGTGGCCGGGCTCCGAGACGATCCCAGCGTTGTGCCCGCCGCTCGTCAGCACGAACGTGAGCTCATTGTCGGTGAAGAGGCTCGTCTTGTAGACCGATCCGCCACGGCGCAATATGATCCGTCTCGGTGCCCACGATGAACAACGGGACGCGTAAGTCCTTTAGCGCGATGACGCGACCCTCTACGGCAAACCGCCCGGCCGTCAGCCGGTTCTCCAAAAACAGGCCCCTCAAGTACTCGGAATGCATGCGGTAAGGCATGCGCGTCGGATCCGAATTCCAGGCGGCGAGATCGTTGACGCCGTCGCGGTCTCCGAGCACATACTCGCGCACGGCCTTGGACCAGAGCAGGTCATTCGAGCGCAGCGCCTTGAACGCGCCAGCCATCTGACGCGCATCGAGCACCCCCTGTTCCCACATCAGATCCTCGAGGAAGGCGACCTGGCTTTCGTCGACAAACAGCATGAGCTCACCGGCCTCGCTGAAGTCGGTCTGGGCCGCCAGCAGGGTGAGTGATTGCAGCCGCTCGTCGCCATCCCGGCTCATGGTCGCGGCGGCCATCGAGGCCATCGTGCCGCCCAGGCAATAGCCCACAAGATGCACTCCGGCGTCAGGCACGATCGCGCCCACGGCATCCAGCGCAGCCATGATGCCCCGCTTGCGGTAGGCGTCTAAGCCGACGTCGCGGTGTTCCTCCGTTGGATTGCGCCAGGAGATCATGAAAACGGTGTGCCCGCGATCGACAAGGTAGCGGACCAGCGAGTTCTCGGGTCTCAGATCGAGCACGTAGTACTTCATGATCCAGGCTGGGACCACGAGGATCGGCTCCCGCAAAACCCGGGGCGTCGCCGGCGCGTACTGGATCAGCTCCATGAGCTCATTGCGGAACACGACCTCGCCGGGCGTGATCGCGAGATCGCGGCCGACCTTGTAGGCATCGGTCCCGTTGGGGAGCAAGCCGGCCGCCGCTCGCGAAGTATCGTCGATGAAATTCGCAAGACCCCGCACGAGATTGATGCCGACCTCCTGCTGTGTGCGCCGAAGAATGAGTGGGTTGAGCAGCGGATGGTTCGATGGCGACCAGACATCCATGCATCTGCCGCGTCATGAAGGCGACGCGCTGAGCATCCTTGTGCGACATGCCGCGGATCTCGCGGGTGGCTGCGTCCCACCAGTTCTCCACCGCGAGAAAGGCTTGCTGCCACAGCACGTAGGGGAAATCACGCCACGCGGGGTCGGCGAACCGGTGGTCGCCGCCCTCCGGCGCGAACGGTGGCTCCACAGGCTGCCTAACCGCGGCAGCCCGTCCTGCAAAACTCGCGAGCTTCATAGAATGCGAAACGGCGAGTGCGACGAGTTCGGCTTGTCGCTGGGGCGAGCGTACGAAGTGGGACATCCAGTCGAACCAGGCCGCAGCCGTCGCATGTGGCGACACGCCCTGCGTAAGATGACCGGTCGTGGCGCGCAGAATGCGGTCGAGATTGGGGATGCCGACGACCTCGTCGTCCCCTTCACGAGTGCCGTCCACCGCTTGTGTATTCATCGACGCCGCGACATCAACGGTTCGCGGCATATGCGAAGCGTCGCGTGCGGCCGCAAGACCGTCTGCAGGCAGAGCGGTGATTTCTTGCATGACGGCTGTTGCCCTTTGTGCAACCATCATGCTGCAGCCTAGCGGCAGCGGACGACACTTCTGTGATGGGCCGAAGGTTTTGACCTGTCATCTCGAGGTCGTCATGTCATCGTGGGATAAGCTCAATCCCGGGCTTCTAGACGCCAAACCGGTTGGGCGTCCGGCCTTCTTTGCCCGAGAGCGGGGTTGACGCGTCTCAAGGCGAGAGCTCCCGAAAGTTCCTAGGTAGCCTCTGCGCGCCCGCAAAGTAGCACGTCATCCTTGGAGACGAACGTTGAGAGCCCTTGTCGTCTACTACTCGCTATCGGGAACGACGCGCGTAGTTGCGCAGACGCTTGCGAAAGAGCTGGGCGCCGATATCGAAGAGATCCGCTGCGCACGCTACCGGCCAGGCCCTTGGGTATTTGTAAAGGGCGTTTTTGACAGCCTGGCAGGACGCATGCCGCCGATCGAACGGCCGACGCACGCGCCGACGACCTACGATATCGTTGTAATCGGCGGCCCCATCTGGGCCTCTCACCCTGCACCCCCTGTACACGCCTACTTGCAGCACGAGGCAGGCCGGTTCTCGAACGCGGCTTTCTTTCTGACCCACGGCGGCTCTTCGCCGGCAAAGGCTCTGGGCGAGATGGAGACCCTGGGCGGCGTGGCGCCGAAGGCAACCCTCGTCGTCCGTGAAAGCGACGTAAAGTCGGGGAGGTTCAGCTCTGCGGTATCGTCGTTTGCGGCAACGCTTCGAAAGAGCATAGGCAGTTGAGCGGGAAACATGGCCATTCGGGAGCTCCCGATACGAGGTCACGTCTCCGCCAGAACAAGGTCGGCCGCCCGGCCACCCGCCAGAATGGCGCCGGTGAAACCGCCGGAGCCCGCGTACGAAGACGCGAGGTAGAGGCCGCGGAGCGAAGTCTTCGGCGAGGTCTCGGGCCCTTTCCAGATGGGCCCTGAGGGTGGAACTGGCGCAAACCCGTAAACTGCACCATCCGGAGCATTGAGATAGCTCTGCATCGTGCTGGCTGTGCTGAACACTGAGCCCACGACGCTCGAAGCGAACCCTGGGAACTCTCGATCAACCGCGCCGATGATGGCTTCGCGCCAACGCTCGCGCCTCGCTTCATAGGCTGCTTTGTCGAGCCCCGACCAGTGCCCAACCTTGTCAACGCCTACGACCGAGACGGGATAAGGTGGCCCTGCGATGCCGCTTTCGATCGCAGAATAGTCGACGACAGTCAGAATCGGCATGTCATTGCCCGGCAACCCGGCCATGAGATCGCCGCTCAGGCGATAATCGGCGAGCTTCTTCATCCATCGCGGCAGCAGGAGATTCGAATAGGAGCGAAATCCCAGCTCGGCGGGACGAGTCGACAGCCCGAATGTCGCAGAGAACAGCGAAATCGACAGGGCGCGACTCGCATATGGAGCCCAGAACCGCTCCCGCGGCGACGGCGGCAGCATGGCTGCCAGCACTGCAGGCGCAGCGTTTCCGACAACGACCGGAGCTTCTGCCACGGTCCGCTCGCCGCCCTCGCGCCGCTCATGAGCAACGCCGGTCGGCCGGCCCTGCGCGTCGAGCAGGATCTCGGTCACCTTGCGACGCAAAACGATCTCTCCGCCTGCCGCCTTCAACGCACGCGCGAGAGCATTGCTGAGACGCTGAGAGCCGCCGCGAATGTAACGGCCCCCTGAAGCCACGTAGCCGCCCTGCGCGACCGCAAACAAGATCCACCACAAGCGTGCGGGGTCATCGTGCCAATAGGCGAGGTTGGCCGCGAGCGCGCACTTTGCCGCCTCGTCGTTGCCAAGAGCGTGATCAAATCGTTCCGTGAGCGACAGGCGCCAGCCTTTGACCACGGGCGCGAGCTTGATGAGCGCCGACAAGGCTTTGCCCGGCTCGCGCATGGCCGCTCTGCCGCGACTGAGCGCCCCGAGTCCCGTCGCGATGCACTCCATATCGCCGAGCACGGCTCCGATACCGGGGCGAGCGGACGGAAAGCGCTCCGTCAGCACGCTGCGGGCGGCGGCAAATCCTTCGGGCAGAACGAACGGTGCGCCGACAGGACCGCCGCGCACTTCGTAGAGAGATCCCGTCGGCACCCACTCGACTTCGTTGAGGACGCCGGCTCGCGCCAGTACGTGGTGCTTGGGATCGATCGGATCGCACGGATTGCTCGTCTCATGCAGCGAGGCCTCGATGATCAGATCGCCGGCCTTGTAGGTCGAGGCGGCCCCGCCGACGCCGTGGTTGCGCTCGATGAGAAGCGTCTTGCGACCAGCGCGTGCGAGCAATGCTGCCGCCGTCAAACCGCCGAGCCCCGATCCGATCACGATCACATTATAGGGATTTGCCATCGCCCGAGTTCCTTGCCGTGTGGCGGCGTGTCGCCAAAAGCGAGCGGACGCTCGCCACCTTGCGCCGCGGCGCTAGGCGCCACAGACCGCCTACCGTGAAGTCAAGCCGCTGACGCTCTCGCGGCGCTCGTTATAGGTCATGAAAGACACGACAAGCGTGGAACCGCATAGGACAAGGCCGGCGGCCGCAACGACGGCAAGTTGCAGAAGTGATCGGGCTGACCAAGGCGATACCTGTGCGCGACAAGCTCGTAGAGGCCCCAGGCCGACGTCCCCCAGTCATAGAAGAACGCCACGCCCCAAAGACCTCTGAGCAGCCAGGTCATGAATGTCGATTCCCGCAGGACCGGATGCCACGTCCCCCAAATGTCGAACGTACACAAGAGCGTGACCATTACGCCCGACCCGACGATCAAGCCCGCCGTGAGCGAAACGAGCGGGCTCCCGCCGAGTGCCTTCGATGTGCCGAAGACCGTCATTGCCCCGTCGAGGAGCGCAAGAAGAAAGAACGGAAGCACCACGGGCCTTACGAGGACTTCCCAGAACGGCTTGGTGAATACCATTGTCGACCCCCTGGCTCATGAGCCCGCCTATGCTCGCGAACTTTGCAATTGTGCCAGGTCCGCTGATTTCGAACTTGATGAAGCTCAATTGCCTCGAGTGTCGAAATTCTGCTCTTGGCCCGGAGTGCGGCGACGGGCGCGCCAACAGCGCTCTCCCGCAGGATAGAGTTCTCGCGTGTCATCGCTCTCATCGTGGGCCAGTTGTGCGACGAGCCGATTAAGGGAGGCGAAGACGCCGCCTGGCACTCTGCTCGCCATATCGCTGGCGAATGATCTCGGCAGGCCCTGCATGGCCCTCGATCTCGAAGATCCTGCCAGTCTGGCTCGCGCCAGGGCTTGGTTGGCAGCCCGGTCCAACGGCCAGGCTCTCAACATTGTCGGTCCACGTGAAAGCGAGTCGCCGGGAATTTGCGCTGCGTGCCGCCGCTTCGTCATGGACCTTCTTTCGGCCGCTGCCTGAAGCTTCGCTTCGGTTGAGCATTCGGCCCGAAGACTGGCGACGCTGCCCGAAAGCATCGAACGGCTCGTGAATGCGGACAATGGGAATGCGAAGGCCAAACCGATCCGGGCATTGACCGACAAAGCACTCGCAAAGTGAACCTCTGTTGCAGAATAGGGTGCCGGAGCAAAGGTTGGGCGATGTCGTGACTTGATTGGAAACGTCCGATTTTGGCCCTTGGCGGACGCCAGTGACCACTGACGGCGTGTCCGCTCTTGGGGTTCTAGCGGACGTGATGCGCGAAGGACGCCGAGGACAGCTCATGACCCTAAGCGGTCATTGCGAGTTCAGCTGACGTTCAACGTCTGCATGCCAGGAAGCACCGGCGGGCTTGCAGGACACGTGGCAATTATGACTCAAGGTTCACTCTTTCGTCGGATTAGCCGCCACCGGCAGGACGAGTGCTTTCAAGAATCACGTTAGTGATGCCGAATTGGGAACACCTGAGCATTGAAAGGTTCGGGGCATGACCGGGGATTTGAGGTTATCCGGGGCTCGTCTCGCGTTGCTCGCGGCTTCTGGCGTGTTGGCAATGGGCACGGCAACGGCCCAGGCTGCGGATCTGGGCGGCAACTGCTGCGCTGATCTCGAGGAGCGGGTTGCCGAGCTCGAGGCCACGACGGCCCGCAAAGGCAACCGCAAGGTAAGCCTCACGATTTCGGGCTGGGTCAACGAGGCGGTCTTCGCCTGGGACGACGGCGTTGAGCGCAACGCCTACGTCGGCACCAACTCTCTCGAGCAGGATCGCATCAAGTTCGCCGGCGAGGCCAAGATCGTCGACGGCTGGTCGGCGGGCTACGTCATCGAGCTGGGAGTGAATGGCGCTCCCTCGAGCGGGTTCAGCCAGTTTGGCCAGATCGCCACACCGTCCGCCACATCTGGTCCAACGTCCAATAACGTCACGACGCGACACGCCTACTGGTTCCTGAAGAGCAAAAGCTACGGCAGCGTGCGTGTCGGCTTGACGGGCACGGCAACCTATCACCTCCTCGACGACGCCGACGGCGCGAATACTCGCAACTACTCCGACGCCGAAGCCGCGACAGTCGCCATGGCTCAATTCGCGATCCGGGTGAATGGGCAGTTTGTGAACGGCAACACTGCCGCTACAGCGCTCCAGTGGCGGGATCTCACGCAAGGCATCAATAACGACACCCCAGGCCAGAATGGCCGCCGCAACATCGTTCGTTACGACACGCCGGAGATCGCTGGCTTTGTCGGCACCGCATCTTGGGGCGAGGACGACATGTGGGGCATGGCGCTCACCTACAAGGGTGAGGTGCGCGACTTCAAGCTCGTGGCCAAGGTTGGTTACGAGGAGAACACTGACACGACCACCTCGGCGTGCAATACAACCGCCCCGGAGCTGGATTGCCACTGGTGGGGCGCGGCCGGCACGATCATGCACAATCCGACGGGCCTCTATGTGTACGGCGGCTACGGTCAACAGGATGACGACAGCGAGAAGGCAATCCAACCTCTGGCCGACGAGACCGATACCATGTGGTTCGTCCAGGCTGGTATCGAGAGGAAGTTCATCGACCACGGCAAGACCACGCTCTTCGGCGAGTTCCGCCAAGACGACGCTGGATCAAATCTCGGCAAGTCCTTTAGCGGCGCCTTCATCAAGAACAGCGACATCGATTTCTGGGCGGCTGGCGTCGTACAGAACATCGAGAATGCTGCCATGGATCTCTACGTGATCTACCGCCACGCAGAGGGTGACACCACGAACGCGAATAACCAGAAGCTCAGTCTCGACGACTTCGACATGCTCATCACCGGTGCACGCATCCAGTTCTGACGCCCCGCCAAAGCGCGCGGACTGCTCGTCTGGTTCGGCACGGTGATTGTTCCGAGCTTGCCTCAGGTTCAGCAACATCGATCCGGGGCCGTGGGCTCAGGTTGAGTTCCCAGCTTACCGCGTCAGTCATCGTTCCTGAACAGCTCCCAGTATTCTGAGTTCAGCAATGACAGCACGCGCGCGCCGTTAGGCGAGAATGCAACTGATGACACTCTTTTGGAATGCCCCTTGAAGGTTTGGATCAAACGTCCGCTGCTTGCATCCCACAGTTTCACCGTCTTGTCCCGGCTCCCGGAGAGCACTTGCGTGCCGTCCGGGGAGAATGCCACCGAGTTCGACACTCTCTGAATGCCCTTTGAAAGTTCGGATCAAGCGTCCGCTGCTTGCGTCCCACAGTTTCATCGTCTTGTCCTGGCTCCCCGAAAGCACCCTCTTGCCGTCGGAGGAGAACGCTACAGACGTGACGCTATTTGTGTGCCCTGCAAAGGTTTGCTCCAGCCGCCCGGTGTCCGCCTCCCACAGTTTCATCGTCTTGTCGAAGCTGCCCGAAAGCACGCGCGAGCCGCTTGGTGAGAATGCTACGGAATTGATGCCAGATACATGACTCTGGAAGGTCTGAATCAGTCGTCCGCTGCCTGCTTCCCACAGCTTCATCGTCTTGTCCCAGCTTCCCGAAAGCAGGCGCGCGCCGTCAGGCGAGATCGCCACCGAGCTGACACTCTCGGTATGCCCGGTGAAGTTACGGATCAGCCGCCCAGTGTCCGTTTCCCAGAGCTTGACTGTTTTGTCCCAGCTTCCGGAGAGTACGACCGAGCCGTCGGGAGAAAACGCCACCGAATAGACAGGAAGCGAGTGCGCCGTGGTCGGCACGATCTCGATACTGGCGTGGTTCTGCGCCTGCGCGCTGTCCGGGCAGGCCGCAACGCCTAGAACAAAGCCAATCGCGAACGCTCGGCACAGCCAGTCGGCACAAATGATCATAGTCAACTGGCCTCAGTTTCCGCTCGATAGTCCCGCGAACGAACACCCAATGTCCGTCGATGTGCGGCAACGAGTTCCGCCGCGTTGGTTGGGGCTGCGTCGGTCGAGAGACGCCAATCCGTCGCGACGAAGATTACTTGTTAAGGTGGAGCGCAAATGAATGCCGATAGTCTCGACCTCATACCTGTCGGCTGCAGATTGAACGAATTTCTGCACCAGTTCAATTTCGGTATGCGGGACGGACGATATCTGCATTTGGCCCATACATGCCGCCTGCGACTAGGCGTCCATCTGTCAGCTCTTGAGGTCGAAACGGACGAGACGCAAAACTTTCGGCATAGCCGCTACTGACCTAAAGCAGACGTTTCTCCTGCGCCGCGGGCCACCCGCTGCGAAGGTACAAGGTCTGACCAATTACTTGGACACCTGGACTGCCGTGCTAATGCCCCACGTCCTCGGCGCTGCTCCCACACACGGTCGTCCCGCCACCTTGCGCCCGGCGCCAGAGTTCGCCCCGCCAAGCGAAATCAGAATCGTAGACATTGAGGTAATGTGCATCGGCGAGGCGCTTTACGAGCGCAGCTGTCAATGCCGTGACATTCGCTGCGACGTTCGTCTGCGGCACCCCGGCCGCGACGAGCTCATGGAAAAGCAAGACCGTCGGCCGCAGATCATCAACACTCGCACCGCTCGGTTGCACGACGAGCGTCGCCGCCTGCGCAATCTCAAGGGTACCGCGATTGGCGTGCGCCGGAGCGTCGATTATGAGAAGCTCATCGTCCTCGGCGCTCGCGATAGCGTCATATGCGCTATCGATGGCCTCGACTCCCAGAGCGGGCCCACTTCTCTTTTCCTCGCGGATGCGCTCCCACTCGAGGACCGTTTCCTGCTGGGGATCGAGATCGGCGATCTTCACCTTGAGGCCGGCGGCAGCCACCACCGCTCCCAGAGCGCGCGCCAGCGTACTCTTTCCGGTGCCGCCCTTCTGCGACACGAAGCCGACGATCACCGCGCTTTCGCCCATGATCTTACTTAGCGCGTCGCACCTTGAATGAGCAAGGTAGATACTAAGGTAGATTTATACGGTATTGATACTGAGACGCGCGCTCCGTATTGCTACATTATGCCCAGCCGCCGAGAGCAGCTGCCACCCTCGCTTACACCGCGCGGCCTCTCACGCGTCCAGGCAGCCACCTATATCGGCGTCGCGCCGACGCTGTTTGATGAAATGGTCGAGGACGGCCGCATGCCGAAGCCAGTTCGCATCAACGCGCGAGTAGTGTGGGATCGCTACAGGCTTGACGACGCCTTTTCCGCGCTATCGGATTACGAAGTGCACGGCGATCCCTGGAGCAAGGTCGCCCTATAATCAGGAGCCGCGGCGGTGAGAGTACCAGTTGAGTATCCGTACCTCTGCAAGGACCGCGACCGCCACGGCAACAACCGCTACTACTATCGCCGCAAAGGGCAGAAGAAAATCCGCATTCGCGGCAAACCCGGAACCTCCGAGTTCCAGTCTGCCTACGATGCTGCGCGAGGCGCCACGCACAACAACGTGCCGGAAGCGGCCGCAGCCGACCTGCGACCCAAGCCCGGCACGTTTCGGTGGCTCTGCACCCAGTACTTCGCCTCCACCGACTTCACGCAGCTCGATCCCTCAACGCAGACGACGCGACGGCGCATCCTCGAGCACGTGTGCCACGAACCCATCGCGCCGGACGCGTCGGAAACATTTGCCGACTTTCCCCTTGCGCGCATGACCCGCAAGGCGATCCGCGTCTTGCGCGATCACAAGGCGGGCCTCCCGTGGGCTGCCAACGGGCGCGTCAAGGCCATCCGCCGCATGTTCAAGTGGGCGATCGAGGAGGAGGT
Source organism: uncultured Alphaproteobacteria bacterium (assembly GCA_963716835.1). GTDB lineage: Bacteria > Pseudomonadota > Alphaproteobacteria > Rhizobiales > Hyphomicrobiaceae > Hyphomicrobium_C. The sequence goes on along the minus strand of CAVQUQ010000013.1, from coordinate 10,241 downwards.
GCCGGGTGTGTCCGTCAACCCCGCCCGGGACCTCTCGTATTTGAAAGGCCAGCCCGGCGGATACTATTCCTGGTCCGTCGACGAGGTGTCGCAATATGAGGCCCGCCATCCCGTCGGCTCCAAGGCTCGTTTGGCCCTCGCCCTTCTGCTTTATACCGGCCAGCGCCGCTCGGACGTGGTGCTCTTCGGCAGGCAGCACCTCCGCGAGGGATGGCTCAAATTCACCCAGCAGAAGAACCGCAATCGCAAGCCGATTACCCTCGAGCTTCCCGTGCTCCCGGTCCTGCAGGAGATCATCGATGCGAGCCCAACGGGCGATGAGACATTTCTCGCCACCGATCAAGGGCATCCCTTCACGGGCAATGGCTTCGGCAACAAGATCCGCCAGTGGTGCGACGAAGCCGGCCTCCCGCTTTGCACGGCGCACGGATTGCGCAAGGCAGGGGCGGCCATCGCCGCCGAGAACGGCGCGACCGCAAACCAGCTCATGAGCATTTTCGGGTGGCTGACACTGAAGGAAGCCGAACGCTATACGCGCGCCGCCGAGCAAAAGACGCTGGCCGCCAACGCGATGTCGCTCTTGGAACGAAAGGACACCAAAAGTGTCCCACCGGGATTCCCCGCGAGTGTCCAACCGATTGATTTTAAATGGAAAATTCGCGCTTTGGCGCCCCGTAGGGGACGGGTTCACTCGACGTCATAACTTATTGATATTACGTACGTTTATGTGACTGCTACTGCTATGCACAGTAGCAGTTTGCCGTAGCAGAATCTAGCTTTGCGCAGGTCGCGCTTGCGCGCTGTCCTGTCCTCGCAATCGAGTTGGGCGGGTGGCATGGGACCCAGCGCCGGTACCCCCCTGCCCCGTCGATCACGTCGTCGCCTCGTCGGAGCATCATGTGACGGACGGACGACTGCTTCATCATATCTATTGGCGGGACGTCTCAACCTCTGAAATGGATGACCACAGAGATCACAGCGCACTCACACCCCATTCATCGCAGCAACTCGGCAAGAGCAGCGTTGCCGGCGACCAAGGCGAAATCGGCGGCCTTTGCGCGCCGCTTATTGCGCAGGCTGCGGTCGGCGCCAGCCTTGAGCAGAGCCTCGGCAGCGTCTCTTCTGCCGTTTTCTGCCGCTACCATCAGCGCTGAATTGCCGAGCCTGTTACGTGCATTGACGTCCGCACCACCAGCAACAAGTACAGCGATGAGTGCTGGATCGCCTGATCGTGCCGCGAGCATCAAAGGCGTGTTTCCGAATGTGTTGGCCAAGTTCACTCCCGCTCCGTGTGCGATCAAGAGCCGTGCAACGTCCCCATGACCGCGTTCGAGCGCTTTGAAAAGAGGTGTTGATGCCTCGTTGTCGGTGGCGTCGATCTTGGCGCCTCGGCCGACGAGCACGCGGGCTGCTGGCAGGTTGCCCCGCTCAGCAGCGTGCCACAGCGCAGTTCTCTTGCCCGAGTCCTCTGCCTCTAGATTGGCGGCACGATCACATATCACAGCCACGAGACGCTCATTGCATTGCTGTGCCGCCATCATGAGCGCTGTCTCGCGATCCGCTTTTTTTTCTTCAGCGGAGCTGCCTGCCTTGAGGAGTACACCTGTTGAATCTTCATGGCAGCCGCGAACAGAATGGATCAGAGCCGTGACGCCCGCCTTGTCCAAGCGACGCACATCGGCACCCGTTTTGATGAGTAGCTCGACAATCGCAACGTGGCCTCTATCAGCCGCAAGCATCAACGGCGTCTCCCCGGCCGCATTGGGGGCGTCAACGGCGGCTCCGGCATCGAGCAATTGAGCGGCCGCGCTTTCGTGTCCACCCGCAGCAGCACGCGATAGTGCCGAGCCAGCTTGCTTATCGATTGCATTGATGTCTGCGCCGCTAGCGATCAACGCACGAATGGCATCATCCTGCCCCCGCCATGCAGCATCCATGAGTGCAGACCAACCATTGCGCTGCCCGCGCTTGGCTTGAGTCGCATCGATGTGTGGGGGCGCAGCTACCGTCGTCGTCCTCCAACCATCCTCTTCGCTGTCCGACGAACGAGAGCTTGCCGCGCCACCATCCGAGTGAGGCTTCGCAAGGAGTTTCGCGGCTAGTTCCGACCCGCGTTCGGCGGCCTTCGCAAGCCACAGACGAGCTTCCTTATCGTCGCGACCGACGCCACGTCCCGTTTGATAGAGGACCCCTAACTGAACCTGAGCTTCAAGATGGCCTTGTACCGCAGCGGCGCGAGTCCATTTGAAGGCCGAAGCGTCATCCTGAGCTACGCCGCGCCCAGACCGATAGAGCCCAGCCAAGCGGAATTGCGCCTCAGGGTCTCCGGCATTGGCGCTGATGGCTAACTCTTTTGCCGCGCGCGCGAAGTCACCCGACCGCAGCGCCGCGTCCGCACTGGCGCGTGCAATGGCTGCGTCCTGTCCGAATACCGGCAGACACCATGGACCCACGCTTGCGGCAACGAGGAAAGCAACTGCTCCAACGACGAGTTCTCGGCTACGCCGTACCATGTTTTGTCTCAACCTCAATGCCGATGCTCTTGAGGAATGCGGTCGGGAGAATGCCGCCTGCGCACACGATGACAGCGTCATTCTGAAGTTGGAATTGCTGTCCACCGTACTCGAGGTCGACGCTCGACGCCGCGATGCGCAGCACACTCGAGCCCAGCAGCACTCTGAGCTGCCCGCATCTCACTGCTTCTTCTACTGCTCGTCGGTTCTTCATTTTTGCGCGCGCGAATCCATCGCCGCGATAGGACAGGGTCACTGTGCCGCTCTCCTTAGCGATTGCCGCCGCCGCTTCGAGCGCACTGTCGCCGCCGCCGACGACGAGAACATGCTGGCCCCTGTACTGTGCTGGGTCAGAGAGGCGGTAGACCACTTTGGCGAGTTCCTCGCCCGGTACGCCGAGCCGGCGCGGCGTCCCGCGCCGACCGATGGCCAAGAGAACTGATCGTGCACGATACAGTCCGCGCGTGGTCGCCACCTCGAAGCCGTCACCCGATGGCGCAACGCGCACGACGCGCTCCTCGAAATGGATCCGCGGACAATACTGGCGCACTACTCTCTGCCAGAATGCCAGCAACTTTTCTTTCGTGGTCTCCCTGAACTTTATCCGCCCGACGAGAGGAAGTGTGGCGGGCGCAGTCATCACGACCTTGCCGCGCGGGAAGTGTGCAACCGTCCCGCCAAGGCTCTCCTGCTCGACTGTGACGAAGCTGAGCCGGCTCTCGAGTGCAGCAAGGCTTGCCGATATTCCCGCGGGCCCTGCGCCGACGACGACCACATCCAACCGATCCCGCCGCCCTAGGCCGTCGAGCCTGGCAATTGCCGCTACCGCCTGCCGCCCCTGCTCGATGGCATTGCGGATGAGGCCCATGCCACCCAGCTCGCCGGCAATGAAGACGCCCGGTACGTTTGTCTCGAAATTGGGATGGACGTGCGGGATATCGACGCCACGTTCCTCTGTCCCAAAGACAAGTGTGATCGCTCCGAACGGACAGGACGCGCGGCATGCGCCATGGCCAATGCATTGGGACGGCTCGATGAGAGCTGCCTTGCCGTCGATGATTCCGATCACGTCACCTTCGGGGCAAGCCTTGACGCAGGCTCCGCAACCGCGGCAGAGCGCAGGATCGAACAAGGGATGCAGTGACGACGGCTCGAAGAGACCCGCTTCTTTTGCGGCCTCGCGAACGGTACTGTTCTGCACATGCACGCGATGCCGGGCCCAGGCGTAAGCGGCCCATATCGCTGTCAGAGGCAGTGCATAGGCGAGTATGACGTCATGCATACGCGGCATCCATATCTGGCTCAGCACATTGCCGGTTAGTCGACTGAGAGACCAAGCTCGCTCGCCAAGGCTGAAACTTTTTCCCGATTGCCGGCGTCATCCTTGAAGGTCTCCAGCGCCTTGCGGAGAGCGGCAGTCGCCTTGTCCCGCTCGCTAAGGACCACGCGAGAGCGTATGAGACGGATCCAACCTTCCGCGTCAGCTGGCGACGTCTCCAGACGGCTCGCGAGAGACTCAACCATCGAACGGATCATCGTCTCGCGTTCGGCCGGCAACCCCGCGACTGCCTTCTTGAGATTCTCCGAGCTCGCGCTGTCATTTCCTGCCGTGGCGGCGGCTGCATCTGCCGGCTGGTCGATGTTTACCGCGCGCCCATTCGGGGACTTGGCTTTGGCTTCCTCGTACCCAGCCTTGATCTCGGCATTCTGGGGATCGAGCTCGATTGCGCGCGCGTATGCGACGACCGCCTCGTCGTTGCGCTCCGTATGAAAGTAGGACCAGCCGAGCATCCGCCAGCCGGCTGCATCGTTGGGGCTTTTCTTGAGTTGGGCTGCGAGACGGTCGATCATTGTGTCGACGCCGGGGAGCATGTCGCCTGGCAACGACGCGACCGTCGGCGGGATATTTTCCAAAGACCGCGTATAGGCCTTGAGCTGTGCAACGACAGCGGCGTCGGTTCCTGCGGACGACGTCACAAGCGAAGCAGCTTCTGGCTCCGCTCCGCCGCCAAAGGATGACTCACCTGTCCAGTAGCTGCTTGCCGTGAGGCCTGTGAACACGACGCCCGCCGTTCCGATGAGTGCAATCACTCGATGGCGAGCCAACAATCCGCCCGCGGTATGGAATGGGCGTCGTTGGCCTGCCGGCCGCAGCCGGCGAAGGAGGACTATCCGAGCAGTATCCGCCTCGGACGCATTCAGTTGTCCTTCCCGCAGTCTGACGTCGATCTCAGCGAGACGCTGGTTGCAGTCTTCCAAACTCGGCACCTCTTGACCGCACGCTTCGCGAAGGCGCGGAATTGCGACCCACCCTGCAACAAGCGCTGCAGATAGAATGAGTCCCCAGCCCACGAGCATCGATATCATCTGCCACCCTCGTATCTATGAGCCTGAGGATCAGCATTCACGCTTCACGCACGCGTCTCGCCGGAGGCGATGGACGGCCCTGAGGCGTGAAGGCCAAAGCCGGATCCTCTAGCGGCGCATCCAAATGCTCCGCTACTCGTTTCGACCGGTTGGCTGCATACCCGCATAGGGAACGTCTACTAAGGCGAAACCATTCCATCCAAAACTTGAACAGCGCGTTCTTTCTGTCCCTTCCGCAATTGGCGTCATGAAAACGCCAGGATTTCTATTGATCGATCGCAATCGCGGCTGGTCGCATACCCCTCGAAAAACCGCGCCATGGCACCGCCGTCGCTACATCGGCGGCGCCTTGTGCGCGAGCATTCCAACCGAGGGGAGCTCGATGACAGACATTTCGCCGCTTCATCCATTAGGAAGGTTGCCTCATCGCGGAGCGAACAACTCCTTCGCCCTCCGGTCTTCGCGCGGCATGCCAGCGAATTCAGATTGGAGCGCTGCCGCGCGCTTTGCCCACTACGTAAAGCGACCGCTGGAACGGCTGCTTCCCTTCGTCTTTGCTGTCGCCGTGACCGGCGCCTTGGCGTTTGGCTGGATCACCCGTGAGGAGCAGCATCTCAGCCCCGAGGAGGGGACAGGCTACTGGCTCGGGATCGTCGGCGCCGTCACGATGCTCATGTTGCTGCTCTACCCGCTGCGCAAGCGCGTCAAGTCGTTGCGCCATCTCGGAAGTGTCAAGACTTGGTTCCGTGCCCACATGCTGATGGGAATTCTCGGGCCGACGCTCATCCTGTTCCACGCCAACTTTAAGCTGAACTCTCTGAACGCCACCGTCGCGACCGTGGCCATGCTCATCGTGGTAGCGAGTGGTCTGATCGGTCGCTATCTATACGCTCGCATCCACATGGGGCTTTACGGACAAAGGGCCGAGACGCAGCAGCTGCTTGCGGATTTGGCTGCGCTCAAATCGGTGCTCGGCACAGATACCGGCGGCAACGAAGCCTTCGCGAGAGAGCTTGCCGCTTTGGAGCGCTGCTTGCCCAACCCCAACGCTGGCGCCGTCGCAACCGCCTGGCAGATCTTCCGTATTGGCCCAAGATCGCGTCGCATCGTGCGCAGGCTCACGACGCTCGCCGACAATGCCATCCGGCTCGGGGCCAAGAGATACGGCTGGTCGCGTCGCATGCGGCGCGAGCGCATGGCCCTCGTCCGAGAACATCTGACAGTCTTTCGCGCAGCAATTTTGAAGACCGCGACATTGGCCTTCTACACGCGCCTTTTCTCCCTCTGGCACCATCTGCATCTGCCGCTCTTCGTCGTTCTGATCGGGGCAGCGATTCTGCACGTCGTCGCCGTCCACCTCTATTGATGTTGAGGACAGCCACACAACTCCTCGCGCGCCCGTCGCCCTCGCGGCAGCCGTCTTGCTGATTTCAGCTTGGTATCGCTCGGCGAGCGCGGAGAACATCTTCGAAAAGCTCGTCAATCCGGGGCCGCTCATCGAGGGGCACGCCAAGCTCGAGAAAGACTGCGCGCAATGCCATGAAGCGTTCTCGCAGAAGACGCAGTCTCGTCTCTGCATCGATTGCCACAAGCCGATTGCTTCCGATATCGCAGAGCGAAAGGGATTCCACGGCCGGCATCCGACGATCCGGGAAAGCGAGTGCCGGACCTGCCACACCGATCACAAGGGACGGCAAGCCGACATTGTCGGATTGGATCCTCAGACATTTCGCCATGATCTCACGGATTTCTTGCTCCAGGGCGCTCATACGAGTGTCCCTTGCACGAGCTGCCACAAGGCGGGGCAGCGGATGCGGGAAGCGCCCTCGGATTGCGTCGCCTGTCACAAGAAGAATGATCCGCACGCAGGACGCTTGGGGCCCGAATGCTCCACTTGCCATTCAACCGATGCCTGGCGCAGCGCCAAGCCCTTCGACCACAGCAAGACCAAATTCCCGCTCACTGGCGCACACAAGGACGTTGCTTGCCGGGCCTGCCATGCCGCCGAGCAGTGGAAGGGTGTTGACACCACCTGCGTGGGCTGCCACCGGCTCGGCGATCCGCATGGCGGCCGATACGGCGCAAAATGCGAGACCTGCCACGCGACGCAAGGTTGGACATCCATTCGCTTCGACCACGACAAGGCAACCAAGTTTCCATTGCGCGGGGAGCACCGCAAGGTGCTCTGCAGCGCTTGCCACACCGGCGACCTCTACGCCGACAAACTGCAGACCGACTGCGTCTCGTGCCACAAGAAGCACGATGCGCATCAGGGTCAGCTCGGCACGCGCTGCGAGCGCTGTCACAACGAGCAGGGCTGGCGTAAAGAGAATTGACTTCGATCACGACCTGACCCGTTTTCCCTTGATAGGTCTTCACGCGGCTGTCCCTTGCGAGGGCTGTCATCTGTCGCAGGAGTTCAAGGGCACCTCGCGAGCCTGCAATGCATGTCATAAGGACACCCATCACGAGGGACGGCTCGGCTCCGCGTGCGAGCAGTGCCACAATCCCAACGGCTGGCCGCTTTGGCGCTTCGACCACGCAACGCAAACAAAGTTCGACCTGACGGGGGCCCATGCGGCGATTTCCTGCCATGCATGCCACCGCGAGAAAAGCCCAGAGACGCTTGCCCTTACCACTGAATGCTACAGCTGCCACAGCCAGGACGACAAGCACCGGGGGGCCTTCGGCCGGGCCTGCGGCACATGCCACTCAACGACGTCATTTGCGGCACAGATGAAACGGCGATAACGCACTGCAGAGCTAAAGAAATCCGCTTGCCCTAGCCGGTGCCGGGAACGCCCAAGGACAGAGAAATGGAAGAATGTTGACTACAATTGGCGGAATACTTTCCTCCCCCCAGGCGTTTCCCTCATGACTCTGCGGAGATCGAGATCCGTGACGGAAGATGTTCGATCCCGGATGATCGAGTTTCTGCCGCGTCTACGCCGCTTTGCGTACACGCTGACGCGGAACGCGGATCAGGCCGATGATCTGGTGCAAGACACGTGCGAGCGTGCGCTAGCGCGTATTGACCAATGGAAACCTGGAACACGGCTCGATAGTTGGATGTACCAGATCGCACGAAACCTATGGGTTGATCGGGGCCGTGCGGCGAAAGTAAGGGGCGAGCCAGCCGATCTCGACACGGTCATGAATATCGCCGACTCGGACGGCCGCACTGTCGTGGAAAACCGATTGATGGTTTCGGCCGTCTTAGACTGCATGGAAAAATTGAGCGATGATCAACAGGTACTGCTCGCGCTCATATGTGTGGAAGGGATGACTTATCCAGAGGCAGCCGAAATCCTCGGCATCCCGGTCGGAACGGTTATGAGCCGCTTGGCGCGCGCTCGCCAGGCAATCGGAGCCGCGATGCTCGAGAAGCCGCAAACCACGCATGGAACGATTGGGGAGGCCCCTCGTGGAAGGCGTTCCTGACGAGGATCTGATGGCCTATGCCGACGATGCGCTGCCGCCCGACGAGCGCGCGCGGATCGAGGCCCTGCTCGCCTCCGATCCGGTCCTCCGGGCCAGATTGCAGCCACTCGTGCTGGCGCGGGCCGGGGCTAAGTGAGATCTTCGGTCCGATTGCGCGGAAACCGGTACCCGAGAAATTCGTCAGCCTGATCCTATCTTCGGGCCCAGCAGTCAGCAGGCCTTCGGCCCCGCCCCCAACGCGGAGGCCCTGGGGCGCGATCTTGTCGTCGCTCGGTGAAATGCTCCTGCCAGGAAATATCAAGCTAGTCCCCATCGCGGCATTCTCCGTGGTAGCCCTGACAGCCGTCGTGACTATCTGGCTGCTGAGACAGCCGTCGGAAAATTCACTCTCAGAGGACCCTCGATTCATCGCCATGGACGATGGCGGTCGTTATGCGGTGGGTAAGCTTGCAGTCGCCCTCAACACCGCACCCAGCGGCAAGACACTTGCCGCTGGAACGCAAGCGGGAGGGGCAGAGACCATTACGCCCATTCTTTCTTTCGCAGCAGCGACGGCGGGTATTGCCGTCAATATAAATCGAATCGCCATCTACCGGACGAGCTGCCGGCTTGGCGTGCCGCGGGTGAGACAGGCGAAAAGCTGCACACGAAGTTCCTGGCGCATCGTCGTCTATTCGGAGATTTCGTCTCACGCTCCCGCACCTGGCGAATTCCACCCCGCTTCAGGCTCCGGCTCGCCGGCTGTTGACGCAGCCGTCAACGGCTTGATTGAAGGCGATGTTCTCGACCCTGGCGATGAAGCCGAGTTGATTGGCGGGGATTGGACCGGCCCGCCCAAGCACTAAGGCACGCAGAGACGAGATGGCGTGCTCAGTTCAAGATCCAATTCGGGAAACGCAGACGAAGCTAGTTCGGTCCTCCTGTGGGCACCCAGGAGAACGCAGCACCCGGATCGGGACTTGCTGCCGCGGCTCCTACTGACACTCCTGCGGAGCGAACGGCGGAGGGGTCGCACGCGTCGCCACGCTTTGAGAAGTGCCGCAGCTTCCTGGTGATAGGGGCAAACCTTCCCCGTAGACGGGATCGCGCCCCGGCTTGCCCAGATCCTTGAAGGCGAGCCGCTTCAGGATTTCTGACTTATCGCTCGGTAGTCTCTGTTTTCTGCATCGCGGCAATGATGCTGGTCACAAACGGTGCCGCAAACGACGTACCTGACTTGTAGCCCTGCATGCCGTTCGGAAGGGCGGTCCAGACGTCGACACCCGGAGCTGCGATGTCCACGTACGAACCTCGATTGGCATACCGGTAGCCCTGGCAGAATTCGCCGACTGCGGTCACGGCGATCACCGATGGGTATGCCGCGGGGTAGCTTGGTGGCGCAGCAGGCCCCTCATTGCCCGCGGCAGCAACAAACACCACGCCCTTCGCATGCATTTTTGCAATAGCCGTCTCGAGCAGCTCATCGGGCGGCCCAGAGAAGCTCATATTGACGAGCCGGACATCGAGGGCATCGAGCCATGCGAGCGCATTCAGAAGGTTCACTGTGTCCGTTGCCGAGTTGCCATTCTCATCGGTTTGAAATGCGCTTGCCAAGTAGAATTCGGCGTCCGGAATGAGGCCGGGCGTACTACTCCTCGAGTTCCTGCGAGAATGGAAAGCACAGCTGTTCCATGCCAGTCGTGGTCAGCGGTTGAGCCTTCTGGCAAGAAGACGCCGCTGCTGAAACGGTGTCCCGCCAGGGCAGGATGTGTGAGGTCGAAGATGTGTCTATGACGCCCACTCGCACCTTTCGCGCGCACGTTCTCAGGTTCTGGTTCCAGCGAATGAGAGACCGCCCAAAGCAATGGTCCCCTTCGCAGTTCTTCACAGGCACGCCACTTGCCGGGGCGTCTATTTCAGGTGTGGGCGATCGCTTGTCAC